>CAZWBH010000001.1:0-96033 GCA_964632155.1 uncultured Mailhella sp.
GTGTAAATGGGAGCATAGAAGAACTTTTATCATTGATAAGGTGACACTCTCCTTTCCGCATACTTCTTGACACTACCCCTTCTTCAAGCATCCTGTTTTTATCGCCAGGTGCGGCAAGTTTCGAGAAAAGCCTGGTGAAACCGAAGATCGGGCGTAAGCTCTGGATGAAACGACGATGCCAGAAGGCGCCCCTGCCTAACGGCTACGGGAAAAATTCTTCCCTCTCTCTCCACCGTGGTGAGTATTTCCACGCCAGGCTCTGTGTGTACAATAATTGGCGCACGGATGAAAACGGCCCGCAAATCTACGGCGATGGATGCCACCTCAAGAGAAGTCTCAAAGCTGTCCACCTGGCGACCGAAGGCATTTCGACGCACGCGGGCGCCCAACAAACCAAGGCGAGGCTGTTCCACAAGCTTTCCGTCCGCTCCTTCGATCTCTTTGCAGAGAAGAATGAGTCCGGCACAGCTTCCGTACAGGGGCATACCTGCCCTACCACAGGCGACAAGCGCATCCAGAAGACCTTCCCGCTCAAGCAAGATGCCCATCGTGGTACTCTCCCCACCGGGAAGAACGATGCCATCGAAACGATCCAGGCCCTTATAAACAGCATCTGCGCTATCAAGAGGGCGACGTATCTCTGTGACCTTTGCACCGCAACGCTCCAACGCCTGTCTGTGTTCGCGGAAGGCGCCTTGTAGCGCCAGCACGCCGATATGGAGGCGGTTCACCAGCCACGCTCCTGCATACGCTGTTCGGGAGATAGGGAACTTATCTCTAGACCAGGCATAGCTTCGCCTAAACCTTCGGAGACCTGGGCCAGAATCTCCGGATCGGCATAGTTTGTTGTGGCGGTCACAATGGCTTTGGCAAACTTTGCGGGATTGGAAGACTTAAAAATGCCGGATCCCACGAATACGCCATCACAGCCGAGTTGCATCACAAGAGCGGCATCGGCAGGGGTGGAGATTCCGCCCGCCGCAAAGTTCACCACAGGAAGTTTTCCATTTTTACGCGCCTCAAACACCAAATCAAGGGGCGCTCCAAGTTCTTTGGCATAGCCGGGGACTTCTTCCTCGCGTAAGGAACAAAGATGGCGCAACTGCCCCATGACTTTGCGGATATGCCGCACTGCCTCGACAACATTGCCGGTGCCGGGTTCGCCCTTGGTTCGGATCATGGCCGCACCCTCGCTTATACGGCGCAAAGCTTCGCCAAGATCCCGCGCACCGCAGACAAATGGCACACGAAAATCATGTTTGTCCAGGTGAAAACAACTGTCGGCAGGTGTAAGTACCTCGCTTTCATCAATGTAGTCCACGCCCAGATATTCGAGGATACGAGCCTCGGCTATGTGGCCGATGCGCACCTTGGCCATAACGGGTATACTTACAGCGTCCATGATACGCTTCACAATAGCGGGGTCGGCCATACGCGCCACGCCTCCGGCTTTACGAATATCAGCGGGCACGCGTTCCAGTGCCATGACGGCACAGGCCCCAGCATCCTGAGCGATAACGGCCTGCTCGGGGGTGGTTACATCCATGATGACGCCCCCCTTCAGCATCTCGGCCAGACCGCTTTTCACACGAAAAGTACCCTTCTCCATCTTTCTACCTCCAATATTAAAGAAAACCGCAAGGCTTACGCCATATCGACCAACGGTAGAACATAGGACTCAGCTGTTTGTGTGTTTTTGAGTACGTTGCAAAAACCTTTGGAAAACGATCGGCGCCCGCGAGTAGACGTTTGCGCCTTTGTTCCTGAAAGAACTCATCAAGCTCCGGACGTTGCGCGACAACGCTCTTAGAGCATTTTGTACCAGTTTCCAACCATACGCGCTGAGGAAACGAGCGCGGTTTCCAGCTAAAAAACTAGATGCTCAGCTTGAAAAAATCCAGAAAATGATGCAAAGCAATGACAATATTTTTTGTCATGCTGACATTGAAAAAGGATACCAGGACAATGGTGGATTTGCAGACCTTGCTTCGCTTGTACAGGGAAGCCGATATGCCCAGTCGCTATCAAAAGGTTACGGCAGCGCTGGAAGCGGGCATCACACAAGGCCTGTTCCTGCCAGGAGAAGCCTTGCCCACGCAACGTGCCCTGGCCTCAGCCCTTGGACTCACCGTGAGTACGGTCACGCATGGTTACAGTGAAGCCGCGCAACGCAGGTTGATCACAGGTATCACCGGACGCGGAACCTTCGTCTGTGCCAAGCGCCCAGACGTGGACATCCTCCCTCCCACCCCCTCGCCTGTCGATGATCCTGGCAAGGGGCCCTTTGCCTGTCCTCCGGAAACCGCGAATCCGAATGGTACGCCTTTTCCTAACATACGTTGGAATCTGGGCTTTATTGCACCTTTCGAATACCTAAACCCTTCACTACACGCCGGTCTTGTTCAGCTACTCTCGACACACACCTCGGAAAAATTGGCGACACTGCAGGGTTATCAACGACCAGGCGGCATGGAAAAACATCGCGAGATTGGAGCGCTTTGGGCAGATCGCTACGGGGTTGCCGTGTCCCAAGAGGATGTGCTCATTTGCGCGGGGTCGCAACATGCCCTCATGACTATACTCATGTCGCTCTGTTCCCCGGGAGATCGCATAGCCGCTGAGAGTCTGAGCTATCCCTTGTTGCGACAGCTCGCCTGGAGGCTACGCTTGAACCTTATATCCGTACGTACAGACGCAAGCGGTATGCTTCCCGATGCGCTCGAACAGCTTTGCCGCAATGGGGGCATCCGCGCAATCTACCTCATGCCATCCTGCCGCAATCCCACACTCACGCGCATCCCTGAAACACGAAGGCGAGATTTGGTGGAGGTATGTCGCAGGCACGATGTACTCATTATCGAAGATGATGTCTTCGCGTTGGCTGTGGACATGGGGCACACGCTGCCCACCTTCTCCACACTGGCACCTGAACGCACTTGTTTCATTGCGGCCACCAGTGAAATCCTGGGTGGAGGGCTACGTGTGGCTTACCTCTGCCCTCCCCAGCAATACCGCGATGAGCTGGAACGGACCATTTCCTATACCATTTCCATGGTTCCCCCGCTCATGGCGGAACTTGCGTCACAGTGGATATTGGACGGAACGGTCGACAGAGTTTTGGAAGCCAAACGTACTGAAGCTGTAGCCAGAAATCACCTTGCGAGAGAATTCCTGGATGGCTGGACTCTTGTTTCCCGGCGTACCGGTTTCTTTTGTTGGCTAGTACTGCCCGAGCCGTGGACTGGTATAAGCTTTGCCGATGCTGCCCGACAACGGGGTCTACTGGTGGCCGAGGGTGAACATTTTATGATCGGCCACAGTACGCAAGCGCATGGGGTACGCTTGGCTCTGGGCGGGATAGAGAACAGAGAAGAACTCACCCGGGCGCTCGATACTGTCGTTTCTCTTTTGGAATCGAAGCCTAAATCTTTTTGAGAGTATCGCGTTAGGAATGAATTTATAAGATCAATTATATAGTTCCTTGGCGTCCATAGAGAAGCGTGTACACCCTATCCCCTTCCGAACTCGGCAGTTAAGCGCTTCATCGCCCATGATACCGCGCACCCTTACGTGGGAAAGTAGGCCGATGCCAAGGCACCCTTAACCGTCAAAGCTCCTTAGTGACTTTGGCTTTTAAGAAGAGGAAGCCCCCACTCTGTATCAGAAGCGGGGGCTTGTTTTCTCTCGTTCTTGCGTGTGTGCCTTACTTTATTTCTTTGATGATAATAGGCGTCTTCCAGCCATCAAGTTCCTTGACCAGTTCCTCCCACATGGCAGGCCGCGCGATCTTCTTGGAGACGATCTTGGAATTGCCAAATCCCCAACGGTCAATGACCATACTTGCGCCGCCCCCTGTACCGCCGGCTACCAAGATACGGATATCCTCCGGAGAAGGTACCACGGGAATCATGGTGTCGTCAGAGGCCTCATCGATCCATTGTGGCACACCGCTGGCCATACCCATGGAACCAAGGGGCCGAGGTCCGAACTCATGCCTTGGTATGCGGGCCAGCTCCCACACTTCCTTTTGGATTTTCTCCGGGGTATAGCCCATCTTGGCCAGATTGCTAGCCATCACAGGGCTGAAGTCGATGATGACATCCTCTCCCCACTGCTCCACCGTACTGTTCAAACTATTGCTGAGTACTTTAGATATCAGCGGATCTACAATATTTTTATACGGTTTTGTCGGTACCAGGTATTTCTGGGAATCATGAACCTGACGGTAGGACTGTGAGGCATATACGCTGATGATACTGTCTTCTTTGGAGAAGCCCAGTCTTTCGCGCCATGTGCCCCAGCCCTTGGGCGTTTGACGTTCATTTTCAGCTATGACCACGCCAAACTTGGCGGGATTGCCCACGTCTTTCATATCGTTAAGTCCTGGCCAGGCTTGCGCGATATTGATCATGAACAGGCGGGCGGCCCTGCCGATGGAACTGTTGGCCTTCCATCCCGGACCCATGGTGGAATAAGAGAAGTTAAAATTAAGTTCGTCTACGATAGGCCCGCTGACGACTATCAGGGGAGCGTTAAGCCCCGTAGTGACCATAACGCCGTGCATATCAAAATCGGGATCGCAGAAGGCCTCTGCTATAGCTACAAGAACAGGCATGTAGGCAGGGCGGCAGCCGGCCATGACAGCACTGATGGCCAGGCGTTCCACCGTGGCCATTCCCTTTCTGGGATCCATGATGCCGAGCTGACGATCCGCAGGCAAACCGGACGCCTTGATCATGGCCTCTACCCGCTCTCTGGTGGGCGGAACCAGAGTATTGCCATCACTCATACGATTGGCCAGGAAAAACTTCTCCATATTGTCCACGGCTTCATCGTAAGACGTACCCTTAAAGACAAGTTCTTCGGCGCGCGCGGGTTCGCGCTTTTCCACTTTATTGGCAATGGGCGATTCAGGCATTTTTGTGAGCGCGTTGATGAGAGGATCGCGAACTTCCAGCGCCATCCTTCGCAGATCTTCTTCAGATTTGCCTGCAGCCGTTGGGCTGGAAAGCGCCACAACAGGAAGATCGGGCAGGCCAACCGCCATGGCGGAGGCGTGAGAGTCGGAAACAAAGGAAATGGTGTCCAGCATGACACCGGGTTTGCCGAGACTTTCAAGAGCAGCCACGTCACGCGTGGCTTTGGAGGTGCAGGAACCTCAGTCGCCGAGCATGCCGACCACAGCGTCGGCCCAAATGGACACGGCTTTCAGATCTTCCGTTTTTTTGGGATAGGCGTTGTAAGAGATGACAAATTCTTTAAATTCGATGTCAGGATATTTTTCTTTCAACACCTCAATGATATGCGGGCGTATATAGGACGCTCCAGGTTTAGTATTGTTGACAATGGCAATTTTTTTGCCCGCCAGTGTTTTCAGCCGGGGTTGGATGGGACGCGCCTCCGGCGCCCAGCGCTGAGCGCGAGGATCCAGAACTGTAAGAGTTACCTCGGGCGATGCATGGGAGATCGCCGGCGCCGCGGCCATCCCCAGTGCCAGCACCGTACCTGCCAGAACAGAAAGGAAGAAGCTTCTTTGCATTGAAAACCTCACTCTGTTAGAAATAAGACCATTGCCTCTGACGCCAAAATCATGCTCTTTGTTGGATGATGGCCCCCCTGTTAACATCCGCAATCAGTGGATGCGGACTCTACGGAAAGATGAGGCTTGATCGCGTCGAAAATTTCCGGGGTCATGCCATCAATTTCTTTAAGCTCGTCCACGGTTTGGATATCACCCATCATTTCTCTGTATTGAACGATGGCCATGGCCAGTTTGTTGTCTACGTTCGGAAGGGCTTTCAGGGCTTCCACGCTGGCCGCGTTTGGGTTGATGACGAGCTGCTCTTCCGCATGGGCGGTTAAGCTCAGGCAGCAAAAAAGCACAGACAGAATTCCCAGGAACCTTTGCAGGCGAATGGGGAGAAAAAATCTTCGAAACATGAAAAACACCTCCAGAAATATTTTTCGTTATCCGCATCTAAAAATTATTTTGTTGTTATTTTATCATGCCAGTGTAAAGAAATGTCAGTTTTCCAAAATTTGTGTGGAATTATTTGATATTCTTAGGTAAGAAAGGTATTTAGCAAAGAAAAGAGTACAGTCTGGAGCTATTTGAATGAACGCAATGGAGTCGAAAATCCTGCTGATCGATGATGATGTAAAACTATGCGCTCTCATGCAGGAATATCTTGGGGCGCAGGGTATGCATCTTGATACGGCAAATACTGGAAAAGCCGGCCTTGAAGCGCTTCAGCATATACCTTATGATCTTGTCATTCTCGACCTCATGCTCCCCGATGTACATGGACTTGAAGTACTCACTCGGATCCGCCAGCTCCATACCGTCCCGGTACTCATCCTTTCCGCGCAAAAAGAAGAGGGGGATCGCGTGGTAGGTCTGGAAATGGGAGCGGACGACTATGTATCAAAGCCTTTCTATCCCCGCGAATTGCTGGCTCGTCTGCGAGTTATCTTCCGCCGTCAGCATGGCGATCATCCGGAGATTCTCACGTTGCGCGGTTTGTCCGTCAACCTTGACAGTATGGAAGGCTTTTTAGACGGGCGTCCTCTGAATCTGACCTCATTTGAATTTCGCATTCTTGCTGCGATGATGCGACATCCTGGACGGGTATTCACGCGCGAACAGCTCATGGAACACGCTGCCGGCAGAGACACGAACGCCTATGACAGAAGCATTGATATGCATATCGCGGGAATACGCCGTAAATTAGAAGATTCTCCCACCTGCCCCCGCTACATTAAGACCATACGCGGTACTGGATACATCCTGCTCAAGCAGTCTGCCAATCCTGCAGAATGCGAGTAATCTGAAAAGCACGGCCAACGCTTATGCGCACAAGTCTTTTTCAAAAATTTTTTGTATGGAGTTCTCTGAATCTTCTCATCATTATCCTCATCCCTCTATTGTTTGCCTTCGTGGTGATGGTTGCCCCTTCAGACAAACTCTACCCGGCTTCCTGGTTCAGCGACCGCATTCATGTCTGCTTTCGGGAAATAGCTTCACAGATGCAGGGATGCTCGCGTCGGGAATGGGGAGACATTCTGGAGCGGTACAGCAACGATGAACTTTCGTTTTATCTCGTGGACCCCGGGCATCAGCTTTTTATTCGAAGAAGCAATGTGCCCCAGAACGTCCTTGACGCGGCGCGGAATATTCCAAAGACGCCTTATGACATCTGCATGGAGCTACCGGGAGTGTATTCTTTGCGCTCCTCAATGTCTGACATCCAGACCGGACTGGCCCCGGAACTCAAAGTCGTTTTCCTGTACGACCGATCCTCGCAACGCTTTTGGTATGCACGATCACTCTTTACCATAGGTGAAGATGAACTTCCCCACAGTATGCTTTTGATCGCGGCCTCGCCCTCCATAACAGGATATGGATATTTTTTTAATCTCATGCCTTTTGCGGTAACTCTGCTGTTTATACTGCTGTTTTCGTTTTTCTGGTGGGCGCCTTTTATTATGCATATTACACGACCGTTACACGCCATGACGGAAATCGCCGAACGGATCGCCAGGGGGGACTACAGCTCCATGGACATGGGCCTTGGCCAGAACAACAGAAAGGATGAAATTGGGCGTCTTGCCGCGGCTATCAGCATCATGGCCAGGCAGGTAAGCCGTACCTTTTCCGCCCATCAGACTTTTCTCAGACATATTGCCCATGAACTGGGTTCGCCTATCACGCGCATCAAACTTGGTCTGGCGATCCTCAGTTCCCGTACCGCACCGGATCTCCAGAAACGCATCAACGATATCACCGCCGATGTGGACGATGTAGAAAATCTTGTCGAAGATGTAATTTTTTACCTGCATGCGGAAACACAGCCTGCCGAGACCAACAGAAAAAGGCTCCAGCTCCGTCCCCTCCTCCAACGGCTCATAGACAAATATGGCGTCGATGCCGATGTACGCCTTGATATGGAAGGTGACATAATCCTCTTTGCCGATCTCGAATGCCTGTGTCGAAGCATAAGCAACCTCATCCGCAATGCCGTAGTTTATGCGGGTCAGAAGGGTCCTGTCACCCTGCAATGCAAAATTTTAAACGGTTCCGCCTTCATTGCAATCCTGGATCACGGGCCAGGAGTGCAGGAATCGGAACTGGAACACCTGATGGAGCCTTTCTACAGAGGCAGTTCGTCTTTGGGAACGTCTGGAACCGGTCTGGGGCTGACCATTGTTAAAAACAGCATACAACTCATGGGCGGCGCCATAAACTGCCGTAATCTTCCGGAAGGCGGTTTTGCCGTAGAGCTGCTTCTGCCCGGCGCGGAGCAGGAGGGAACAACGCACAGAATTGCATAAAGGAAAGAACATAGCTCCCGGATCCATGCAAGAATACTTTCCGGATGACATCCTCCACCAGCTCTGAACGCTCTTTCCTTTTCGCAGAATTCAGTTCCCTGTCATTTTACAAGCCTTTACCCCTCAATGTTTCCAGGGGCGGTGTCCATACTGTCTGCAAACAGAACTTTCTTTGCAGAACTGATGAGTTTGCTGTGAACTAGCGTTTTAATTCGCACAATAAGAGCAACAACTTCAGTAATAAAGTTTAAAAGTTCTTCCTTTTTTCTACAAGATTTATTCTGCGCCGCATCAAAATCTTTTTTTTAAAGAACTACTGCCTTTTCATCTCAGACGTCGTTCGGCGCAAAAACCTTCTCGAAAGCGGCGGAAATTCTGCCATGCAGAGTTCCGCCGCTTTTCATGGAATGGGGAAAAATGCGGGGAAGGGATTATGCGCTACGGTAGAGCTTGGTCATGACGATCACACGGTGCCCAAGGGCTTCCGCGCAGGTGAAGCGCCCGTTGGCGGTACGATTCATCATTTCCAGCAGCAGGTCTCCAGCCTGATCAAGATCCATCTCGCGGCGCATGATCGGATTCACGTTCACATCGATATGTTCGCTCATGGTACGCACAGTGCGGGGGTTGGCCGAGATTTTGATGACCGGCACGATGGGATTGCCGATGACATTGCCCTGGCCCGTGGGGAAGAAATGCACCACAGCGTCGGCGTGACCATTTCGGCCTCCGCGGTGAAAATCCTGCTCCTGCTCGTGGCGCTTATCTATGTCATCGCGTGGATGCGCGCAGGAGTGAATCCTGAACGGGTGCGCACGTTTTTGGCGAGCAAGAAAAGAGGCTTTGGCTATGTGCTTGGCGCAGTGACACCTTTCTGTTCCTGTTCCAGCGTGCCGCTTTTTCTCGGCTTCACGTCGGCGGGCATAACCATGAGCTTTCTCATCACCTCGCCCATCATCAATGAAGTCGCCGTAGTACTCCTGTGGGGGCTTTTGGGGTGGAAATTTACCGTGATTTATGTGGGGACAGGTATCGCCGCGGGGATACTCGGCGTTTGCCTCATGGATGCCATCGCCGCCGGAAGATGGCTCCAGCCCCTGGTGTGCTACGCCATGAAAACACCGCTTATACCGTTGACGCCTTCTCGATGACATTCACGGCTTTCGACATTTCAGCGACATTGCTTCGCCCGTGGAAAAATGGCGTCCATTTTCAAGCGGGTGTGGAAAGGGATTGTTGCGGGCGTAGCCATCGGTGCGTCTGTACACGGCCTTGTGCCTGCAAACTGGTTTGCAGAGAACTTGGGTGCGGGGCAGTGAGCATACCCGCGGCGGTCGTCGTGGGTATTCCCCTCTATTCAAGCGTCACCGGTATCGTGCCTGTCATGGAAGGACTGTTGAGCAAGGGTTTGCCCGCGGAAACCACCTTGGCGTTCTGCCTAAGCGCCGTTAGTGCCAGCATTCCCGAGATTGTCATGTTGCGGCAGGTGATGACAAACAAACTCCAGGCACTCTTTATCGGCTATCTGTGGGTGATCTTTACCCTTGCAGGTTGGTTCCTCAATGCTCTTCAAGGGGCGGGCGCTTTTTAACGGGGAAGCGGCCCCGCGGACAAGAGGAGGCGACATGCCGCGGGGCCGCTTTGGCAGAGAAGGAGAGGGAAAAGGTAGCTTAGTTGTCTATTGAGACTTTTCGGGCGCGGCGGGAGCAATTTTGGAATAACCGTTCCAGGCGAAAACAGGTTTTTCCGCTTCGTCGCAGTAAACGTTCTTCACGTCGCAGATGTAGAAGTAGTGGTCGCCCACGTCCACAAAGTCGCGTAACCTGGCTTCTATGGCAACGGCGCTGTGTACGGGGATCTGGATGTCGCAGCCGGGCAGGCTCTTGAGTTCTATGGCGAACTCCTTCGCCTTGCTCTTCACCCTTCCCGTGGAACTGCCGCACTGTAATACCTGTGTGGCAAGAGCTTCACCCGGCAGTGTCAAAACAACGTGCTTTTCAGCCCGCACTCTTTCACCCGTGTAGGAAGTTTTCATCATGGCGAAGCCGATGCTTTCCGGATCCAGGCTCAAATAGGTCCACCAGGAAACAGTGGCAAGGTTGGTATCCCCGGAAGGAGTTCTGGAGCAGATAAGAGAGAGCGGATTGGGCGAAGAGACTTTCGCGGCTTGAATCAGGGCAATTTTTTTCATGTTTTCTCCGCGGGCCAGAAATCTGGCCGGATAACGTATAAGGGGAGGGTCAGGCGTTCCGGCCCATCGCCTCGGCAATGCTCAGGGCCTTGTGCCCGGCCATGGCGCCCATTTCGTGGACGCCGGTGACAAAAAGCCGCCCGCGATCTTTCCAACCCTTAAGTCCCAGCATCTGCCGATAGGCTTCCGCTGGCCCGGTGAAGGAGCGCAGGAAATGACTTTCGCCGCACATGAGTAGCATGGCCTCCTTCACGGGCAGGTCGCGAAGCTTTTCCTTTTTGGAATACGGATAGAGCCTGTCCATGACGCACTTGATGTGGCCGCTGAAGTTGTACCAGTAGAGCGGACTGCAGAAAACAAGCATTTCCGCCTTTTCCAGGAGCGGCCAAAACTTTTCAAAATTGTCTTCCATGACGCAGGGCCTTCCCGTAGTCCAGCACTGTTCGCAGTGCATACAGGCAAGCATGGGAGAGTGAGCGCTTGCGAACAAATCCACGCTGTGCCCGGCCTCTTTCGCCCCCCTGACGAAGGCGTCGGCCAGCAGGTCGCTGTTGCCGTTGGCCCGCCCGCTGCCGGTGATGACAAGGATACTCTTCTTTTGTCCTGATGCGGGCGTGGTGAAAGATTCCACCTTGACGGAGGCTGTGGACGAAAAGTGCTTGTAAAGGGAACAGCCCGCCGCCGAGAGCAGCGCAGTTGCGCCGGCGCCCAGGAAAAGCCCGCGTCTGGTGAGTTTTTTGTCTTTGGGGGCATCGTTTTGCGTATCGTGCATGGCACATCCCGCCTACAGCGATGCGCCGAACGCGAAGGCTTTGTCCAGCGCGCCGACTTGCCTGGCCACGGCCCCGGCATCCAGCACTCCGCCAGCCAGTACCTGACCGAGATCCTTCCATTCGAGGAAACCGAGCAGGGCGTGGTAGTAGTCGAGTACGGGCTTCCAGTTTTCCGCGCTGTTACCTTCGGCGGCCATGATGAGGACGCAGTCCTTCTTTGGGTTGGCGTAGTTTGGATTGCACTCGGCAACGGCAAAGAGCCTGTCGAAGGCCATTTTCAACTGCCCGGAAATGCTCCAGTAATACATGGGGGAGGCCAGAACCACGATGTCCGCCTCTTTGTAGGCAGGGTATATCTTCAGCATATCGTCCTTCTGTACGCAGGGGCTGGCCGGATCCTTGCCGCCCTTTGTACACCCCAGGCAACCGTGGATGTCCATTTTTTGCAGGTCAAAGCGCGTCACAATATGCCCTGCGCTCTCCGCGCCCCTGGTAAAGGCATCGCAAAGCATGGCCGTATTGCCCTTCATGCGCGGGCTTCCGTTCAGAATGAGAATTTTTTTGCTCATCGTTGTTCTCCTTCTTTGGTGATGGCGTTTTCGGAGTGTTTCGTTCCGCCGCAATTACAGCGAGCGCTTGAGCTGGCGGCTGACCATGATTTCCAGCTCTTCATCCGTGCAGGAAGCAAGCGTGTCGGCGATGTCATCCAGAACGCGCCTCTTGGCCTCCGCATCCCTGTTGGAAAAGCGGTAATTGAGCGGGTTGAGGTAGTGGATGCCGTCGTAGAACGCATCCGCGGTCAGCGTTTTGAGGAAAACCTGCAGTTCTTCAATCTTCTCCCGTTCCGGGGCTTCGACAAATTCGCCGCGCCCCGCCATGTCCGCCAGAGGTGTGCGCGGGAAGATCGTCATGCCCGTGGTGGTGATGAGCCGCGGATGAACTTTGTTGAACATCCGCGCCGTGGCCTCGCCGCAGGCCTTGCCCATGCCCTTGCCGCCCATGCCGAGAATGTAGAATACGGTATAGGTGATGCCCGCCGCGTCCAGGCGAAGCAACTGTTCCACGATTTCGGAGGCGTCCTGCCCCTTGTTCATGAACTTCAGCACACTGTCGTTGCCATTCTCCGCGCCGATGTAGAGATGCCGCAGGCCAAGCTCCTGAAGCTCGCGCAGTTCTTCTTCAGTCTTTCCGGCAATGTCGGCGATGCGGCTCTGCATGCTGACGCGATGAAAACGGGGAACATGACGCCGAAGAACGCATAAATAGTCGCGCAGTTCTTTCGCAGGCAGTGCAAATGGATTGGAGCCTGTGAGGTAGATGGGCGTGTTTTTGGGAAAGCGCTCGCAACAAGCCGCAACTTCCTTTTCCAGCTGTTCGGGTTTTACCGCCATAAAGGGATAATCCCGGGAGACATAGCAGAAATGACACCTGTTATAGGTGCATCCCTGAGTGGCGCGCAAAAGCAGGGATTGGGCTTCCTGCGGCGGTCGCATGGCCGGTTCTGTGAAAAGCATGGGCAGACTCCTGTGCAACAAATATTTAGCGATTACTAAAAAAATTGTCAAGAGACACTACCCCAGGAGTCCTTCACGTTTTCAAGGAAATTCACACTTCAACCATCTGACATCTGAAAGCGAAAACAAAGTTTTTCAGAAAATCATCATAAAAGTGCTTCTCTCATACTATGTGCTTTATTGGTCTGTCTGACCTGATGGATATTCAGTAGTCTTTTTGGGCGATGGATATTGTGGTGTCCCCGGCGCGATTCGAACGCGCGGCCTACAGCTCCGGAGGCTGTCGCTCTATCCAGCTGAGCTACGAGGACACAGGGAGAAAGTTAGGTCTGAAACAAAAGATTTGTCAAGCGGGCGCCCGCAGGGAAAGTGCCGCCCCGGAAAATAAAATTCTAAAGTCAATTATTTGAAATTATTGATATTTTTCTGTGGTAATCCTCTCGAAGGCGGCTCTCTCCCCGCAAGAGAGGGCGTTCACGTTTTCACTATCATCTTCTGAGACAGATTTTTACGCCCCGCGCACGAGACTCTGACTCCTGGCGCCCCGGACTCATTTCCGTCCATGTCATTATGGATACTCCAAAGTCCTTGTAAAAGTTATTCGCTCAAAGTTCCGTTCCGAAGAGTGCCGTCTTTGTTCTCAAGAAAAAACAAGGTTCAGGCACGCTCCCTGAGCTTCTGGACAAGGGTAAGGATTGAGGGTTCAACGTACAAAAGGACGAGGTTGATCTGCCAGGCCAGGAGCATGGACATGAGGGTATGGGAAAGAAAGTGATGGCCGCGGAACATTTGGTAAAGCCCCATAATCCAACCTAGCGACAGCGCCATGAACAGCGCAGGCCAACGCAGTTTTCGGGGCACGCAAAAAAAGATCATGGTCAGGGCAAAACCGCCGGAGGCGTGCCCCGCGGGAAAGCATCGACCGCCTTCCAGAGCTACGTTTGCAGGGCTGGCCAGTTCAAGCACGCGCTGATAGAAAGCCTGCCCCCCGAATTCCTGAAGTTCGTATGGGCAGTAAATGTCGGTAAGCTGTTTAAACAGTCCCGCCACAAGGGGAGTGATCAAAAGCGAAAGGAAAAAAAGAAGTCCGGAGCGAAGCGGCGCGCTTTTGCGGGCATACAACCCAAACAGCATAACGGCAACGCCCATCCCTCCAAGGATGAAAACCATTTTCTTCATGCCGCCATAAAACAGCCAGCGCCAGTGTTCATGATCGGTTTTGCTGATAAACCACGAGGCGGTATCATGGGAATACCATGCCCGCTGTACAGCTATATCGATATCGGTAAAACTTTCCAGCGCCACAACGGTCGCCATAAGCAAAAGGCACAACAGCGACTGCCCGAGCAGAGTTCCTTTTTCCATACGCTCATACATCCTTGTCTTGCCTCTACCACGCAAACAGGATTCTGAAAAGCCGCTGATACTCTTTGTTACAGGCAAGAATAAAGAACGGATGCCGGAAAAGCTCCGCCCCTCTCGGCGTTTCAGGGCCACTGAATAAAAGTATGCGCATGGGAAGGCTCTCGAAACGGGTTCCAAAAACCCCGTCCTTCAGGCCAGCAAACTCCCGATGCACGCGCCCGCTTGATTATACAAAAAATTTAAGAAGCCTGGCCTTGACCCTGAGAGGAGACAACGCCTTGTGCGCCATCTCAGTCTTCCCTTCAAAAGCCCTCTTCCAGCCCCCTGCCGCATCCCGTAACAAGGCTCTGCACGAATACGTCACAGCCCGGCTTCAAGAATTACTCTGCCATAGCGATACTTCTGATGCCGGTGTCAAACGTCTTATCCCGGAAGAGGCATCTTTCCGATCTTTGACCAAGATGCCCGGGGATCCTTCGTCTGCTCGAAGGCTCCCCGGGCGTTTATCGAAGTCTTTCAAACATAGCAAGGTTATGCCAAAAAATTAAAATTGTCGCTTCAGAGGCGACAACAAGGGTGCGGTTCTTTTGTAAAAGGAGACATCAACCTCATACAAGGAGATACTCCCATGAAGAAAGACCTTACCGAACTCGTTTTCATCCTCGACCGCAGCGGCTCTATGGCTGGCCTGGAATCTGACACCATCGGCGGTTTCAATGCCATGCTGGAAAAACAGAGGAAACAGGAAGGAGAAGTACTCGTCTCCACCGTACTCTTCAACCAGGAGAGTACGGTTCTTCACGACCGCAAGAAACTTGAAGACATCTCGCCGCTCACGGAAGAGGATTATCAGGTGGGCGGCTGTACGGCACTCATAGATGCCATCGGCGACTCCGTACACCATATCAGGACGGTACACAGGTACATTCGGGAGGAAGATATTCCCGAACACACGCTTTTCGTCATCACCACCGACGGTCTGGAAAACGCCAGCCACAAGTATGACAGTAAAACCGTCAAAAACATGGTGAAGGAACAGCAGGAAAAGGGTTGGAACTTCCTGTTCCTGGGGGCAAATATCGACGCCGTGGAAACAGCCGGACATTTCGGTATCGACAAGAATTTTGCCGCGAACTTCCGCAACGATTCTTTAGGGATAGCAACGAATTTTTGTAGCCTTGGGGCTGCCATCTGCGGACTGCGTGCAGATGGAGTACTCTCGAAGAACTGGAAGAAAAACATTGAGGCAAACTTCAAGAAGAAATAAGAGCGTCTCAATTCTGCAAGTTCGTTAGAATTGTACTGAGAACTTTATAGAAACTGTCATAACCAGACATAATTAATGTCGTAAAGGAGAGTTGCCATAATGATTGTTGCCGTACCTCTTTGGAGTCAAAGATGTCCTGTGTGTGGAAAAAAGTTGTCTGTTCTTAAGGATCTTGCCATAGAGAAGGAACTGTTGCCACAGTTTTTTACCTGCGGTCATTGTGGAGCAAAACTATCAGTAAGCCCTCCAAGGTGTATTTCTGAAATTCCGTACGGTCCTATAGTAGAGATTGATGAAACGGTAAACAGATTCTGCCCTGTTTGCAAAAAATGGGAATCTCATATTACCTATCAAGATGCTGAGCATACAAAGTCGGTATGTTCTCACTGTGGAGCAAAACTAAAGATTATGGATAACCCTCTGTTAGGTATTCCATTATTGAGGAAACCTTCCCCAACATGGATAGTCGATGAAAGTAACGAAGAACATACTTGTCCTAACTGTGGTCACAAAGTTGATAAAACAGATAAATTTTGTCTCTCATGTGGAGTCAAGCTAAAGGAGTAATTTTCTATTAGGTATCATCAGGAAAGTCATAATGGAAAATCACCTTTTCACTGCATAAAGGAGTAAACAATGGACAACACCGGTAAGATGTTGATTTCGGTCGTGGCAGGGGCTTGTTTCTGCCTTGGGATGTTCGTCGGCGGTCATGTCGTTGCCTTGTACCATCATTGCTTTTCCAGTTCGGAAAAAGACTAAAAGGGCATCCGTTTTTTCAACCTCTGGATAGCTCATCCGCCTTCCTTGCGAAGATTTTGGTCCTTCTTGCGTTCCAAAGAGGATGCGGTATACTTACGTCCGTCTATGGACGTTTGCTTCTTATGGTAGCTGGCGTTTTTGACTGTATCCCTTCTCTCGCAAAACGTCCCTGTGGAATCCTGTTTTTCACCCGGGCGACAGGACAGAGGAAGGTTCAGGAAACACGGCTGGTCAGAATAAAAACCTTGGTGCCGAAAATCTTGCGATTCAAGGACTAAACGCAAGCCAGAGTTCCATTCGGAAAGCCCAAGTTGCCTTTGCAAAAAAGGGCATAATCAGAAGAAAACGGAGACCTCATGAAAATCTACCAGGCGGGTTCGCTCTTTAGCGAAGCGGAACGGAGTTGGCATAAAAACTTCAGAGACAAACTTGAAGAAGAAGGCTTTTCCGTTATCTGGCCAGGCGACCTCATCAGCCAGGAAGATGTTGCCCTCTGGGGTGAAGACGCTCCCCGTAAAATCATGGAAGTTGACCGAGATGCTCTTCTTTCCTGTGATGTGGTTGTAGCGCTTCTTGACGGCACGCAGGTTGACGATGGCACAGCATGGGAAATTGGCTTCGCCTATGCCAAGGGTATTCCCGTTATCGGCATCCGTACCGACTTCCGCAACGGAGGGGATACTGGTAGCGGTTCCGTGAACGCCATGATAGAGGGGAGTGTCTTGCGGATAGCGCGTAGCTGCGCGGACACCATTTTGTTGCTTCGGGAAATGTCCATTGCCCATTTGGACTGACGCTCCCAGGAGAAACTGCGAAAAAAAAGAATCTGTGGAATAATCCGAGGATTGATTTTTCTATAAAAGCAAAAACTGATAATTTTTAAAGGGTGGGGGGGGGATAGACCTTTTTATAAAAAATTCCCCTTTCCTCAGAAAAAAAATGCTTTTTTGCAAGGACAAGGGGCTTTATCATACCCTTGCATTAATAAGCGTCGTCAAAGAGTTTGACCATCATGGCTGATAATTCAGCTTGTCATATCCTCAAAGCCTATCAGTTGCACATTGCCCATGCTCATTGCCGTCTCACGGCAAGCATCGGTGAATCCTGACTTGGTAAACAAAACGTAATACTGCCTAGCAGAAAGTATGAGTCGAGAGCGTTCACAATGCTTTTTGAGTATGGCTTGGTCTACAGGGTCATTTGTCCACTTACATTCACCAAAGAGATAACAGTCTTCTTCATCAGAGGCTACGATGTCAATTTCTGCCTCGGACTTTTGCTTAGGGTCATTACCCCACCAACGGCCCATAGAGGTAAACACAAAGGGAAGAGCTTCCTTCTTGTTCTGTCTCCAGAGCCATTGCTTACAAATCTCTTCAAACACTGAACCCATGTACTGAGGCATAGCAGTCAGGATTCGCTTACAAGCCACATCAGTCATACCGTTTTGCAGGATGGAGATAGAACTTGGAATAAACCGATACCAAAAGCGGAAGAACGGATCTTCTATGGCATAGATAGTCTTTTTTGTACTGCCTTCCCCAAATGGCATTTCCTTTCGCACAAGCCCCAAGGCAAGAAGTCTGTTCAAGCATGAGGTACAAGCACTGCTCTCCAGGTGAGTCTTGTTCGCGATTTCAGAAAGTCTAGATGAACCTGTGGCAATAGCCGAAATGATAGCGTTATAGGAAGCTGCCTCTCGTACTTCCTGCTTCAGCAGATTACCAGGTTCTTCAAAAAGATAAGCATTGGGATTCAGCAGCTTTTTTTTGAGATTATCCTCCAGAGTCTCCGTATCATCCAGTTGAAGCAGATAAGGTGGTGTACCACCCACCATGCCATAAGCAAGAGCCTTATCTATGGCAGAAAAGTGAGGGACACACTGGCATGATTCAAAGAAGTCAAAAGGAAGGAGTTTTATCTGTGCTGTCCTACGGCCATAGAGCGGACTTTGATAACCAAACACTTGCTCTTCCATAAAAGACATGGATGAGCCGCACAAAATGAGGAAAAGCGTTGAGCGCTCTTTGTATTCGTCAATAAGACGTTGGAGGATAGAAGAGACTGCCGGATACGATTTTGCGAGATACGGGTATTCGTCTATGACGAAAACAAGGTGTCTATCAAGAGACAGACGAAAGACATACTCAAGGGCATCTTGAATATTTTGAAACACCGCAGAAGTAGGAGCTTCCGGTGTACTTGCCGCCAATATCGCCCGACTCAGGTTTTCCAAATTCTGCTGCACGTTGGATTCGATACCTGTGAAGAATATGGCATCCTTATCTTTGATAAATTCACGAATAAGTGCCGTCTTCCCAACGCGCCTACGCCCATAGATGACGGGATGTTGAAATTTGCCTGTGTGGTACAGTTTTTCCAGTTCTGCCAATTCATTTTTTCTGCCAATAAACATGACATAACCTCAATTACTTTGTTATAATTTACTAAATTATAAATAAGTAAATTATAATGTCAAGAAGGGGACAGGCATGAAAAATGGATCCACACCGCGAGAGCATGGGTTCGATGGTGTTAAGAAAATAGAAGGCTCTGCCTCCCGACTCGTAGAATGGATTGATCAAAATCCTGCTTCTCGGCCTACTAGCACTCTTGGAAATTGGTTGATCTCCCTCTATAAGTTTTCCATTGTTGAGAAGGATGTCAATAGCAATGCCAATATCTGTTCTATTATGGGGTGTTTTCAATGCCCTCATAACTAAAACTTCTTTTACATAATAGAAGTTATTCCTTAAAATAAAGAGCATAACTTTCCGGTAGATTTCAAATACTCTATCTGTATAGTCATGTATGCCGCGTTATCCCAGCAGATTCAAGACGACACGCATAACCTTCATCAACCAACTGCTGTGCGTATGCAGCGGCTGTAACATCGTTCAACAGAAGATTAAGGGAGCGAACGCAATTTGCTTCGCTTTCTTCACTTCATAAACACGCCTAGCGTTCTCAATACATGGTTTTTTCCCCAGCTCGCGCATCGTAGCTTTAACTTGCGCCTTTTGAAGTTCGCGCAGGCACAAGATGTCGTCATATTGCGCATCAGCTTCATCCTGAAGCATTCCGAACACTGCGAGTTCCTTTGCCTTTTTCCTTAATTGAATTAAGAAAGTAGAACCCCACCATCATTAAGTTGCGTGGGAACATCCTTACGAAGAGCAACTTCAACCTGTTTTGCCGTGAGCAAATTTTCTACCCGAGCCATGACCATACTCCCGATGTGTACCTTTGTTTGAAAATCCCTGCCCAAAAGGTACAAAAAAAAACAACATCCTTCGGATGGGTACCCATTAAGTACACATTGCAGAGCCATCCTGAACACCCTTAGGTAAAAACATAAGTCCTTTCAGTCGATTACACGCTCAAAAGGACTCAAAAATTCTTTTTTCTGGCGGAGAGAGAGCAAGAGGGGTAGTGTCTATCCTATTGGAATACAATGTGAAAAAAGTTAAAAATTTTTATACCGTCACAGTAACTTTTGTCGTAGGGAACGATAATTCAAATCTAATAGAATTAAACGCGCAGTAATATCGTGTATTACGCACAAATTTTGCCTCAGAGTTTGACAATTGGAGTGGAGCATCTATCTCCTCCCTGTCGTTGTACTACGCTCAAGCTCGTTCACACCGCATCTGTGACACTTTTAAAAGAAAAGGATTGCTCCGACAAGTCAAGCTGCGGGGGGACATAGTCTTCTTAAATGGAAGCGATAACAGAGTATGGCGAACCATGCATGACCTAACGCAAGTCCTGACAATGCCCAGCAACCAGACAGGACGTCTTCTATCTTTCATGGGTAATGCCCACATGGGAGGAAAGAAGACGTTTCTTTTTATGTTCTCCTGCCTTTTCATGGTATAAGTTATAGAAGAGTACCCATTATACAAGGAGAGTTATCATGCCGAGCTGGGTAACCAATAACCTTATTGCGAAAAATCAGCCGCCATTGATTTCACCAAGGAGCGCTTGTTTGATGAAGGTAGGAAATCTTTTCAGAAATTTCTGCCGATGCCGGAAATTCTGAAGTACACTGACTACCCAAAGGATGCTACATGAACAAAAGAAGCCTTTTTGAAAACCGGTAAAAGAGACGATGATTCGGGAGTGAGAACGAGACGTGCAGCAATAAATTTTGTGACACTAAAGCATATAACGTTAAATGCGATTAGATACTTCTCCATAAAAGTATGTATGCGCTCGCACAGGAAAAAGGCTGGCAGAGATAACGAGTTTTTGGAGGCCGTTTTTAAAAGCTCTTCCCCTCGCTTAATTTTCATGCGATTGCCCTGGCGGGAAATAAACTTGTTCTTGCAATTTACAATCATCAATGTTTTTATTAACAAAAACATAATCAAATGGTGGGAAGATTATCCGATGACGATATGCTGGAGAGCATCAAGTTTAATGTCAGACAACGGTACGCCCTACACACCACGTGCTTTGAAGGGCAACTTCTTTACTGATAAGAGCCTAACGCATTTTTCGCTAAAGATGCAACCAATACAAACGAAAACAAGGCAAAAACCTGATAAACACTTGCATAGGTCTCCTTATGTATGGAAGGATCAAAAGAGTAGCACAATCGGCAATATGCGACTATTGCTCAAAGATACAAAAGCATAAGAATATAGAAATTAAGCATATAATATAGAAAATCTTTTTACATTGGAGGAATCAAACAATGACGATGAAAGAAAGTTTCTTGAAAGAAGTTAAAATAGGTTCTTGTGTTGAACTTGCAATTGGGCCTAAAATCTTGAAAGGAATAATTGTCTCACTTGATATTTCAACTGTAAGAATAAAAAAAGATGATAATAGGGAAGCAATCATTGCATTGGACAACATTGGATATTATGAGCTTATAGAAGATAAAACTTCACAACCTGCTTCTAGTGACATTACATCAAAAATTAAACTAAATAAAATATCGATTGAAAAAGAGGAGAAACATCAGAACACAGAAACAATTTCCAATAGTTCCCAGAACACAACTTTTGACTTTAATGCTATTGAATCTAGAGGATTGATATTTGAAACATATTTTTGGCAGAACAATATTAACTTCCTAAAAATGAACCCAGCGATAAAAGATAAAGCAAAGGAATTGAATACGTCAGGGGAATTAAGCAAAAAAATTGCAGTATATTTAGATAAATTTTTGTATTGTGCAAAAATAAATGAATTTGATCCTAAATTTGGCCGTCTTCAGCCTATTATTCTTGGGATAGATGAATTGTGTACGAAATATAATGAGGACTTCTTGTATGAGTTGTTAGCAATTATCCTTATTAGTTCAGAATCAACGTATAAGGAATTATTAAACAAGGTTTGTACAAACAGCGTTATTCGATTAAGTGATGCCGTTGTTTGCTTTAAAAAGAGAAGATATGAAGTAATGGCATATTACTGTTCTGAATTTTTTTCTAATGTAGAGTTAACTGAGCAAAATTTTGATAATTTCTTATTTGCAATTCCATATCTTGTGAAGAACGGGTACAACGATGTGCTTAAAGTGAAGCAGGAGGAGGTAAAGAGACTTTCTAAAGCTAGACAGGAAGCTTTCGCCGCTGTTTACAATAAAGCTAAATCGTCATTTAAAACACCAAGTTATATGCCTATACCGTCTACGGGAAAAATTTACAATAGTAAAAATCAAAATTCTGATGTCATGTCTAAAATCCTAGAAGAAAAACTCAAGGATAAGGTTAAAAAGCTTGTTCGCAGCGGTAAGTTTCAGCAAGCATACAAGCTTGTCGAAAAAAGATTCAAAGAAAATCCAGAAAATAAAGATATCTCAGAACTTCTACAGTATGTTGGAAGAGTAAAAAGTAATGCGTCTAAATTTAAACTTCCTACAGACGAATCATTCTATGCGAAAGCATTGAGAGAATGGCATCTATATGAAAACATACCATCTGCTAAATCGTATTTTTTGCTCTCGATTAATAAAAAAGAGAGTAAGTATTTTAGTGCTATTATGGATTATGTTGAATTAATTATGCATGTTGATGGCGAAAAAGCCGCAGTTAACACGTTGAAATCGTATGAAAAAACAATCAGGACTCTCGAGTTTGATTCAAACAGGACTCTCGAGTTTGATTCAAACAGGACTCTCGAGTTTGATTCAAAGATAAAATATTTTGAAAAAATGGCATCACTTTACTCTAAAGGTAAAGATTATAATAATCTGCTTATGAGTCTAAATTCATTAGAACAACTCTATATGATCAAATTAGAAAACTCAACTATTGATAATAGTGATAAAAAAATTAACAAAGCTAAGGTCGCAGGAATTTTTTTTAGGATTTCTCAATGTTATGCTAAGCAAGGGGAATATCAGCTATCAATTGATACTGTCAAGAACGCTTTAGCTAAAGGGCATAATTTATATGCTTGTGTAAAGCAAATAGTATTTTGTTATATAAGTCAAAAAATTATGAATCAGCACGAAAAATTGTAAAAAAATATACGGATATAGATTCCAATCTTTTGATACTCCTTGAGAAGATAGATGCACTAGAAAAAGGGTACAACGTGGAAAATACAGAGGTTAAAAGAGAGAACGATCCTGTTGAGGTATATAACTTATTAGGATTTGACAATAACTTTATTAGACAATATGAAAGTAATTGTAAATATGAAGGCTTAAGTGAGGAGAAAAAAATTTCTAAGGATTTTACAGAAGATGATCTTCGAAAGATTGAGGCAGCAATTATATCTGCCAGTAAGGCAAAGCCAAAAGAACGTGCTGATTACTATCTAACAGCTGCATGTATTGAAAAAGAACTGAGTGATAGAAGTGATAAATACTATGAATTTATTGCAAACAGTATGCTCTATCAGGGGCACCTTCTTCTTGCAAACAGAAACTTTGATTGCGCAAAGAGCTTTTATCTTACATCTATTAGCTTATCTCAAATGACTGGAGAAGGGGTACGGATAGAAGATGAATCAATTTGTAGCTATATGTATTCTTTATTAAAGCAGCCAATTGCCGAGACGTATAGTAAAACAATTAGATTTGATAGCGAAATAATGATTTTTTTACCGAAACTGTTTGATTTGATTGGTCAGGATAATACTGTTTTATTTGATGTTATAAGAATTGTAAATGTAAGTAGGCATTTAAAAAAATTTTTTGAAAAATATAAATTCCAAACAATTTGCAGAAATATTCTTGCTATGGTAATGAACTTTGCTTCTTGTAACCAGTTGGATGATCAACTTTGGGTGACAATTAGTAAAAAATATAAAGATGCGGAAACGACTTTTAACAAATGGTACACCGAGGTTCAATTAGATAAAAATTTTGAACATGAAATTGAAGATGCAGCAACGGATGTAATAAAAAGTTTATTGGTAACCAAGTTAGATGTTGAATATATCAATAATTATTTGAATCTCTATAAAGAGATCCGAGAATATAAAGAGTATTCTGATTTTGATAATAGGATAAGAATTCTTAACCAGGGAATTAATGGGATAAAAGATCTAAGTACAAAATGTCATAGTAATTCAACCCTGTTTTTTGAAAATTATATGTTACGGATTATCGATACAACTATTAATAATATCAACTCCATTGTTTCACGAACTGGAGAAGATTATAAGCCAGAACTTTCAATTGAAGTTCCTATTACCAATGTTCCCTCAAACTATGGATCTGTTAGTCTACACTTACAATTTCAAATGCAGATAATAAAGCTACAGCAAGAAATATCTCCCTGACCGTTTTGGGATTGAATAACGAAGAACTATGTAGCCAGGTTGCAAAAAGCGCTAATTTAAAAGGTGGTGCTGAAATTTCAGAGCTTTTACGAATACCAATAGAAGATTGCGAAGCATTTACTCTAACAATTGTTGTAACTTATGAGGATGATGAAAACAAAACTTATAAGATTGAAAAACAAATCTCAATCTCGACAAATGTAGAGAATTTTGAAAATATTCAAAATCCATACATTACAGGCAAACCTGTAGTAAACGATGATATGTTTTTTGGGCGAGATATTCTGGTTCAAAGACTAGCTGATGCGATTTGTGATGATCGTATCCGTTGTATAATTATATATGGACAGAAGCGAACGGGAAAATCATCAATTTTTGATCATCTTAAACGAAAATTAATAGATAGATTTATTGTGCTAAATCTATCTGTTGGGGCAGACATTACTAGTGAAAAAAATTTTTATAAAAGCGTACAGAAAGCTTTTGTAGATTATTTGGAAGACAATGGATTTGATGATGATATTATTGCTTTTTTTGATGAGTATCTGATTTCCGATTTTATAGATTTTGAAAGGTTTATTGGTAGAATAAACCGATCTATTGGCAAGTCACAAAATAAAGAACTCTTGCTTATGATAGATGAATTTACACACATCTACATATATATTAGAAGTCCAAATTGTGACATTGATGGGAATTTTATGGACAAGTGGAAAGCAATGATTGAGAAAAATCTTTTCAAATCTGCTTTAATTGGACAGGATTTCATGCTTGATTTTATTCAGGAATATGCCAATCAGTTCCAGGTAACAGATCCGGTTTATGTTTCTTATCTTAAGAGAAAGGATGCCATAGACCTGGTTAGGAACCCTATTCTAATGAAGAACGGAGAAAGCAGATTTTTGGAAGGTTCCGAAGAAATGATTGTTGATTGGTTTAACGGACAACCTTATTATCTTCAGACTTATTGTAGTAAATTAGTTAATTACATCAACGAGGAACAAAAGCAAAACTACATTACAGCTGCGGTTGCCAAAAAAGTAAAAGATAATTTTTTAATGAGCGCCAAGCTAGATTTCTTTGATAACCTAGTCAGAGTCGATGAAACAGACCTGTTAGAAGTATTGCTAAAAATAGTTCAAGCATCGGATACTCCAGGCTCTAATGTACGTGTTGATAGGCTAGATATAAATGAAAGTCAAAAACTAGCTCTTGAAAAATTGTCAACAAGAGGAGTAATAAATTATTTAAAGGCAGAACAAAAGTGTTGCATAAAGATTCCTTTCTTCCATGAATGGTTGAGGAAATCATATTAGTCACAATCATTAACGTTTCGCCGATATGTCTATAGAAGAAACTGAAAGAAACGAAACCATCAGGTATTGAGGAAGCTCTGTTTTGAACCGAAATTGATGATTCCATATTCAGCAAGCTTCGAGTGTCGCATATCGGTTACTACTTTGATTAATTACGGGAGGATATTAGAATGCAAAACATATTTGCTGGTTATGGGAAGATAGTAACAGGTGATTTGTATATCCATAGAAGAACCCTAGAATCTGAACTGTGTAATCGTACAATCAATTACGATACATATGGTTCTGTGAGTGTTGTGGGAATGCAGCGAATGGGTAAATCATCTTTAGTATATAACACTATAATAAAAAAATCAGAAGAGTACTATGAAAAAGGTATTGTTATTGTCAGTTGTTCTATGAATAATTTTGTAACCGCTGAAAGTTTTTTTAAAGGCATCGTGGATGCAGTTTATGATGTACTTGAAAATCATGATGATATTGACGTAAAAATAGAGAGGAGATATAATAAAGTTATTGAAACGTCTCTTGAAAACGGATGCGTAAAGAATATACAAGCCTTTTTCAAACTCCTTTTGAAATTTGATAAAAGGGTAATATGTGTAATTGATGAGTTTGATTATTCAAAAAAACTTTTTTCTAATTTTGGTGAAGGCTTTAATATACTAAGAGAATTAGCATACCAACCTGAAACAAATATTACTTTTATATTTATTTCAAGAAGAATGATAACAGAGTTAGAATCTTCCGCAGATATATCTACATTAGCCAACATATTAGGAAGCCCCATATATGTGAAAGGATACAACAAAGAAGAATTAGATAACTATTATTTACGAAATGAAGCGCATGGAATTACTATTTCAGATGATAATAAAGAACAGATTATAGATATTACTGGCGCTCAACCATATTGGCTTGATATTTTAATGTATCATTATGTGGAATCTTCGAATGAAAGTAAAAACTTTGAAATTCTATTCAACGGAAACAGTGGTGTTATGTATAATGAATACGAAAACCTTATGTCCCTTCTTGACGAGCAACATCTTCTTGACAAATTATATCAGGTTGTAATAGGGCCTGCGTATGATTATACAAAATCTGATGTTCAGAAATTATTTGATTATGGTATCATAGGAATTAAAAATGAGCAAGCTACTCTTCATTCAAAAAAACTGCTCGAATATATGAGAATGAAAGAAGGTACATTTGACTTTTATCCGCTATGGAACAAGACTGAACGCAGAATGAGAAATCTACTTAAGTATAAGTTGAAAAAAAAATATGGTGAAGACTGGGAAAAGAAAATTAAGGAGTTATACATAACACCTGACTGTCATCCTATGTCTCTTGGTGGATATTTGACCGTTGCTCAGGAGCTACAAAATAAGGTCGCCAGTCAAAAGGATTTATATATCCAAAGCGCACCCTACTCAATTATTGAATCACTGACTACAGCGGGATTATTTGCTTTTTATATAAAAGAATATGCATTGTTTCAAAATATATTCGCTATGGATAAAAATGAATTCAACAAAATTACATCTCATTTAACTAGGGCTCGTAACCCTTATCAGCATAATAATGATGACTTAATTGATCCTACTTTTAAAAATCTCACTAGGGTTTATTGTGAACTGCTTAATAAAAAAATAGACATTTTTGAAGAAGGCGAGGATGTAATCATATAATCGAGATTGATGTAAAAAAGGAATTAATATATTTAGTTATACAAATTTGCGCATAATTCTTGACACTACCGGCCCTAGTGCAACTCAGGGTGACTATGTTGAAAGGGTGAAACACTTTGTCGTGACGTAGGCATACGTCAGAGTGTCATCACTATCAGAGACTTGATGAAGCAGCCCAGCCTCTGATAGTGTTTTATTGAAGGAATGCTACGCCACGCAGAAATCGTCCCCAATCTCGCTTTCACAGTCAATAAGTAAGCCCTTCGCCCACGGCGGCAGAACCCTCATGCACTGCTCCATGTAGGCACGGCATTCCTCGGCCTCCTCTTCAGGAGCGACAACGCCAAGGCTGTCGTGAATATTGATGCGTACGGGGTAGCGCCGATTGATTTCACAAGCCTGCCGACGGATGATGATGGCAAAGGCCGTGGCCTGGGTCAGGGTTTTGCACAAAATCCCAGAGTGTATCTTTCCGGCGTTCAGTTTACCCATATCCATAACGTCATAGAAATAGCCTTGCGGCGTCCGGCGCAGATTCGCGTACACAAGCGAAAGCCGTCCGGAAGCAGTATCGCTGGGGTGGGACGCCCAAAAAGATCGTAACAAGGGTTGCACAGGAAGAACGGCCCCTTGGCGGTACCATTACCAAAGGGGGTAGGCGCTGCCTTCTTCGTGCCGGACGTCATATATTTGAGAACCATGTCGCATCTTTTCCAAAAGGCAACGATACGACTATTCCTTTCCCGGTACACATTGACAACACGCGCTGCTTCGCGGAGATATTCTGCCTCCGTAGGGACAAGCATCAACCCCTGCTGATGCAAAAAGACGGCAAATCTGTCGACACCTGCATAGTAGCCCAGCTGGAGAACAGCCGTTTTCCCAACATTCCGGTAGGTTTTGTATTTTTTCTTCAAGGTCAGGTTCGCATCAGGGGAGTGTGTTGCCTTGCCCTTTGTCCATTCCAAAATGGTTTCGTAGGGTTCATGGTAAATGCCGGAGGCCATCTGGCAGTAGAAATCCTTTTTCTCGGCGAACGCCTTGACAAGTCAGTCTTCATTGGCAAGCCAGGAAAGCACACGGGCTTCAATCTGGCTGGAGTCGCAAGCAACTAATCTTATGCCCTTCAGGAACCTTCACACAGCATCTGAGTCATAAATCACCTGTGCGCTTGCTTGAGGTTCTGCAAATTGCTGACGTCGCTCTTTACCCCTTCACTGATTCCGGCTGAATAACGCCCCGTATGGGCATTGTAGGCTTCGAGCGATACGGGAAGTCTCCCTCTTTCCACAATACCCAGAACTTTCTCACAACGAGTGAACTCAATAGAAGTGTTCCATCTGACACGCGCCTTGACCAAGATAGCTGCGAGCTACACTGAGAGATTGTTATGGAAAGAAATTTAGTTTAGGCCAAAAAGGACGCTCTACTTTAAGATTTTTCACGTTTTTAATGAAATATGGCTTCAACCTTTTGAAATCAAAAGCATTTTTTAGAAACTGTAAAAACTCGTTTTTTTCTGAAAGATAAGGCTGTATTTTTCCGGTTCCGGGCAACCTTAATTCTCAGGCCAAAATGCGAGTCTTTGTGCTTTACAGGCTGCTATGAGGACCATAGAAAATTATGAAACGGCCAGTAAGGGTCGCGCATTCGGTGCCTCGGCCTGCAATTTATCCAGGTAATCGCTCCAGCCCCGCATCATCTCTTTCCGTTTTTCAAGCCACTGTGCCTGGTTATATGTCGACCTGACCCTGTCTCTGTCAACATGGGCAAGCTGAACCTCAATGATATCTCTATGGTAGCCCAGCTCGTTCAGAAGCGTTGAAGCAATGCCCCTGAATCCATGCAGGGGCATTTCATCCTGACTGTACCCAAGCCGTCTGAGTGCGAGTAAAAAAGTTGCGTCGGTGATTACCTTGCCTTTTGCCCAGCTGGAGGCGAACACATACTTGCCGTCACCTGTCCAGTCATGTAGCTCTGTAAGCATACGCTTTACTTGTCGGGACAAGGGCACAATGTACTCTCTTCTTTTCTTCATATGCTCCGCAGGAATGATCCAGATGCCTTTCTCCAGGTCGATATCCTTCCACTCTGCCAAGCGAAGCTCTTTTGAGCGTAGAAAAATGTGAGCCATAATCTTCAATGCGTATTTTGAGCTGACGTGGCCGTCATATTCATCAATGGGGTTCAACAATATGGATATGCTATGAAGGTCGATGAGTCTCGGTCTATGTTTCACTGGCGGTCTGTCGGGCAGGCATTCGGTTAGACCATCGGCAGCATTCGTTTGGAAATACTGCCTTACACGGGCATAACGACAAATTCGATTTGCAATTTGAGCAAGGCGTTTCCCTATGTCCACCTTACCACGAACATGGTTCAATGCCTGGGTAAAGTCCTAGAACGTGAGCTTTACCATAGAGGGGTGCCAATATAAGACAAAAAGTGTTTTACAATCCTCTGCCACATCTCCTTCCGGTATTTCTCTGTTCGATTGACAATTTTTGTTTCAAACCATTCCCGTGCTACAACCTCAAAGGTTGTTACCTTCTCCTGTGCCTCAGCCTTTTCCTTACTTTTGGCAGTGTTGCGAACTTCCATCGGGTCTTGACCGTTGGCAAGCAAAGTCCTAGCTTTCTGGTGAGCTGTTCGTGCATCAGTCAGCGATAGGTCAGGGTAAACACCTAGAGCTAGCGTTTTCCTCTTGCCCACATACCGGTAGTCAAAACGCCAATAACGTCCTCCTCACAAATAAAGGCCACCACTGTCTGCCTCTTTGTGGTTTGCTGGAAGCTCTCCTCAATTACTTTGACAGAACAATGCCTGAAGTCTTTTATCCTTCAACATATTACGTCCCTTTTCTCCTTCGTTGACGGTATATTTCTCTGCCCTGGGAGGAGTCATCGGCAGAGATACCGCCAAGTATACCTAAAAATAACGGTATACAAGCAAGCGACAGAGACGGAGAGAGGGCTGTAGACTTATGGGACAACAAAAAAGCAGTATTTTCAGACAATTATGGTCTTAAAAATACTGCTTTAGAAATTTTTCTGGCGGAGAGAGAGGGATTTGAACCCTCGATACAGGTTTATGCCCGTATACTCGCTTAGCAGGCGAGCTCCTTCGGCCGACTCGGACATCTCTCCGCAACGCGCATCATAATGTGTGAAATACTGCTATCCCAGGCAGGGCAATTTGTCAAGAGCATAGTCAGCATCGTCCGTGCCTGTCGCAAAATGCCGACGTTCAATGCATATAGAGCGTACTCAAATCAATGGCGCCGTGTACGCTATCGGCATAAAAAGCCGTGCGCAAACCAAAAATACTGACAAGGGCCACCAGTGCCTGTATGTTCAGAGTGACGCGCCCCATATGGGAAAGCCCGATAACCACGCCGCTGAAGATGACGCCCATCCAGTAGAGCTGTGTCTGCATCCAAAAAAAGGCGGATCGCTTCATAAAGGGATCTTCCCACACGATACACGGAGCAAGCGCCGTGAGTATGAGCATGATCCACATACTGACGCGCAGGGGCAGGGCGAAGCGACCGCGAGGCGCCGCGGCGTCTTCCGCTTCCCCCAGGCGCGAGAGCTGGGAGAAGGACGCTCCAAGAGCGACGGTGCAGGAAAGGAAGAGAACAAAAGGGAAGACTCCGGAAGCGCTTATAAGGCTCCCGGGCACGGCGGCAAACGCCTGACTCAGCACGCAGACCACGCCGGCAGAAAGGGCAACAATCCCGCAGACACGCCTTCGGCGAGCGACAAAGGCGGAAACGCCAAGGATGAGGCAGGCCGTCTGCGCCGTAAACATGGGGCCGCGCGCCAGACCTCCCGCCATGCCGGAGGCAAGGGCGATGAGCGCACAGAGTGAGGCTGTTTTCCATGCCGCTTCCGTATGGACATCCCGATCCCGGGAATCCTTCCACCAGGAAAACAGGGCAAGCCCCGAGGCCAGTTGCGAAAGAACGGTAAAGAAGACGAGTGACCACTGCGTGATCATGGCTGACCTTCCTCTTAAAAATGCTTTCGCATTCGACTCCCGCGCGAGGAGGAACGCCTTTTTATGAGAATGGTTTTTCCCTCCCCCGTCAAGCTCTTTCCCTTTTTGGCAACACGGGAACGTTTTGCGGCGGGAAGCTTTCTTCCGCGCTTGCGACCGTAAGGCGTTACTGATAAAAGAATGTCCTGGAAGACAAGTTCCGGACTCTGCAAAAGTTATGGACAAAAAATCTATCCTCCATCGCATGGAAGAGGGGGCGCCCCTCAAAATCAGCCGCTCCGGCCCGGCAACGCTTGCCCGTCTTGCCGTGGAAGCGGTGCGCTCCGGCAAGCACGCGGCCATAGTTGCGCGCGACCGGGACGCGCTTTCGGTTCTGCGAGGACTGACCACGCTTTTCACCCCGGAATGCTCCGCAGGCCATCCCACGGCGCAAGCCGCGGAAGTTCCGCTTTGGGAAAGGCCATGGGTGGCGCTCCCGCCCTTCACCCCCCGCGCATTGAGCCGGGAAGGCTGGGCCGCACGCATGGCCGCGCTTTACTCCCTGCGCTACGGCGCGGCAAGGGGGATTATCTTCACGGCAGACAACCTTGTGCCTCGCTTCCCTCCCCTCAACATTCTTGACAGACTGGCGCTCACCGTGCGCAAGGGCGAGGAAATTTCCCACGAACTTCTGCTGGATCAGCTCACGGAATGGGGTTATGAGCGGACGCCCATGGTGGCGCATACCGGAGACATGACCCGTCGGGGCGATATTTTCGATGTGTTCCCGCCCGGCTATGATCGCCCCCTTCGCCTGGAATTTTTCGGTGACAACGTGGACGAAATACGGGTCTTCGATTTTTCCACGCAACGCTCTGCAGGGCGACTTGATGAAGCGACCCTTCTGCCCGTGACCCCGCTCAAGACGGACGCGAACTGGATCCAAAGCGTCCGCCTCCACTGGAAAGAACTGGCAGGGAGAGGCGCCCTCGGCGAACTTTCCCGCGCTTCACTGGAAAACGCCCTGGAAAAGGCGGATATGCGCCTTCTGCCCGGATCTGTCTTTCCCGACGCCAGCACACTGGAATCCTGGCTCCCCAAGGATACCCTGTATTTTCTCCCGGGGGAAGATGAACTGCGCGAAGCCTTGGAGCAAAGCGAACGGGAATGGCGCGAACACCTGCGGGAACAGTCGGAGGAAAGCCGTTTAATCCAGCCCGCCCATCTGGCGTTGCGCGGAACCGACCTCGCGCTCTCTAGCCTTTCAACGCGACCGAGACTCTATGCCGAGCCTCTGATCATGGGCATGGAAAACAAGGGCGAAGATCTGCCGGAACGAACCTATCACAGCTATCGCGAACTCTTTCCGGAAAGCGCCGGGCAGGAACGTCCCTGGCAGCAGCTTGTTGCCGGAATACGCCGCTGGATGACAGCACGCAGGCAGGTCGTGCTTGTCTTTGCGTCTGAGCGGGGGCGCGGGAAATTTCTCAAATTAGCCGAACAGGACGGGCTTATGCCCTGCCTGCGCTATGACGCGGAAGGCCGTGGTCTCTTCGCCGTTGTCGCGCCGTTCCGTCTTGGCGCGGACATGGTGTGGGACAGTTGTCTGGCGCTGGGGGAAGACGTTCTCCAGCCCCGGACTGAAACTTCACGCCGCGCGGTCTCGGCCTTTCGCGGACTGGATCGCCATGAAGGTCTTCAGCCCGGCGATCTGCTGGTTCACCGCGACTACGGCGTTGGGCGCTTTGGCGGCTTGCGGCGTATGCGCCTTGGCGGCGCCGATGTGGAAAACGACTTCCTGCTCCTGGAATACGCTGATGGGGCGCGGCTCTATCTGCCTGTGGATCGCCTTTCCGTGGTACAAAAATTCAAAGGTGACGGATCCCCGCCCGCGTTGGATCGCCTGGGCGGCACCTCCTGGATAAACAGCCGCGAAAAAGCGCGCAAGGCCGTGGAAAAGGTGGCCGCCGACCTTATGCAAATGTACGCCTGGCGCAAACTGGCCAAGGGTTTTGCCTATTCCCCCGTGGGAGAGATGTACCGCGAGTTTGAGGCTACCTTCGGCTTTGAGGAAACGCCGGATCAGGCCAAGGCTATTCAGGAAGTTCTCGCGGACATGGAAAAACCCGTGCCCATGGACAGGCTCGTCTGCGGGGATGTGGGCTTTGGCAAAACGGAAATCGCCTTGCGCGCGGCCTTCCGTGCCGCCTGCGACGGTTGCCAGGCGGCCTTGCTCTGCCCCACAACTGTGCTGGCCGAGCAGCACTACCAGACCTTTCGTGCGCGCCTGGCAAACTTTCCCGTCAATGTCGGTCTGATCAGCCGCTTCGTTCCACGTGCCCGCCAGAAGGAAATTTTAGCCGCCGCGGCGCGCTGCCAGATTGATATCCTTATCGGCACGCACCGTCTGCTCTCCAAAGACGTAAAACTGCCCCGCCTAAGTCTTCTCATTTTGGATGAAGAACAGCGCTTTGGCGTTCGCCACAAAGAAAAACTGAAGGAAATCAGGCGCAATGTGGACGCCCTCGCCCTCACGGCCACACCCATACCGCGCACCTTGCAACTCTCCATGTCGGGCATACGCGATCTCTCCGTGCTGGAAACAGCCCCGGCAGACCGCAAGCCCGTTGCCACTGCCATTATTGACCGGGATCGCGGCGCTCTGCGCCAGATCATGGAACGGGAACTCGCCAGACAGGGACAGGTTTTCTTTGTTCACAACAGGGTGCAGACACTTGCCCAAGTTCTGGACACGGTGAAGTCGCTGATGCCGGCGGCGCGGGTGGGCATGGCTCACGGCCAGATGCCCGAGAAGGATCTTGAAGAGACCATGCATCTGTTCTGGCACGGAGAACTCGACATACTTGTCTGCACCGCCATTGTGGAATCCGGCCTGGACTTTCCCCGCGCCAACACGCTTATTGTGGATCAGGCGCAGATGTTTGGGCTGGGACAACTCTATCAGCTCAGGGGCAGGGTGGGGCGATCCGACCGCCAGGCCTACGCCGTGTTTGTGGTTCCCGATGCGGATCACCTGCCCAAAGCGGCGCGGGAACGCCTGCGCATTATTCTGGAAATGGACTACCTTGGCGCCGGTTTTCAGGTGGCCATGGAAGATCTGCGCCTGCGCGGAGCAGGCAATATCCTGGGCGAGGCGCAGTCCGGGCATATGGCCCGCGTGGGACTGGATCTCTATCTGGAAATGCTGGAAGAGTCCGTAGCTAGGCTCAAAGGAGAAGAAACGCTCTTGCATACGGATACGGAAATCAACCTCAATATCTCCGCCCATATTCCGGATTCCTATATCGAAGACGCCCGCGAGCGCCTGAAGTATTACAAGATGCTGAGTTCCGCGGTGGACGCCGCAGCCAGAGAAGCCGTGGAACTGGAATTGCGCGACCGCTTCGGCACCTTTCCGGAGGCGCTGGAAAACTTTCTTGCCGTCCTTGCCTTCAAAAGTTGCGTGAACACTCTTGGCGCGACAAGGGCCGACATCTATGCCGGACGTGTGCGCATCACCTGGGCGAAGGGGCAAAGCAACGTGGAACCACAAAACCTCGCGCGCCTCGTGCTGACCCACAAGGATCGCCTGAAACTTCAGCCCCCGGCCACGCTGGAAGCTTCTCTTGATGAAAACCTTTCGCAAGCAGGGAGGATCGAGGAACTGCGCAACCTGCTGGAAACCCTGCGTTCCGCCGCGTAAAGGAGACGCCTCCCTTTTTTTGGAACATTCTTTTTTTTGTGTTATATCAACTTGTTGCCGCAATCTGGGGGTCACGCCCGCGGGAAGGCGCCGCTTTGTCATTTGCCAGTTGAAAAAAAACGGACTATGCTGTTTCTTCAGTATGGCGAATACTGGAGCAAAGGCCGGAGTCACCGGTTCAGATCACCAGAAACGCATGAAAGACTCCCTTTCCATGCGTGACGATGGATCCGCTTTTAAAAGCTCAAGTTCGAGGAGAATGCCTTGCGTATCTTCTTTCTGTGCCTGACCTGCGCGGCCTCGCTTTTTTTTGCGCAAGCGATGCATGCCGCGCCCCTGTCCCGCATCGTTGCCGTTGTCAATGGCGACATGATCACCTCCCGCGAACTGGAGCAAGCCTGCGCTCCGGAATTTTTCGGGCAGAAAATCGACCCCGCTAAGGATGCGGCCAAGGCAAACGATGTGCGCAAAGCCGTTCTCGACCGGATGATCAATGAAAAAATCCTGCTTCAGGAAGCCGAGAAAGAACAAATCGTCATAAGCGAAGAAGAACTTGACCGCGCCATGGAGCAGACCGTCAAGGAAAGTACTCTTGACCGCGCCACCTTTATGAAGCAGCTCGCCCGCGAGGGCATCACGGAAAAAATGTTTCGCCAGAACCTGCGCGCTCAGCTTATCTCTCAGCACCTTATGTCCCGCAATGTCCTGAGCAAGGTTGTGGTCACGGAAAACGAAATCAACGACTTTTACCGGAAAAATATGGTGGGTTTTGCCACGGGTCGCGCTCGCGTGGCCATGATCGTCTATCCCGTGGATGCGGACGCCGAAAAGTGGGCCTCCGATATCCATCGCGGCAAGGTTTCTTTTGCCGACGCGGCCCGCGCCGTGTCCGTGGGGCCTAACGCCTCCGGCGGGGGAGACATGGGCTATGTGGAACTTTCCGACATGGCTCCGGCACTCCTTGAACAGATTTCACACATGAATAAGGGCGAAATCTCACCACTCCTGCGCCTTCCCGCCAACTATGCCCAGGTGGCGCTCCTTGACGTGGAGCGGGGAGACAATGCCGAGGCGAGCCAGGCCGTACCTGACCCAGCCGCGGCGCAACGCATTGAACAGATACTCCGCAGACCCCGCATTGAAGAACGTTTCAAGCAGTACACCGCCCAGCTCCGTAGCCGAGCGCTTATCGATATCCGTCAGTGAGGAACGCCATGACCCTGTCAGAACTTGGAGCAAAACTCCGCCAGGCGCGTGAAGAACGCGAGACGCCCCTGTCCGACGTGGCAGACCGCCTCAAGATTCCCCTGCGCATCCTGCGGGAACTGGAGGAAGGATCAGACTCCGTTCCAAAAACGGTGTACACCCTGCATTTTATCAAGGAATACGCCCGGCTTCTCCGTGTTGACGAAGAAGAAATCTCCCAATGGCTCAAGGAGTTGAAAGGCTTTGAAAACGCCGTCTTCCACCCCACGGATGGGCGTCTTCCCTATACGCCGGTAAGGCCCAGCATTGTTCCCGCATTGCTGGGTTCGATACTCAAGGTAATCCTCGTGGGAGTTCTGATCTTTGGCGCCTATGAAGCCTATATTTATTTCTTCACCTCCCGGCTTTCGGAGAGCGTACCGCCACCTGCCCCTGTGGATCAAGGCGCCTCCCCATGGATCGAGCCTGCGCCAAAAATTCCCGCGGGAGAAATTGCTGCCGATCCGGCGCCAGCTCTGCCCTCAAACCCGAAGGAAAACGACGCCTCCATAACTTCAGAAGCGCCAGTTCTTCCCCCTGAGTCCGCTCCGGAAATTCTCAAGGAACCTGCCGCTCCCGAACCGCCTGCCGAAAACTCTCCTTCCACAGAAGCGCCTCTGGAGGAAATTGCGGAACCCGCGCCCACGCTTCCCGCAGAAAGTCCCGCGCTCCCCGAAGGTATGCATCAGGTGGAAGTTCTTGCCGTGGACGGAGACTGCTGGATGGGGTTTGAACCGGATGGCAAGCATCAGCAACGCACCTTGCGCCGTGGGGATACCTTCTCCATGACCTTCCGCGAGAGTCTCGTGATCCGCCTGGGAAACATACAGGCCGTGCTTATCCGTTACGACGGCAAAGAGCTTGAACGCAACACTTCTTCTCGCGTGGTGACTCTGAGCTTCCCGCCGCAACCGTAGGCGTACGGCGCCGACATATGCAGTGGACGGACAACGCCATAGTACTCCGGGCCGGAACGTTCCGGGAAATTGACCTCTGGGTGCGGGTGCTGACACGCGACCACGGTCTGCTTACAGCCTTCGCCTTTGGCGGGCGGCGCAGTCGCCGACGCTTCTCGGGTTGCTTAGACGCCTTCAACGTCATTCGGGCAACTCTGAATTCCTCTCGCGACGGGCGCTTCTTTGATATGAAGGAAGCCACGCTTCTGCGCGGGCCGGAACGCCTGCGCAAGGACTGGAGACGCCAGGGCATGGCTGTCAACTGCCTGCTTTTTCTGGAATCTCTGGGCGTACCGCCGGACAACGCACGCTCAAGTTTCGAACTCATCTCAGGGCTGCTCTCTCTGCTCGACACAGAAGCGGAAGCGCCCATCCTGATACCCATGTTTTTCCGTTTCCGCCTCGCCGCGGAGTATGGTTACGCACCGGATCTCATCACGTGCGGTCAATGCGGACGCGCGCTTTCCCATTGCAAAAGCGCGCATTTTTTGGTAAACGCCGGCGTTTTCTTCTGCCCCTCATGCCATAAATCCCAGGGTATGAGTCTCGCCCTGGGGCAGGAAGCTCTTGACGTCCTGCGCAAAGTAAAGGAATACTCACCGAAGTCATGGCAGGAACTGAACCCCGCGGCAGAGAGCGGCAGACAGCTTTCCCGCCTTATCGATGCCTTTGTCAAATACCATCTCGGTCTGGAATGGGAAAACGGTCGCTTCAAAGCCTTGTGACGGTCACGCGGCCCGGGCTTTCCAGATCAGACCCGCTTGAACTATGGAAACGCCGCCTGACTTCAGGAATACTTTTAGGAGACTATCATGAATTTTCAGGACGTTATTCTAACCTTGCAGGACTACTGGGCCAGGCAGGGTTGCGCCGTGGTGCAGCCCATGGATATAGAGTGCGGCGCGGGAACCTTCAACCCCTCCACCTTCCTGCGCGTCATCGGCCCTGAACCGTGGAAGGCGGCCTATGTTGAGCCTTCCCGTCGCCCCACGGACGGTCGCTATGGCGACAATCCCAATCGCCTCCAGCACTATTTTCAGTTTCAGGTCATCCTAAAGCCCGCTCCCGATGACCCTCAGCAGCTCTATTTAGACAGTCTCAAGGCTCTGGGCATAGACCCTGCCCTGCATGACATCCGCTTTGTGGAAGACGATTGGGAATCCCCCACACTGGGCGCCTGGGGCCTCGGCTGGGAGGTGTGGCTGAACGGCATGGAAGTTTCGCAGTTCACCTATTTTCAGCAGGTAGGCGGCATAGATCTTGCTCCCGCCAGCGTGGAACTGACCTACGGGCTTGAACGACTGGCCATGTACCTTCAGGGAGTGGAATCGGTGTACGAACTCAAGTGGAACGATTCCATCACCTACGGCGATGTTTACCATCAGAACGAATACGAACAATCCTGCTATAATTTCGACAAGAGCGATGCGGCCATGTTGCTTCAGCACTTCAACGACTTCGAAAAGGAGTGCATGCGCCTTATGGAGGAAAAGCTGGTCATGCCCGCCTACGACTACTGCCTGAAATGTTCCCACACGTTCAATCTGCTAGATGCGCGCGGGGCCATATCCATTACGGAACGCGCAGGGTACATCGCCCGCGTGCGAGTTCTGGCCTCGGGCATTGCCCGTCTCTACGCGGCTCAGCGTGAAACCTTGGGATATCCCATGCTCAAAAAAGGGTAAACCATGAGTCATTTTGTCCTTGAAATCGGAGTGGAAGAACTCCCCGCGCGTTTTCTCGCCTCTCTGGAAAGCGAACTTCACAGCCGCTTCGCCGCCCTTTTGAAAGACGCGGGGCTGATTTGGGAGAATATGTCCGTGGAAAGCACCCCGCGCCGCGCCGTCATACATGTGCGCGGGCTTCCCGCCTTTACCCCCGTGCGGGAGGAAGTGACGCTCGGGCCTTCGCTCAAGGCCGCCTTCGGGTCGGACGGACAGCCCTCCAGGGCTGCCCTGGGCTTTGCCCGGGGGCAAGGCGTGGGCGTGGAGGAACTCTTTCGGCAGGAAACCCCAAAGGGTATCTATCTGGCCGCGCGCAAAACCGTGGGCGGGGAATCTTCCGCTTCCATCATCGCGGCGGCGGCGCCTGGCATCATCGCGGCCTTGCCCTTTGCCAAACGTATGCACTGGAACGAAAAACGTTTTCTCTTCGCCCGCCCCCTGCGCTGGATTCTTGCCCTTATGGACGCTGAAATCGTGCCTTTTTCCGTGGCAGGCGTGGAATCCGGACGCATGACCACAGGCCACCGTGTTCACGGCAAAGGGCCGTTCTCCGTGGCCTGCGCCGATGACTTTGACGCCGTTCTGGCGGAAAAATGCGGCGTCATGCTTTCCGGTAAGGCCAGACGTGCGCACATTGTGGAAAAGGGCAACGCCCTGGCCAAAGCCGCGGGCGGGCGAGTGATCTGGAAGGAAAGCCTTCTTGATGAGGTACAGGGCTTGTGTGAACACCCCGTACCCCTCATGGGCAACTTTGATCCTTCCTTCCTTGAGCTTCCTTCCGCTGTTCTGCTCACCAGCATGGAAACGCATCAGAAGAGCTTTGGCGTGGAAGACGAAAACGGGCGCCTTCTGCCGTATTTTCTCACCGTCTCCAACGTGGATTCCCTGGCGCCGGAACTTGTGAAAAAGGGCTGGGAACGAGTGCTTCGCGCACGCCTGGAAGACGCCCGCTTCTACTGGAACACAGACTTGAAGGCCTCCTTCGACGTGTGGAAGGAAAAGCTGGAACACGTCATCTTCCTCGGGCCGCTTGGCTCCATGGGCGATAAATGCCGCCGCCTTGCCGCCCTGTGCGAATGGCTGGTCACTCAGCCCCACCTCTCCGCCGCCACGTTTGCCCCGACCTCCGCCGCCGTGGCTGGGCGCTACGCCAAGGCCGATCTTGTCTCGCAAATGGTGGGAGAGTTCGATACTCTTCAGGGCGTCATGGGGGGTATCTACGGGCACGCCATGGGGCTTGATTCCGCCGCGGCGGACGCCCTGGCCGAACAATACCTGCCCGCGGGCCCGGACACTCCCGTTCCCGCCACAGAACTTGGCGCGATTCTTTCCATGGCGGACAAGGCCGATACGTTGGCGGGCTGTTTCGGACTTGGCATCATCCCCACAGGAGCGGCCGATCCTTTCGCTCTGCGCCGATCCGCCCTTGGCATTGCCCGCATACTCATCGAAAAGGGCTTCCGCCTGCCTGTGGGCGAACTTTTTGCCAAGGCTCAATCCCTGTACAGCGACGACATAGTCTGGAAGCTGGACAAGGCAGACGCGCTGAACAAACTGCGCGACTTCTTTGTGGGCCGCGTCAAAAACCTCTTCCTCTCTCAGGGTAACGACACGCTCCTGGTGGAAGCGGTACTCAATGCCGGATGCGAAGACGTGTGGGCCGCCTCCCGCCGCCTGAAGGCGATGGTGAATGAAAGTTCAAAGCCTGGCTTTGCCGCAAGCGCCCAAACCTTCAAGCGTGTGGCCAACATTTTGCGTAAGCAGGGCGAGGGCGTCAACGGCGCCTATACGCGCGCCCTTCTGCGGGAAGAACCGGAACTGGCTCTGGCTGACGCTGTGGAATCCATGAGCGCACGCTTTGACGAACTCTGGGCCGATGACCGCTTCGAGGAGCTTCTGGATCTCATGGACAATGTGCGCCCGACAGTCGATGCCTTCTTTGAAGGCGTCATGGTCATGGATGAAGACTCTGCCGTGCGCGCCAACCGCCTGAACCTGCTCCAGGCGCTCAAGGCCAAAATGGGCCTTCTCGCCGACTTTTCGGCCCTGCAGATGTGACGGAAAAAAGCCTTATTTGAGACTCTCGTACTGCTCCTTGTTCACCGCTTCCAGCCACTCGTTGGAGCTGTGTTCTCCCGGCACCTCTATGGCCAGATGAGAGAACCAGCTGTCCGGAGCGGCGCCGTGCCAGTGCTTGACGTTCGGGGGAATATTTATGCAGTCCCCGGGGCGCATTTCCACGGCATTCCGACCCCATTCCTGATAATAGCCGCGCCCGGCCACACAGATAAGTATTTGTCCGCCGCCCTTTTCGGCGCAATGGATATGCCAGTTGTTCCGACAGCCTGGTTCAAAGGTCACGTTGTACACTCCCACCTGTTCCCTGGAGACAGGCGCAAGATAACTCCGGCCAATGAAATACTGCGCGTATGCGCTGTTGGGTTCGCCCACGGGGAAGATCATGCTTGCCGCATGAGCGGCTTTGCCGTCTTCCACAGGCGTTGGGACAGGCCATACATCCTTGGCCAGATTAAAGACCGCCCACGCCTTGGGCCACCCCGCATAAAAGGCGGCATGAGTGACAATGGCGGCTATTTCCTCCCGCGTCACTCCATGCGCCCTGGCGTTTTGCAGATGGTACGTCAGAGAGCTGTCCGTAATTCCAGAAGACATGAGTGCCACAACGGTAATGATGCACCGAGTCTTAAGGCTTATATCCGCATTGTTCCAATTTTCGCCGAAGAGTATATCATCGTTGTAATGAGCAAATTCCGGGGCAAAGGCGCCAAGCCTCTCCCTTCCAGCCGTCTGAACGATCTTCTTTTCCATAACATAACCCTCGTTTCTCTGTTTTCAGCCTGAAGGAGCTTTTTCTCTGCTCCGTGGATAAATCTTATTTTTTTCAAAAAAGAGAGACAAGCGTGGGGCAGGGAAAAACCACTGCCCCGCGTTTTTACACCACGTTTCCAGCTTTCTGTTTACCGTTCTGCGCCATGACGCCCGCAAGAGCATGGGGAACATAAAGTTCCTCCAGCCAGGCGATCTCCTCCCGCGTCAGTTCCAGATCCACGGCTTTGACCGTGCCCTCTACCTGGGAAACGTTCGTCATGCCTACAACCGGGGAATCTACCTTTGTCAGGAGCCAGGCAAGGGCTATTTCCGTCATGGAAGCAGCGCGCTTTTCCGCCAGTTCCGCCACCCGTGCGATGATCCTGCCGTCCGCCTCCACCGTGGCGTCGTACTTGAATCGGGCATAGGCGTCTTCGCGGAAACGTCTGGTACTCTCACCCTGGCGCCGTGAAAGGCGTCCGCCAGCCAGCGGACTGTACGGCGTCAGGGCAATTCCCTGATCCCGGCAAAAAGGAAGCATTTCCCGCTCTTCCTCACGGGCGATGAGATTATAGTGCCCCTGAACGGAGATGAATTCGGTCAAACCGTGTTCCCGCGCGTAGAAATTGGCCTTGGCAAGTTGCCAGGCAAAGCAGTTGGATATTCCGATATACCGGGCCTTGCCCGATGTTACCGCCTTGTGGAGACCTTCCAGTATCTCCTCCATTGGCGTGTGGTAGTCCCACATATGGTAAATGTAGAGATCGACATAATCCATGCCAAGGTTACAAAGACTCCTATTCAGGCAGTCCTCGACGTGTTTCTGCCCGCTGACGCATGCGTCCAACTCATCCTGCGTCCTGGGTATGAACTTCGTGGCAATCACATAGTCTTCCCGCCTGGCGAGGTTCTGCAAAGCCCGACCCACGAACTGTTCACTGCTACCGTTCTGGTAGACAAGGGCAGTATCAAAAAAATTGATACCATAATCCAAAGCTCGATGGATGATCTTGTGGGTCTGCTCTTTGTCCACGGTCCAGCTGTGCTGTCCAGAAGAAGCATCGCCAAAGCCCATGCACCCCATACAGAGACGAGAAACATGCAGTTCCGAGTTGCCAAGTTTCGTATACTTCATTTCCTTCCCTTAAAGTACCGTTCTGGCCCATGCCCTGAGTTTTTCCGCGGATGGCACGCCATTCAGTAGCTTACCTTCAACAAGGGCGGTATCCGCCGCCACCGAGTCACGTAACCCCGCCGCGGTACCGCCGAATCCACTCCCTCCGGACGTGGCGAAAAGCACTATCTTTTTTCCGGAAAAGTCATAGGACTCCAGAAAGGTATTGATGATCGTCGGCGCCACATACCACCAGATGGGAAAACCCAGAAACACGGTATCATGCCCCGTGATGGGAGCTTCCCTGTCCGCCAGAGCCGGGCGGCTGGATTTGTCGCGCATTTCAACAGAACTGCGGGACGATGCATCCTGCCAGTTCAGATCGGCCTTTGTATAGGGGACTTTCGGTCTGATTTCATAAAGATCGGCTCCAATGGCTTCAGCAAGGGACTTTGCCACCCGCGCTGTGACTCCGCTGGCGCTGAAATACGCCACAAGGACATTACTCATCTTTTGCCTCCATTTTTTCCAATCCGGTTGAAGAAAAGCCCTCAGAGGGTACAAAGGTACGGATCTTCCTTTGTCAGGTAATTTCGCACATAGTCGTCCACGCCTTCTTCAAGGCTGTGAAACTTTACAGAGCAACTCTCGCGTTCCATCCAGGACATATCCGCCTCGGTAAAATACTGGTACTTCCCCTTGAGATGCTCCGGCATTTCAAAGTATTCAATATTTTCGGGGAGATCCATTGCCGCAAAGACAGATCTCGCCAAATCGTTCCAGGAACGCGCCTTTCCTGTTCCCACGTTGAATATACCGTTGCTGGAGCGGTTTTCCAAAAACCAACGCATGATTGCCGCGCAGTCTTTGGAATAGACGAAGTCGCGCATGGATTCGCCATCTCCGTACTTTTCCGTATCGGATTTAAAAAGGCGAATTTTCTTTGTTTCACGGATTTGCGGCACGGCGCGGCAGACCATGCTCATCATGCCGCCCTTGTGGTATTCATCCGGGCCGTACACATTGAAAAATTTTAGGTTCACCACCTCGCCAAGGAGTTTATGGCGCAGACACCACAGATCAAACAATTTTTTTGAATAACCGTACATATTCAGAGGGCAAAGTTTCGGCATGATATCCACATCATCGGAAAAGCCCAATTTTCCGTCTCCGTAGGTTGCCGCACTGCTGGCCGTGATGAAGCGCGCCCCGACCTCCAGTGCCGCAAGGCACAGTTCCACCGTATAATGAAAATTATTCTCCATAAGAAAATCAGCGTTGCGTTCCGTAGTGGAAGAACACGCACCCATATGGATTACAGCATCGACGCCTTCCAGCTTATGACCAGATCGGAGCTGTTCCAGAAAGCGATCGCGGTGCAGATAGTTGCTGTAGCGCAGGTGAGAGAGATTTTTCCATTTTTCCGTGGAAGCAAGATTGTCAACAACAAGGATATCGTCTTCTCCCTGGCTGTTCAGCTCCCATATCATATTTGCGCCGATGAATCCGGCTCCTCCGGTGACGATGATCATTTGCCTACCTCTTCAGTACGTTTTTTGTGATCTGAACGAGAGTGATGGTTCCGTCGGCGTGACGTCGCGCATCTATGCCAAACATAAGTACAGTGTGCAGAAGGGGGCGCCCAAAGAGAAAATCCATCATATCCCGGCTTACCTTGCCCTTTTCCGCCATAATATCGCGGAAAGCGCGGTCATATTCCACGACTTCCACCAGCGCGCGCCTGGCTTCTTCCTCTTTCTCCAGCCGCGATGCCAGTTCTATGAGTCCAAGGTATGAGCATCGTTCCTCATGCGCCTGAACGGACTCAAGAAGCCACGCCGGCGCCTCTAGTTGTTCAAGTATACTCTTTCTGTCCAGAAGATCCTCCCCGTGCATGGAAAGAAGCGCCGAAGGATCCTCGCAGAAGAGAGCGCGGCATTCCGCGGGAGCGCGATCGTGGATGAAACAACGGTTGTTTCCTGTAAGAAAGCGGCACGTCCAATCATCGGGGCGCGCGCCTTTTGCCGGGGCGATCTTCACTATTTCCTCAGGCAGGGGAACGATCTTACCGTCAGAGGTATCCCTCACCAGTTCTCCGGCGCGAAAGGTACAGATATCCTGAAGCTGAATCATTCCTTCGGCGATCAGAGGAAAATCATCCCTATGCAGGGCAGGGCCTCCCTTGCGGCAGCAGGTTCCGCATTGTCTGCACTTCTTGTCTTCCGTCATATTTTACTCTGCCTTAGGAAAATGCTCAAATTTCAGTCTGTTGATACGTACGCGGCGATACTGCTTATGCGTTTCAAGCATATTTTTTTGCTGATGGAGTTCATGTATCTCCTGCGCATAATATATTCCCTTCTCAAAATCCTCGCGATCCATTAACTCCTTTATGGCATGAAGGCACTGTTTTTGTACCCTTTCAATGACACTTATCTGCTCTTCAAGCTCAGAAATCGTCTGCGGCAGAGGAAGCCGGAGAAAGCTCTCCATAGACTCCCTGAGCGATAACTCGTCTTCGGGAAGGTTTGACATCTTCTGACTCCTCTTCTTCCCTGCGTTTAATTGCCAGGGACGGGCAGGGCAAGGTATTGTATATTTTCCAGAAAGAAGGAAAGTATTCCTTGAGTATACCTGGATTGGAAAGATGTATATTAGGCCTGAGGAAGGCCGCCAGGGCACAGGCCATGGCCCAGGGCGCTGAAGGCGCCACCCAGAGATTGGGAGCTTCGTTTCTGCTGTTGAAAAGGGAGCCTTCCTTTTCTTCCACCCCGCATACCGAGAGAAAGGACATAAAAACGTGTTTATTTTCCCCGGAAAGTTCCGGCAGTTGCGCTTTTTTCCCTTCCTTCACGGCAGCCGCCGTGATCAGGGCCATAAGAGGCAACAGGTCTGGACACAGCTCAAGGGCAAACGTCGCATCCCTCAAAGACGGGGCTTCCTTTTCACGGCTTTTCCCTGAACAGACGACAGTTCCCTTTTCATAGGAAATTTCAAGCCCAGCTTTCTCAAGCATTCTTTCAACCAGTGTATATGTGCGGGAATGCCCCCAAACGCCAAAAAGCTCTGCCTTGCCTCCGTTAAAACCCGGGATCATGAGAAGAGTTGCGGTCGTTACAGGATCCAAGGGAATCACGGGTTCCTCGGGAATGGAAAGATATCCCTTCTCTACAGTAATCCCGCGCCCTTCGGAGTTCACAATGACCCCGGACACCGTAAACATACTCAAAATCAATGGTAAAAGGCGAGGCTGCTTTTCGGGAAGAATCATGCGACAGGGTTTTTCCCAGAACAGAGAAGCCATCACCAGAGCCGCGGAAAAATCTTCCGGCAGTTCAGCGGGCAGACGGACTTCCAAAGGAACGACGCCTGAACACTCGACGCGGATAGGCAGACCTTCCTGAGAAGGAATGACATTTGTCAATCGTACGCCCAGCTGAGGTAAAAAACGGCGAACCGGGGCAAGGTTTAAAAAACGAAGGGAATGTTCGCCCATGAGCTTCAGTCGGGAAGGAATACCGACGCAGAGGGCAAGGATAAGCCATAAATTAAAAACATCGTCGCCTATGTGCAGGGCCTTGTCCATACCGCGTACAAGTCCCTTGCCGCAACTCGTTATTTCTCCGTCATCTTCCCAGCGCATCTGGCCGCCCATCTGGTTCATCACCTTGATGAAACTTGTGACGGCATACGTAAGGGGTACTCCCTTTACACGAACTCTTTGCCCAGAAGCCGCGGAAAGTGCCAGCCAGCACCGGGCCGCCACCGTATCCACAGGCGCGGGAAGATGAATATCCACAGCCGCGGAACAAGGCGCCAGATTGAAAAAAAACTGCTCTTCCCCGGCGCTTTCCAAAGTTCTTATGGATTGGAGCAAAACAAAAAAATCATGGGAGAGCTGTCTGTCACGGGAAATTCTGGCTGCCTTATTCTCCCATGCCGCGCGCAAAATCTTTTCCTTTTCAGAAGACAGGCGACCAGCCTGGCTGATTCCGGACAAAAGCCGGGATCGGCGTTCAATGAGGTGGAGAATATCGGAATCTATATCCATAATGATACCCAATTCTCCGCCGCGAGAAGGTTTCTGTTGCCTTTCTCTTTTTTCTTCATACTGAGAAAAGCCACTTTTTTCCTTTCTTTCACTCCTGCGCCGGAACGGAACGGAAGAAAATTTTTCCCTGTCTTCCCTTCTGTCGCTGGAAAATTTTCTCCTTTCTTCAAATTCGTTCATCTGTTACCTGCTTCTCTCTGTACGGAGCCTTTCAGATCCGCAAGGTTTCTGTGAAAAAAGTCGGCATAAACTGAAACCTCTTCAATCTGAAGATACCTTATATTAACGGAATCACCCATGAACGGCAAGCCCTTCCCGCACAGGAGAGAATGTGTTCCTTTACGGGATCAAAGTATAAGCATGGCGTCTCCATAGGAAAAAAAACGGTACCCGCTTTCAACGGCTTCGGCGTATGCCCGCAGTATGCGTTCTCTTCCGCAAAAAGAGGCAACCAACATAAGAAGCGAGGATTTTGGAAGATGAAAATTCGTGATAAGGTGATCAACAACACTAAACGTATATCCTGGATAGATAAAAATATTCGTCCATCCATACCATCCCTGTTCGGGAATTTCTCCGTAAAGCTGAAAACATCCCTCAAGACTGCGACAGGAAGTCGTTCCCACGGCAACAACAGGACGCCCCTCTTTTTTTGCGTTTTTCACGGCGCGCGCAACATCAGGAGATATTTCCACATACTCTCTGTGCATTTCGTGTTTTCGTATATCGTCCTCCCTCACAGGGCTGAAGGTGCCATAACCAACATGAAGGGTTATCTCCGCCCATGAAAAACCATGTTCTGCAAGACTCCGCCGCATGGACTCGGTAAAATGAAGCCCTGCCGTGGGCGCCGCAACGCTCCCCGCCTTCTCTTCTTTCGCATACAAAGTTTGATAACGCTCTGCATCATCGCTTCTTTCTTCTCTTTTAATATAAGGAGGAAGAGGAATATGACCGATATTTTTCATAATTTCCACAAGATCGCCCCGCCAAAAGAGTATGACGTCATGCCGACCGTACTCATTTTTAAGCAGGACTTCGGCATTAATGTCTTCTCCAAACGAAAGAATATCTCCAACCCTAATACTTCTTCCTGGCTTGAGCAAAACTTCGGCCTGAGCGTGTTTCCAGCCTTGTTCTCCACTCAAAGCCTGAGCAGTCAGCAAAGGAGGCGGCGTAAGAAGAAGCATCTCCACCCTGGCGCCCGAAGGCTTTCTTCCAGAGAGACGGGCGGGAACAACAAAAGAATTATTGGCAATGAGGAGCGATCCCTCGGGAAGAAATTCTGGAAGCCGGGAAAACGTGGTTTTTATATTTTCCCCCGTTTTTCTGTTTAACACCATGAGGCGGGAAGAACCGCGTTGTTCAGGAGGAAACTGGGCAATGTTCCCTTCCGGAAGCGGGTAATCGTAACTTGAAAGTCTGAAATCGGCGAAGTTTTTCATACGTTTTTTCTGATAGGGGTTATCGCGGGAAAATGACCTTTCCCCCGCCGCCACTCTGCCAGGTGTTCTTTTTTTTTACAATAAAATTATGTTGTTTATGAAGAATGATTGTGATAATAATTTTTGGGCAGACACCTTTTTACTTTCCGAAAGGGAAAACTGCTTTTTTCCAGCTTATTTTCAAAAACTTATGGCATTTTTCCAAGTTCTCGAAAGCCCGAAAAATGAAAAATTTACCTCACCAGCACGCCCTCCATGAAATTCAAGGAAATACTTTTGAATCTTCCTTGAACAGCGATTCCATAAAAGATTTAATTTCAGTAAAATCAGGAGAAGGAAAAAATGAAACAGCATGGTTATCTCCCCTTCACTTCTCATTTAATAACAATAAATTAACTGTATACTTTCCTCATCGTTTTTTCTTTTTCTGGTTCAAGGAACAAAAACAGGAATATTTTGAAAAATATGTAAAAGAAATTTTTGGAAACAAAACGGAATTTGTTTATACATGGGGAAAAAATAGTGAAGAAGTTTCTTTTTCTTATCTTTCCTATATCAAAAAATTAAAGATGATTTCTCCGTATAAAAGCTGGGATGATTTTTTTTCTGGAGAACGAAACAAAGATACACTCTCTTTCTTACAAAAAACTCTCACTCTTTCTCCATCCTTTATTCTTATAAAAGGTAAGTCAGGTACAGGAAAAAGCCTTTTAATTTCCATTATACTAAAAAATCTGCTCTTGCGCTATGATTCAAAATCTGTTATCAAATTGTCAGGATTGGAACTACACTCCCTTTTGGAAAAAGAAGGAGAAATTAATATTCTAAAAACGTGTTCTGCTCTTTGCATAGACGATCTTCACCTCATATCGGAAAATACGAATACACAACTTATTCTGGCATCTCTCATGGATTCTTTAGAAAATCGTTCTTTTTTTATTGCAACAATAAATGACAACTTCTCAAATTGCTTTATACATGAACTTTACGATCGTCTTCACTCTCACACTGTTATTCAATTGACAGAACCAGATTTAGACGTAAGAATGCTTTTTACCATTCGTGAAATGGAAAAAGCGGATATTCCAGAAAATAGAAATATAGCTCTTCTTATTTCTCGTAATTGTTTGAAACTTCGTCATATAGGAAGTGTTGTAGATTCCATAAAAAATTTCTATAAAAAAAATAATTGCTTTCCTTCAACAGATGAAGTTCTTGATATTATGCGAAACAACGGCGCTACCCAACCCTTGGATACAGAATCCATCCTTACAGTGGTAGCTTCTTACTTTGAATGCACGTCAAAGGAACTTACCGAAAAAACAAAAAATCAGCAACTTTCCTTTCCCCGCCAGGTAGCCATGTATCTCTGCCGTGAACTCCTTGGAGAATCTTACCCGTCCCTCGGACTAATTTTTGGAGGAAGAGATCATTCCACCATCATGTATGCCATTAAAAAAATTGGAAAATTGAAGGTTGTAAACAAAGATGTGCACATGGTGATAACAGAGCTTACAATGAAGCTGAAAAAAGGCTTAAGTGAAGGATCGTCTTCAGGAAAATTTTACCTTAAGTCCTGAAGATTTCCTTGTTTGTTACTTATCTATTCAATAAAAACAATTGAATAGATATATTTTGAACAAAGTGACAACCCTTTAACCACTATTAAAGGAAATTCTTATGATGAACCTGACCATCAAGAAAGAACAGGTTATTGACGGGTTCCTGAAAGCCGCCTCCATTATTCCCAACAAAACAGGAGCAGCCTATCTCAGATCCCTGTGGATCCAGGCGCGAGAGGATCGTATTATCCTTATGTCCACGGATGGCATTCTTGAATTTACGGGCAAATATCCTGCGGAAGTCAAAGAAGAAGGGCAGGCTGGAGTTAACGGAAGAGCCTTTGTGGAACTTGTCCGAAGACTTCCTGAAGGGGATATCCATTTAAAAGTGGACGAGGAAAAAAATATCCTTCTTGTTGAACAGAGCCGGCGTTCGTATAAACTTCCTACCATTGAATCCACATGGTTCCAACCTCTTCCTGATTTTCCAAAGGAAGGCGCAGTTCTGTGGTCCGGCGACTTCCTTCAGGATATCATCGACAAAGTATCCTTCTGCATCAGCGATGAAGAAAAAGATTCAGGATTAGCCTGCCTCCTTATAAAAAAATTTAAAGAAGACAAGGTAGATGCGTGCGGATTGAACGGGCATCAATTTGCCATGGTACGTTTTAGCAATGCCGAGATCGCTCAACTTCTTCCTGAGAGCGGTCTGCTTCTGCAAAAAAATTACGTCAATGAATTGCGCAAGTGGCTTGTAAACGATGAGATTATGCTCAATATCAGTGAAAGTCGCTTTCACATAAGCACTGGATCTGGAAATGAAACTCTAAGTATGCCGCACAGTTCAAACTTCAGTTATCCAGAATACCTCAATTTCCTTTCGCGTTTGAAAGTGAACAACGCTTCTTATCTGACGGTAGATAAAAAGGAAGGTATTGAGGCTCTTGATCGCCTTCTTATTTTTAGTACTGAAGATAAACCTTCCACATATCTAAAATTTTCAGCGTCTGAAGTGGAGCTTTCTGCTGAAGGGCAGAAAATAGGATCCGCTACTGAACATCTTGAAGGAGATTTTAGGGGAGATATTTCGGTCATTGCCTTCCCCACAAGGAATCTTTTTGATATATTCAGCCACTTCCAATCGTCCAAAATTGAGTTTACCTTAACAGGCAAAGAAGGCCCGTGTGGCATTAGAGGCGCCGATGACGCCGGGTACACCGTCATTCTCATGCCAATGAGAATTGAAGAGTCTTCGTATTATTCAGAAGAATAGTTTTCTCTTGTACCAGGCGCCCATAACTCTATTCATGGGCGCCCTTTTATTTTTCTTTGTTTATCAAGAAGATTTCTTTATTACAGAGAGAAACATGATATCTTGCCCGGGAAAGCAGGGAAGATATTGTTTATGAAAGAAAGGCTCGGCATCGCGGTGCGTTTGAAAAAATTTTTCTATCTGACCTTCATTTTCTTCCTTATTGACGGCGCAGGTGGAGTAGAAAAGCAGGCCTCCTGCATTGAGTTTTTTCCAGACTCCTTCTAGAATGTCTTTTTGCAGGCAAACAGCATCCTGTAATTTTTTCATATTTAGTCGCAGGCGCAACTCCGGTACTCTCCCAAGCGTTCCCGTGCCGCTGCAGGGAACATCCAGCAGGATAAGGTAAAACTTTGAGCGTATTTTTTGCGCGGGAGAGCAAAGAAGCTGAGGCGCAGGCAGATTCAGGCGACGTATGCCCTTCTTGAATTCTTCCAGGCGAAAGGGAGAAGGATCACTCGCCAGAGCGACCTTTATACCCAATTCAAGAAGAGCCATGCTCTTTCCGCCGCGCCCGCAGCAGGCATCCCATAATTGAACGCCGTTGAGCGCGGGGCTGTCCTTTATCAGGCGCGCCACATCCGCGACAAGAATCTGGGAAGAGGCGCCCTGCCGCGTCAAAAGCCCTGCTTTTTCCTGCGCATCAAGGAGAGCGCGTTCTTCCGTCTCCCGCTCTCTTTTTTTGGACAGGCCAAAAGAAGAGAATCCTGTTTCTCCAATCTTTACATATCCGCGATTTGTCCATGATTGCAGAACTTCGCGGCTTTCTGCGCAAGAACCGTTCACCCGCCAGCAAGGGGCAGGGGCTGTTCGCGTATTCTGCGCGAATACCACAGCCTGTTCTGTGCCGTACTGCCTTTGCCATAGTTCCAGTAGCCAGAGAGGTAGAGAACATTTTTCAGAAAGCGAAGCAAAGTCTTTTTCGGGACTGTTGTACTTTTTTATCAGAATATCCTTTTCCCGTGCCAAAACCCTGAGAATGGCGTTGACAAGTCCAGACATTCTCTCCCCGTAGCGTCGTCGGGCAAGCTTCGTAAATTCGCTTAACGTTGCCCTTTCAGGAATGCCGTTAAGAAAAAGTAATTCAAAAGATCCAAGGCGAAGGAGCATAGAGAGTTGAGGAGAAAGCGAATCCGGTCGACGGAGTTTGGTGGAAAGCGCGAAATCCAGAAAAGTAAATCGGCGCAGGACGCCATAGACGAGTTCAGAGGTAAGGGAAATATCCTGCGCTTTCAAAAAACAGGTTTTCTCATTCAGGAGTACAGGAACAGGGATACTTTCCTCTTGATGACGGAAAATATGGTATAAAACTTCCCATGCGACTTCTCTTGCGTTTTTGGCAAGACTGATGCCGGAAGACTTTTTTCTTTCCTCGGTCATAGGAAAACAGCTCAAAAGCCTTTAAAGCTAACAACTGCGCAAAAAAGATAAATCAGTTTTTTCTGAATATTCCGAAAGGTGTAGTCAGGCCATGGAGCCGACCGTTATAGAAGTCCACGGCGGACATGGTGGATTTTCCTGAGGGGCGAAGCCTGGTAATACGGTACGCCCCCGATCCGCAGGCTACAAGGAGCGCTCCTTTTTCCATGCCCAGCAGGGTTCCTGGCTTCTGCGAGGAATCAAGAAGTACAGGTTCGCCTGGTTCCAGGCGCAAAATAACGGGTTCGCGTCCCTCAAGGTAAAGTTTGCTCTTGGCGCCGGGTTCTGGTGTCAGCCCGCGGATAATATTATGGATACGCACGGACTCACCACTCCAGTCTATATATTCTTCCTCATCGGAAATTTTTTGTGCATATGTGGCAAGGGCATCGTTTTGAGCCGAGCATGAGACGCGCCCTTCCTTTATTATTTTCAGGGCGTTTTGCATAAGTTGACCACCCTTCAATGCAAACTTATCAAAAAGAGTTCCCGCGGTATCTTTTGGTTCTATACTTAACGCCTGCTGAACAAGGACAGGGCCGGAATCCAGCCCTGCTTCCATGCGCATGATGGTAATGCCAGAAAGAGTATCACCGTTCATAATGGCGCGTTGTATGGGAGCGGCGCCGCGATATTTAGGTAAAAGAGAAGCATGGACATTATAGGCGCCAAGAGCGGGTATATCCAGAACTCGCCGGGGAAGGATCAAGCCGTAGGCCGCCACAACAATTACATCGGGGTTCAGATCCGCCAGTTTTTGGAAAGAAACTTCGTCTTTGAAACTTTCTGGCTGAAAGACAGGTATTCCGAGTTCCTTTGCCAGGATTTTTACCGCTGATTCTTTTAGCTTTTTTCCCCGTCCGGAAGGGCGATCCGGCTGTGTGTACACGGCGATTATTTTTCCCTCCGACCAGGCAGCCGTTTCTTTTAGCACAGTGGCGGCAAAGTTCGGAGTTCCCATAAATACGATGCGAAGTTTTACCATAATTTCTCCGTGAGCAAGAAAAAAAGACAGCCAAGAGAATCCTCCGCTTATATTAATCAGCGCTGGAAAAAGATGCAAGAAAACTTCTCTTCTTTTTCCTTGTAAAATCGGAGCCAGAGCTTTATGTTAACCAGAGGGTACATTGCGCGCTATAAATCTTTTCAGGCGCGACTGAAGGAAGCCTTTGAGGGTAATCCCATGAAACAGCGGGAAATAGAAAGAAAATTTCTGGTAAAGAATGACGGATGGCGTGGAAAAGCCCCCGGCGTCCCTTACAGACAGGGCTATATAGCGAGAACTGCCAATCGCACCGTGCGTATACGCATAGCCGGGAAAAATGGCGTACTGAATATAAAGTACCGTGAAAAGGGTATTGTACGCCATGAATTTGAATACAATATTCCTCTTGAAGAAGCGGAAGATCTTCTAAGTGGTCTCAATTATGAAGAAATTATTGAAAAAAAACGCTACACCTTCGAAGAACAGGGGAATATTTGGGAAGTGGATGAATTTGAAGGAATGAACAGAGGTCTTGTCGTTGCTGAAATAGAACTTTCCTCTGAAGATCAGAGTTTTGTAAAACCACCCTGGTTAGGAGAAGAAGTGAGCAGTATTTCCCGCTATTTCAATGTGGAACTCGCAAAAATGCCCTACACGACATGGCCGAAGGAATTAAAAAAACACGGAAACTAATACAGGTTTACGTTTTGCTAAGTTAAAGGAAAGAAGCGCGCCATTTTTCCATGCGCTTTGAGCAGCTGGCAAAGTTTTTTTCCAGAAGGGAAACCCACGGGGCGTTGGCATGAATAGAAAAGTCTTTAAAAATAACGAGAGCATTATGCAGAAAAAAACGTTCATGAGCGGGATCTTTAGGGTAAAGGCTGGATCCGTAGCGGCGGTCGCCCATGAGAGGGAAGCCAAGAGTGGCGCAATGAGCGCGTATCTGATGACGCGAACCTTTTGTGATAGAGCATTCAGCCAAGGTTAGCTCTGAAGGTATTTTTTCGTTTTGTGCGGTAAATTCTGATGTCAGCAAGGAAAGTTCTGAAGTATTAAACCACGCCAGCGGGCGTATTCTGGTTTGTCGCAGGGGATCGACGCGCCCCGGCAGTATGCGGACTCTTTCCCGTCCATTGCCGTCCAGGGGCATATCCGCAAGGACTGGATGCTGAAGCAAGCCCTCAAGCAGAGCTAAATAAACTTTTTTTACACGTCCCAGATTTTCTTCCTGGCGATAGAGTGATTCTCCTTGTCTGTCCAGAGAGGTAATAACAATGCCGGAAGTGGGATAATCCAGGCGGTTGAGCAGCTTTGCTCCGGATATGTTAAGTAAATTGGGCAGAAATTGCTCAAGGTTTGCGTTTGGTCTTCCCGCCAGAGAAAGAGTGTGCAGGCCCGCGGGCTTGTAAACGAAGGCAAAATGAGGGTGTATTTCGAGTACCTTTGGAAGTTCGGAGACAGAGTTTCTTTCTTTGGGTAAGGAAAGGAAAGGGGATGAGAAGAGTTCCACGCGGTCTCCAGCGCGGACTTTGAGGGATTCTCTTGCCACGCGCCCGTTTACCGCGACCATGTTTGATGAGCAGGCGCGGCGTCGTCCCCGCAGACCGACTCCAGGCATTAATCGGGCAAGGATGCGGTCGAGGCGTTGTCCCTCTTCCTCGGAAAGCACATTCCAGCAAGGCATATCAGCCTTTCTCCTCTGAAAGGGCAAGGAGTGGTGAAGCAGGGGCATCATTTTCGTCTTCATACCAGATTTTTGAAAGCGTAAGCCCCTGGGGAGGAGCCGTGAACGGCGCCTTTCTCCTGTCGCCGGAGGCAAGAAGATAGGGAATGTCTTCCGGTGAGAAGCGGCCTTTTCCGCAGGCCACCATAAGGCCCACAAGGTTACGAACCATCTGCTTTAAAAAACCGTTTGCCTCAAAGCGCACATCAATCAGGGAATACTGCCGGGGCAAGGCCGATACAGGCGTCCTGGTTGGAAAGCACGTGATGGAATAGAGCGTGCGCACCGTGCTTTTGTGAGGAGTGCCCGCATTTTGCAGGCTGGCAAAGTCATGCGTACCCACAAGGTAGGGAACAGAGGCTTCAAAAAGGGTGAGGTCGAGGGGTCCGCAGGCCCATACGAAGGGATAAAGTTTTGGGGGAATGCACAGCTGCTCGAGCCACAGGGAATAGGTATAGGCCTTGCGTTTGGCGTCGGAGCAAGCGTCAAAAGTGTTTGGAACGATTCTGGCGTCAAGCACGCGTATATCTTTCGGTAAAAGAGTGTTGAGAGCAAGTTGCCAGCGCACCTTGACGCGATCTTCCGGAATATCGCAGTGGGCTACCTGCGCGTCCGCATGAACGCCGGCATCCGTTCGGCCCGCGCCTTGAACGTGGGTCGGCCTCCCGGCTACATGAGAAACAGCCCTTTCCAAAAAAGCCTGGACTGTGGGAGGATGTTCCTTTTCCTTCCACGCCTGAATTTGCCATCCGTGATAATGTGTTCCCACATAGGCAAGGGTAAGTTTGAGACGCGGCATTAAAGCCTCACCAATTCCACGGTGCATGGGGCGATGGGTATGCCAAGAAACTGTTCTCCAAGGCGTGTGAAACGGCGTGCATCGTCCGTTGTCAGAAAGCGGGTCGATCCAGGGCAGAGCGAAATTCCCAACTGCGGGCCGGATCCGCGGGCCAGGTATTTTTTTTGGAGGAGTTCTCCAACCATGCGGGCCGTATTCCCTGCGGAATCCACAAGGGTTACGCCTTCTCCCACAACGCGGGCAATGGATCCCCGGAGCAGAGGAAAATGTGTGCAGGCCAGGACAAGGGTATCCGGCGTTTCTCTCCCCTGTTCTCTGGGTATGCGAAAGAGTTCATCGAGATAACGAGCGGCTATGCCTTCCGCCAGAGGCCCTTCCACCAGTCCGTCTTCCGCCATGGGTACAAAGAGCGGGCAGGCCTTGGCCTCCAGATGAGCTTCTGGCAAGCGCCGCAGAATGGCCTTTTCGTAAGCGCGGCTTTGTATGGTTCCGCTTGTGGCAATAACGGCGATGCGCTTGTTTTTGGTTGTCGCGCACGCCGCCTCGGCGCCCGGCTCCACCACCCCCACCACATCGATTTTTGGATAGGCTTTCTGGAGTATGGGCAACGCGGCGGCTGTGGCCGTATTACAGGCAATGACCAGGAGTTTGATTCCGCGATCCACTAGCCTGGCAGAGGCTTCCAGGGCATAGCGCTGAACGGTTTCCGTACTTTTGCAACCATACGGAACTCGGGCGGTATCCCCCAGAAAGAGAAAGGATTCGTTGGGAAGGTATTCCCGCATGGCGCGCAGAACAGTGAGTCCGCCCACACCGGAATCAAAAAGACCTATGGGGAGTTCCCGTTGCGCCAGAATGTTAGAAGAAATGCCCTGCGTAGTGATCATCGGGATCGCCTGGCTTTACATGGAAAGACCGCGCTTTTCCAGCCGCCGAACAGCTTGACAGGCATTGGTGAAATATTCTTGCGGAATTCTGAAGGAAGCCAACGTCATGGAATATTTCTACCCTGAGTCCTGATTGAGGTCAATGTGTAAAGAACAAAGCGAAGCAAGGGAGTTTTCTTTCAGAAAAATTTGCTGATTTTTCAATTCAGGCTTTTTTCTTTTGAAATTTTCTCGTAGAGTGAACGTATGGAACATAAAGGAAAACAGAGGGTTTTCAGAGGACTGGAACTCGACCGAAGAAGCGGCGGGATTTCCTCTTTGAGCGACGGACTCAGCCGCTGGTTCATTTCCAAGGGCATGGATCCGCGTCAGACGCTTCTAGGAGAGCTGTGGAAAAATTGGGATATTGTCATGGGATCCTTCGCGACTATGGCCCATCCTCTTGGGCATCGCAACGACATTCTGATCATCGGATGCGACGATTCCTGCATAATGCAGGAATTGACCTATGCCGTTCCCGAAATGCTGGAAAGAGCCAATGCCTTTATGAACGCTGATTTTTTCAGGCGCATGGAATTTCAGCTACTTATGGATAAGGATGCCATGCAAGGGATGAACATCACAGAAAGTCCTGTTCCGCCTTTTCCTCAGAAACCTCCGCGTTTAGGTTGTCTGAAACTTCCCGAACATTCTCTTTTAAAAGAATGTTATAAAGCGTATGTTGAGGTTTTTCAGGATAAGAAGACATAGGTATACGCTGTCCTGATTTTGCAGAGAACATGCCTGGATTTTTTTCAGCGCCGCAACAATTTAGCGAGATGGAAGACAGATGCAGTTCTCCCCTGGTGTGCGGGTTTCTTCTCTGTAAAAAAGACCGAACGGCGCTGTTTACTGATGAACACTATGAGAGAGTTGTGTATAAAACTATATTATCTGTTGTTTTTGTTTCTGTTGTTATTACTGGAGTTAAGGTTTATTTAAAGACATTTTTCTTAGGTACTGGATTTACGCTGAAAATTTGCGCCGTTTTCCGCAAGTACATGACATTGGGGAAGGGGACGATCGCCTTCCATAAATTTTTTACAGGGGAAAATGGCAACGCACAAGGCGCTGGTCTGAAAGGAAAATTTCTGGAGGAGGAGTTTTTCGGCACAGGGCGCGGGCGCGATGACAACGGGGATGAAAGGCGCAACCCTGGGGTGGAAAGAGGGGGCTTGGAATTTCTCCGGTAAGGAGGCTTTTTACTCTTTGTCGTTCTCGCGAGGGCGCGGCGTCCAGCAAGGCCTGCGTGTACGGATGCGCCGCATGGGCAAAAATATCGTCACGGGATCCAAGTTCCACAATCTTCCCCAGATACATGACAGCCACGCGGTCGCTCATGAAGTCAATGACGCCAAGATCGTGCGAGATAAAAAGGAAGCTCAAACCGTTTTTTTCCTGTACTTCTTTGAGAAGATTGAGCACCTGCGCCTGTACCGAGGCGTCCAGGGCGGACACGGGTTCATCGCAGACAAGCGCCGCTGGACGGGGCGCAAGGGCTCTGGCTACGGCCACTCGCTGGCGCTGTCCCCCGGAAAATTCGTGCGGATAACGCGCCCCGTATTCTGGTAAAAGCCCTACCTGTAAGAGAAGATCCGCTATTTTCTCCTGTACTTCAATTCGCGAGAGAGTTTTTCCTTCAGCGGCGGCCGCGATTCGTAACGGCTCGCCGATGCTGGATCCCACAGTCTGTCTTGGATCCAGCGAGGAAAAAGGATCCTGAAAAACCATTTGAATGCGTCTGGCGCGTTCGCGAGCCGTCCATGAAAGCAGAGGCCTGGCGTCAAGGCGTATTTCGCCGGAAGTGGGCGTTAAAAGCCCCATGGTCATACGGGCCAGTGTGGATTTGCCACACCCGGATTCACCCACCAGTCCCAGAGTTTCCCCGTGATGCAGGGAAAGAGTGACGCCATCCACGGCCTTCACCCGTATTGTGCGGGGATCAAAGACGCCGCGGCGCATGGAAAAGTCCCGGCACACGCCCTGCCATTCCAATATCTTGTCCATGGGGATCCGTTTTAAAGTCCTTTGTGGAATTTCTGAGAATTTTCGCCGGAACGCCTTGAAGTTTTTGGAAAAGAAAATGCTCTCATCCAGTTTTTCGCGCGGGCGCAGGATTGATTTCCATGCCCGCAATGCCTGCGTGGGAGAAAGCTGGCGAGCCGCTCCCTTTGCCAGGATGAGATACCTGTTCTACAACAGTCCCCGTTCAGCCGCAAGGGCAGGGAGATTTCCGCGGGCATACCCTCATAAAATCACTGGACGTTGAAGCAATACGGGTTTAATGAAAGAGGAAAACTTCCGCGAAGCGTTCGCACGGAAACGGCAGAGACGCTTTTCGCCTTCTTTCAGGGCATGCCATGCCCCGTTACGGAGATATCTGATGTTTCAGCGCGTGTTTTTCGCAACCTGCCTTCTGGCGTTTTTCTCCTTCTCCCCTTTGGAGAGCAGGGCCGCAAATTTCTCATTTGCCGACGTCCAGGCCAAGGCTCAGGATCTGGCCAATGCGGCCTATGCGAATCCCTCTCCAGCCCCTGAATTTCTCACAACATTGACCTATCCCGAATGGAGCGGCATCCACTACCTGCAGGAAAAGGCAGTATGGGCGGAAGAAGGACTCCCGTTCACGGTGCAGTTTTTCCACCCGGGACTTTACTATGACCGCTTTGTGAAGATCCATCTCGTGGAAGGGGAAACAGTTGAGGATTTTGTTTTTGATCCGGCGCTTTTTCAATACGGGAGTGAAGACCTGGCCAAAAAGGTAAACGAAAGTCTTCCCGATATGGGTTTTGCCGGTTTTCGCCTGCATTTTCCGTTGAACCGCCCTGACTACAAAGATGAAGCGGTTATTTTTCTTGGCGCATCCTACTTCCGCGCTTTGGCCGAGGGTAATTATTACGGCATTTATTCCCGCGGTCTGGCTCTTGATACCGCAACGGTACAGGGAGAAGAATTTCCTTATTTCACGGAATTCTGGATAGTGAAGCCAGCTCCGGACGCCGCCGAAATCACGGTGTACGCTCTCATGGACAGTCCCAGCCTTACCGGAGCCTATCGCTTTATCGTCACGCCAGGCGCCCCGACGGTCATGCAGGTGAAAAGCGCGCTTTTCGTCCGCCAGGGAGCAAGGAATTTTCAAAAGATCGGCCTTGCCCCCCTGACCAGCATGTTTTTCTATGGCGAAGAGAAAAATGGCCGTCCCAACGATTATCGCCCTGAAGTACACAATTCCGACGGCCTTCTTTTCACCGATGGCAAGCAGGGCTGGTACTGGAGTCCTCTCGCCAATCCCCGCCGCCTCGGCGTCAATACCTTCCCGCTCAATAATCCCAGGGGTTTTGGTCTGCTCCAGCGCGACTCCGCCTTTGAAAGCTATCAGGATCTGGACGCCCGCTATGATTTGCGGCCTTCCCTGTGGGCCGAGCCGGAGGGCGAATGGGGTTCGGGTTCTCTGGAACTTGTGGAGATTCCCACGGAAGACGCTTACCACGACAACATCGTGGCCTTTTGGAGACCGGACAAACCCAGGGACAAAAACGCCCCCGATACGCCCGAATCCGAGTTGCGCTACCCCGATACCATGATGTACGACTGGAAATTGTACTGGATGCCGCCCGCATCATCGCTCCACGAAAAGGGAAGGGTTGTCTCATCGCGCCTTTCCCGCAGTGAGGACACCTTGACGTTCCATGTTGATTTTGCGGGGGGAGAACTTTCCACCTTGCCAGAAGATACGGGTATTTCCAGCATTGTGGAGACGCCGGAGCCTATTCCCGTGCTGGAGAAAAGACTTGTCCGCAATCCTGTTTCCAGGGGGTGGCGCCTGGAGTTCAAAGTGCGCCTGCCTAAGGAAGAGGGAGTGCTGGAAAGTCTCATGGCGGCGCGCAAGGGCCCCGTAACGCTGCGTTTCCGCGCCCAACTCAAAAAAGGCGAAAATTTGCCGGATCCGCTTACGGAAACATGGGTATACGACTGGCAGCTTCAGCCTCAATAAGGTATTGCCTTCGCTTCAGGCCCGCGCCGGAGGCGGGAAAGGGGCGACTGCCTCTGCTGTTCAAAAATCTCTTTTAAAGGCTTGGCTATGACAGCGTCCTCTCAGGACATGGATCTCAGGGTTCGCGATCGCGTACTTTTGTACGCCCGCGGTCTTTCGCTCTCTCCCAGGGAGAGTGTGGCTCTGGCGCTGGAAAGTCTGGATCGTTGCGATTCCGATCGCCCCTCTTACGCCGAGGCCCTCGCCGCTCTGCATACCATTCTGAAAGAGCGGGGCATGGAACTCATTGCCGATGACAGCGCCCCGCGTCTGTCTTCGACCCCGGACATGAAACGCAGTTCCATGCTTGCCGAGGAATTGGACAGAACTCCCTGGCTGAGTATATTCCGCAAGACGTTCAGCCGTATTTTTCGCGTTCTTCGAAAGACGGGGAACAAGGCGCCGGACTCATGGAAGAACAGCACGGAACGCCAGAATTTGCAACGTGACTGGGAGCAAGTCGCCGGGCGTCGCCGTTCCCTGCTCATGACGCTTATCATCGTTCCATCCGTTGTCGGCGCATACCTCATGTACGGCATTCTTCCGGCGCAGGGTTTTGAGGTGATCAAAATCCTTATTGCCGTACTCTTTGCCATCCTTTTCGGCTGGATTTCCATTGGCTTCTGGATGTGCGTGGCCGGGATCTGGGTACTCACGCACAAGGTGGATCGTTTCCTGCCCACGCTGGGTTGCGACGCTGTCCCCATTCCGCCCGAAAGGCGTTCGGCCATTCTTTTTCCCGTGTATAACGAGGATTCCAAAAAATACATGGCCGGTATTGCCGCCACTTGGCATTCCCTAGTGAAGACCGGTGAGAGCGACAAGTTTGACATCTTTATTCTGAGTGATTCCACCAGCCCGGAATCCTGGGTTGCGGAAGAAGAGGCATGGGAACGCTTTTGCGTTGAAGAAGGCGCCTACGGGCATATTTTCTACCGCCGACGGCGCAATAATACCAAGCGCAAAAGCGGCAACGTGGCCGATTTTTGCCGTCGCTGGGGGGCCAAATACGTCTACATGATTGTTTTTGACGCCGACAGCGTCATGAGCGGCTCCACCATGGTACGCATGGTCAAGGCCATGGAGAAGCACCCTGAAATAGGAATACTGCAAACGCCGCCGCTGGCTGTGAATATGCATAGCCTCATTGCCCGTGTTCAGCAGTTCGCCAACCATCTCTACGGTTCAATCTTTGCTACGGGTTTTCATTTCTGGCTCCTTGGCGATGCTCAATACTGGGGGCACAACGCCATCATCCGCGTTGCGCCTTTTATTAAGCACTGCCAGCTTCCAACACTGCCCGGGCACGGCCCTCTGGGGGGCGATATACTCAGTCACGACTTCGTGGAATCCGCGCTTATGCGCCGTGCCGGTTACGGTGTGTGGCTGGCTCACGATCTTGATGGATCCTGGGAAGAAAGCCCTCCTTCCCTTATAGACGAACTTATTCGCGATCGCCGCTGGTGTCAGGGCAACCTTCAGCACAGCCGACTCATCTTTTCCGGCGGTATTTTTCCCACGCATCGCGCGCTGTTCATCAATGGCATCATGTCTTACTCATCGGCGTTGCTTTGGCTGAGTTTCCTTATCTTCAGCTCCATACAAGCCGTCACAGAAGCGTTCATTCCGCCGTCCTATTTCCCCAGTGCGCCCACGCTGTTCCCCGTCTGGCCCACATGGTATCCCCAGTGGGCGTTGCTTTTGCTTGGCAGTACCGGCGTTATGCTCTTCCTGCCCAAGATTTTTGCCATTGTTCTCCTGGCGATCAAAGGCGGGGCATCGCGTTTCGGCGGGCTTGGCAAGGTCTGCTTCAGCGTACTTGGAGAGGTGCTTATTTCTACTATGCTCGCGCCCATCCGCATGGTCTTCCACAGCTTTTTCGTTGTCAGCACATTGCTTGGCTGGAAGGTGGGCTGGAACACGCAAAACCGCAGTGATCTGGGCACATCCTGGGAAGACGCCATACGCTTCCACTGGTGGGGAACCTTGCTTGGCCTGCTCTGGGGCGGCTTCATGTGGATCGTCAACCCGGGATTCTTCTGGTGGTTCTCTCCCATTGTATTCGGCCTGGTTTTTTCCATTCCGCTCTCCGTGTTTACCAGCCGCGTCAGCTGGGGGCTGAGCGCCAAACGCCTGGGCCTTTTCATCACGCCTTCGGAATTGCGGGAAGCTCCGGAACAGGCCGATATGCACGCTGCACTCGCCAGACCTGAACCGTATTCCCCGTTTTCTTTGAAAGGATCCCTCGGATTCATCCGCGCCGTGGTCATCCCCCATGTACACGCCCTGCACATAGCGCTCATCCGTCGCCGCAAGTGGATCCGCCCCATAGGAGAGGCACGGGAAAGAGAGCGGCGCCGTCTTTTGGAAAAGGCACTGGAGAGCGGACCCTCCCAGCTTTCCCGGCAGGAAAAATCCGCCATACTCATGGATCCGCGCCTGCTCAACGAACTTCACCACAAGGTGTGGGAACTGCCGCCTGAGCGCGGGAGAGAATGGGGCGTGGAACAGAACTGACGCCGAGTTCCGAAAAGAAGGAGAAGACCGGTCAGGTTCTATCCCCATCCGCGCCCCGCAAGCAGGTGGGGCAGTCCTGTCATTGAAGCGGTATGCAGGCTCTTCCCTCCTTTGGAGGGCAATAAAAAAGAGCGGGCATTACCTGTGTTAATGCCCGGTAATATTGTATTTTTTGAGTTTGTACTGCATGAGACTGCGCGAAATGTCGAGCAGTTCCGCCGCGCGGGCCTGGACAAAATCCGCGCGTACGAGCGCGCGCCTGATGATGGCCGCTTCAATCTTGTCCATGGTATCGGCCAGATTCAGTTCAACGGGGAGCAGATCCACGGCGCTTTTGAACTGCGATTCCTCATCCTGTATTTCTGGCGGAAGGTCTTCCACGCCTATGACCTGATGGGGAACCATGACCATGCAGCGTTCAAGCACGTTCTGAAGCTGACGTATATTTCCCGGCCATTCGTAACCGACGAGGTAGTTCTGTGCCTCCGTGCTGAAGCTCTTTGCGGGGATGCCGTTGTCTTCGGCAATTTTTTCCGCGAAATGGGCGATGAGCAGGGGGATGTCTTCGCGGCGTTCACGCAGGGGAGGGATGGCAATTTGAACCACGTTGAGCCTGTAGAAGAGATCTTCGCGGAAGGTTCCTTCCTCCACCTTTTTTGCAAGATCCCGGTTAGTGGCGGCCACCACGCGTATATCAACGCTGAGAGGCTCTGTCCCGCCCACGCGCTCAAAGGTTCGTTCCTGAAGCACGCGGAGGAGCTTGACCTGGAGATCCATGCTGAGTTCGCCAATTTCGTCCAGAAAGAGAGTTCCATGGTCGGCCCGTTCAAAGCGCCCGCGCCGCATGGCCACGGCTCCGGTAAAAGAGCCTTTTTCGTGACCAAAGAGTTCGCTTTCCAAAACGCCGGCATTGAAGGCCATGCAGTTTACGGAAACAAAGGGTCCTTCCTTTCTTGGGGAACTGAAGTGTATGGCGCGGGCCACAAGTTCCTTGCCGGTTCCCGATTCCCCGGTGATGAGTACGGTGGAGCGGCTTGAAGACACGCGGTCAACAATGGCAAGGGTATCGCGTATGGCCTTTGATTTTCCTATGATGTGATGGGTGCGGTATCTTTCTTCCAAAGATTCCTGCAAAATTTTAAACTGCTGATGCGCGCGGGAAAGTTCCGCGGCGTTATGGACGGAGAGAAGTAATTCATCGTTGGCAAAGGGTTTGGTAATGTAGTCAAAGGCGCCGTAGCGCATGGCCTCCACGGCGCTTTCTATGCTTCCGAAGGCGGTCATGATAAGAACGGGAATGTCCGGCCAGGACTTTTTGATGCTCTGGAGTACATCCTTTCCGCTCAGCTTGGGCATTTTCATATCGGTAATGACCACGTCCACCTCGGATTCATCCAGAAAATGGAGCGCCATTTCCGGATCGTTGATGGCCGTGACTTCATAGCCTGCGTCCTTGAGGAGAGCCTCCATGACCATGAGGTAGTTTTTTTCATCGTCAATGACGACTATGCGGGGAGTATCGTTCATAAGGTTCCTTATTCCTTTTGGGAAGTCGGCGGAAAATCAACGGTGACAAGGGCGCCGCCGCCAGGCGCGTTATCCAGGGAAAGTTTCCCCCCGTGAGAGTTGATGATGCTTTGTACTATGGGAAGTCCAAGGCCGGTACCGCTGTCTTTTGTGGTAAAGAAGGGATCCGTGGCTTTTTGGATGGCTTCCTGACTGAAACCCGGGCCGGAATCATGGAAGGTGAGAACGGTGTGCCCGTTTGTGGAAATAAGGGAATCCATGGAGATTTCCCCGGGTCCGTTCATGGCCTGCAGGGCATTCGCCAGAATATTGTAAAAGGCTCTGTAGAGGAGGTCGGGATCTCCCTTTATGACGAGGCGTTCCGGCAGGTTGGAATGGATGCTTATCTGAAGTCGTCGGCATTCTCCTTCCAAAAAGACCATGGCCTTGTGGATGACCTCCGGAAGGTTCACATCGTCTCCGCGGGGTGTGCGCGGCCTGGCGTAATCCAGAAAGTCGTTGACCGTGGTTCCCAGACGGCGGGATTCATCGTAAATGGCGGTGAGCATGGCCTGCTGTACGGGGTCTTCGCTCTTGTGCCTGCGGATGAGGAATTCCGAACTGGAACGGATGACGCCCAGGGGGTTGCGTATTTCGTGGGCAATAGAGGCCACTACGCGGCCCATACTGGCCAGTTTTTCTGCCTGATGGAGCTGGTCTTCCAGCTGACGGTTGCGGGCCATGCGCCGACTGAGCGTTTCTTCCGCCTTGCTTGCCACAAAGTGGATGAGAAAAAAAAGTATGAGCGCGGAGAAGAGGAATCCCGCGATCATCATCCACTGCGCCCGTATGGTGCTTTGGTAGTTGCTCGTTAAATCCTGCACTACTTCCAGCACGCCAAGCACGGGCACCGCTTCCCCGTGTACGCGCAAGCCCTTGAAGTCCTTATCGATAGTAAGCGGAAAAACGGTGCGGAGAAGGAAGGAGCCTTTCTTGAGCTGCGGCGTCATGAGCGCTCTGGCGTAGTGGATGGTAGAAAGAACGTCGAAGTGATACGGCTTGCCCTCGAAAACAAGAGGGATGCCCGCCGTGTACAGGTCTGTGCGGCGCACTTCCTTGGGATCCGTGGAATAGAGTACGGTGTAGCGATCGTCGTACATACGTACGGCTTCTAGTTGCAGGCCGTGGAGCTGGGAATGGATGACTTCGTCCAGAAGTTTGTACTGCGCCGGATCCGAAAGCGCCACGCGCCCGGAAGCGTAGGTTACGGGGAGGGTAAATTTGCGGAATATCTGGCGATTAATATTGTCGGCAAGGAGCAGCGCGTATTCTTCTTGACTCTCCAGAATTATGGAGATCATGGTTCTGCCGATGAAGAGCGTCAGGAAGAAGCTGGAAAGAAGAATGAGTACCAGCGTGATGTAGGAAAAGTTTTTTGCCAGATTGAACGGCAGACCCTGAGTATCCTTGCGCTGACGCTTCATAACGGTACTCTCCGCCTGAGACCGTCCGCTTCTTCCTGTTCAGAAGGCGCCAGGATAAGCGGACGGATCCTGCGCTAGAATTCAGTGTTGTCTTCGGGAATGGAGGTGAAGGCGTTCAGCTTTCCGGCGGCTTCTTCGGAGCCGGGCGCTCCCAGACGGGCGCGGGCGAGCTTTTTGCCGTTCTCCACGGCGGGCTGATCCACGGGGTTGATGCCCATGAGCCAGCCGGTAAAGATGGTTGCCGCCTCAAGGAGCATGATCATTTTGCCCGCGGATACGGCGCCGGTATCGGGCATATTCAGATGCGCCACGGGTACGCCCTTTTCCACAAGGGTGGCGCGGGTGGCCAGGGTTTCAGCGTTCAGAATGTCGCCAAAGCTCTGTTCTTCCAGGTAGCGCCACGCTTCCGGAAGACCTTTGGGGAGAGGCAGAATCTCGGTGTTCGCGGGCGAAGAAACAAAGATGCAAGCCTTGTTCTTCGGGCCGTCGAGGAACATCTGGAGCAGGGAATGCTGATCCGTCACGCCCGTGGCCGGGATGGGCATGGTTCCCTTGCCGTTTTTGCCCAGGCTTTCGGCCCAGAGTTGGCAGAACCATGGGCCGAATGTGGCCCAGTCGGGGATGTAGCAGAAGAAAATAATCTGGTCGCGTTCTTCCTGAGACATTTGGAAGGCCCAGCGTGCCAGCTTCCATGCGGGATGAGCGGCCAGAGTTTCCGGGTGTTCGGCCAGAGGCCGCCCTACCGACATCGCCCCACGCAGAAGTCCCTTCCAGTCCATGCCGAGGAAGACGGCCGGAACGAGTCCCACGGCGGAAAGCACGGAATACCGTCCGCCAAGATTGTCCGGCACGGGGAGTGAACGCAGAGAATATTTTTTCACTTCATCGCGCAAAAAACCCTTTTCCGTGTCCGTAACCATGAAGAGGTGATCCGTCCAGGAGTCTGGCAGATGCTTCTTCAGCCAGGGCAGTACGAGGAAGTATTGGGCTATGGTCTCTATGGTGCCGCCGGATTTGCTGATGACCACCACCACGGTGTCTTGCGGAGGCAGTTTTTCAAGGTGTTCCCGCAACCATTCGGGGTGTACATTGTCCGCTATCCAAAGGCTTGGCCCGATATGCCCCGGGCGATCCTGGCCGGGCGCAAAGGCCCGCTGAAGGGCGCGCGGCCCAAGGGCGGATCCGCCGATGCCAAGGAGGAGCATATGCGAGAAGCGCCTCAGGAAGGCTTCGTGGGTTTCGAGCTGTTTAATGAGATCTTCCGCAAAGGGGAGCGCCAGAAAGGGGAGGACGGAAAGTTCCTTCCTGAGCCGCTCCGCATAGGCGTGTTCAGGGGCGGGAAGGGTTGCGGAAGCGTTCAGGCCGGAGTGCGACCAATCAATGCGCGCTTGAATCATGACAATCTCCAATCAGGCAAAAAGGGTTTCTTTCATGCGTTTCAGGGCTTCCATGAGTACATCGTCGGAAACGGCGTAGGAGAGGCGTATGCAGTGCGGGTCGCCAAAGGCATCGCCAGGAACGCACGCCACGCGGGCCTTTTCCAAAAGATAGGTACACAAGGCGGTGGCGTCGGGCATCTGGGGAGAGAAGAGCGCGCTCACGTCCGGGAAGAGGTAGAACGCGCCGGAAGGTTTGGGGCAGACCACGCCCGGCCATGTCGCTATTTCGGCCATGGCCTTGTCGCGGCGGCGCAGAAAGGAGAGGCGCATTTCCTCTATGCTGTCGTAGGATCCGTCCAGGGCGGCCACGGCGGCCTTTTGTGCTATAGAACAGATGTGGGAGGTAGTCTGTACCTGAAGTTTGGAACACTGACTGACGAGATCCGCGTGGGCAAGAGTGAAGCCTGTACGCCAGCCGGGCATGGCGAAGGATTTTGAGAGTCCGTTGACCACGGCAACGCTTTCGGGGTGATTTTCCCACCAGATGGCGGCGCTTGCGGGGGCGCCGTTGTAGATGAGCAAATTGTACATTTCGTCCGCGATGACGAAGATATCGCGGGCAAGGCACCATGCAAGAACGGCTTCCATTTCCTCCTGGGAATACGCCGCGCCCGTGGGGTTGGAGGGGCTGTTGAAGATCAGCATGCGCGTTTTTGGGGTGACGGCCTTTTCAAGATCGTCCGTGTCAATGTGAAAAGCGCGGGCGGCGGAAGAAGGCACGAGTATGGGATTGCCGCCGGCAAGGCGGATCATGTCGGGGTAGCTGGTCCAATACGGGCAGGGGAGGAGAACGTCATCCCCGTTGTTGAGCAACGCGCACATCGTATCCACAAGGGACTGCTTGCCGCCGTTGGTGAGGATGACGTTTTCGGGCTTTGCGTTCACGCCGTGCAGTCGTTTATAGTAATGGCACACGGCCTGGCGCAGTTCCGGGATGCCGTTCACGGGCGTGTATCTGGAGAAATTTTCATCGATGGCTTTTTTTGCCGCCTCCCGGACGTGAAGCGGGGTGGGGGCATCGGGTTCGCCCACGGACAGGCTGATGACCTGAATGCCCCGCGCCTTCAGTTCCATGGTTTTTGTGTTCATGGCCATGGTGGCGGACGGCTTGATTTTTTTCATTCTTTCGGCAAATTTCATGGAAGGCGCTCCTTTGCGGATGGGCGGCATGAGGGCAGAGAGATAAAAGAAGAAATACCAGGTTCCGGGGCGTATGTAAATTGCCGGGAAACCGGTCTTTCGGGATCCGGGAAGTTTTGATCCGGCGCGTGGAGTCGGAAAGCAGGAAAGACGGAATATGGATGAAGCGCTGATAAGCTTTCCCGAAGAGTGCCGCGTGGCAACCTTTCTGTACAGGGAGAAGCGCTTTTTCGTCCACGCTCTTTTGGATGGCCGAGAAATCGTTGCGCATACCAATAACACCGGCGCCATGCTTGGCCTGTTGCGGCGGGGCGCTCCCGCGCTTCTTTCTCCTGCCCGTGATCCACGGCGCCGCCTTCGCTGGACTCTGGAGGCTCTGGGGCAGAGGGCGGAGGGGAAGAAGTTCTGGGCGGGCGTGAACACCTTGATCCCCAACAGAGTTCTGGCGGAACTCTTCAGACAGAAGCTCATGTGGTGGACGGAGGGCTATGAAAGCCTGAAACGAGAGGCCGCGAACGGGGAAAGCCGCCTGGACGGGCTTTTTTTGGGCGCCGGAAGGATCCCGCTCTGGGTGGAGTGCAAAAATGTCACCCTGGTTGAAGACGGCGCGGCCGCCTTTCCGGACGCCGTGACCGATCGTGGCGTAAAGCATTTGCGCACGCTGACGCGCCTGCGGGAAGAAGGGCACAGAGCCGCCATGCTCTATGTGGTACAACGCCCGGACGGGCAATGTTTCCGCGCGGCGGATTATATTGATCCCGCCTATGCCACGGCTCTGCACGAGGCCTTTCTGCGCGGTGTGGAAGTTTATGCCGTGGTCGTGCGCGTGGAAAGAAGCGGCGTCTATTACGCGGGCGAACTGCCCTTTCGGGAATGAGGAGAGCGTTTATGGCGAGCAATAATCTTCTTTACAGAATCGGAAGGCTGCGGTAAGGGATAGGCAAAAGCAACGGCTCTTTTTTTATTCTTGGAAAATATTTTTGGCGTCTGATCGTAAGGGGGGAGGGGCGAGCCGTTGTTGTCAAGGCGGCCGGAAGGTTTTGAAAATTCTCTTTTCGGAAAGAGTTTCAGAAGGTACGTCGGGGTTGAGGTTCTGGAAGCGAGAGGGGCGATGTTTCCCGTTGTTCCGTTTTCAGCTGTGAAAATGTCTAAATTTAATGAGGTTTAATGTATGAACAGGCATAAGTCTGTGGCATGGATCATCTGTGCCATCCTCGTTTTCTCCCTGTTTGGTTGCGGCGCAAAACAGAACGCGCCTGAATTTCAAGCGCAGTATTATCCGGAATGCTATGATCCCATAGCAAAGCTTTGCAAGGATCAGGATAATTCCAAAGAGTTGAAGTCCGCTGCCGCGGGCGCGGCTCTGGGCGCGCTTGGCGGGGCCATTGTGGGCGGCGTCGCCAGCGGCGACTGGAAGGGTGCGGCCGTGGGAGCGGTGGCCGGCGCCGCTGTCGGCGGGCTGACCGGATTCTTCACGTCCAGACTGAGCAAGATCAACGACAGAAAGGCCCGCCTTGCCGAATACCAGAAATTGCTGGGTGAAGCCTCCAAGGGCTGGGATCTGGAGCGCGCGTCTGTGGAAAAGGCCTATGATTGTTATAAAAGACAGGTGCTCGCCTTGCAGAAGGCCGTCAAGGAAAAGAAGATAAAAAAAGAAGAATTTCTTGCACGTATGAGTGAAATCAAGGCGGGCATAGAGAACATCAATACCTACTGGGCCGATGCTGAGGCGCGTATAGACGAAAATCTTGCCGATGGCGAGAAGTTCATCGCTCAGCAGGAAAAGGAAGACCAGGAGAAGATGCGGAAAATGCTTTATGCCAAGAAGGACAAGGAGAAAAATGCGGCTATAGGCCAGAAACGGCAAGATTTGGAACAGCTTTATGCCAGCACGGAGGAGTATACTTCCGTGGAAGGATATTGGAGTTAGACGCTTACCGCTTCTCTTTTTTCTAACAGGAATCGTATTTTCCTTTTTTTCGGTCTGCCCTGGATGGTATTTTCGATCAGGGCAGACCTGCTAGGTCTAAAATACCTTGGCAGCATGAGCTGTCGGTCTTTGCCACAAGGAATAAATCATGGGAAGCAATCGTATCGCCACGATGGAGAGAAGCGGTCTCACCGTCTCGCAGGTGGGGGGAAACGACGTTTATAAGATGCTTGCGCAGGTGCGGAGCATTGTGGAATTCGGCAAACTGGGCACGGACTATGTCTCCCTTTTTGCCGAGCCTGTGGACTGCGGTCATACTATAGACTGGTATGCCGATGAGGATGGCGATGCCGTGTGTGTGAGCGCGCTCCCCCCCGAGGAGAAGCAGAACATACTCAGTCGTTTCCGGGAAATGTTGGAGACACTGCAGGACTATGCCGGAGAGTTGCGTTCCCAGAACAGAAGCCAGACTTACAAAACGTACGCCGATATTCTGGAAAAGGCCGTCGTCGTGCCCGGGCTGGAATGCCTGTATTCCCTGGCCGGCAAGCCGGTTCTGGTTGGCTGGGGCTTTTCCAAGGGCGATAACAATACCGTGGAGGAAGGAAAGAAACTCATCAAGGAGATAGAAAAAAACCTTAAAGAGGCCGTCCCCGCGACGCAGCAGGCGAAACAGAAAGCGGTCGCGCCCTTCCCGGCGGAGGAGAAAGCGGCGGAGGAGCAGAAAGCGGCTGCGGAGCCGATAAAGGAAGAAGCCGCGGAAGCCCCGCAGCCTCAAGTCGGGGTTTCGGAGACACCGGTTGCGGAAGCCCCGCCCACCCGGATCATCGAGGCTCCAAGGACGCCGGTCACTCACGAACCCCTTCCCAAAAAGAAGCCTTCGCGGATCATACCCATTGTCATCGGCACGCTTATTGGCCTGGCCTGTGCCTTTGCGCTGTGGGCCTTTTTGCAGAGCCGCGCGGACAATTCCTTTGCCTTTTTAAAGGGGGAAAGGGCCATTGCTGGCGTTCTGGCCAACGAAAACAACGAGATGGTGGATTTGAAGCTGAACTTTCCCGGAGAAGACGGCAAGGGCGAAAGTTTCATCGTGGAACCGACACAGACCTGCAAGGGCACGGTGACAGCGCAGCACAGTCCGAACAACGAGGTGACGCTTACGCTGAGCGAACAGACTTGCCCCAACGGGAATCACTATCCCGCGTTTTCCTTGATCTGCGCAGAGGGAGAATCTTCCTGCACCGGCATCAATCCCGATGGCGATTCCTGGCACGTTGACGTCAACATCGGAGGGAGCGCTCAATGACTGCTCTTTGGAAATCTCTGGCCTGCACCGCCCTCGCCGCGGTGCTGATATTGCCCCTGCCTGCATTTGCCAACAGTTTGCACCTTGCCTCAAAGCCTCGGGAGGCCGCCCCTGCCGCGAGCGCAACACAGGAAGGCGAACCCCTTGTCCTGCCCGCGGAGGAAAAAACGGATACTGGCGCCGCTGAAGTCGCGGCGCAGCCCGAAGCGGCTACTGGCGCTGCTGAAGTCGCGGCGCAGCCCGAAACGGATGCGCAGGATGAAAACCTTGAGGCCATTACCGGGTTGAAGGTGGGGACGGCGCTGAACGATGTTGCGGGAACACGTCTGGTCATCCCGGAAGGCGCCGACGATCCGGCCTTTTTGGCGGGCGACTGGAACTTTGACCATTTCTTTGCCCGGCAGGACGGAAGCAGATTGCGCGCGGGCTTTTCTTTTGACGGGAGCGGGCGGGGCACGGCCTCTTTCCTTGATGAAAAAAATGTGAGCCATCAGGCGAACGTCATGGCGACTGTGAACGATGGCGTGCTGAAGATGCAGACCTCTCCCTATACGAGCGCCCAGTCTTCCGAGACGTATTATCCGGAATTCATTGAGTGCCGCAACGTTGAGGGCGCGGCCTTGTGCCAGGGCACGGATGGCTTTACCGCGTGGAGCGGGGAGGGCATGGTTGGCACGCCGGTAAAGGGCGTTGCACCGTCTGTCGTGGCGGAAAATTCGCGTTCGGCTTCGGAACAGTCGGGCGCGGGACAACTCACGGAGCCTTCTTCCAAGGGCGCGGGACAACTCGCGGAACTTTCTTCCGAGGGCGCGGAACTGCCGCCCGTTGTCATAGAACAGGCCCAAAAGGCAAAGGCCGGCGCGGTTTCCGCGCTGGCCGGGGATTGGCGCTACAGCCGCGATCTCGCGCGCAAGGTTGATGGCGAGAGTGTGGCTCTGGAATTTCACTTTGACAACGCCGGAAAGGGCTATTCCGTCATTCGCGAAGGTTCCGGCCAGGAATTCAAGGCCGCCGCCGAGGCAAGCGCCATGAAGGATGGTGCTATCCGCGTGAAAACTGAGAGCTACGCCAACGGCGGAGACAGGGGCTACTTCCCCACCTTTATGGAGTGCCGCGGCAATAAGTCCAAAGAACTTCTTTGCGACGTCTCCAACGGCTGGACGCGTGTGGAAGACGGTCTGTTGCTATCCAAGAATTCTGTGGATGAACAGGCAACGCAAGTGAATATGGAGGAACTTCTGCCCGTTGCTTCCGAAGCGCAGTCTTCAGCGCAGTCTTCTACCAGCGCGGTGGACATCGCCGGCATGCTGGCCGGACTTTCCGAATCCAGCGCGGAATCTTCATCGTCTACATCCAGCGCGGAATCTTCGGCGTCTACGAACACGAAACAAGACGTCAAGCAGGAAAGCAAACTTGTTCTGCCCAAGAAAGAAGGCAATATGTCCTTCCTGGAAGGGCACTGGCGATGCAATACTGGCCTTGCCCGGGCCAGTGACAATCAATCTGTCGTGGTGGAATTTCGTTTTGACAAGAACGGCAGGGGAACGGCTTCCGTTCAGGAGCGTTCGGGACGCCGCTACGATGCCTCTGCCCAGGCTTCATATTCCAAGGGAGAGTTGCGCATCAATACTTCCGACTTCCACGCCAAAGGGCGCAGGGATGCATACGTCAAGAGCCATATTGAATGTCGGGATCATGGCGGCGCGGCCCTCTGCCATGGAGAGAATGGCGGAGTAAGGTGGTCTGGAGCGACGTTTACCCGTTTGAAGTAAAAAAAGAGGAGCGCCCATGCGCGAGATGCCGGAATACAAGGATACCGTGAGCCTTATTCCCTACGGACTCCCGCAGTTTCTCGACTTTGAGCTGCCGACTGAAAAAGTCCGCAAAATGAGGAAGACCTTTGTTGAAAAGCCGCTTCCCCAGAGTTCGGGAGCAAAAGGGCAGGACGTTGGTAAAGAAAGTATACAGCTTTGCGAACTGAAGGAAGACGCAGAGGAAGGATATCTGCTCGATCCAGACGGCAAGGGAGAGTACCTTGGCGAAGATTTTTACGTTGTCCAGGCGGACAAGCACTTTGGACCCTGGATTGGACAGTGGCTTCCCATACCCTTTTTCCGGCAGTCCGGCGATTTCCATGCCGACGGCCTTCCGCGCTTTCGTTCTGGCCCGACCAACTGGGCGCGCGCCTATGTGACGCGGGCGAGTTCTGCCGATGACCCACAACTCCTCAACTGGCGCATTGTGCTGGCCTTTGATATGCAGGTGGAAGATCCGCAGACGGGCAAGCACGCCGCCCTTTCTCCCGATGATGTGATGGCGCGGGCCGTGTGTTCCCTGGCGGACAGAGAGCGCGACAATTCCTGGTTTCTGACGGAAGGTTGGGTGGACGGCTGGTTGCATTCCCTGTGGGAGGCGTATTTTCTGGACAGGAAGCACAGAAACGAGCGCCCGCGCCGCATGGATGAACAGGAAAATCACCTGGATTACCTGGCCTCGTACCTTCTCTATCTGCAATTTTTGCAGATGGCCATCGGCAGTCTCAAGGTGCGCATTGTCAACCTTTCCGGCACGCAGGAAAAGGCCTCGGACGCCTTCTCCACGGAAACCATAGACGTCGATCTCATTCTGGATATCGGCAATTCTCGCAGCACCGGCATTCTGGTGGAGAATCAGCTGAGCAAAACCACGGATCTCAACGACAGCTATCGCCTGCAACTGCGTGACATGAGCCAGCCTGAGCAGTTTTACAGCGAACCCTTTGAAACGCGCGTGGAGTTTTCCAGGGTGGAATTCGGACCCATGGCCTACAGCAAGCGTTCCGGGCGCAGAAGCAACGCCTTTACCTGGGTTTCGCCCGTGCGCACCGGCCCGGAGGCCGGCAGATTGGCCGGGCTTGCCTCCAACGCGGAGGGCGTCTCGGGCATGACCAGTCCCAAGCGCTACCTGTGGGATCAGGAGGAATCCAGTAATCTCTGGTATTTCAACAGGGCGCGGGCGACAGACAGGGAAGAGCTGATTTCTTCCCACCCCATCTGCCGCTATCTGAACAACGTGGGCACGCCCGTGAGATGTGTGAAAGAACTCAATCCGCAGGAAGGCGCGGCTCCGGCAACCAAGAGTTACCTCACCAACCTGTTCAACGCCACGCTACCCGGGTGCCGCGGGCAGGATGCCCTGCCGGCCAACCAACCGCGATTTTCCCGATCGTCCATGATGATGTTTCTGTTCATGGAACTCATACAGCAGGCCCTTGTCACCATCAACTCGCCCGCCCAGCGCTACCGCCGCGCCTACCCGGACAGGCCGCGCCGCCTGCGCAGCGTGATTTTCACCGTGCCTCCGGGTATGCCCTTTGCGGAACAGCGCATCTATAGGCGCTGGGCCTATGCCGCGGTGGATATTCTTTGGGAGGCTCTGGGCTGGAAGAAGATTTTCTATGCTGAGCCGGCTTCCGGCAAGGGTCGGAGCCGTTCCGCCGACGGCGGTACGCGCGACTACCGCATGAACCCCGAAATCCGCTGTCACTGGGACGAGGCCACCTGTACGCAACTCGTCTATCTGTACAACGAAATCAACCGCAACTATCAGGGCGACGCGCATCTCTTCTTCGAGGTCATGGGCCGCCTGCGCAGGACGCCAAGGGAAGATTCCCCGCAACGGCAGGAGGTGAAACCCACGCTCCGCGTGGCCACCATAGACATTGGCGGCGGCACTACGGATCTTTCCATAACCACCTATGTTCTGGCCAACGACAAATCCTCCACTAACCGCATCTGGCCAAGGCAGGAAATGCGTGATGGCTTTACCTTTGGCGGCGATGATGTACTCAAGACCGTGGTTTCCGATATTGTGTGCAAGGCCATTGCGGACAACCTGGTGAAGCAGGGAGTGAGCAGGGGCACGGCTGACATGACCCTGCGCGAGACCTTTGGCAAGAAGAGCGACAACATACGTATACAAAACCTGCGTATACAGTTCATGCGTCAGATCCTTCTGCCCATTGCCTATACCATTCTTCTGCTCTACGAAAAAAAGGACTTGCACGACGTTTCCAGCGAAATCAACGTTTCTTTGCGTTCGCTCTTCAGTGGCAAGGAAAAGAGCGCGTTTTCCGAAAGCATTGCCCCTCCGCAGCAGGCGGTGACGGACTTCTTCAACGAAGTTTTGCGGACGCGTTGCGGTATCAGCATGGACGTCATGGATCTCGAACTCAATGTGCGCTGTTCCGATGTGGACAAGGCCGTGAGCGGGAGTGTGCGTTCCATACTGAACGGCATAGGCGAGGTCGTCAATCTTTACGATTGCGATGCGCTCCTGCTTACCGGTCGGCCTTCGTGCTGGAATTCCGTGGTTCGTCAGGTATTCGCCATGCTCCCCGTGGCGCCGGATCGCGTCATTTCCATGCGCAGTTACCGCGTGGGTCCATGGTATCCCTTTGCCAACGCCATGGGCGAGATCTCCGACCCCAAAACCACGGTGGTCACCGGGGCCATACTCTGCGCTCTGGCCGAGAACAGCATGGAGGGTTTTGTTTTCGACGCCAGTAAGCTTGAACTCAAGAGCACGGCGCAGTACATTGGCGAGCTGGATGTGCAAGGGGCGCTCTCCAGGGAAAAGGTGTGGTTCCCCAACGAACATCCCGACACGTCTCGCGGAGAAGACAGATACACCAAAATTGTGGAATTCAGTGCCCCCATCACCATTGGCTTCCGTCAGCTCGAAGTACCGCGCTGGACGGCCACAGGCTGCTGGCGCATGGAATTCTCCAATGAGGAAGCGCGCCGCGCCGCCCAGGGTCATACTCCCTACGAGGTAAAGGTGCAGTTTGTCATCCCCGAACAGGATGAATCCATAGACGTCATTCCGGAAGCGGGCAGAGATATCCGGGCCAGGCTGGATGAGCCGCAGATTGACTACAGCGACCCGGAAGCCGTACAGGAACGCCGAATGAGCGACGGCCAGAGAGAACTTGTCGCGGTTCCCGGGCATCCCGTCCGCATTATACTGCGCACCTTGGGCAAGAAGGAGGAAGACGGGTGCTGGATGGATACCGGCATTCTGTTTTAGCGCGCAGAACGAAAGCTTACTTTGAAGGAAGCATTCCATGGATAAAAAGGATACCAATATTGCCAGGGCAAAAAGCCTTGTTGACGCGGCGGAAAAGGCGCAGGTGTGGATAGGGCGCAACGAGGAAAGCGTGCGTGCCTGCGGCAAGTCCAAGGACGAGACGCTTGCGCATCTTCGCCAGCAGGCCCGCCTTTTGCGCAAACTCCGCCGCGCCGCGGAACGCAAGATGTGCGTTGGCGTGTTCGGGCCGAGCCAGGCGGGCAAATCCTACCTGCTTTCCTCCCTGGCCCGCGATGATAATGGGAATGTGCTCTGCGACTTCGGCGATGTGAAACATGATTTCCTCAAGGATTTGAATCCCGGGGGATCCAAGGAATCCACGGGGCTGGTGACGCGCTTTACCATGACGCCCCCCAAAAATATCCCCGCCGGGTATCCGGTGCACGTGCGTCTGCTTTCCGAAACGGAACTCGTCAAAATCTTTACCAATACCTATTTCTGCGACTGCGAGCACAAGGAAAAGGTGGACAAGGAGTCCATACGTATGGCCGTGTCCGCCTTGAAGAAGCGCGCGCAGATCGGGAAATGCGAGCATATCTCCCTGGACGATATGGAAGACCTGCGGGAATATGTGAGCAATTCCTTTGTGGGCATGAGCCGCGCCGCGGCCTTGGAGGAAGTGTACTGGCGCGAGGCCATAGAGCTGGCGCCGTGCCTTTCTCTGGAGGACAGGGCAAAGCTTTTTGGCATCATCTGGGATGGTATTGAAGAATTCAGCGGGATGTTTCTGGCGCTGGCCTCTGATCTTTCCCTTCTGGGCAATCCCGAGGAAGCCTTCTGCTCCATGGACGCCCTCTACCCCCGTGAATCCAGCATCATTGATGTGGAAACCCTTGGTCGGACGGATTTTTCGCAGTTCCATGTGAGCGGCGAGGTGGAAATGTGTACCACCGAGGGCGTAAAGGCCAGGATCCTCCGCAAGAACGCCACGGCCATTACTGCCGAACTGACTCTGGTGATGACGCATAAACCCGCTGATTACTTTGACCATACCGATCTTTTGGACTTCCCGGGTTACAAGGCGCGCCTGGAATGCACCGATATTCGCGACTATCTTCACAAGGGCAAGGAAGACAGCGCGGTGGAGCAGTTCTTCCGCCGCGGCAAGGTGGCCTACCTCTTTCAGCGCTACAACGCGGAACGCGAACTGACAAGCCTTTTGCTCTGCGTGGCCACGTCGGACAATACGCCAGGACTGCCCGGCGCGGTGGAGGAATGGATTATCGCCTCGCACGGCAAGACGCCGGAAGACCGCATACAGGCGGAGACGGCGCTCTTCTACATCCTCACGAAATCCGATCACCATTTTGAGGAGAAAACCGGCGCAAGGTTTGAAACCCGCTGGGATGATGTGCTGAAGGGAATGTTCCTTGGACATTTTTCCGGTGCCTACAGCCAGACGACGCGCTGGGTTGAGGAATGGACGCCGAACCATCCCTTCAACAATCTCTTCATGCTACGCAATGTGAACATACGCTGGTCGAGCATGATGGACTACGACAAGTCGGACTGGCGGGAGACGGGTGTCCGCCCCGACATGGAAGAGTACAGAGACAAACTGCGCAAGGCTTTTTTGGAATCGCACCTTGTTCAGAAACACTTTGGCAAGCCGGAGAAGGCCTTTGACGAAGTCATGAAAATCAACGATGGCGGCATAGGATATATCAAGAGCAGTCTGGCGCCCCGGTGCAATCCTGATCTGAAACTCGATCAGATAGCCAACGCGCTGGAGGCCGCGCGACAGACGCTCAAGGCCACGCTCTCGCCGTTCTACCACTCCGGAAATCAGGAGGAAGAACTGAAGAAGAAAATGGCGCTCTTTGGCGCCTTTGGCAAACTCTTTGTCAACCCGAATTTTCAGGAGCGCTTCCCGGAACTCTTGAACAGCTTCAAGATCCCTCCCGAACAGCTCTTTTACCTGTACAGCGAGGCGGAACGCAGCTTTGAAGAGTACAGGGACTCCGCCTTTAGCATCCCGTCGGAAACGGAAGGCGGGAACGGAGTTGAGGCGCCGGAAGACCCGCTGGACATTCTGGATATCTTTGATGAGCCGGAACAAAGTTTGCCGGAGCAAAACTCCACGCCAACGGAAAGGGATGAATTTTATTTTTACAGTGCGCGCATCTTGGAAGCCTGGAGCGCCCGCATGCGTAGCCTGGCGGACAGCACGGAGTGTTCCAGCTATTATATGTTCCCCAAGACAACCTTCCTTTCCATGCTTGATGAGTTCGATGTGGCTGTGGCCCGCCTGGAGATACAGCGCCGCCTGGAAGAAAAATTCCGAGAAATCGCGCAACCCGTGGATGTTTCCAAAGACAGCAAAATACGCAAGCAGGCCAGTTACGCCATAGGCGTACTCAACGACTTTGTCAGCTGGATGGGCAAGAATCCCGCGGAAGTCAACGAGTCCCAGCGTGTGGTCAGATACCGGAATCAGGACGTGACGGTCTTTTGCGATCATCCCCCTGTGGAGGGCTACCCCGTTTTGCCGGAAACCTTCAAGCCCTTTGCCAGGCAGTGGTACAAGGACTGGCTCACGGCGTTTTACGGAGTACTCATGGACAATGTCTCGTTTTCCGGAGGACTCAAAATCAACCTTGAGGAAAACGCTCTGCTGGGCGCAATCATTAAACAGGTCGCTGACGCGCAGGTAAACGCATGAGAGCAGAATTCGATCAAAATGGTCTGGAACAGGGCTACGCACACATCACCTTCTTCCGTGAATCGCCGGAAGATCCCGCGTACGCGGAGGGAGACGCGCTTGCCGTGGGGCGTTATACCGGCACCGGCAGTGAATACCTCTGCACGGTCGGCGGCAGCTGGGGCGGCAAGCCCGAAGGCCTGATACTGGGCGTAAGGCCCGCTGTAAGCAACAATACCATTTCGTTTGAGCTTCAGCCCGCCTATGTAGATAGTATGGAAGACGGCGTCTACGAGGCCTGCCTTTTGGGGGCGGATGGCCAGGTAAAGGCAAGAGCGCAGATGTCCGCCTATGACATTGCCTGGTCCGGGCTGGAGGGAACGAGTACACTGAGAAATTATCTTGAAGCGGAAAAGCCGGAGCCTGCAAAAACGAAAGCCGCGGAAGCGTATGTTCCTGAAGTGCCTCTTGCGGGTCCGAACACGGAAGAACCCATTACTACGCCACCCGAAGAAAACGTGGTGGAGGCAGCGGACACATGGGAACCTGCCCCTCCTGTAGTTGAGCAGGCAACGGAAGAAAAACAAGCGGAACCTAAGACCAAAAACAGGATTCCGCTCATCGCCGCGGCGGTGGTCGTGGTATTGCTCCTTGTGGGAGCGGCGTTCTTTTTGATGCGCGGCGGAGATTCCCAACCTACCGCCCCGCAGGAACAGAGTGCCGAGCAGAAGGCCGAGGTGGAGAAAAAAGCCGCTGAAGAAGCCGCGCGGGCCGAGGCGGAGAAAAAAGCCGCTGAAGAAGCCGCACGGGCCGAGGCGGAGAAAAAAGCCGCAGAGCAGGCCGCCAGAACCGACGCCAGGGGACGAGTGGCAAAATTCTTTTCCGGAGAAAGAAATCCAGAATCCGCGATGAAGCTGGCGGAAGAACTGGACGCCAGCACCACGGAACAGCAGGACGCTCTCTTCCGCCTCTACTACTACGCCGCAGGAGAAGGCCATCCAGAGGCTGCCCGGCGCTATGCGGAATGCGTTGATCCCTCGCGTCCTGCTTGGGGCACTATACAAAAGGACGGAGCGGAAGCCTGGTATTACTATGGCAAGGCTCAAGATGGCGAAAACGCGCGCGCGCGTCTGAAGCAATGGGTGGAGCAGGCCGCGGCCAAGGGCGACACTGCCGCGGCCAAATGGTTACAGGAAATGAAGTAGGTTTCACATGAAATATCGTATTTTCGCAATGGTCTTCTGTGTTCTGGCGCTGTGCGCCACCGCTCCGGCGCTGGCCGAACAGCCTCTTACCCAGCAGGGCAAGACCGCCGTTTTTCAGCGCGTGGTCTCGCACCCGGGGGCAAAACTGTACAGCGATGCCTCAGGCTCCAAGGTGGTGGGAAGCCCGCGCACCTTTACTTCGTATTATGTCTATGAAAACCGGGGAGATATGTTGCGCATCGGCGTATCTTCCACAGGGGCGGACGGCTGGATGAAAATTTCGGAGACCACAAACTGGCCGCAGGCCATCACCATGGTTTTTACCGATCAAATGGGCCGCCAGCCGGTACTCTTCTTCAGAAATCACGAAGCCATCCAGGATCTCTGCACGGCGGAAAGCATCAAGGATACCGTGGCCCAGTACCTAGCACTGCTCAGTGATCCTAAAGCGAACAAGCCCGCGGATTTGCCTGTCATCGCCATGGAGCCTCCGGAAAGGGAGGGGCAGATTGCGCAGAAGGATTTTTATCTCATGCCCGTTCTGGACATGGATACGCAGTTCGCCGGGAGCGGAACCCAGCTTCTGCAGGTGGCCTGCATTGACCCGGGTATGCCGGAGGACAGGGAAAAGACCGGCGCTTCCGAAAAGAAGGCGGGTTCCGATGGCATGACTACGGGCATAGTCTTTGTCATTGATACCACAAAGTCCATGAAGCCCTATATTGATCAAACCTGCAACATCGTGCGTTCGGTGTACGACAAGATGCAGGATTCCAAAGCCAAGGACAAAATGGCCATAGCGGTGGTAGCCTTTCGTAGCAATGTGGAAAAAAGCCCCGCCATTGAGTATAACACGCGCGTGATAAGTGATTTTGTCACCGTAGAAAACCGCGACGCCCTGGAATCTCTGCTGGCGGAGGTGGAAGAGTGCAAGGCGTCTACCCATGCCTTTGACGAAGATTCTCTTGCGGGCGTCAAGGCCGCTGTAGATTCCCTAAGCTGGAACAAGGTTGACGCCAAAATCATGCTCCTCGTCACCGACGCCGGACCCTTGGATGGTAGCGATCCTACCTCAAAAACAGGGATGTCTCCGGAGGGCATGGCGGACTATCTGCGTACCAACAACATCAATCTGGTGGCCGCACACATTAAAACGCCGCTCGGAAAGAAAGATCACGAGTACGCGGAAAAAAGCTACAAGCAGCTTTCCATCAGGAGCGACAACAAGTCAAGTTATATTGCCATCAACGCGCCCACGCCGCGCGAAGGAGCGGAAGAATTCAAAAAGACGACCAAGGAGTTTGCGGATACTTTTTGCAAAATCGCGGAAATGCAGTTCAAAAGCGGAAAGCTGCAAAAACCCAAAACGGAAGGTCTGTCCAAGGACGCCACTCCGGAGGCGCAGGCCCGGCGCATAGCTGAAACCTTGGGTTACGCCATGCAGTTACAGTTTGTGGGCGATAATCGTGGGACAACGGCGCCCCAGGTGGTCAACGCCTGGATCGCCGATGCCGACCTCTCCTCGCTGGAAGCAAATCCCAACGCTGCGCCCGTACCCGTGGTATATCCGGCCGTACTCCTCACCAAATTGCAGCTCAGCCAGCTACGCAAGCAGGTCAAGCTCATCATCACCACGGCGGAAGAGGCCTTTTTGCAGGACAGCGCGCAGTTCAACTTTTATGAACAGCTCCTCTCCGCGGCTGCCATGGTGAGCCGTGATCCTTCCAGTTTTAACAAGGATCCGCAGACCAATCTGGCACAAAAGGGCGTCTTGCTGGAAGTGCTGGACGGCCTGCCCTACAAAAGCCAGGTGGTGAATATGAAGCCGGAAGACTGGACAAACATGACCACTGGCCAGCAGCAGGAATTTATCCGGCGTTTGAAGGGTTTGATTCGGCGTTACGAAGAATACGACCGTGACAACACCCATTGGGAAGGTTTTGGTTCCAAAAATACCAATGAATGGGTCTACCGCGTCCCCCTGAATATGTTGCCCTGATGTTAGCGCAACTTAAAAATGTGATAAAGCAGTGGGATGCAAGGGCGGGATACCGCCTTTGCATACGCAGTTTCTCCATCCGGAAAGGGGAATATATCGCCATTACCGGACAGAGCGGTTGCGGCAAGAGTACGGCACTGGATCTTCTGGGCATGGTGCTGCGCCCGGACAGCGCGGAGGAATTCACGTTTTCCTTTGATGAAGAAAAGTGTGACGCCGCGAGCTTCTGGGAAAAGGGCCAGACCGCTGTGCTGACCGATCTGCGGAGACGGCGCATGGGTTATGTCCTGCAGACGGGGGGGCTTTTCCCGTTTCTCTCTGTGTGGGAAAATATTCTGCTGGGCGCCCGGGCCGCCGGCATAAGCGAAGCGCAGGCCGAACCGAGGGTCGAAGACCTTATGGAACGCCTGGAGATAAACAGATTGCGAAAAAGAAAGCCGGAAGAACTCTCCATTGGTGAGAGGCAACGCGTGGCCATAGCCCGCGCCCTGGCGCCCGGGCCAGGCTTGCTTCTGGCCGATGAACCAACGGCGGCGCTGGATCCCGGGCTTTCGCGCAGAGTCATGAAGTTGTTTCTGGAAGCCGTACAGGAGAGCCGGACTTCCGTGGTCATGGTGTCGCACGATGTCGCTCTTGTGCATGAATTCGCCTTCCGGGAGGCGCCCATTTTCGTGCAAAGCGAAGGGGATCGGGTGAGCGCCGTTCTGGACGATCGGCAAGGAGAAGAGTAAATGCGGCTTGCTTTTTTATCCGCACGCCTTGCCTGGAAAGACTGGATTCACGAACGCAGCCTTTCCTTCTGTGCCGTGCTTGCTCTGGCCAGTATGCTTGCGCCGCTCCTGGTGCTGCACGGGGTACACATGGGCGTTATCGAGCGACTCCGCGAAAATCTCATGCGCGACCCTGCCGTTCTTGTACTCATCCCCGCGGGTGGGCGCGGCGCGGGCTTTGACGAGGCGTTTATCGAGAGCGTTGCGGCCCGGCCCGGATGCCGTTTTTGCATAGGTCGCACACGCGATGTGGCTTCCGAGGTTCAGCTACGTTCCAAGGGAGAAAACAGTTGTACGGTTTCTCTGGAAGCGTCCGCGCCTGGCGATCCCATGCTTGAGAGTCATGGACTGGCGATTCCCGCTTCCACGCCGGATCGCTTCGAGATCGTTCTCGCCGCTGGAATTGCCGCCAGGCTGAGCGTTGCCGCAGGGGATACGGTTTCCGCCTCTCTGGGGCGCAGGCTCGCCTCCGGTCGCTTTCAGCGCAAGGAACTTCTTTTTACCGTGAGCGGCGTGCTACCGCCTTCGGCCACAGGCATGGAGGCCGGCTTTGTGGATATGGCCACCCTGACGGCCATTCAGGATTTTCGCGATGGCGTAAGCACAGAACTGCTCGGGGCGGAGGGCGATCTTCCTCCGGTCGGGAAACGGCATTTTGAATCCTTCCGCGCCTACGCGAAGTCTCTGGACGACGTGGAAGCCCTGGAAGCCTGGTTCAAGGAGCAGGATACTCCGGTAAAGACCCGTTCCCGCGACATCGCCAATATTCGGAATATCGATTCCACGTTATCCTCGGTAATCATGCTCATCGCGTCCACTACCTGCGCGGGCTTCTTCGCCTTTATGGTCAGCACGGCGCAGGCCGCCGTGCGCCGCAAGTGGAAGCTCATGGGTATGTTGCGCCTCATCGGTTTTACGCGCTTTTCTCTGCTTATTTATCCCATGGCGCAGGCACTGGCCACAGGGTGCGTGGGCACGACCCTGGCCTTTTGTTTTTACGGCGCCGTGGCCTGTGCCATAGACATGATGTTTTCCGCGCAGACCGGGGGAGAGGCCATCTGTACCGTGTCGCCCGCCTTTCTTGTCGCGGCCTTCCTTGGAGTACAGCTCATGGCGGTACTGGCCTCGCTCCGCGCCGCCCTGCGGGCCTCCGCCATTGAACCCTCAACCGTTATACGAGAGTTGTAGAACGCTGCGACCGTGCGCCGCGCTAAAAAGAGGTGGGAGTATGCTGAAGAAAGTCGTTTTTATGCCTCTTCTTGCCCTGAGTCTGATGTTTTTGCCCTCTCTGTGCCATGCGGCGCTGAGTCCCGCGGGCGGCGTTCCGGCGCAGGCCGCGGATCCCGCTTCCTGTTACAACCCCAAAGTCGCGGCGGACGACCTGGAACTGCCCATGCCCTGCGGACTCAAGATGGTACTGCGCCCTGTGGCCATTCCGGTGAACGGCTTGCTTGGCGACAAAAAGTTCAGCATGGGCCTGAGTAGCCCCGGGGATGAACGCGGCTTGTATGAAAAGCAGGTGACCGCCTATGTAAGCGGGCCATTTCTTCAGGAAAACCTCCCCGACTCCTGGAAAAGTAAATTGCCCGCCGATGAAAAGGATTCCTATTGTTATTATTTCATTGGCAAATACGAAATCAGCAACGCCCAGTGGGCCGCTGTGATGGAAGGGAGTTTGCCGGAGACGGAGGGCAATCTGCCCAAGGCCAATATTTCCTGGTACGACATCCAGGATTTTTTGCACAAGTACAATACCTGGCTTTTGGCAAATAATGCGAACACCCTGCCGCAGATAGACGGACTTCCGGCTTTCTTCCGCCTGCCCACCGAGGAGGAATGGGAATTTGCGGCCCGGGGCGGGAATCTTCCTCCGGAAGTACAGCTTGATAACGATTTTGTGCTGGAAGAGGGCCGTTCGGTGGAGGATTATGCCGTTTTTGGTTCCCGCTATCAGCAAGCCCTGCCTATCGGTTCCAGAATGGCCAATCCTCTGGGGCTGTACGACATGGCCGGCAATGTGGCGGAAATGGTGCAGACTGGCTTCCGCTTTACCATTTCAGACAGCCTGGCCGGCGGAGGCCATGCGCGCCGCCTGCACGGTTCGGAAGGCGGCTTTCTGATCAAGGGCGGAAGCTTCCTTGCCGACAGGGAAGAACACGTCTACCCGGGCAAGCGCGAAGAAGCGCGTATGTTCCAAAAGCAGAAGGATGGGACATTCCTGCCCTACAGCACGCGCACCCTGGGCGCACGGCTGGCGCTCTCCTCGATCAACGTTCCGAGCATGAGCCGCGCGAACAATCTGCAAAAGGAAGAGGACAGACTGAATGGCTCTTCTCCGCAGGAAGGCTCCGTGGCGCAGACGCAAAAAGCCCAGAGTGCGGAGGCAGAACGCGGCGCGCCCGCGCAGAGCAGTGATCAACTCGTCTCCATAGATCAGGGCGGTGATCCCTTGAGGGAACTGGAAAAGATTTATGGAGCCACAGCCTCCCCCTTTGTGAAGAGCAATCTCGATCAGTTCCGCGATTTGCTCAAGGATATGAACGCCTCCCTGGCCCGCGAGCGCGACGCCAACCTCCTGAGTTCCCTGCGTTCGGCGACGTATAAGGCGGACTCTTTGTCCAACATTGCTTTTCGTTGTTATCAGTCGGATTTTATGCTCAGGAATTTGAAGGCGAAAGGCGGCGTGTCCTCCGGCAAACAATCGAAGGAGCTGAAAAAGAAGTTGAGCGAACAGGAAACAAAGCTAAGGAATAGCATAAAGGAACATTTCAAAAATCTTGAGGTTTCTACAAATTTTTATCGCCTCAGCGTGAAGGAAATTGCCGACTATCCCAAGAAGGACGTTGATGAAAAAATCGCCCAGTTGCGCAAGGAATATGCCGGAGAGGACAGGCTCAATACAAACTTCCGCAACAATCTGGACGCGCTTGCGGAACATGTGAATTTTGCCAGAACGCAGGGTACGGCCAGATTGAGCAACAGCATGGTGTGGAGCAGAATTATGCCCACACAAAGCGTGCTTCCTCTTTTGTCCGCCCTGGAAAAGGAATTTCATAGAAAGAAAGAAAACTGAAGCGGACGGAAGCGCGACCGCGCCAGAACTGTGGGATCAGGCGGCAGTTAATGTTGATGAAGCGGCAGATCTTTTTGGCAAAGAGTATCTCCAGGTATTCGGCACTGGCCTGAGCGGGGAAAGAAGCGAATCCCCTGCGCCAAAAATTTTTCTAAGCGTGCCTTTATGCGCTGTCCTTGAGGATAAAGGACAGCGCGAACTTTGCTCTTTCGTAACGGTAAAAATGTACTGGAACGCTCTGCCGCAACGGGTCATGAACAAAAAAGTCGGGACGGCGTTTTTCAGCAACTATGCTGGCAGTGAGCGGGGATTCTGGCGGCGGGGTTGCCTTCGCGCATCATGCGCACGGCGCAGAAATTGCCGCACATGGCGCAGGCTTCCTCGTTTTTGTGGGCTTCGCGGCGCCTGTCAAGGAGTTCAGGGTCTATGGCCACTTCCCGCATGGCTTTCCAGTCAAGTTCCATGCGCGCTCTGGACATACGGGCTTCCTTTTCGCGGGCGCGGGGCGCGCCAAGGGCGTTTTCTCCAACCTGGGCCGCCACGCGGGAGGCCATGACGCCCTGCTTCACATCGTCTTCATCGGGCAAGGTAAGATGTTCGGCGGGGGTGAGGTAGCAGAGGAAATCCACGCCCGCGCGCACGGCCAGCGCTCCGCCGATGGCCCCGGCAATATGGTCATAGCCGGGCGTTGTGTCCGTGGTTAGCGGCCCGAGTACGTAGAGCGGCGCGCCGTGCGTCAGCTTCTTGATGCCGACAATCTGAGCCTCTACCTCGTTTAAGGCCACGTGGCCGGGTCCTTCGATCATGCATTGCACGCCCGCCTCAAGGCCGCGCTTCGCGAGCTGGCCAAGTGTGATGACTTCCATCCACTGGGCGGCGTCGCCGGCGTCGCTGTTCGCGCCAGGGCGCAAACCGTCGCCCAGGGACAGCGTGACGTTGTACTTCAGCGCGATGTCGAGCAGGCGGTCAAACTGGGTGAAGAGTGGGTTTTCCTTGCCGTTGCGCAACATCCAGCGGGAAAGAATGCTCCCCCCGCGGGACACTATGCCCAGCGTACGCCCGCCTCCGGATCCCCATTCCGCGCCCTGGCGGGTGAGTCCGCAGTGCAGGGTCATGAAGTCCACGCCCTGTTTCGCCTGCTTTTCCACATCGGCAAAGATGAGTTCCGGATCAATGGCGGCGGGGTCTTCGCCGCGGTCGATATACTTCTGCGCCACGCCGTACATGGGCACAGTACCCAGCGGTGCGGGGCAGGACTCGAGCATGCGGCGGCGTATGGCATCCAAATCTCCGGCTATGGAAAGATCCATGACGGTGTCAGCGCCGGCCTTGAGGGCGACGCGGAGCTTCTTCATTTCGCCTTCCACCTGGCACTGGAAGGGGGAAGTGCCGATATTGGCGTTCACCTTCACGCGGGCGGGCTGTCCCACGAGTATGGGCTTCACTGTTTTGTGCGCGGGGTTGCCCAGAAGAACCATGGTTCCGTTATTGATGGCGGCGCGGATCTGTTCCTCGCCCAGACCTTCCTTTTCACAGAGATGCGCCCTGTGCGTTTCGAACATCAGTGCCAGGGCTTTATTCTTTTCAAAGATGGACATGCTGTCTCCTTATCTTTGGTGATGCGCGCGGGGAGCCGGTTCACTGTTTTTTTTCGATTTTGGCCCAGGAATCCTTGAGTGTAACGGTACGATTGAATACGGGGTGTTCCTGTGTTCCGTCAGGGTCGGCGCAGAAATAACCCAGGCGTTCGAATTGAACGCGACTGCCCGCGGGCAGCGTTGCCAGATAGGGTTCGGCCATGGCCGTCACGATTTTTTCGGATTCAGGGTTGAAATAGTCGAGGAAGGTCTTTCCTTCTTCCACATCGGCGTCGCTCTCCGCGGTAAACATCTGCGCGTAGAGGCGCACTTCGGTGGGCACGGCGTGACGGGCGCTTACCCAGTGCAGGGTACCCCTGACCTTGCGTCCGTCGGGGCTGGAGCCGCCGCGTGAAGCCGGATCATGGGTGCAACGCAGTTCCGTGATGGCGCCCTGGGCGTTCCTGACGACTTCCTGACAGGTGATATAGTAGGCGTAGCGCAGACGCACTTCCGCGCCGGGGGAGAGGCGGAAGTATTTTTTCGGCGGAACTTCGCGGAAGTCTTCGCGCTCGATGTAGAGTTCGCGGCAGAAGGGAACCTTGCGGTTGCCAAAGGAGGCGTCCTCGGGGTGCAAGGGTTGATCGAATTCCTCAACCATATCTTCGGGATAGTCGGTGATTACCACCTTTATCGGGTCGAGTACGGCCATGCAACGCGGGGCCACGGCGTTCAGATGTTCCCGGCAGCAGAATTCCAGCAGACTATAATCCACTACGGAATCCGCGGCGCGGGCCACGCCGATGCGCGAACAGAAGTCGCGGATGGCTTCAGGCGTATAGCCGCGGCGGCGCAGGCCGCAGATGGTGGGCATGCGCGGATCGTCCCAGCCGCGCACATAGCCCTCCTTTACAAGCTGTATGAGCTTGCGTTTGGAAAGTACCGTGTACGTGAGGTTGAGGCGGGCGAATTCTATCTGCTGGGAACGGTAGACGCCCAGAGTTTCCAGTACCCAGTCGTAAAGTTCGCGGTTGTTGTCAAATTCAAGGGTGCAGATGGAGTGGGTGATGCCTTCCAGCGAATCTGACAGGCAGTGCGTGAAGTCGTACATCGGGTAGATGCACCATTTGTCGCCCGTGCGATGGTGCGAGGCGTGGCGGATGCGGTAGATGGTGGGGTCGCGCATGACGATGTTGGGGGAGGCCATATCGATCTTCGCGCGCAGAACGTATTTTCCGTCTTCAAACTCTCCGGCCTTCATGCGGCGGAACAAATCCAGGCTTTCCTCCGCGGGGCGGTCGCGCCACGGGCTGGGAATGCCGGGCCTGGTCAGCGTTCCGCGGTATTCACGGATCTGATCGGCGTTCAGTTCGTCCACATAGGCCTTGCCCATCACAATGAGCTTTTCGGCAAAGGCGTAAAGCTGGTCAAAATAGTCTGAGGCGTAGTGTGGCTCTCCCGCCCATTGAAAGCCCAGCCAGCGCACGTCTTCCATGATGGAATCCACATATTCGATGTCTTCCTTGACGGGGTTGGTGTCGTCAAAGCGCAGATTGCACAGGCCGTGGTATTCCTGGGCCAGACCAAAGTTGATGCAGATGGACTTGGCGTGCCCGATGTGTAGGTAACCGTTGGGTTCAGGGGGGAAGCGAGTATGCACCCGACCGCCGAAACGGCCGGTGAGATTGTCGTTGTCGATGCGGGCGCGGAGGAAATCCGTGCCTTGGGTGCGTTCCGCTTCGGGGGCGGCTCCAGGGGAGGTATTCTGGCTCATGGGGGCCTCGCTCGTTGGGCTTTTGCGCGTTCACAGGGCGCGGCAATGGCGGAAGCATACGTCCTGGCGCATTTTCTGAATCCGACGGGGAAAAGATACCTTTCTCCGGGGGCGCGGTCAATTCCTCTGATGCCTGAGCTTGTCATCTTATCAATGATAAGCCTTCCCAGGAACAGTCCATCCAGGACACGCGGAAATAAAGTAAACGATGTATTCGTCAGCAGGACGAGCATGTTCCGTCCGGACGGTCAGACGGGGGCGCTGTAAGGCGTTCTTCCGTTCAGTGTTATCGCTGTGTTTTTTTTGGAAAAACGGCATACGTGAAAACGTTGTCATTGGAAAGGTTGTCTAGCGGCGGGCTTCGTTGTCTTGCTTTTCTTAACAGAAAAGATGCGCTATCCTTGTTTTAGCAGGGCTAAGGCCCCATTGATTTCCGGTTCCGAATTTTGGAGTTTGCCATGAAGGAAAAGGAAGTACGCAAGGATTCCTGGTATGCCTGGGTACTGGCCGCCCGCCCGAAGACTCTGGCCGGGGCGCTCTCGCCGGTGGCCGTGGGTTGCGCGCTCTCCTTCTGGTGGGGGGGCTTCCGCGCCGTACCCGCAACCCTGTGTATGCTTTTTGCGATCTTCATGCAGATAGCATCCAACCTCATCAACGATCTTTGCGACTTTCTCCGCGGCAATGACCGTGAAGACAGGCTTGGCCCGCGCCGCGCCTGCGCCGAAGGCTGGATTTCTCCCGCCGCCATGAAGCGCGGCATAGCCGTGGTCATCGGGCTTGCTCTCCTGGCAGGTCTGCCTCTGGCCTTTTATGGGGGCTGGTCCATGATTGTCGTGGCCATCGTCTGCGTTTTGTGCGCCTACCTCTATTCCGGCGGGCCATACCCTCTGGCGGCCCGCGGCTGGGGCGATGCGCTGGTGCTGGTGTTCTTTGGCCTTGTTCCCGTGGGCTTTACCTGCTTCGTGCAACTGGGTTTCTGGCCTCCGCAGGCCACTCTGGCTGGGCTGGCCATGGGTGTTTGCATTGATCTTTTGCTCATCATCAATAATTTCCGGGATCGGGATCAGGATCGCGCCTCTGGCAAGAAAACACTCATTGCGCGCTTTGGCGCGGATTTTGGTTTGCGCTTCTACCTGGCCATGGGCGGTCTTGCCTGTGCCCTGGCGATCTGCCTTTTGCCTCACGGTTTGTTCTGGGCCGGAATATTGCCGCTTTTCTTTCTTGTTCCGCATTACCGCGTATGGGCGCTCATCGCATCCACAGGCGCGGGCCGCGGGCTGAACCGCTGTCTGGGGCTGACTTCGCGCAATATTCTTATCTTCGGCGCGCTTTTCTCCGCCGGGATTCTGGCGGACGCCTGCCTTCGCTAGAGGCGTCTTCGTTGAAACGCGGGAGGCGTTTCAGAAGTCCTTTCAGCATCGGGCTGCTCGGCAGGAGTTTTCAGCGCCCCCAAAGTTCAAGTCAGGGTCTGAAAAGTGACAGGATGGTTTGCGCGAACGCCGCTCCTGGGCGCGTTTGACAAATTTTTCAGGAAGGATACCCTGAAAAAAACAAGTTCATTACCCTTTAACCTCATCTTTTGAGCGTGCTGAAGTTCCGTTCCCGTCCCGCGAACGGTTCCTGAGGATTTTCTGCTTTTATGGAACGACTTGTACTGACCCTCGTCCTTATTTTTGCGAGTCTCGTTGCGGGATACTTTTTTCAGCGGCGTGTGGCACTGGCGCGTTCCAGGCTGACAGAGCCGCAATCTGAAAGGCTCCGGCTTTTCCTCCAGAAAGTCGCCCTTTTCGGGCTTGTTCCCTTTTCCGCCACGCTTTCCCTTTGGGGATTGCCTTCTCCGGACGGACGCCTGATCGCGCTTCCCGTTCTGGGTCTTTTTGCCTGGATCGTCGGCGGGGCTCTTGCGCTTCTGGCCTCACGCCTCATGGGTTTGCCCCGGGCGCAGGCGGGCAGTATGTACTGTTGCGGCTCCTTCATCAACATCGGCGCCATAGGTTCGCTGGTGGCGGTGCTACAGTTCGGGGAGCAGTCCATCGCGTATTCCTCGCTTTTTCGCCTTTGCGAAGAAGTGTTCTATTTTGGCGTGGCCTGCCCTGTGGCTCAGTGGTTCGGCACGAAGGACAGGAGTCCCGCGCGCGCTTCCTTCCGCGCCGGCTCTTTGCTCAAGCTCATACTTCCGGCTTTGGGGCTGGGTATGGCGCTCAATCTTCTTGGCGTACACCGCCCCGCTGTTTTCGGGGTCTTGTCCGCGACGGCCATGGTGATCGGCACGGTCTTCTTTCTTTTTTCCATCGGCATGGGCTTGCGCCTCTCCCGCGTGACCCGCTATATTTCCCAGTCGCTCGCGCTTTCCTTCATCAAATTTGTGTGCGTGCCCGCGACTGTTTTTTTTGCGGCCTCATGGGCGGGACTCGACGGAGTTCCCCTCAGGGTGACGCTGATCCTTTCCGCCATGCCTGTGGCCATGAACGCCCTTATCCTGCCGTCACTTTTCGGGCTGGATCTGGATCTGGCCAACGCCTGCTGGCTGATAAGCACCGCCGCGCTGGTCGTGGTTTTACCAGCGCTCTTGTTTATCCTTCCGCTCTTGTAGGTAAAGGTAAAGCCGCCTCCGTCTGCCAAAGGGGCGGGGGCGTACTGTTTTTTGTTCATCCGGCGGGGCATGGCTCCGTCAAAACATCTTGAGGAGGAAACATGAAGAAGCTCTTCCGCACCGTTCTTCTGGCGGCGGCGTGCCTCGGTCTGCTTTCGGCGCCCGCTTTCGCCTACAAGCAGGAGTACAAGTTGAGCGTCGTGCCCAGCGCCACATCGGGCTGGGGATTGACGGGTGCCTATTTTGCCGATCAGGTTCGCGAACGCACAGAGGGGCGCGTGAACATCAAGGTCTACTTTGGCGCCCAGCTCATGGCCGGCAAGCAGACTTCCGAACTTTTGCTCGTCCGTCGCGGCGCCATTGATTTTGCTCTGGCCTCCACCATCAACTGGTCTCCGCAGATTGAAGAACTGAACTTGCCCGCACTGCCGTTCTTCATCGCGAACAATCCCGATCGCTATAAGGCCATGGACGCCATTGAGGAGGGTAAATCCGGCAAAATGCTCGAGGCCGCCATCGAAAAGACGGGCGTGAAGTTTCTTGGCTGGTCGGAGAACGGTTTCCGCGAACTGACCACAAGCAAAGGACCCATCAACACGCCGCAGGACATGAAGGGCATGAAGTTGCGCGTCTGCGGGACACCCATTTTTGCCGATATTTTTACGGCGCTTGGATCCAACCCCCAGGCCATCAACTGGTCCGAGGCTGTGACCGGCTTCCAGCAGGGCATTGTGGACGGACAGGAAAACCCCACCAACAGCATCAACATCCCGCTCCAGATCTGGACCTGGCACAAGTACCACACAGACTGGCACTACATGATAGACCCCTTGTTCCTCACGGCGAACGACAAGGTCTGGAAGAGCTTTTCCAGTGAGGATCAAAAGATTATCCTGGCCTGCGCCAAAGACGCGGAAAAGTACGGCAAGGCCCTTTCCCGCCTGGGCTTTGATGATGGTTCCTCGCTCAAATACCTGGAGAGCATAAACATGGTTCCCGCCGTTACCGATCCTTACAAAGTCATGGAAGAAAAGGGAATGACGGTGACCCGCTTCACGCCTGAACAGATCGGCGAATTCTACAGGGCCACCCAGAAAGTGCGTGACGACTGGACGCAGAAGATCGGCGCGGATCTTGTGAAAGCTGCGGAAGAAGACATGAAGGCCGCGCGTTAGGCCATTACTCCGGGAGCGGCATGGCCGCTCCCGCACGTTTGAGGGAAATCATGTGGGACTTTCTGAACAGACGTTTTGAGGAACTCCTCGGCGCGCTGGTTCTGGCGGTCATGGCGTGCATCGCGTTCATCAACGTCATTGTGCGCTACTGTACCAATTTTTCCTTTTCCTCGTCCGAAGAACTGACGGTCAATCTTTTTGTGTGGCTTGTACTCCTGGGAACAGCCCGGGCCTTCCGTGAAGGGCACAATTTCTGCATGAACGTTCTGTATGATTCCATGCCTCGAAAAATAAGACTGATCCTTTACCTCTTCGGTGTTGCGTGCAGTGTGGCGTTCTTTCTCGCTCTCATCTGCGAAGGTTCCCTTGAAGTCATGGATGAATACAGTCTGGACGTGGTTTCGGAATCCCTGGCCATACCGGTATGGCTGTATACTCTGGCAACGCCCCTGTTTTCTCTGCTCATCATTGTGCGCATCTTCCAAAAAGTTCGCGAGGACTTTCGGATGAACAATTACTAAGGGGAACGGGGCATGGAATTTTCTCTCTTTCACGATCCGGCTTTCTGGTTGCTCATAGCCTTTGCCATCCCGCTTGTTTTCCGTGTGCCCATCGCCATTTCTCTGGGACTCTCCGCCCTGATTGTGGCCTGGGTATGGGATATGGGCGTGGATATGCTCTCCTATAATTTCTTTGCCGGCGTGGCCAAGGTGCCGCTTCTCGCCATCCCCTTCTTCATCCTGGCGGGCTTCATCATGGAACGGGCGGGCATTGCTTCCCGCATTGTACTCCTTGTGGAAACCTTGGCGGGGGACATGACCGGCGGGCTGGCCATTGCCACTGTGGGCGTGGCCACCTTCTGGGGCGCGGTGAGCGGATCCGGACCCGCTACCGTGGCCGCGCTGGGGCTTATTCTCATCCCCGCCATGGTCAAGGGCGGTTACGACAAACCCTTTGCCGCGGCGACAATGTCTGTGTCTTCCGGGTTGGCCATTGTCATCCCACCCAGCATCGCCTTTATTGTTTACGGCGGCATTGCCGATGTTTCCGTCCCCGCGCTCTTTGCGGCCGGCTTTTTGCCCGGCATGGTGGTGGCGCTCTTCCTCATGGGATCCGTGTATCTGACTTCCCGGAAGAGGGGCTATCACGGTTCCGAACGCCGTATGCCGGTAAGGAAGGCCCTGCGCGAGGCCTTCTGGGGTGTCATGACTCCCGTGGTTATCCTGGGGGGCATTTACGGGGGCGTGTTTACCCCCACGGAAGCCGCGGCCGTGGCCATTTTCTACGGGCTTTTCGTGGGCACCTTCGTTTACCGTACCATCAATTCTTTTTCTATTCTTATTGAGGTGCTGGTGGAATCCGTGAAGGCCACGGCAGTGATCATGTTTGTGGTCACCTGCGCGGGGCTTTACGCCTGGGTGGCCAGCACCGTGGGCCTTGTGGAGCGGGGCGCCGCCGTTCTGTTGGCGCTTTCCGACAACCCGTGGGTGCTTCTTCTGCTCATCAACGTGATCCTGTTCATTGCGGGAATGCTACTGGACGCCATTTCCATTTACTACGTCCTTTTGCCCTTCCTCTTGCCCATTATGAGTCATTTTGGCTGGGATCCCGTGTGGTTCGGCGTGATGATGACCGTCAACCTGGCCGTGGGTCAGGTCACTCCGCCCGTGGCGGTCAACCTCTACGTGGGGGCCAAGATCAGCAATCTGACCATGGAGCAGATCACGCCGCCTGTCCTGCCCATGCTGGTGGCTTCCATGTTGGCCCTATGCGTCATTGTGGCCTTCCCTGAAATTTCCCTGATTCTGCCCAGAATGCTTGGCCTGTAACGCGTTTGGCGGACATTCAATATCCCGCGGCGGAAAGGCCATTGCCGCGCGGATCGCAACCGCCCTGGAGCAGGCCTGTTTCCGCGTCTGCGCGGATGGCCCCGGCGTGACCCATAGTCTGGGAATAGTCTTCCACACGGATCACCGTATGCCCGCGGCGTTTCAATTCCTCCAGCGTATCCTTG
>CAZWBH010000001.1:96043-152028 GCA_964632155.1 uncultured Mailhella sp.
GTATCCTTGGCGAAGCGGCCTTCGATGCGCAGATCGTTGCGCTCCTCTCCCCAGGTGTGGCCGTACACCCAGCGGGGCGCGGCAAGGGCCTCCTGCGGCGTCATGCCGAAGTCCACCACGCGCGTGACTATGGCCGCCTGTGTTTGCGGCTGACCCTCTCCGCCCATGGTGCCATAGATCAGCCAGGGCTTTCCATCCTTCAGAAGCATGGCCGGGTTGAGCGTGTGCATGGTTCTCTTGCCCGGGCAAAGCGCATTGACGTGTCCTTCCCGCAGGGAGAAGGCGCATCCGCGGTTTTGGAGCAGAACCCCTGTGCCCGCGGGGACAATAGCGGATCCAAAGTCGTGATAAATGCTCTGTATGAGGGAGACGGCGTTCCCATCTCCATCCACAACGCCAAGCCATACGGTGTCCCCATGGGGATCGAGGGGCGAAAGGGGCAGACCCGCGTGCCGCATATCCACGCGCGCCGCCTGCCTTCTCCCGTACTCCGGGGAAAGCAGCATATCCAAAGGCGCGCGTACAAAGTGGGGATCGGAGACGTAGGCGTCTCTGTCCAGGAAGGCTTGCCTAGTAGCTTCAACAAGAGTGTGGACGTAATCCGCACTGCCCTCCCCCATGCTGCGCACATCGAAGTTTCTGAGTATATTGAGGATTTCTAGAGAGGCCAGGCCTTGAGAATTTGGGGGCAGGTTGCAGGCGAGTAGGCCCCTGTAGTCCACGGAAAGGGGCGTGACCCAGTCTGCCCGGTGCGCGGCAAAATCTTCCAGGGAAAGGAAACCGCCGTGCCGCGCCATATCCTCGGCAACGGCATGGGCAAAAGCGCCCGTATAGAAGTCCGCGGCACCGTTTATGGCAAGATTTTTGAGCGTGCGGGCAAGATCGGGCTGGCGCAGTATGCTTCCCGGCGCAAGGGGGCGACCGCCCGGGAAGAAGAGGCGGGCGAGTTCCGGGAAGCGCTGAAGGAAGCGAATTTCCCTGTCGAGAGAAGAGGCATTCATGGCGCTCATTTCAGCGAGGGAGGTACTCACCGGGCAACCGTCCTGAGCGTAGCATATGGCCGAATGGAAGAGTTCGCTCCAAGGCAGGCCGCGCGCCATGGTTTCCCGGGCAAAGCGAAAGGCCGCGTCCCAGCCGGACACGGCGCCCGGCACGGTGATGGCGGAATCCCATCCGCGGGCGGGGATTCCGGCAAGACCCCTTTCCGTGTAATACGCCGCCGTGACCCGGGCCGCCGCCCTTCCGCTGGCGTTGAGTCCGCGGAGGCTTTGCGTGCCCGCGTCAAAGATAAGCCAGAAATTATCCCCGCCCAGCGTACACATATGGGGGTAGACCACGGAGAGCGTGGCTGCCGTGGCGATGGCAGCGTCCACGGCGTTGCCGCCGCGGCGCAATATGTCCAGCCCCGCCTGAGTCGCCAGATAGTGCGGGGCCGTGATCATGCCTTGCAGGGCCACGGATCCGACGCTCAAGGGGGGAGTAGCGCAGTAGTTCATGAAGGCACGCCTTGATGAAGCCGTTATCAGGGATGCTCGCGGGGGGAATAGCTATTCGCGGAACGCGGACATAGAGGCGTAAAGCGCGGGAGATCCACCGGTGTGCAGAAAGAGTACGTTGGCGCCCCGCGGGAAGCGATCCCTGCGGATGAGATCTATCATTCCGGCCATGGCCTTGCCGCTGTACACAGGATCCAGCAGTATGGCCTCAGTCCGGGCCATGAGCTTCACAGCTTCTATCATGCCGGGATTGGGCAGGGAATAGCCGGGCTGGTAGTAAGCGTCGAGGCACGTCACCTTTTCACGGGGCAGGATGACGTTCACGCCGATGTGATCCAGGGTTTCCTGCGCCAGTTTCCACACCCTTTCTTCCTGCGCTTCGCGGGGGCGGCTCACATTGATACCGGAAAGGGGGATGTCGATATTGTTGCCCGCGAATCCGGCGAGCATGCCGGCGTGGGTGCCGGCGCTGCCGCTGGGCACGATGATGTGATCCACATTGAGACCCATGCTGAAGAGTTGCTGGACGGTCTCCTGAGCGCAGGAGACGTAGCCGAGAGCGCCGATGGGGTAGGACGCACCCCCGGGGATGATAGAGGGTTTCCTGCCCTGAACGCGGAGTTTTTCGGCGACTTTTTCCATTTCTTCCAGCATGGGGGATCCGCCGGGAACCACCGTGATGCTTTTCACGCCCATGAGCTGATAGAGAAAGTTGTTGCCGGAAGCCTCAGGGTCATAGCTGCCCTTCACCCGCTCTTCAAGCACAAGATGGCAGTCCAGCCCTTCATGGATGGCCCAGGCCAGAGTAAGACGGCAGTGGTTGGATTGCACGGCGCCGCAGGTGATGACGGTGTCCGCGCCTTTTGCCAGGGCGTCGGCAAGGGAGAAGTCGAGCTTGCGGGTCTTGTTGCCGCCCCCACAGCCTGGGAGCAGATCGTCGCGCTTGATGTACACATTGACCTTATTGCCCAGTGCCGCGGAAAAATTCGGCAGGTATTCTATGGGCGTGGCTTCCTTCACATAGCCGCGACGGGGGAATTTGGCGAGATTCATTGGGCGCCCTTTGCTTTGACCTTCAGAGGGAAAGACTGGTTAACAGAACAGCGAAGCCGCTTTTGCCGCCGGGTTCATGCGAGCCTTTCGGGGCAACTTGCCCGAATAAGTTCCCGGGCGAGGATATTGGTCGCGTCCACAACAGGGATACCCTGGAGCGAAGTTTCCGTGATGGCCAGGGGTATTTCCGTGCAACCAAGGAGCAGGAGGGAGACGTGTTTTTGCGCAATGAGGCGTTGCGCCACGCCAAGGAGCGCCGCTCTTGCTTCCCGGGTAACAGGGTCGGCAAAGGCTTTGACGCCGAAGTTTGTGTCGCTGATGGCCTTCTGCATCAGAACGCAGTCTTCATCATTGGGAATGACGGACTCTATCCCGAATTCTTCCAGAGCGTTCTGATAAAGCCCCGTGCGCAACGTGCCTTCTGTTCCCATAAGTCCCACAGGCCCGCCCGCGGGATTTTTTTCGCGTATGTGGGCCGCGGCGCTTTGGATGATGGAGACGAAGCGTGCGTCTGGCGCCGTTCGGTACAGTTTTTCCAGCGCCCTGTCCAATATTTTCGGACTGTGGGCCGTATTGCAGGGCATACCGATGACGCTTGCCCCGCTTTGAGCCAGGCGGAGCATGATATCGCCTATGGACTCCCCTGGATTTTCCCCGCTCCGCCCGAGAAGAAAGTTTGAACGATCCGGGACGGCGCCGGGAAAAGAATAGAGGATAAGGGGAAGATGATCCTGATCTTTCCGCGCCTTGGTGTTGCGGAAAATCTTGCGCACGAGATCCAGCCCGGCAAAGGGTCCAAGACCGCCGACCACGCCGATGACGCGCGGCGCCCGGATCCGGTCTGCTTCCTGATCGTATGCATGGTTCATGGCGCGCTCCTTGCCCGGGAGAGAAAAGGCTCTTTGTCAAAACGCGTAGCCGTTGTCTCTTTCGCCTGTCGGGTGCGGACATTAAAGCGCCTGACGCCTTTCCTGTCAATATCGGCAGGGCGGGGAGGCAGTCGCTCTTCAACTCCCGGAAGGCCGAAACGGATTTTTCAGAAAAGCGCGGGTGCCCATGAAAAAGTTGCCTTCTTCCGGCTGGAAGGGTTCAGAGTTCTGGAGCGGTGAAGAGCGGGGCCTCTTCGGGGTAGGCGACTTCGCGGGCCGCTTTGAACGCGGCGTAGCGGCCTTCCTGTATGGCCTTGCGGGCGCCGCGCACCGTGTCCAGGAAGTAGGCGAGGTTGTGCAGGGAATTGAGGCGAAAGGCAAGAAGTTCCTTGCTCACATAAAGATGGCGCAAATACGCCTTGCTGAAGGTACGGCAGGTATAGCACCGGCAGTTCGGATCCAGAGGGCTGTCGTCTTCCGCGTACTCCTTCCGTTTGATATTGATTTTGCCTTGCGAGGTGTAGAGCGTGCCGTTGCGCGCATTGCGCGTGGGGAGTACGCAGTCGAACATGTCCACGCCGGCTTCTATGCCGTGCAGGATGTCCAGCGGAGTGCCCACGCCCATGAGATAGCGGGGTTTGTCTTCGGGCAGGACAGTGTCGAGGGCGCGGAGGTTTTCCAGCATGAGGCGTTTGGGTTCGCCCACGGCCAGGCCGCCAATGGCGTAGCCTTCAAAGCCTATGCTCATGAGCTGACGGGCCGAGATGAGGCGCAGTTCCGGAAAGGTACAACCCTGAACAATGCCGAAGAGCAAATTCCCCGCCGTGCGCGCGGGGTGGGACTCGCGGCATCGGGCCGCCCATTCCGTGGTGCGCTGTACGGCTTTTTGCGCTTCGTCAAACGTTGCGCCAAAGCCCAGGCAGACGTCCAGAGGCATCATGATGTCTGAACCCAAATTGCGCTGTATGGAGATGACTTTTTCCGGTGTGAACAGGTGTTTTGAGCCGTCGATGTGCGAACGGAACTCCACGCCGTCTTTTTTCATCTTGTTCAGCAAGCTCAGGCTGAAGGCCTGAAAGCCGCCGCTGTCCGTGAGTATGGGTTTCTCCCAGCGCATGAAGTTGTGCAGCCCGCCGCGCCGCGCCACAAGTTCATCCCCGGGGCGCAGGTGGAGGTGATAGGTATTCCCCAGAAGAATCTGCGTCCCCAGGGCTTCAAGGTCGTCCGGCGCCAGTGCCTTGACGCTCCCCGCGGTGCCTACGGGCATGAAGACGGGGGTTTCAACGGCGCCGTGCGCGGTGTGGAGCAGTCCGGCGCGGGCGCGACCGTCGCGGGCCAGAAGTTCGAAGGTTCCGGGATGCTTGTTCATGAGGGACTCGAAAGCGTTGAGAAGGCGAGAATCCAGCACAGGGCGATGAGGAAGAAGGCGACCGCGCCCAAAAGAATTTCGATCCGGCGGGGGATGGGGCGCCGCTTTATGGTCAGGCTCACCCCCAAACCGAGGAAGAAGCCGGAAGCCAGGCCAAAGACGTGGGCGGCGTAGTCCATGTTTTCCCCTTCCGAACCGAGCATGGCCAGAAAGGCCAGTCCCGCGGCCATGGGCAGGAAGGTTCCCCGTATTCCCTTCACGCGACTGTGTACCGTGACATCGGCGCAGAGCAGACCAACGGCGCTGAACATCGCTGTGGAAGCTCCAAGACTGGAATAGCCCGGTGAACGGTAAAGAGCGTCCAGCGCATTGGCAAGTATGCCGGAAAGCGTCACGGTCGACAAGGTCAGCCCCATACCCAGGCGTTGGGCCAGAAGAACAAGGAAAGGCGCGCTGAACAGCGCATTGCTGAAAAGGTGCAGGCTATCCGCGTGCAGGGTGAGCGCCGTGGCCGCGCGCCACCATTCCCCGGCACGCACAAGGGCCGCGTCTAGCTTGCCGCATTGCAGCCAGGCCTCCGGCCCGGGGACTGTTAGAAAGGGCAGGCACCACCAGCCCGCGCGCAGGCCATGCCAGAAGATGAGCAAAAGAAGCAGAAAGGCGACCCAGTGCGCGTTCCTGCGCGTGGGGAGCGCAGGTAAAGGGGCGGATTTTTCCATGGCGACGGCGGAAAGTTCCGTTCGCGCCAGGTTTTCGTAGAGGGCGGGAACGAAGGCGCGCGTGTTGGCGCCGTGCCCTGTGATGAGGCAGGGAATATTGCGGGCGTCCAAAATGAGGCGGAGCAGTGCCATTTGCCTTGCGTCCGGGCCTGGAAGGACTCGCCCCATGTTCCCGGGCGGTCGAAAGTCCACGACACGCCAGTAGGGAGGCGCCGCGGAAGGGCGGCGCCACAGGATGGCCTTTTGCTTCGGCCCGCGCCGGAAAGGCCTTTTCTCCAGACTTTGCGGGCGTTCCATGGGAGAGGCATCCTGCGTTTAACAAAAAAAGCGGAGAGTCATCCCCGCCTTCCATGAAAGTTCCGAAAAGACGTTCAGTTTTCGTTGACAACGGGCTTTGTCACGGCGCCGGAACGCAGACAGCGGGTACAAACCGTGACGGTGCGCACGGTACCGTCTGCTTCCTGGCAACGGACAGTCTGAAGATTGGGGTTGAAGCGACGCTTGGTTTTAATATTGGAATGGCTCACATAGTTGCCGACCATGGCTTTCTTGCCGCAAAACTCGCACATTTTACCCATACTATCCTCCACAGAAGCCCGCGCAGAGCCTGAATACCGTTTTTTTGGGCGCGCTTTTCCGCGCGTGAAAGCTAGACTTATCCCGGATTTTCAAAAATTGCAAGCAAAAACCGGTGGGATAGGGCAGAATTTCACGGGTTGTGTTTTTTTATCCGCCGCGACTGCCCTTGCGGCCCGCGCGGGTAAAAATTTCGCCTTTTTTGCGTTGGCATAAAGCGGAAATAAAGGAAGAGGCTTGAACTCCGCGAAGGGGGGATTTGACGAAAAAGGCGTTTACCTCTATCTATGTTATTTACTCTCTGGCCGAATGGTACACACATGAATTGGCGCGATCCTCTCCTTGCCGTTTTTTTTCTTCTTGTCCTTTGTCCTTGTCTTTCCTCCTGTTCCTTCTTCCGGGAAGGCGGTCTTTTCGGTTCATCGTCGCCCGTTGAAACGCCCGAGCCGCAAAAGGTCGCCTCTTCCTCGACAACGATTTCGCCGGAGGTTCGCGAAATCCTGGAGCAGGCCCGCTCCCTTTGGACGGATTCCGGCGAGTGCAGGGACGCGGAAGAGGCTGTGCGCCTTTTGGACGTCGCCGTAGAACTTGATCCTCTGGATCCGGCGCCGCTTATTTTGCGCAGTCGTTCCCTGAGCGAACTCGGGTATATGGACGAAGCCTTTGACGACATCACGCGGGCCATACGGCTCTCGCCCACGGCGGAAGCCTACGCCACGCGCGGTCTCCTCTGTTTAAAAATGAAGCGCCCGGCCGGGGCACGGCGCGATTTTGCGTACGCCCAAAAGCTGGACGCGGGGGAACCGCTCATCTATGTCTACCGCGCCTCGGCGGCCTTTCTGGAAGATCGCCCGGAAGACGCCTGCAAGGATCTTGAAAAAGCCTGCAAGCTGGGCGTATGCGCCCCCTGGGAAAGAGCGGAAAGTACCGCGCTCTGCAAATAGAATGAGAGAAGCGCCTGCGCTATCTGCGCAACACACTGCGCGGTCTGCTGGATCCATTGGACTCGCTCAGGATGCCGTCGCGTTCCATCTGATCCACAAAGCGTGCGGCGCGGTTGAAGCCTATGCGGAATTGACGCTGAAGCAGAGAAATGGAGATCTTGCCGTTTTCCAGGGCAAACTGTATGGCCTCCGCGTATATAGGGTCGTCCACAATATCGTTGCCGCGCGCCCCGCTCTGGGGGAGTTCGGACTCTTCCTCGTTTTCATCGGCGCCGAATTCCGAAAAGTCCACCTTGTACGTGGGCTTCTGGAGCTTTTTCCAGTAGTCCACCAGGGCGGAAACCTCGGAGTCGCTCACAAAGGCCCCGTGTATGCGCTTTAGCAGGCCAGTGCTGGATTTGAAGAGCATATCGCCCATGCCAAGGAGCTTTTCGGCGCCCACGCTGTCGAGAATAGTGCGCGAATCCTGACTGCTCGTCACTTTAAAGGCTATGCGGCAGGGGAAGTTGACCTTGATGAGTCCGGTTACCACATCCACGCTGGGGCGCTGTGTGGCGATGATGAGGTGTATGCCCGCGGCGCGCGCCATTTGCGCCAGGCGCACAATGCTTCCCTCCACGTCCTTGCGCTTGATCATCATGAGGTCGGCCAGCTCGTCCACCACAATGACCAGGAAGGGCATATTGGCAAGGTCTTCCGGCTCTCCGGTTTCCGCGTCCACAGGAGGCGGGTCTCCGGACGCCACGGCTTTTCGCAGACGGGCCTGGCGTTCATTGTAGCCCGTGATATTGCGCACCTGCACCTTGTAGAAGAGCGAAAGCCGGCGGTCCATCTCGTCTATGGCCCAGAGAAGGGCGTTCTTGGTAAGATCCATGTCTGTTACCACCGGGTGTACCAGGTGGGGCAGATCGGCGTACATGGAAAATTCCACACGCTTGGGATCCACAAGGATGAGCTGCACTTCGTCCGGTCTGGCGCGGCAAAGAAGGCTGAGCAGAATGGCGTTCAGGCATACGCTTTTGCCCTGCCCCGTGGCCCCGGCCACGAGGAGATGCGGCATACGCGCAAGATCTGTCGAGAAGGGCCGTCCGCCCGTGTCTTTGCCCAGGGCGACGTTCAGCAGTGAAGACGCACCGCGGAAGCCCTCATCTTCCACGATTTCACGGAAGTACACCATGGAACGCTTTGGGTTGGGAACCTCCACACCCACGGTATCCGTGCCGGGCACGGGGGCCTGCATACGCACGGCCGCGGCCTTGAGCGACATGGCCAAATCATCGGCCAGGTTGGTAATGCGTGTGGCCTTCACCCCCGGGGCGGGGCGAACTTCAAACATGGTAATGACAGGGCCGGGCGTGATCCTTGCCAGTGTGGCATGGACGTTGAAGCTCCTGAGACAGGCGATGACGGCCTCGCCCTGGCGTTCCAGCAGCGCGCTGTCCGGGCGTTCCTGAAGGGCAGAACTCGGCAGGGGGGCGAGCAGATCCAGCGGCGGGAGCGGCAGGACGTTTTTCGAGGGAAGGGCGGGAGGCGTTTTCTCCGGGGCGTTCATGGAGGCGTCTTTCGCATCCCGCGGGAAGGGCTTTTCCTGTGCAGGGACGGAATCCTGCCCGCGGCCAGGCGCCGGCTGTATGATTCTGGCGTTGGGAAAGTCCGCACGGGAAGCGCTTCTCGAAGGCTGTTCCGCGGGCCGGATAATCCTGGCGTTGGGGAACGGCGTGTTTTCGAAAGAAGAAGTCACGCCCTCTTCCGGTTTTTGCGGCATGGGTGCGGCGGATGAAAGGGAAGATTCTTTTTCTTCCCGCAAGGCGGTTTCTTCAGGCTTTGCCCGTTCCGTGTCCGGAGCGCGGAACGGCGCGGGGGCATTATTCATCACCGCGTCCGCGGGCGCGGAAGGGGCTGTTTCCTGCCTCTCCTGCGCCTCTTCTTTCTCGTCGTGCGCCTCTTGCTTCTCGTCCTGCGTCTCTTCCTTTTCGACCTGCGCCTCTTCCTTTTCGACCTGCGCCTCTTCCTTTTCGACCTGCGCCTCTTGCTTCTCGACCTGCGCCTCTTGCTTCTCGTCCTGCGTCTCTTCCTTTTCGTCCTGCGCCTCTTCCTTTTCGTCCTGCGCCTTGTCGGCGCTTTCCAGAACTGTCTGGAGCGATTCCCGCGTATCTTCCGCGGCTGGCGGCGTTGAGTCGCCTTCAATTTCAAGGACAAACTCTCCCCCCTCGCTGGCGTCGGCCTTTTCCGGGGATGTCGGCGCGCTGTTCTCTTCGAGAGAGGGAAGTTCACCCTGACCATCGGACTGCCCGGCCTCCGGCGTATCGCCGGGATCAGGCAGGAGTTCTTCCGGATCCGTGTCGGGCGGAGGCGGAGCCATGCCTTCCTCCGGGTGAGAAAGAATATCCAGCGTCGGGCGCGGCCTTTCTTTCTTTTTGAGTTTCAGTTTTTCGAGCAGGGCCTTGCCGGAAAGGGAGGGAAGAGAGATCCGCTTCAGCTTTTCCAGAACCTTCGTCCACGGCGGATCAAAGGTCTCGCCAAAGGAGGGGAGGCGCCGAAGAAGCCAGGGAAAAAAACGGCCCAGAAGGGCAAGCAGGGAAACATTGAAGGAAAGCTCTATGGCCATAAGGAAGGCAAAGAAGAAGAGCAGCGCGGATCCGTAGGGGCTGAAGAAGCGGTAGGAGAGTTCGCAGATCCTCTTCCCCGCGAGGCCTCCGCCCTCCATGCCCTGAAACTTTATGCCCACCGCCGAGAAAAAGGCCAGCGTGCAAACATAGAAGAGCAGAAAGCCTATCCAGCGGAACCACTTGACGCTCGGCCAGCGCGAGACCAGCCCCGCGCCCACGGCCAGAAGGAGCAGGGCCAGGAGGAACGAAGTCGTGCCGAACCATTCGGCAAAAAATCCGGCAAGGTACGCCCCATACAGTCCCGCGGCGTTGCGTATGGCGGGGGAACTGGTGACATGATTGAAGGTGGGGTCGGCAATATCATAACTCCACAGGCTGAGCAGCATCAGAAGCCCGCAGAAGAGGAAGAGCAATCCGAAGAGTTCACGCAAAAGTCTGTGTCCGTACATCATCGCACTCTTATCTTAAAAAAACGAAGGCCTCGCGGGGTGAACAGGGGAAGCAGGGAAGCCGCTCAACTTTTTCCGCGGAGAAGTTAAACAAAAACGCCGTAAGGGCGCGAGCGCGGCCTTGCGGCAGTTCGGCGGAGCGGGGAACTACTCGCGGCCGAGGTATTCGCGGGTACGCGTGTCCACCTTGACGCGATCGCCTTCGTTCACAAAGATCGGCACCTGTATGGTGACGCCGGTCTCCAGCGTGGCGGGCTTTGTCACGTTGGAAACGGTGTCGCCCTTGACGCCAGGTTCGGTTTTGACCACGGTGAGCGCGAGGCTCACGGGGATTTCGATATCGATGGGTTGGCCGTTGTAAAGCAGAACGCGGCACTGCTGGGATTCCAGAAGAAAATCCGACTTGCCGTCGGTATCCTTCTCCGGCAGACTGATCTGTTCATAGCTTGTCAAATCCATGAACACAAGCTCTGTGCCCTCGCGGTACAGGTACTGCATATCGCGCTGTTCCATGTCGGGCTTTTCCACCTTTTCTCCGGAGCGGAAGGTGTTGTCCACCACGCGGCCGTTCAGGATATTGCGCAGTTTTGTGCGCACCATGGCGCCGCCCTTGCCGGGTTTAAAATGTTGAAATTCGATGATTTCGTAGGGAGTGCCGTCCAGCTCTATCTTCAGGCCACGGCGAAAATCGGTAGTAGAATACATTTTGCCTCCAGGCGGAGTTCTTGGAAAGTTCAAGGCGGGCGGAGCATGCTTTTCAGCTCTTCCCCGCAGGAGAACAGTATTTGCCTTTTCCACGAGAGCGGGCTACTCTGTCCTTTCTGAAGAGCAAGATATATTGTCCGATACTGCCTCTCTTTGTCAACTCACAGGGAACCGTATGCCCGATCAGCCCGGCAAAAATGTGAACCTCGCGCTGGAACTTGTGGCCACGATCTATACACCCGGCCAGCTGGAAGCCGCCCGGGATCTCCCGCAAATCGCCTTTGCGGGGCGATCGAACGTGGGCAAATCTTCGCTCATTAACGCTCTGGCCCGCCGAAAGGCCCTGGCCAGGGTCAGCGCGGAACCGGGGAAGACGCGATCCGTGAACCTCTTCAAGGTATCGCCCTACGGCTTCTGCCTCACGGATCTTCCGGGTTACGGCTATGCCCGCCGCGCACGGGAAGAGCGCAATACCTGGGCCGATCTTATTCGGCGTTACTTTGATCAGACGCCTTCCCTGCGCGCCCTGGCTCTGATCATTGATTGCCGCGTTCCCACGCAGGAATCCGACCGCGTCATGGCAGACTTCGCCCGCACCCGCAATCTTCCGGTCATTGGCGTGCTTACCAAGGCCGACAAGTGTACGCTCAGTCAACGCGCGGCACAGGCGGGAACATGGGAAGGCATTCTTGGCGCAAGGCCCGTTGTCGTCTCTTCCGTAACCCGCCTTGGGCTTGAGGAGCTTTGGGCGCGCCTGCGCGAGGCCGCATTCCCCGAACCCGCCTCTCCCGGCACGACCGCGGAAAATTTTCAGGAGCCGACCTGAAATGCTCGACCTCTCTCGTTTGAACAAGGCGCAAAAAGAAGCGGTGACGGCCGCGGATGGCCCGATTCTGGTCATCGCCGGCGCGGGAAGCGGCAAGACAAGAACCATCATTTGCCGTCTGGCCTGGCTTGCCGAACAGGGGTGCGACCCGCGTTCCATGTTGCTTCTTACCTTCACGCGCAAGGCCGCGCAGGAAATGCTTTCCCGCGCTTCCCAGCTTCTCAATCAGGAAATATCCGGCGTGCAGGGCGGCACCTTCCATAGTTTTGCCTTTTCCGTGTTGCGCCGCCACCCTCCCTCCTGGAGCCGCGGATCCGTCAGCGTTATGGACTCCGCGGACAGCACGGCTGCGCTTAAGGCCTGCAAGGAAGCCCTGAACCTTGGCAAGGATCGATCCTTCCCGCAGAAGCAGGCCGCGCTCGCACTCATCAGCAAGGCGCGCAACAAGGAATTGAGCTTTGAGGAAATTCTTTCCCGCGAGGCGCAGCATCTGCTTCCGCACGTCTCCGCCTTTGAGCGTCTGGCCGATGCCTATCAGAACTACAAGCGGGAACACGCGCTTTTGGACTACGACGACCTGCTTTTTGAACTTGAACGGCTTTTTTTGGAGCAACCGGAAATTCTTGAGTCTGAGCGCCGACGTTTTGAACGGCTCATGGTGGACGAATATCAGGATACCAACAAGGTTCAGGCGCGCCTGGTACGTCTTCTTGCCGGCGACAGAGGCAATATCATGGCCGTAGGTGACGATGCACAGTCCATCTACGCCTTTCGCGGCGCCACAGTGCGCAATATTCTGGATTTTCCAAAGTTCTTTGAGAACACGCGCATCATACGGCTGGAAGAAAATTACCGTTCCGTGCAGCCCGTGCTGGATGTGGCCAATGAGCTTCTCCGCCACAGCGCGGAAGGCTACGAAAAACGTCTCTTCTCCCGTCGCCCGGTGCCGGACGCAAAGCCCGTGGCCCTTTATCGACCGCTCAGCGATCTGAGCCAGGCCCAGCTTGTGGCGCGGCGCATTGAGGAACTTTTGACGGAGCATGAACCCGGGGACATCGCCGTACTCTTCCGATCGGGCTACCAATCCTATCATTTGGAAATTGAACTGAAAAAAAGAGGCGTGAGCTTTCGCAAATACGGCGGGTTGCGCTATGCGGAAGCCGCGCACGTCAAGGACGTCCTGGCCTTTGCGCGGCTTGTGGTCAATCCCCTCGATCTGCCATCCTTTGACCGCGTTGCGGCGCTCTCAAAGGGCATTGGCGTCAGGACTTCCCGTAAGCTCTTTGAGCTTTCCTGCGGGGGCGATGACAAGGCACTGGAACATGCCTGCAAGCGCTGGCCCGACTTCAAGGAAAATCTGGACTTCATCGCGGGTCTGCGCCTGAACAGAGTCTCTCCGGAAGAAGCCGTTCAGCGTATTCTCGAACGCTACCGCCCAAAGATGGAAGAACTCTTCCCCGATGACTGGCCCCGTCGTCTCCAGGGCCTGGAAGAACTGTCCGCCATAGCCTCAACCTACAAGGATATGCAGCTTTTTGTCGCGGAGCTTTCTTTGGATAATCCCGAGGAAGATCAGCAAAGCGACAAGGGCAGAAACATCACCCTTTCCACAGTCCATTCCGCCAAGGGGCTGGAATGGCCCTGCGTGATCATCATCGATCTTGTGGAAGATCGCTTTCCTTCCCGTCACGCCATGGCGCGTCCGGAAGATTTTGAGGAAGAGCGGCGGCTCATGTACGTGGCCTGCACCCGCGCCAAGGACACGCTCGATCTCTTTTCCCCTCTCAGCCTGTACAGCAGGACTTTTGGCGGGCAGGAAGCAGCGACGCCCAGCGTTTTCGTACGCGAAATTCCTCTGGATATGCTGGAGGAAATCCAGGAAAACTACGGAGGGGTTCTTTTGAGGCGATTGCCTGTCGAAGAGTCTCGAATCTTTGAACAGCGCCAAAAGGATCGGGGCGATCCTGCGTTCCCTTTCCCTCGTCCTCAGGGAGAAAAGAAGGAAGAGTTCGCTGGACACAGGGAGCTGGGTTTTTGCCGTCATCGCATCTTCGGAAGGGGAAAAATCGTCGAAGCCCTGCCGCCGGACAGGTATCGCGTACACTTCCCCGGCCTTGGTCTCAAGGTCATTCTTGCCGAGTATCTTACCATGGAGCATGCGTGAAAGTTAAGAGTGAAGACGACATCCTGGCCATGATGGACAGGCATTTTCCCCGCATCCACAAGTCTCTTTTCCTTGGGCGGGGAGATGATTGCGCCGTTCTGCGCGCGGGAGGAGCCCTTGCCGTCAGCACCGATATTTTTGCGGAAGACGCGCACTTCCGCCGCCGCTATTTCTCGCCCCGGGATATCGGCTACAAGGCTCTGGCCGTGAACCTCAGCGACATGGGCGCCGCGGGCGCGCGCCCCGTGGCTTTCAGCATGGGACTCACTCTCACGGGAAGAGAGGACGAAGCGTGGCTGGAGTCCTTCTGCGAAGGCATGGCGGATTTGGTTCGTCCTTTTGATCTCTGCCTGTCCGGAGGGGATCTTTCACGGGCGGATCGCTTGTCTGTCTGCATTACCGTGTGGGGAGAACTCCCCGCGGAGCTTCCCAAGGGCCTGCGCCGGGGCGCGGCAAAGGAGGGGGATGCCATCGTTCTCTTGGGAGAGCTTGGTCTTGCCCGCACCGGATTATGTGTTCTTGAAGAAAGCCTTTCCTCGCGAGAGGACGGCTTTGCGGATCGGCAAAAAAAACTCTGGCCAAAGGCCTGCGCCCATCACCTGAGGCCTTTCCCCCTTGTGCGGGAAGGCTGTTTTCTCTGCCGCTTCGCTCTGGAACGGAACGCGGGGGAAAGGATCGGCCTTATGGATGTTTCCGACGGTTTGGCGCGCGATTTGCCCCGTCTTCTCGCCAGCGCTACCACAGGACTGGGAGCGGAACTTTTTCTGCCGGAAGAGGCACTGCACAATGAGGTGCGTGCCTATGCGCGGGATCGCGGGCTTGACGCCGCGGCTTTCGCCTTCGAGGGAGGGGAAGACTACGCCCTGATCTTTACCTGCCCGCAAAAATTCTGGCCCGAACTGGAAGAGCGCCTTGAAGCCGCGCTCTTGCGCCCCCTTTTCCTGGGGGAAGTCCGTCGTGGGCCGATTGTCTTGAACGGAAAGAAGCTTGCAGCGAAAGGTTTCGACCATTTTTTTGCTGAAGAATCGGCGCTAGAACCCGCCGACCCTGTTGCGCGGGAAGATAATTAATATAAGTATATCAACATATTAACGCCTTTTGTCCGGCGTTTTTTCTGTTCTTCTTGATCCGCCTGAAAAGCGCGGCGCCCGGGAGCGGGCGCCGCGGTGGGGATCCATGTTTTCACGAAACGGCGCGGCGGGGAAAGATGTCGGGCATAGGCCTGTTTTTCTTCCGTGCCTCACCCCTTCGATTTTTGTCGCGAGAGGGCGGCCTTGCGTTCAACGTTCACACGGTGACAAGTTCGTACTTGTCGTTGCCCATGCCGAGTTCCTTCATGTAGGAGAGCTGGCGCAGACCGGATCGGGATTCGATGCGCTCTACCATGGGCGCGCGCACGTCTTCGGGCAGGGCGTAGATCATGTCCACGGAGGCCTGGTCTATGGCAAGGATGTCCGTGGAGGCGAGGATACCGAGGTTGGGCAGGCGTACCGGTTCGGCGCCCGTGCCTTCGCAGTCGCAACTCACGGACATATTCCGCAATACGTTGATGTAGGTAATATGAGGGCCAAAATGGTCGGTAATGGCCTTGCCGCCTTCCACCATGCGCTCCATGAACAGCGGGCCTCCGGCCCAGGTCTGTTGCCCATCGCTGTGTATCTGCCGCTTTCCGTGCGCGCCGGAGGCGCAACCGATGGAGATGTTCTTGAGCGATCCGCCGAAGCCTCCCATAATGTGTCCCTTGAAGTGCGTGAGAACGATCATGGAATCGTAGTCCAGCAGATGCTTCCCTACGGCCACTTCTTTCAACCATTTACCCCCGCCAATGGGGAGCGGAGTATCGCCGTCCTCATCCATGATGTCCACGCTGGTAAACGCCGTCCAGCCGTTCCGCTCCAGGGTTTTCCTGTGCCCCGCCGTTGTCTGGCGTGGGCTTGAATAAAGCACGTTGCACTCCACAACGCGGGTGTTGGGAACCTTGGCGAGAAAGGCTTGAACCCATTCCCGGGGCAGGATGTTCGGGCCGTCTGGTTCGCCGGTATGGAGCTTGACGGCGATTTTGCCCCGGATGTTCTGACTGACCAGCGCGTACAGCTTGAGCAGGGCTTCCGCGCTGAGTTCTTTAGTGAAATAGACCTTGGGAAGCGCGGCGGCATGGGCGAGATGGGGCGTAAGCCCGGCGGCCACGGCGCCTGCGGTAAACAGGCTTTGTTTGACAAAATCACGACGGGAAAGACTCATGGCGTTTTCTCCGGCACGGTTGAATATTGTGGAAAAGTATGCCCCGCTTTCTTTTCCGGGTTCAGCGGGGAAGGACAGGAGTTTTCTTTTATTCTTTGTCGACGAAGGCTTTTTTTACCTCTTTGGCCACAGCCTCGGCCAGTGCGGCATGGTTTTCCGGCGTGAGGTGGATTTCATCCGGACCTTGGGCAAAGGGAACCACGTTTGCCGCGTCGAAGAAGAGCGCTCCCGCGGCCTCCACCTTGGGGCGCAGGATGCCGGGAAGCGCTTCGCTCTTGGCGAGGGAACCTTCGAAAAAGGCGCGGTACTTGCTTTTTTCAACGTTCAGCTTAGGCGGACAGACTATGAGTACCTGCGGCGCGGAAAAGCGCGTGCGCTGTTGCCATTCGCCTTTTTTGACAAGGGAGACAAGCTCCATGAGGCTTGCCGCGATGTCCTCGGCACTCTGTTTGCGATCCTTGCGCAGATCGTTCGTGCCCAGCATGATGACGACCAGATCCAGGGGCATGTGCGAAGAGAGTGCCGCCGGAAGGTAGGCGAACCCGTTCATGCCCGCCCCGGGGATAAGCCCTGTTCCGGAACGCGCGGGACTGTCCAGCCTTGTGGTACGCCCGCTTAGGCCCTCCGTCACCACCTCGTAATCCGAGCCGAGCAGTTCGGCCATTTTGCCGGGCCATGCCGTATTGAGCGGCAGACGACCGACGAAGCCTTCCGCGTCTTCAAAATAGCCGAAGGTATTGGAATCACCATAGACCAGAATGCGTTTTTTGCCTTCCGCCGCTCCGGCAAGAGAGACCAGAGAAAGGATGATAAGGCCGCACAGGGCGGTGAAAAAAGCGTTGCGTTTCATTGCGCGTCCTTTGCGTTTTGCGCGATCCGCGTTTGCCCGGGGCTTGACGAAGGCTCCGCGCGGGATTTTCGGGCGAGACAAGGAAAACTTTGACCAGGCGCTAGACAAGGCCGATTTTGCCAAGCCAGGCGTCCACGTCCTCGTGCGCCTTGCCCACGGAATTGCCGCGAACTTCAAAGCCTTCGAGCAGTTTGGCGTCCGGGCAGAGCCGTTTCAGATCCTGCACGCTACGGCCAAAACGGCTGCCGCCGTGCGTGCAGAAGGGGATGAGCGTCTTCTGCCCGAGGGGATGTTCTTCCAGCAGGGTGAAAAAGAGCATGGGCATGGTTCCCCACCAGTTGGGGAAGCCGAGAAAGACGGTGTCATAGTTCGCAAAATCGGGAATCACCGTGGCAAGCTTCGGCCTGGCGTTCTGCTGTTGTTCCTTCTTGGCCACATCCGTCAGGGTGTCGTAATCGTCGGGATAGGGCGCGGCGACCTTGAGTTCGACCATGTCCCCGCCGACGCGGCTGTGGATGTATTCGGCAAGGGCGCGGGTGTTGCCGGAACGGGAGAAATAAAGGATGAGTATCTTCTTCGCGTTCGTTCCCGCGGCGAGGGCGGAAAGCGGAGAAAGAGCGCTCAGGGTCAGGGCGCAGGCGGCGTACTTCATGAAAGTGCGTCGGCAAAGTTCATAGTCCTTGTTCTGTTGCATGGGGAACTCCTTTAGATAAAAGCGTTTTTGCGCGTTTCCAGCCTTACGCGCGGCGTTGTTATACGGTGATAAGTTCGTACTTGTCATTGCCCATGCCGAGTTCCTTCATGGAGGAGAGCTGGCGCAGGCCGGATCGGGATTCGATGCGCTCTACCATGGGCGCGCGTACGTCTTCGGGCAGGGCGTAGATCATGTCCACGGAGGCCTTGTCTATGGCAAGGATGTCCGTGGAAGCGAGGATGCCGAGATCGGGCAGACGTACCGGTTCCGCGTTTATGCCTTCGCAGTCGCAACTCACGGACATATTCCGCAACACGTTGATGTAGCTAATATGAGAGCCGAAATGGTCGGTAATGGCCTTTCCGCCTTCTGCCATGCGTTCCATGAACAGCGGCCCGGCGGCGTGGATGTCCTTGCCGTCGCTGTGGATCTGCGTCTTCCCCCGCGCTCCCGAGGCGCAACCGATGGAGATGTTCTTGAGCGATCCGCCAAAGCCGCCCATGGTGTGCCCCTTGAAGTGCGTGAGTACGATCATGGAATCGTAGTTCAAAAGATGCCTGCCCACGGCCACTTCTTTAAGCCATTTGCCACCACGGACGGGAAGCGGAGTATCGCCGTCTTCATCCATGATGTCCACGCTGGTAAACGCCGCCCAGCCGTTCTGTTCCAAGGTTTTCCTGTGGCCTTCCGTTGTTTTGCGCGGGCTTTCGTAACGCACGTTGCACTCCACAACGCGGGCGCCGCGTACCTGGGCGAGGAGCGCCTTGACCCATTCCCGTGGAAGGATGTTCGGGCCGTTCGGTTCGCCGGTGTGTACTTTGACGGCGATCCTGCCGGTGATGTTTTGATTGACCAGCGCGTACAGTTTGAGCAGGGCTTCTGCGCTGAGTTCCCTGGTGAAATAGACTTTGGGAAGCTCGCCTGCGCGGGCGAGGCTGGATCCGAGTCCGACGGCCGCGGCGGCGATCAGGCTTTGTTTGACAAAGTCGCGACGGGAAAGACTCATAACGTTTCCTCCAGCAGGGATCCCGCTTTCAGGGCGGACTTTTTCTCTGTTCGCGGGGAAGAGGCGGGCTGGACGCGGGTTGACACCATGAAAGCATTTGAACACGTTTTGCCCTTTTTGGAAAGGGCCGCGATCCGCCAGGCGCCGCGGGCAAGGAGGCAGAAGCCGAGTGTTATGCCAAGGTAATGTACGAGAAAAAACGGCAGGCTGACAAGGGAGTTTTTGGGCGCGCCCGTCATCAGCATATCGTTCCAAAGTCCGCTTTGCACAAAGAGCACGGATCCCGCAAGCACGGCGGCCAGGGCGCACACAGGCCAGGCGCGTCCTGACCTTTGGTAAAGACGGGACCAAAAGCTCTGCCCGTGCAGGCCCAGATGGAATGATGCCAGGGCGAAAGTCCAGGCCGCGGCCGAGTTGTGCAGGTCTCTCCCCCACCAGGGCATGGGGAAGGGCGCGAAGGAGAAGACCTCGCCCGCCATGGCCAGAGCGCTGACCACAAGCGCCGCGCCGCTCAAAAGCAAGAACATATCGGCAAGCGCAAGCAGTATGCGCCGGGCGTTCCAGCCGCCCCGGAACAAGGAGCGATACCAGTTCAGGTTCAAGAGCTGATGGACGATCAGAAGCGCCAGAAAAGCCGCGCCGCAGAGTCCATGCCGCATGAGTCCGCGCGTGAGCGGATAGCTCATAAGGGCAAGCATAAGCCCGTACATGGCCGCGTCCACAGCCATTTTCAGGGCGCGGCGGCTTATCATTTTAAAAGTCCGCTGGCACGCAGCCAATTTGCCAGATTTTCCGTCAGGCGTCGCCCGCCGGAATAGTGGAACTCAAAACCCACGCCCACATAGGCGCCGGGCACGGCCTTGGCCAGGTCGGAAAGGCTTTCTCCCCAGACCGTGCCGCCGTGACTGCTGAAGGGCAGGATGATCTTGCCCTTGAGATCGTGCGTTTCCAGGAAGGAGCGCACCGGCATGGGCATGGTAGCCCACCATGTGGGGTAGCCCAGAAGGATGACATCGTAGTCCGCCATGTTTTTCACACGCCCTGTCAGGGGCGGGCGTATGCCCTGGTTCAGGTCGATCTGCGACACGTCGTAGATATTGCCTTCATAGGGATGGCGCATGGCGATTTCAAAAAGATCGGCCTTCAGGTCGTCGCTGAGTATCCGCGCCGCGCGTTCTGTGTTGCCGGAATAGGAAAAATACGCCACAAGCGCGCGGGGATGCCGCGGCATGGCAAGGCGGGCGGGAGCGGAACTTGCGGCAACTTCGTCCAGAGGGGCCGCGTTGCGGCAGATGCGGAAGCCGAGATTCGGGTCGGCGTCTATGGGGTTTGTGGCGGAACGGTAGGCGCTACGCAAATGTTTGCCGAAGTCGTTGAAGCCGCCGCCCCGGTTTACGCGCAGAGCGCCGGAGGCAGGCCCGGCGGGATCGACGCCGCTCTTGACGTCATAGGCGCCGTAATAATCAAAGACCCATTCGCTCACGTTGCCGTGCATGTGATGCAGACCGAAGGCGTTGGCGGGCAGATCGTCCACGGGCAGGGTTTCGCCCCTGTTCCGACCGGGGCGCACGTCGGGATCGTGGGGAGACACATAGTTTTCCTCTATGAGGTAGGGATACGAGCCTTCAAAGTTTATCTGATCGCTGTGTACCTGGTTGCCCACATTGAAAATGGTCTCTGTTCCCGCACGTGCCGCATATTCCCATTCCGCTTCGGTGAGCAGACGATAGCCGTTCGCCCGGCGATCCCAGCGCACGGCCTCGCCTTCGATGCTGTAGGTCGGATCCAGCCCGCGCTTCACGCTCAGGGCGTTGCAGTAGCGTACGGCGTCCAGCCAGGTCACGTTTTCCACGGGCAGGCGCCGCCCCTTATGGGCACTGGGATTTTCCCCCGTTAGGGCTTCGTAATCTTCCTGGGTGACTTCGCAGGGATCGATGTAAAAAGCGCTTATGCACACCTGATGACGTACTTCATCGTTCCCGCGCTGGCGTTCTGTTTCAGGGCTGCCCATGAAAAACGTGCCGCCAGGTATCAGAAGAAAACCGTCTTCAGCAGGGGCGGCGTTTGCGTCGCGCCCCGCCCCGCCGGCGGTCAGAAGCAGACAGGCGCTCAGCAGCATCAGCGTTCTCAGGCGATAAGACATGAACGATCCTCCTGTGTTTTTCGGTTTGCGCGGGGGCTGTTCGGGGATCCCGGCCCGCGCTTTGGCGATCCCAAAAAGCGTTCCCCAAGAGCTTTTTTCTTGTGTGTATAAGCGCCATATTTTGACATAGCAAATACTTATATTGTATGTTTTGCCATGCCGTCCTGGTATGATTCGCCCTGAAGCGGAGAACGTCTTAACTTCCTGGGAGGCCTTATGGAACTGAACGATCTTCGGCGTTTTCTCGCCATTGCCAGAGAGAAGACCATTTCCGGCGCCGCGGAAGCCCTCTGCCTCACGCAGCCCACGCTTTCCCGCCAGATGCTGGAGCTTGAGGCGGAACTGGGGAAAAAGCTTTTTCGTCGCGGGAAGAGAGCGATTACCCTGACGGAGGGAGGTATATTTCTGCGCAACCGGGCGGAGGAAATCCTCGCGCTGGTGGCGCGGACGGAGGCGGAATTCTTCTCTTCAGACAAGGAGCTTGACGGCGAGGTACACATCGGCGGCGCGGAAACGAACGCCGTTCGCGTGGTGGCCCGCGCCGTGCGCGCTCTTCACGAGGCACACCCGCGCATACGCTTCCGCCTGACCAGCTCCAACGGGGAAGGTGCCATGGAACAGCTCGACAGCGGCCTTCTGGACTTCGGTATTTTCATTGATCCGGCGGATCTTTCCAAATACGACTTCCTTCGCCTGAAGGAGAAGTGCGCCTTCGGCATCCTTATGCGCAAGGACAATCCCCTGGCGGAGTATTCCAGCGTCACGCCTGAACAGCTGAAGGGCGTTCCCCTCTTTCTCCCGAGCAGAGATATGGTGGAAAATGAGTTTGCCGCATGGATGGGTCCCGCCTATGCCAAGGCTTCCATACTGGTGCGCTTCAATCTGACCTATAACGCCTCGATCATGGTGGAGGAAGGACTGGGTTGCGCTTTTTGCCTTGAAAGGACCGCTTATGTTTCGGAGGACAGCCCCCTTTGCTTCAGGCCGCTGAACCCGGAAATGACCGTCGGGGTAAGCATTGCCTGGAAAAAATACAAGACTTTTTCCAGCGCCGCGGAAGCCTTCCTCAAGGTGCTGAGGGAAGAGTATTCAAAAAATATATGACAATTCATAAGATATAAGTATTTGACATGATACGCCCCAGGGGACAGACTGAAAGTGTTGGGTTTTCGGCTTTCTTCGCCCCGTTTTGTGACAAGGACGGGAGCGGGCCGGAACAGGGAGGAGTGTGCCATGAAAGGCTTCGTCTTTGGAATACTGGCGTGCGTTATGAGTTTCTGTGGCCCGACCTGCGGACAGGCCGCGGTTTTGAGCGGGGTTCCCCTTCCGCCTGCGGAACGGGGACTAGAAAGCGCGGAGGCCACGCCGCTGTTCACGGTTGGGGAAAAGGGCCAGGTGCTGGAAGGCGCGATTTTTGACGGCAACGCCAAGCTCTATTTCTGCAACGTGACGGAGTGTGCGGTGATGCGCCTCTCGCCGGAAAAGGGCCTGGAACGCGTTGTGGAACTGCAGGGCATGGCGCCCGGCGGTCTGGCCTTTCACAGGGATGGCAGGCTCTTCATCGCGGCACTCAATCTTTCTGAACAAAAAGGCGCCATTCTCGCCTTTTCCTTTGCCGACGGAAAGCTGAGCGCAATACTCGGACCGGAAAAGGGCTTTGTCCCCAACGACCTCATCTTTGACGAAAAGGGCGGTTTTTATTTTTCGGACTTCAAGGGATCCGCCACAGAGCCGACGGGCGGCGTCTACTACGTCGATCCCGACTTCAAAACGGTCGCTCCCGTCATTCCCCATATGGCGCAGGCGAACGGCGTGGCTCTTTCCCCGGACGGGACAGTACTCTGGGCGACGGAATTCGCCAACAACCGTCTGCACAGGCTGGAACTGAACAATCGCGTCGTCGGATCCAATATAGCCTATCACTTTATCGGGCCGGCGCCCGATTCCATGCGCGCGGATTCGGAAGGGAACGTTTACGTCGCCATGGTCGGGCAGGGACGGGTGATGATTTTCAATCGCCGCGGCTTGCCCGCGGGGCAGATTCTTCTGCCGGAAAGAGATCGTGGGCGCAATCTTTTCTCCACAAGCCTCGCCATCCATCCCAGGAAGGCCGAGCTTCGCATCGTTTCCGGTAATACCGAAGACGCCGATTCGAAAAAAGCCGCGATTTTTTCCGCTCCGGCCTTTGCTCCGGGGAGTACGGCCAACGCCAAGTGAGCGGCGGATTCTGGGAACGGCCCTTTTCTCCGTTGGGCGCCGTGAGGAAAAGGCAAAAGCATAACCGCCGGAACAAGGCGATTTTATAGGGGGTTTTCCATGCGTATACGGCAAGCGTTCATCGTTTTTGCAGCTCTTGTGCCATGCCTTCTGTTTGCGCGGGCGGAGGCGCGGGAAGATCAGGCGCTGAATCCTGAGCAGAAGAGCCTTGTCGCCATCTCGGCATTTACCTCCAACGGCGATCTGGGAAAGCTCAAAACCGCGCTCAACAAAGGCCTGGACGCGGGACTGTCCGTCAACGAGATCAAGGAAGCGCTGGTGCAGCTTTACGCGTACATGGGCTTTCCGCGCAGTCTCAACGGCATCCATACCTTTATGACCGTCATGGACGAACGCAAGGCCAAAGGCATAAACGACGAACAGGGGCGCGAAGCAAGTCCCCCGCCCGCGAACTGGAACAGGGATGAATACGGCGCCCGGGTACGCGCAAGGCTCAGCGGCAGCGATGTTATTCCCGCGCCCAGCGGCTATCAGCTTTTCGCGCCGGTTATCGACACGTTTTTAAAGGAACATCTCTTTGCCGACATTTTTGTTCGCGACAATCTGGACGCTCAAAGCCGCGAACTCGTCACCATTTCCGCGCTGGCCAGCATTCCGGGCCTTGAAGGACAACTTCAGTTTCACATGGGCGCGGCCATGAATACCGGCCTGAATGAGGCGCAAATGCATAGCTTCACTGCGGAACTGGCCAGGCAGGTGGGCCAGGAAAGGGCCGATGCCGCTGAAGCCGTGCTGAGCAAGGTTCTCTCCAGCCGAAAAAAGGAACCCGCATAGCCAGGGCGGGCTGGAAGGACGGAAAGGGCGCTTCCTGCCTTTTCACGGTCTCCGGAAGCGCCGCATTGTTTACCTTTGAAAGAAGCGGGTTCCGGTATACGTGGAGGTCTCCCGAAACTTTTTAAAAAGTTCCCTTGCGGCAGAGGCCTGAAGGATAAAACGCGGAGCAGAGAAAAAAGCCACAAAGGAAACATCCGTTGCCTGACGGTATTGCGCCCTTGCCACGATTGCGGACTTCATTGACTGGGGTATTTTCCCCTCTTCTCCCCTCAGCGGGTCAAGACCCGGATGAAACAAGGAAATTCTCGTTTTAAAAGCGACAAAAAGATCGAAAAACTTCGGGAATTTTTGCGTCTTACTTCAGGTCAAAGACGCGGCGTACGGTATCCACGGCCTTCAGGGTATACTCGGGGTTTTGGGCCTCGTGGAAGCGTTCCTTGAGGAAGGAAATAGGCTCGTGGTTGAAGCGGCGTACTAAGGAATCGGCCATGATCTCCAGGGCCTTGCGCGTTTTTTCATCCACGGTGCCAAGGCGGCGCAGGGTTCGGGCGAGTTCTTCTTCCGTAATGCGGTGGCCGCGTTCCACAAGGGCCACAATGGTGGGCTGAAGCGCGAGGGAGCGCAACCAGTCCAGGAAGGCGGCTGTTTCCTCTTCCACAATGGCGCGGGCCTTGACGGCTTCTTCCCGGCGCCCGGCAAGGTTTTCTTCCACCACTTCCTTGAGGTCGTCGATATCGTAGAGGTAGACATTGTCCAGAGTGTTTACCGCAGGCTCAATGTCGCGGGGCATGGCAATGTCTATGAGGAACATGGGGCGATGTTTGCGCTTTTTGAGTACTCCCCGCATTTCTTCCTCATGGATGATGGCCTCGGGCGCGCCGGTGGAACTGATAACGATGTCCGTGTCCGCAAGTTGCTGGAAGAGTTCATCGAAGGGAACAGCCTCTCCCCCCAGGCGTCCGGCCAGTTCCTCGGCGCGGGCAAAGGTGCGGTTGGCCACGCGTATGCGGCGCACTCCGGCCTGCTTCAGATGCAGGGCGGCAAGTTCCGCCATTTCTCCCGCCCCAAGGATAAGCGCGTTGTGCCGACCCATGTCGTCGAAGATGCGTCTGGCCAGTTCCACGGCGGCGTAGCTGACGGACACGGCGCTTGAGGCCACGCCGGTTTCGGATCGCACGCGCTTGGCCACGGAAAAGGCCTTGTGCAGGAGCCGGTTCAGGATGGCGCCCGTGGCCTGGCAGGCGATCGCCCTGCGGTAGGACTCTTTGAGCTGACCAAGGATTTGCGGCTCCCCGAGTACAAGGGAATCCAGACTTGAGGCCACGCTGAAGAGATGTCGCACGGCTTGTTCCCCCTGATACTGGTAGAGGTACGGCGCTAGTTCCTCCTTCGTTCCGCCGCAGGCCTTTGCCCAGTGCTCCAGCGCGTATTGGAGCGCCCTGTCGCCATCGCCCACCGCAAGAATCTCCACGCGGTTGCAGGTGGAGAGGATGAGCGATTCGGAAATACCTTCGCCGCGGGGGATGGCCCAGGTCTCCGGCGAGCAGAAATCCGTGAGGGCGAAGCGCTCCCGAACTTCCACAGCGGCCGTGCGGTGATTGATGCCTATGAGAAAAATGCTGCTGTTCATTTTTGGCGGCCCCGCGCTCAGAACGCGTGCTGGGAGGGGAAGAAGGTATTTACGACAAAGAGGGAGACAAGGGAAGTCGCGAAAAGGACAAGAGCCAGGATGGCGGGTTTGCGGCCTTGCCATCCAAGGGCCTGCCGCTGATGAAAGAGCAGGGCGTAAACAAGGAGAATGAACACGGAAAAGCCGCTCTTTACCAAATCTCCGGGCATGAGGTTCTGCCAGGCCACACGAGACCATAAAAAGCCGCAAAGCAGACCAAAGCTGTAACAGGGGAAGCCGATGCGCGCGGCGCTGGCGTTGACGGCGTCCAGGGCGCCGAGGGCGGGCAGGTCGCGGCGAAAGCCGGAAAGGGGCGTCTTGCGCTTGATGGCGGCCTCCTGCCAGAGGAAGAGACCGGCCGCGCCCGCGGCTACCGCCATGACACCGATGCCGATGAACGTGCCGCCAAGATGCAGCCAGAGCAGCGGCCCGGTCATGGTTTCGGAGGGGGGAGCGCCGGAGAAGCTCAGGGCGCAGGCGCAGAGAAAGAAGGCCCACGGGGAGACGAAGTGCAGAACAATGTCCTGCTTCTGGCGCCGGGAGAGGAGGAATCCGGCAAAAGCCAGCGCCCAGGCAAGAGGTAAAAGGTAAAAACCGCGGGACACGCTGACAAAGATGCCGGAATAAAGGCAGAGGGCAAGCCACAGGCTGTGCGCCGCAAAACCTGTGGCGCAGAGGGCGCACGCCAGGGCCTTCAGGCGGGAAGATCGGCCAAGCAGGCCGCTGAACGAGGCCACCGTGGCCAGAGCGTACAGGGCAAGACAGATCCAGGATGAGAGTTCAATCCAGTTCATGCAGAAATTCCTCGGCGGAAAAGGGCAGGCCTTCGGGCAGGACGGGGCGGATCAGGGCGGAGATCGCGGCGGCGTCGCGTCGCTTCAGGGACTCTATGAGGCGCCCGCGCAGAGGTTCGGCGCAGAGGGCGCGAAAGCGCGCGGCATTGGCGTCACTGCCCAGCCCCAGGGCAAGGATGCGGGGCCGCAGGTATTCCAGGAGCCTGAGGAGCGGTGCGTAAGCCCTGCCCAGCCAGTGTTCCAGATCATCCTTGAGGGCGCGGGCCAGGGCCGGACTGCTTCCTCCGGTGGAAAGGGCGAGAACGAGCGGCCCATCCCGTACAAGGGCGGGTACGAGGAAATTGCCCGCGCTGTCCGTAGGCCCGGCAACATTGCAGAGCGCTCCGGCCGCGAGTGCGAGGCGGGCGATATGGCCGTTGACGGCGGCGGAAGGCGTGGCCGCAAAGACCAGCGTTTTTCCTTCAACGTCTTCCGGCAGGAAGGCGCGGCGCTCCACGCGCAGGGGATCGGAAAGAGGCGCAAAACTTTCCCGCAGGGCAAGGGCCGCCGCTTCATCAAGGCCAGGGTCAAGGACGAGGAGAGAGGCAGGGGCGCATTCAAGGATCGCGCCAATTTTGCGCCTGCCCACGCGCCCCGCGCCCACAACCAGGCAGTGTGCCGCGTGAAGATCGAGAAAGAGAGGATAGTAGCGCATAAAAAAAACATACCCCTTCCCGTGCCTGTAGTCCAGACAGAGGCGGGGCTTTCCGGCGTGGCCTTCCGCGCCTATTTTTCGCGGGCCGGAATTTCCCCGGCAGGGCGAGGAAGAAAAAACTTCGGCGCGCCTGGCGGAACTTTGTCAATTTTCAAGGCATAATCTTCTGGACGCGAGGGGCGAAAAGGCGTAAAGTACCGTGGATTGATAGTTCACGCCGCGCTGAATCGACCTCCGCCTGCCGGGGCGGGCCTGAGAGAAGCCGCGGATCCGCAAAGGAAAGAGGAGTCAGCATGAAAGAAGGCATCCATCCCAAAGTGTATAAGGCCAGGCTTGTCTGCGCCTGCGGCAACGTTGTCGAAGTTCTTTCCACCAAGGGAGAGAACGTCCATGTGGAAATCTGCTCCGCCTGCCATCCGTTCTTTACCGGAAAGCAGCGCTTTGTGGACACCGCCGGGCGCATCGACCGCTTCCGCAGAAAATACGCCAAATTTGCCAAGTAGCTTTGCTTCCGGCGTATACTGCCGGAGATGAACGGAACCTCTTCAGGGTTTTCTCTGGGGAGGTTTTCGTATATACAAGTCGAGATTTCCCGCGGAGGCTTTTATGAACGCGCGCTTCTTGACCTTCCTTGTGAGTCCCGGTCGTCTGGCCCGGATTCCTGCCGCGCGGACTTCCGCCCAGCCCCTTGTGGGCGGGCAGGCCGTGATGGAAGGCGTGTTCATGCGGGCCGGCGCCTCCTGCGCGCTTGCCGTGCGCCGTCCTTCGGGGGATCTTGCCGTGGAAGGCCGCCCGTGGCGCGGCGTCTGCCCCGTCGGTCTGCGCGCCGCACGCTTTGTGCGCGGCTTTCCCATACTTGTGGAGACGCTGGTGAACGGCGTCCGCGCTCTTGGGCGATCCGCGGAACTCTCTTCCGGGGAAGAATCCGCGCCCATGAAGCGCGGGGAAGTCGCCGCGACCATAATTCTGGCTTTCGGCACGGCCCTTGCCCTTTTTGTGGCGGCGCCGCATCTTCTGGCCCTTGTCATGGGGAAGCTGGGCTTTGGAGGAGGCATGCGGAGTTTTTCCTTCCATGTTTGGGACGGGATCTTCAAACTTGCCATCTTCATCGGCTATATTGCCGCGCTGTCGCTCATGCCGGAGATGCGCCGCCTCTTCCAGTACCACGGGGCGGAACATAAAACCATTCACGCCTTTGAGTCCGGGGGGGCGCTTTCTGTAGCCAGCGCCCGGGCAGAAAGCAGGTTGCACCCCCGTTGCGGAACCGCCTTTCTGTTTTTTGTGGTGGCGCTCTCCATTGTGTTGCACGCCATGACGACGCCGCTTCTGCTCGCCTTCTGGGCGCCGGAATCCGCAATCGTGCGCCACGCGGGTGTCGTCCTTTTTAAAATACTGCTCATCGTTCCGGTGAGCGCCTTGGCGTATGAAGTCATTCGAAGCGCGGCTTCCATGAAGGCCGGCTTCTGGCGTACCGTCCTGAGCGGGCCTGGCCTTGCCCTTCAGCTCATCACCACGCGGGAACCCAGCGACGAGCAGCTTGAAGTGGCGCTGGCGGCGCTGAAGTTGGCGCTCGGGCCTTCCTTTGCCGACCGTTTCGAACCTGATGCCGCAAGGGAGTAGCCATGTTTGCGAAACTGGAAAGTCTGGAACGGCGATATGAAGAACTGGAGGCATCCCTGGCCCGGAGTGAGGTGCTTTCCGATCAGGAATTGTACCGCAAGACGGCCAAAGCCCGCGCGGACATAGAGCCTGTGGCGTTGGCCTTCCGTGAATACCGCGAGCTTCAGCGTCAGCTTGAGGAAAACAACACGCTCTTGAGCGATGAGGATCCGGAAATCCGCGCCTTGGCGCAGGAGGAAGCCCATCGCCTGGAAAAGGAACTCCCCGAACGCGAGCGCGCCCTGCGCCTCATGCTCCTCCCGCCCGATCCCCTGGACGAGAAGAACACTGTGCTGGAAGTGCGGGCGGGCACCGGGGGAGACGAGGCCGCCCTGTTTGCGGCGGATCTTTTTCATATGTACTGCCGTTACGCCGAAATCAAGCGCTGGAAGGTGGAGATACTTTCGGAAATGCCCACGGACGCGGGCGGTTACAAGGAAATCATCGCCCTTGTGTCCGGCAGGCGCGTGTACAGCCATTTGCGCTACGAATCCGGCACGCACCGCGTGCAGCGCGTGCCCGTCACCGAATCCCAGGGGCGCATTCACACCTCCGCGGCCACGGTGGCCGTTATGCCCGAGGCCGAAGAAGTGGACGTGGATCTTCGCCCTGAAGATTTGCGCATCGATGTGTACCGGGCCTCCGGAGCGGGCGGTCAGCACGTAAACAAAACGGAATCCGCCGTGCGCGTCACGCACATCCCCACCGGCCTTGTTGTCACCTGCGAAGACGAACGCTCCCAGCACAAGAACAAGTCCCGCGCGCTCAAGGTGCTGGCTTCGCGCATTCTTCAGCTGGAACGGGAGAAGCGGCATTCTGCGGAGGCTGCCGAACGTCGCTCTCAGGTGGGATCCGGAGACCGTTCCGAGCGCATCCGTACCTATAATTTTCCTCAAGGGAGAGTCACGGATCACCGCATCAATCTCACCTTGTACACGCTGGATCGCTTTATGGAAGGGGAAATTGACGAAATGGTGGAAGCCCTGGCCGCCGCCGCGCAGGCCGAGGCGCTGAAGGCCGAACTGGGCTGAGGAGCGCATCCCGCCCAAAGGAGAAGGGAATTCATGGGTGAGGAAAGAGCGCCCGACACACGCGTTGAATCCGGTACGGCGCTGGATGATGAGCTGAAGGAGCCGGCCATGTTCCGGGTTTTGCTCCACAACGACGACTATACCACCATGGATTTTGTGGTGCATCTGCTCCGCGAGATTTTCCGCAAGAGCGAGGCGGAGGCCGAGTCCATCATGCTTTCCGTGCATCAGAAGGGCGTGGGGGAGTGCGGAGTCTACCCGTTGGAAATTGCCGAATTCCGGGTGCGCCAGGCGACCGGTCGTGCCCGGGCCGCGGGCTTTCCCCTGCTCTGTACCATGGAGAGGGTTCAGGGCTGATACTAAAGGAGGTTCGCCATGATGGGACGCGCGCTCATGCAGGCACTGGCCATCGCCGTTCTGGAGATGCGGTCTCGCCGCCACGAATGCCTGACTTTGGAGCATCTTCTGCTCGCCATGACACGGGAACAGCTTGGCGTCGCCATACTCAAGGGTTGTGGAGCAAATATTCCCGAACTTCGCAATCAGATCGAAGCCTTCTTCTCCAGAAACCTTCCCGAGGGAGAGATCGCCTTCGGGGAGGGGGAAGTCATCCAGACCGAGGCGCTGGAGCGCGTGCTGAAGCGCGCCATTATCCACGTGCAGGCCGCCGGTCGCGCAAAGGCCGATGTGGGCGACGCGCTTGCCGCCATGTTCGAGGAAAAGGACTGCTGGGCCGTTTATTTTTTGCGCAGGCAGGGCGTGGAAAGGTTGCGCGTTCTTGAATTTCTTTCCCATGAACTCCCGGGGATTCTGCGGCGGAGCCGCACGGCGCGGCGTTCTGAAAAAAACGCGGAACATGAGGAAGAGGAAGGGGAGCTTGAGGCGCCTTCGGCGCTGGAACGGTACACCGTGGATCTTCTGGACAAGGCCCGGCGCGGTGGCATTGACCCTCTGGTGGGGCGTCAGGCCGAGCTTACGAGGGTGTTTGAGGTACTCTCCCGCCGCAGAAAAAACAATCCGCTCCTTGTGGGCGACCCTGGCACGGGCAAGACGGCCATTGCCGAAGGCGTGGCCCTGCATATCGCCAGGGGCAAGGCGCCAAAGGCCTTCCGTTCCGCGGCCATGTACGCGCTGGACATGGGCGCGTTGCTTGCGGGTTCGCGCTACCGCGGAGATTTTGAGGCGCGCATCAAGGCCGTGGTGGAAGAACTGAAGGAGCGCAAAGGCGCCATTCTCTTTATTGATGAAATCCACGCCATTGTGGGCGCGGGCGCCACAAACGGCGGTTCCATGGACGCCTCCAATCTGCTCAAGCCCGTGCTGGCCGCCGGGGAGTTGCGCTGCATAGGATCCACCACCTACGAGGAATACCGCGGCCATTTCGAGAAGGATCGCGCCCTGAGCCGCCGTTTCCAGTGCATAGACGTGCGCGAGCCTTCCCGGGAGGAATGCGTTGACATTTTGCGGGGGCTTCAGTCGCGCTACGAAAAGTTTCACCACGTGCGCTACGCACAGGGGGCGCTGGAGTCCGCGGTGGATCTTTCCGCCAGATACCTTCAGGACAAACTTCTGCCGGACAAGGCCATTGATGTCATCGACGAGGCCGGGGCGCAGGCCACACTCCGCCCTTCCTTTCGCAGGGGAAAGGTCGTTTCCGTGGAGGATATAGAAAATGTTGTGGCGCGCATGGCCAATATTCCGGCGCGCAAGGTGAACCGCGGCGAAAAGGACAGGCTGAGGCTTCTGGGGGAAGACTTGCGTTCCCGCGTTTTTGGGCAGGATGAAGCTGTGGACGCTGTTGTCCGCGCCATTTTGCGATCCCGCGCGGGACTGAGCCGCGAAAGCCGCCCCGTGGCCTCCTTTCTCTTTCACGGGCCAACCGGCGTGGGCAAGACGGAACTCGCCAAAGTCCTGGCCGAACTTCTGGACGTGACCTTTGTGCGCTTTGACATGAGCGAATACATGGAAAAGCACGCCGTGGCGCGGCTCATTGGTTCTCCGCCCGGCTACGTGGGTTTTGAGCAGGGCGGGCTTCTCACCGAAGCCATACGCAAAACGCCTCACGCCGTCCTGCTGCTGGACGAGGTGGAAAAGGCGCATCCCGATATTTACAACGTTCTGCTCCAAGTTATGGATTACGCCACGCTCACTGACAATACCGGGCGCAGGGCGGACTTTCGCAACGTCATTGTCATTATGACCACCAACGCTGGGGCGCGGGAAATGGCGCAGCCGCCCGTGGGATTCTGCGCGGACAGCGCCCCCTTCAGCCGTAGTGCCGACGCCGTGGAACAGACCTTCAGCCCCGAATTCCGCAACCGCCTTGACGCCATGGTTCCCTTTCGCGCACTGACCCGGGAACTTATGGATCGCATTGTGGACAAGGCCGTGGACGCCCTGCGACCGGGGCTTTCCGAGCGCGGCGTTTCGCTGGAACTTACGGCGCCTGCCAGATCTTGGCTTGCGGATCGCGGCTTTGACCCCCGCATGGGGGCGCGCCCGCTTCAGCGGGTGATACGCAGAGAACTGGAAGATCCGCTTGCGTCCCTTCTGCTCTTTGGCGAACTTGAAAAGGGCGGACGTGTGAAGGCCGCCCCTTCCGCCGATGGCAAACGCCTTGAATTTTCCGTGGACAAAAAAGGCTCATGATCCGCTCGCTCTTATGGATGCCGAAAGGCGGCCCGCACTGGTTCCCCCCTGTGGAGGAGGCCTCGGCGGAGGGTTTGCTCATGGCGGGCGGCGACCTTTCTCCGGAAAGGCTGATCTTCGCGTATACTCATGGGATTTTTCCGTGGTATGAAGAGGATTCGTCCATACTCTGGTGGGCGCCGGATCCGCGTTGCGTACTCTTTCCAGGGGAATTGCGCATTCCCTCGCGGCTGGCGCGTTCTCTGCGCCGACGTCGCTTTTCCTTCACCGTGGACAGCGCCTTTCGCCGGGTCATCCATGCCTGCGCTTCCGTCCCGCGGCACGGTGCGCAGGGTACATGGATAGTGCCTGAGATGGAAGAGGCCTATATCCGGCTTTACGAACTGGGCTTTGCCCATTCCGTGGAAGTCTGGGAGGACGGCGTTCTTGTGGGCGGGCTTTACGGCGTACAGTACGGAAGGGCCTTTTCCGGGGAATCCATGTTTCACTTTAGATCCGACGCCTCCAAGGCCGCCGTGGTTTTCCTTGTGCAATGGTTGCAGGGGCGCGGCGTGGAAATCATTGACTGCCAGCAGGCTTCCGATCATATGCTTCGCCTTGGCGCGCGGGAAATTTCCCGAAGAGAGTTTCAGCGCCTCCTGAGCGAGTTCTGTTGCGAAGGGCAGGCGCCTCTTTCCCGTTGACAGGAAGGGAAGCCTGCGGAAAAATAAACGCAAGGGATGCCGGGCTTCGAGGGGCGAAACTCCGTCTTTTCATCAGGCGCCGCGTCATGTCTTTGTGATCTCCACCAGGAAGGACAGTCAGGATCGTATGCCTTCGGCCCGTTTCCTCCTTTTTTTCTTTTTGCTTTTCGTCGTTGCGCAGGGCGCGTCTCCCGTGCTGGCCGCCTATCCCGCGTCTTACGAAAGAGCCAAGGAGCAGCTTGAGCGCCTGGAAAAGTCCGGAGGCGACGCCCGGGCGTGGCAGAACTGCGCGAACGCCTTCCGCAACAGCTATCAGGCCAACCCGAACTGGCGGCTGAGAACGGCGGCCCTTTACCGTTGCGGCGTTGCGCTGGAGGGCCGGGCCGGGGTGACAAAGTCCGCGGCCGATGCGAAAAGCGCCGCTTCCGTGTATGAGGAACTTGCCCGCAAGTATCCGAATCAGGCTCTGGCCGACGACGCGCTTTTCCGCGCGGCCGTGATCCATAACGAGAAGCTGAAGGATTCTGCCAGGGCCGAGGACTTGCTTGACCGCATCCTGAAGGAATATAAGACATCCGATCATGCCAAGGCCGCCGCGGAATACAAAAAATCTCTCAAGAAAGGCGGAAGCGGGCCAAAAGCCAAAACTTCGGCAAAGACGGGCATGACCCTGGCGGCGCAGCTTGGCCTTTCCGTACAGACCGTGGTCATTGATGCCGGACATGGCGGCAAGGATCCCGGATCCATGAACAACAAGGTTGTGGAGCGCGATGTTACGCTGGATATCGCGCGCCGCATGAAACCCATTCTCGAAAAGGCGGGATTTCGCGTGCGCCTCACACGGGAGGGAAACCGCACGCTCACCCTTTCGGAACGCGTGATACTGGGCCGCAAGTACAAGGGCGATCTCTTTGTGTCCATCCATGTGAACGCCTGCGGCAACCCCGCCATAAGCGGCATGGAAACCTATGTTCTGGATTTTGCCCGCACGTCTTCGGTGAGCCGCCTGGCCATGGTGGAAAACGCCGGGAGCGGGCGTCTCAGGGATCTTGACAAGACCGTAAAGAGCATGGTCATGCGGGCGCGCGTCAACGAATCTCTGGAACTCGGCCAGGAAATCCAGAAGCATTCCGTGCGTCACATGAAGAACAACGGCTTCAGCCTTTACAGCGGCGGCGTGAAAGGCGCGCCCTTCTTTGTCCTTGTGGGCGCGTCCATGCCCAGCGTGCTTGTGGAAGTGGGGTATTGCACCAACAAAAAGGAAGCGGAAAACCTCAACAGCGCCAAATACCGCCAGCTTTTGGCACAGGGCGTGAGCAACGGCATCCTTTCCTATGCGGAAGGACTGAAGCCGTAGAGCGGAATTTCAGATCGTCCTGGGAAGAGCCTGGCGCTTCTGAGCGCGTTCTGCTTTTCCGCCGTCCTGTTCCTGTTCTTCGTTCCGCGCTTCGGGTTCTGGCGGGGCGGCGCCGTCCGCTTCATGAAGGTGTACGTCGAGCTGCGGGAAGGAGATTTCTATGCCGTTTTCCGCAAAGGTGCGGTTGATGGACAGGCAAATTTCGGAGGCGACGCGCAGAGCGTCGTTGTATTCGCGCACCCAGAAGCGCAGAACGAGATCCAGAGAACTGGCGCCAAAGCCCATGAAGTAGGCGGCGGGTTCCGGATAGCGCATGACCTGCGCGTGCCCTTTGGCGATGTTCAGCAGGAGGGAGAGGCAGTGTTCCACGTCTGAGCCATAGGCCACGCCCACGGCGATTTCCTTCCTCACACGGCGGTTGTTGTGCGTCCAGTTTGTAAAGGATGCGTTCAGGAAGCTCCCGTTGGGGATGAAGATGACGGCGTTGTCAAAGGTTTCGAGCATGGTGGAGCGGATATTGATGCGTTTGACCACTCCGGTGACGCCGCCCACTTCCACAACGTCGCCTTCTCGAATGGTCTGCCCGAAGATGACGGAGAGTCCGGAGGTAAAGTTCTGCACCATGTTCTGGAGTCCGATACCAATGCCCACGGAGAGGCCGCCGGCGATCATGGTCAGGCTGGAGAGGTTGAAGCCCAGCGCCTTCAGCGCGTACAAGCCAAAGCAGGCCCAGATCAGGCATTTGTAGACGGTTTGAATGGGCGCGAGCAGAGAGACCGAGATGCGCGAGATCTGCCCCTGTATGCTGCTCAGAAAGGTATTGCCCACGGTGAACAATGCCCGGCTGAGGTAAAAGGCGATGACAATGCTGAGTATCTGTATGGCGTTCAGGGAGACGCTACCTATGCTGAAGCCCATGTTTGCCACGTGCTGGATGAGGAAGTAGCCACCGGGATAGGCCACTATCCAGAGCATGGACGCCGTGACGGCGGTAAGCAGAAGTATGGGAACGACAAGGGCGATGCCGAGTTTGGCGAGGACGGCGGATCCGCCTTCCGTGGGCAGTTGTTCGTCCATGAGGTTTTCCATGCGCACTATGGCCACGCAGAGCATGGTCGTCACGGCGAGAGAGGTGTAGCACATGCTGATGAGTATGGACAGGCGGGCGAAACCGAGGAGCGTCACCAAAAGCGTGATCCACAGCTGTAGCACATAGAGGCGCATGAAAACGCTGGCCAGGGATCGATCCGTAAAGGGTCGGCGGCGCGCCTTCCAGAGATCCAGACTCTGGACGATGAGCCAGGCCACGCTGGTAAACAGGGGGAAGGGGTCAAAATTCAGCAGCACCATACCGATGAGCAGGGGAGGGAACATGGGCCACAGGGGAGAGAGCCTGGGACGTTCCGGCTTGTCGAGTTCATAGAGATCCCATGCCAGAAGCATTTGCCCCCAGCACAGACACATGATCCCGAGGGTGGCGATGATAGGGTAGAGTTTGCCGTTGTCCCAGGAGGCGAACTGCAGGGATATCCCCAGGCTTATCCACAGAAAGCTGTTACGCAGAATGCGATCCACGCCGCCCTGAAAGCGTTCGGAGAGCTTTTTGCGGGCAAGGCGCCGCAGAGCCTGCGTGAGGAAAAAGAGCAGAACCATGACCACGGTCAGCCGCAAAAGCACAGACATGAAAGATGAGAAGGCGCCGGGGATTTCGGTGGAGAGACGCAGGGAAAAGAGTTCTCTGATGGCGCCAAGATTTTTGATGTCCCGCGCCCATGCCGCGAAATCGTAGGACTGGCCGGAGGGCTGAATATAGTAGCTGTTCCAGAGCGCGGGCATGGCGCTGGTAATGCTTTCCATGCGCTCCTGAACGTCTTTGACGAGACTGAGCGCGGGAGCGGAGATGCTCTCATAGCGTGCCTCGAGATTTTTGATGGAATTTATGGCGTCCTTCAGGCGGGCGGCGATTTTTGGACTGACGCCGTTGTCTTGCGAGGAAAGGGAATTTTGAAGCAGGGTAAGGGTTTTCCTTTCCTTGCTCAATTCTTCCCGCGTGCGCGTGAGCGGCTCCGTCAGCGTGCCGATGCGCTCCTGTATGCGCTTGAAGCGTTCCACAATGACCGTAAGGTCGGAAGGCATGCCGTTGACCTGGGAGAGCGCGTTGAGCTTTTGGTATTCGCCCTCAAGGAGCGTGAGACTCTGCTGAACGTCCGCGGAAAGTTCAGGCAGGCCGTCGTTGAGTTTTTTGACGTGCCGGAGTATGGACTCAAGCTGGGCGTTGTGCATGGAGAGCAGATTCTCCCAGGCACTCTGGAGAACCTTGGCGTCTTCCGCGACGCGCTGTTCCACTTCTTTTTTCGCTTTTTCGGTGGCGCTCAGCCCACTTTCTTCCGCCCCGCTTTCCAGAGTGCCGGGCGTTTCTGTTGCCAGGGATACGGTCGCATGCGCGGCGGGGAGGGCGGCAGCGGCAAGAAAGGCTGCCAGAAAGAGAGCGGGAATACGATAAAGGGGGCGCATGGCATTTCTCCGTGGCTGGTCGGCGGGCACGCCGAAAGTTCGGGCTTCGCGTTTGCGGGAAGCGGGAGTGAGAAGCGTACGGTCGTTTTGCTGTTCGAGGGGCAAAATCAGCGCCCCGCCATTTCGAGGGAATTGAAGCTGATGACAAGATCCCGCTGCTCGGCTGTGGGCGGGGGAGGGAGCGTGCCTGTGCGTATGACCGCGTTCACCGCGGAAGCGTCGAATTCCGGGCGGCCCGAGGAGTTTTCTATGTTGCAGCTGAGAACCTTGCCCTGCCTGTCGAGCTGGATGCGCACCCGCACGACCATGTTGACGCGGGAATAGGTGGGCATGCTCCAGTTGGGCCGCACGGCGAGTATGACCTGCGCGGCGTAGACATCGTAAATACCGCCGCCGCCCGGCCCGTCGCCTTCTCCGCCACCGCCGCCAACGCCGTTTTGCCCCGTCTGTTTTTCCAACTCCGCCAGGGCGCGGGAGATGGAAGATCCGCTCCCGCTCTTTCCGGATTCGGAGCGCGCCTGCTTGCGGGCATCGGCCAGAGCGGCCGCCAAGGGATCAGGCTGTTTGGGCCTGGCAGGTTTTTCTTCCTTTTTTGGCTCCGGTTTAGGTTCCGGCTTTGGTTCGGGCTTTGGTTCCGGCTTTGGCTCGGGTTTAGGTTCGGGCTTAGGTTCGGGTTTGGGTTCCGGCTTTGGTTCGGGTTTAGGTTCCGGTTTAGGTTCGGGTTTTTGTGGGATATTTACGGGGTCGGGGATTTTCACGGGTTCCGGCGCCCTGGGCTTTTCCGGCTGAGGAACTTCGACTTTGGGTGCGGGGGTGTCTTCAGGCTTGGGGAGGGGCGCCGGTTCCGCGGGATTCGCCTGTTTGTCCGGGATCGGAGGGCGCGAACCCAGTACGGGCGAGGGCAGATTCTCGCCTCCCGGGGCGCCCGTGACAAGGCTTACCTGATAGACGGGCCTGTTGATGTCCAGAGGCGGGCGCAGGGGCGCGTAGAGGACAAAGGCCAGCAGGGCCAGGTGAAGCAGGATGGAAAGGAGAAGGCTGCTGATTCGCATGGCTACTTGCGCCCGGGCCTTGTCTTGTCGCGCCCGGATGGGGCGCCTTCCGCGGCGGGCATGGCCACAACGCCCAGCTTTTCAATGCCGGCGGCCTTGACGCGGCCCATGACGTCCACGACAAGTCCGTAGGGCACGTTCTTGTCCGCCTGGAGAAAGAGCGTGCGGTTCTGATCCCTGACCAGCGCGGCGAGACGTTCTTCCAGTTCATCGATCTGAACCTGATAGGTATCGAGATACATGGATCCGTCGTTGCGGACGGTGAGTACAAGATGTTCGCTGTCCGTGGGCAGATTGTCCACATGGCGGGCCTGGGGAAGATCCACGTCTAAGCCCGAATCCATCATGGGCGCCGTAACCATGAAGATGATGAGCAGAACCATCATGACGTCCACAAAGGGCGTCACGTTGATTTCCGAGACAAAGCCTTTTCTTCTGGGCATGGGGCAGACCTACCGATTCTCGCCGGAGCGGCGTGTGTTCGTCTCGCGCTGGACGCGGTTGAGGAAGACGCCGGCAAAATGGATGAGCCGTGTTTCTATGCTGTCCAGCTTGCCGAGGAACATATTGTAGGCGATGGTGGCCGGGATGGCCACGGCCAGGCCGATGGCGGTGGCGATGAGGGCCTCGGAGATGCCCGGGGCCACTGTGGCCAGGGAGGCGGACTTCATCTGACCGATGGCGTGGAACGATGTCATGATGCCCCAGACCGTGCCGAAAAGACCGATGAAGGGCGCGGTGTTGGCCGTGGTGGCGAGTAGGGAAAGGGATTTGTGCAGGCGATCCAGTTCCATGCTGACGCCCTGGTTCAGCGCGCGGCGCACGGTTTCGACCACGATATCTCCGTTGGCGCCGGCCTCCTTGCCGCTGTTGAATTCGCGAACGCCATGCTGGGCCACGGCATAGAGAGGGGAAGAGGTATCTCCGCCCAGGCTCTGTACGGCCTGCCGGAGGTTCTGTGCTTCCACAAAGCGGGTAAGCCCCGCGGCGGCCTTGTGTTCGGCCGAGCGCAGGATGACGAACTTGCTGATGATGACAGTCCAGCTCAGGACAGAGAGAAGCACGAGTATGATCATGATGACCTGAGCTATCAGGCTTGCGTGAAGAAAGACGGAAATAATGCTGTAGTCCATGGATTCTCCGGAATGTCCGGTGTTTTTGCCGCGCCGGCACGGGTGATGTCCGTTTCTTTCATAATATTGAAAAGCGCCGGATGCAATGGAAAACTACACGTCTTGAATCTGTGCGCAGGAAAATTTAGAAAAGGGCCGCCGCGTTCCCGCGAACTGATCCAGACCGCGCTTGACCGGCGTTTTCCCTTCAGGCACGGGGAGCGCGTCTTTCCCCCGCGCGCTTCTCTCGACAAGCGGGCGGGAATGGGGCATGATGGCAAAAATTTCCCGCCAGGGCCTTGAAGGAGCGATTGCCTCATGCTGGGCGCCATTGTCCGTTTTTTCCTCAAAATCATCTATCGCGTGGAACTTCTGGGCCGCGAACACTCCCCGGCGCCGGAGGAACGCGCCTTTATTCTCTATAATCCAGTTTCGCTCATCGATACTCTGCTCATCGACGGCCAGTTGCCAGGCCGCGTGACGCTTATCGCGGATCGCGCCTTTGTCCACAAGTGGTGGATGCGGCCCGTGCGCGCCCTCCTGCGCATTGCCTTTATTGATTTTTCAAGCCCTGCGGCCACCTTTGCCATGGTGAAAACCCTGGAAAGGGAAGGACGGTGCATGCTCTTCCACAGCGGCCAGGTGAACAACGATGCGCGCTTCCGCCGCTCTCTTGAAGCCGCTGGCTTCATCGCCGCCAGGGCCGGTGCCGTCATCCTTCCGGTGCGTGTGGACGGCGCCGAAGCCTCCGTCTTTTCCTATGCAAGGCATCGTACCCGTCGGCGCTGGTTTCCGAAGGTCACGGTGACGTTGCTTCCGCCGCAGCGTCTTTCCCTGCCGGAAAGACTGCGTTCCAGGGAGAGAAGGCGGCGGATGAGCCTTGGCATATACGACATCATGACGGAACTGGAATACCGGAGTTCCGCTCCGCAGGGCACGCTTCTGCGCCAGCTTATGGATCGCGTGGCCCAGTCCGGCCGCGGCTTTCCCATTGCCGAGGATCAGGATCGCAAGGCGCTTTCCTACGGCAAGCTCCTTACGGGCGCCTGCGTGCTTGGTCGCGCCCTTCGCCGCCGTTTCCGCGGGGAGGAGCGCGTGGGTTTTCTCCTGCCCACATCCCTGCCGGGACTGGTATCCTTTTTTGCGCTTCAGGCGGGCGGCTTTGTTCCGGCCATGCTGAATTTTACTTCCGGCGTGGCTTCCGTGCTTTCTTGTTGCCGCACGGTGGGACTTTCTTCGGTTTTGACGTCCAGGAAGTTCCTGAAACTGGCCGAACTTGACCAGCTGGAACAGGCACTCAAGGACGCGGGCCTGCGTCTTGTCTGCCTTGAAGACGTGGCGCGCGAAATTTCTCTTCTCGACAAGGTCGCCGGCGCCCTGACGTCGCTGTTGCGGCTTGCCCCTTCAGGGTCAGGCGCAGACGCGGCAGCCGTCATGTTCACCTCCGGCACGGAGGGTTTGCCCAAGGCCGTTTTCCTGAGCCATCGCAACATCAACGCCAACGCGAGGCAGGCGCTCAGCCTTCTCACCATAGGCCCGGGAGACAAGCTCTTCAACTGCCTGCCCATGTTTCACGCCTTTGGTCTGGGCGTATGCACGCTTCTGCCCGTGCTTGTGGGCGTGCGCGTTTTTCTCTACCCTTCGCCGCTTCACTACCGCATGGTTCCAAGGCTTTTCTACGAGAGTCAGTCCACCATTCTTTGCGGCACAGACACCTTTTGCGCCGGCTATTCCCGCTACGGCAGGCCTTATGATTTCTGCCATGCGAGGTTGGTCATCGTGGGCGCCGAAAAGATGCGTGAAAGCACGCGCACGACCTGGAGGGAAAAATACGGTCTGGAACTCTATGAGGGTTACGGCGCCACGGAGGCTTCCCCGCTTCTTTCCGTGAACACTCCGGCCAACCGGCGGGAAGGCAGCGTGGGCAGGCTTGTGCCGGGCGTGGAGCATCGCATCCAAAGTCTGCCCGGCATTACGGAAGAGAATACCGGCGTTCTGTGGGTGCGCGGAGACAATATCATGATGGGCTATGTCCGCCCGGGCGGGATGGGGCGGCTGGAACCGCCTTCCTGTGCGGACTTTGTCGTGAGGGATGCGGAGGGGAAGATCGTGGACGACGGCGCCGGATGGTACGACACGGGCGACATCGTACACCTTGATGAAGACGGTTTTGTCTTTATCCGCGGTCGGGCCAAGCGCTTTGCCAAGATTGGCGGCGAGATGGTCTCCCTGGCCGCCGTGGAGGAGGCAATCAAGGAGTTGTGGCCGGAATCCATGCTGGGCGTGGTCTCCGTGCCCGACGAGAAGAAGGGCGAACAGCTTGCCCTGGTCATTGCCGAGGAGGATGCGACCACAAGCCGAATCGCCGCGCATTTCGCCACCCGCGGCATCTCCCCCCTGTGGACGCCGAAGCGCATTGTCCGCGTCAAGCAGGCGCCGATTCTCGGATCCGGCAAATTTGACTACCGCGCGGCCAAGGAACTGGCGGAGAACTCTCTGCCGACAAAGCGGACGGATCGGGCAAAGCGCAAGTCTCCGGCATAGATCCGAAGCCCATGAATCCGTTTTTCCCCGCGCGCTTCCTCTCTCCCTGCAAAGATCATAAAATTTGTCCGCTTTGTTCGTCCGGAGAAAGAAAAGACTTGATAAGGCCGCGGCTTTTTCGTAGTATGGCGACACGCCTCTTTTGGGCGTCATATGCCTGCGGGCAGAGGAAATAACGATGAACGCAACCATGGCCGCCAGCTTCAGGAACGAAAGCGCTTCTTTTCCGCGCCCTGTGCTTTTGCGCGAAGATCTGTCCGGTCTACTTCCCTGCCCGGATCCGTCGTGATTTCCGATGAATAACTGAAGCAAGGCTGTTCCGTCGGAAGTCGGGGCAGCTTTTTTTATACCGGCGATCCCCCGCCGGGGGGGAACGGGGAAAGCAGGCCCCGCGGCCTTCAAACGCAAGGAGAGAATATGTCCGACCGCGTCATTATTTTCGATACCACGCTCCGCGACGGCGAGCAGTCGCCCGGAGCGACCATGGATCTGCCAGAAAAGCTTCGCATCGCCCGTCAGCTGGAAAAGCTGGGCGTGGATGTCATAGAGGCGGGCTTCCCCGCGGCCAGTGAGGGCGACTTCGAGGCCGTAAAGGCCATAGCTCAGAGCGTGGAGAACGTGCAGGTGGCGGGTCTGGCCCGCGCCAACCTCAAAGACGTGGATCGCGCTTGGGAGGCCGTGAAACTGGCGAAGCATCCGCGTATTCACACCTTTATCGCCACGTCGCCCATACACATGGAGTTCAAGCTGCGCAAGACGCCGGATGAAGTGCTGGATATGGCCGTGGCCGCCGTGAAGCGCGCCGCTTCCTATACGGACAACGTGGAATTTTCCTGCGAGGACGCCTCCCGTTCCGACTGGGATTATCTGGCGCGCGTGGCGACCGCCGCCATCGATGCCGGCGCCACAACCATCAACCTGCCGGATACCGTGGGTTTTGCCCAGCCCGATGAATACGGCGAACTCATCAAATACGTCGTTGAGCACACGCCAAATGCTGCAAAGGCCGTCTTCAGCGTACACTGCCACGACGATCTTGGCCTTGCCGTGGCCAACAGCCTTTCCGCCGTGAAGAGCGGGGCGCGCCAGGTTGAACTTTGCCTGAGCGGCATCGGCGAACGCGCGGGCAACGCCTCTCTGGAAGAGTTCGTCATGGCGCTGAAGCTTCGGCCCGAATACTACGGCGTGGAATGCGCCATTAATAACGAACAGCTCTACCCCTCATGCCATCTGCTCTCGCTCATCATCGGCCGCCCCATTCCGGCGAATAAGGCCGTCATTGGCAGCAACGCCTTCGCCCACGAATCCGGCATCCATCAGGACGGCATGCTCAAGCATCGCGGAACCTACGAGATCATGACGCCTCAGGCCGTGGGCCGCAAATCTACGGACATAGTCATCGGCAAGCATTCCGGTCGCAACGCCGTGCGCACCCGCCTGGAAGAACTGGGGTATTCCCTGAACGACGCCCAGGTGGACGCCGTGTTCCATGCCATGAAGGCTCTGGCCGACAAGAAGGCGCATATCCACGATGAGGATCTGGAAGCCCTGGTTTTCTCCGAAGTCTATCGCATGCGCATTCCGGATCGTTTCCATTTGAGCAACGTTGCGGTGCAGACATCCATGGGTTCGACCATGCCCGCCACGGCCGCCGTGGTGCTTCAGGACAAAGGAAAGGAAGTGCGCCTTGCCGGTTTTGGCGCCGGACCCATAGACGCGACTTTCAACGTCATTTCCCAGATCTGCGGCACCAAAGCCGAGCTTGAAAAATTTTCCATCAACGCCATCACCGGCGGCACGGACGCCCAGGGCGAAGTTACCGTGCATCTGCGCGACGGGCGCTACACCGCCGTGGGCCGCGGATCCGACCTCGACATCATCGTGGCCAGTGCCAAGGCCTATATCGACGCCCTGAACCGCCTGGAACACAAGGAAAAAGACGTCATCAGCTACAAGACGAATCCTACGGACTGACAGCTTTTTCGGTCGCAGGGGATGCCCTGAAAGCGACGTTTTTCAGGCATACCCTGCGGCAGGAAGCGTTTTTCCGGAAGAACCGGCGTTCTTTATCCGGTTCAGGATCCCTCCTCAGCAAGCCGCCTTTTCACGCTTTTCTTTCCCAACGGAGGAATCATTCATGGCAATGACTCTTGCCCAGAAGCTCTTGCAGATGCACACGGAAGAGGAAGTCCGCGAGCCGGGCCAGATTGTCGAGTGCGCGCTTTCCGGCGTTCTGGCCAACGACATCACAGGCCCGCTGGCCATCAAGTCCTTCCGCGCCATGGGGGCGAAAAAGGTCTTCGACAAAGACAGAATCTTCCTGGTCATGGATCACTATACGCCGCAGAAGGACATCGCCTCGGCCAATCAGGTGATGATCTCGCGCGCCTTCGCCAGAGAGATGGGCATTACCCATTATTATGAAGGCGCGGGCGCGGGCGTGGAACACGCGCTGCTTCCTGAACAGGGACTGGTCAAACCCGGAGACCTGCTCATCGGCGCGGACAGTCATACCTGCACCTGCGGAGGCCTCGGCGCCTTTTCCACAGGGCTTGGATCCACGGACATTGCCTGCGGCATGGCCCTGGGCACGCTGTGGTTCAAGGTTCCCGCAAGCATCCGCGTGAACATTGAAGGCGTCCTGCCCCGCTGGATCTGCGGCAAGGATCTCATCCTGCGGCTCATCGGTGAAATCGGGGTGGACGGCGCCCTGTACCGCGCGCTGGAATTTGGCGGTTCCGCGCTGAAGAGCGTGGACATGGAAGGGCGGCTCTGCATGGCCAACATGGCCATTGAGTCCGGCGCCAAATGCGGGCTTTTCCCCGCGGATGAACTGACGGCCGCGTATTGCCGTGCGCACGGCACTCCGGACGCCATGACCATCGCCGCGGATGAAGGCGCTGAATACGAACGCGTGGTCAATATGGACGTCACGGGCATGGAACCTGTTGTGGCCTGCCCGCATCTGCCCGAGAATACCCGCCCTGTGTCTGAACTGGGGGATGTTACCGTGGATCAGGTAGTCATCGGATCCTGCACCAACGGTCGCATTTCCGATATGCGCGCCGCGGCCGCCGTACTCAAGGGACGCAAAGTGGCCAGGGGCGTGCGCTGCATCATTATTCCGGCCACGCCCACTGTTTGGCGGCAGGCCATGGATGAAGGGCTTTTTGCCGTGTTCTCCGACGCCGGATGCGTCATCAGCGCGCCCACCTGCGGGCCATGCCTTGGCGGGCATATGGGCGTTCTTGGCGACGGGGAGCGCTGCCTCTCCACGTCGAACCGCAATTTCCGCGGGCGTATGGGCAGCCTTGCCTCGGAAGTCTATCTTTCCAGTCCGGTCGTGGCCGCAGCTTCCGCCGTGACTGGTCGTATCACCGGCCCTGACGCCCTGTAGGGCGAAAACTTCGGGAGGAATCATGTCTTTCACCGGAAAAGTGCATAAGGTCGGCGCGCATATTGACACGGACGCCATCATCCCGGCCCGTTTCCTTGTGACGACGGATGTGAAGAAACTGGGAGAAGCCTGCATGGAAGGCCTGGAACCCGGCTGGGTGAAGCGCGTGAAGCCTGGAGACATCCTGGTGGCGGATCGCAACTTCGGCTGTGGATCTTCCCGCGAACACGCGCCTCTCGCCTTGCTGGGTGCGGGCATCAAGGCCGTGGTGGCCCACAGTTTTGCGCGTATTTTCTACCGCAACGCCTTCAACATGGGGCTTTTGCTCCTTGAAGTGGGGGACGGGATCAACAGCATTCACGACGGCGATGAACTTGAGATCGACACCGAAGCCGGGTTCATCCGCAACCTTGCCAACGGGGCGGAGATTCGCGTTCCCGCGCTCTCGCCCATGATGCGGACGCTTATCGACAAGGGCGGCATGGTGAACTACGTGCGCGAGAAACTGAAGGAAGGCGCGGGCGGAGAATAGGGGATGGAAACAGGACGGGGAAGAAAAAAGCGCCTGCGCGTTCATCGCGCAGACGCCTCGATTTCTGGTGGCGGGGAAAGGATTTGAACCAATGACCTTCGGGTTATGAGCCCGACGAGCTACCATACTGCTCCACCCCGCGTCGTGTCAGATGTTTATAGACACGCCTTCCCGGCTTGTCAAGAAAAAGAACGGGAAAAATTTTCAAAAATTTTTTCAAAAGGTTAATCCGCAAATAACGGGCGTTGCTTTTCCCCGTTTTTCTGCTACCTTGAATATGGCAGGTATGGACACACTATGAAATTCTGGGAAATTTCCGACGCCTTTTGGGAGGCCGTGAAGCCGCTCATCCCCAAGCAGGTTCGCGACAGCGCGCGCAGCTATAAACGCCTCTCCGGCGGGGGGCGCAAGCCGCTGGATCCGCGGAAGGTCTTTACGGCCATACTCTATGTCCTGCGCACGGGTATTCAGTGGAAATCCCTGCCCAAGGATTTTTACGGAAGCCCCAGTTCCATCCACGCCTACTTCAAGAAATGGGAATCCGAAGGCTTCTTCTGCGAACTCTGGAAAAAGGGTCTCGCGGAATTTGAAGAGATGAAGGGCATCGCCTGGGAATGGACCAGGGATACGGCCAGGGCGGGCAAGGCCATGAGCGACAAACTGAGCAAAAAGGCCTCCGAATTTTCCAGGGAAGTCAGGGAATCCACATTGACCTGGCGACCCGTGATCCACAGGCGATCCCGGGAATCCGAAAAGAAGACGCGGGATGAAGTGGGAGACGACGCGTGAAGCTATTTACGGATAAGCCCACGTCTTGATTTTTTTTCTTTTGGGAACGTATACTCCCCGGGTATGTTCCGTTTCCTTCAAGGAGTATGTATGAACGTTTCCCTCAGGGCCATTCGCGCCCTTTGTATGCTGGCTCTCTTCTGCGCTTTGGCTCTCCCCGCGGAATCCCGCGCCGAAGGCTTCGCCCTTATGGAATCAAGCGCCCGCGGAATGTCTCTGGGCGGCGGCCTTGTGGCGCGCGGCGGCGACCCTTCGTCCATCGCGTATAACCCCGCGGGGATCACTCTGCTCCCCGGTACGCAGTTTCAGGCGAATCTGGCTGTTTCGCAGTTTTACTGGGGCGTGGACACCCGCGATGCGAACGGCCAGACAAACAGTCACTCATCCCACCAGACCTGGCCCATACCCAGTATGTACCTCACCCATCAGCTGAACGACAATGTCTGGCTCGGCATGGGCCTGTTCACCCGCTTCGGCCTGGGCGTGAAGTATCCCCATGACTGGCCCGGCGGTTACAGCTTGCAGAGCGTGAAGCTCATCACCAGTTCGTTCACCCCCACCCTGGCCTATAAGATCAACGACGTCCTTTCCGTGGCCGCGGGCGTGGAAGTCATGGGCGCCACCATGCAAATGCGCCGCAACCTCGGTGTTTCTTCCAGCCCCGTGGCCGCTCTCGATCCGGGAGACGTGAACATCAACGGGCACGGCGCGGCCTTTGGCGGCAACCTCTCGCTGCACGCCAAGCTCAACGATCAGTGGTCCTTCGGTCTGCTCTACCGCACGCCCATGAGCCTGAAAGTTCAGGGCAAGACCCGTTATGACTCCCAGCTCGGTAAAAGCCCCATGGCGTCGGTTCTGCCCCAGCTGCAAAGCATCCAGAACTCCAGACTTCGCGGAACCATGCACCTGCCCGACTCCATCGCGGCCGGCGTGAGTTACAAGCCTCTGGAGAACCTGAGTTTTGAGGCCGACGCCGTCTATACGCTGTGGAGCCGCTTCAGCGACTTCAACATGTACATGAAAGACCCCGTCAACGGCTGGAACAACAGCAAAAAGGACTGGAAAAACACCTGGACCTTCAGCCTCTCCGCCGAATACAAACCGGTGGAATGGATGGCCCTGCGCGCGGGCTTCATGTACGAAACCTCGCCCATGAACTCGGGCACTGCCGACTACATGGTACCTTCCAATGGGCGCAACTACTATACCGCGGGCGTAGGATTTTTCTACGGCAACTGGACGGTGGATCTCGCCTATATGTACATCCACAACCATGTACTCGACTACACAGCCGCCCATAACAGCGATCCCTCAAAAGGCGTACTCTCCGGCAAGACAACGCATCCCCATGCCCACAACTTTGGCATTGGCATAGGCTACAGCTTCTGATTTTACAGTACCGCACCGCGAGTCCTTATGCCCGTATCCGCCTTTCTCGCGCTTCGCCCTCTTATCCTGGCTTCCCGTTCTCCACGCCGCAGCGCCTTTCTGGAAGACCTGGGCATACCCTTTACCGCGCTTCCAGCGCCTTGTGCCGAACCACGCCCCCTGCCCGGAGAAGAACCCGCGGACTATGCCGTTCGCGCCGCAAAGGCCAAGGCTCTTGCCGTGTTCCAAAGCCTCGGCGACAGGCGGGATCATCCGACCGTTCTCGCCGCGGATACGGTCGTCATTCTGCGCGGGGCGGAAGGGGAGGAAATACTTGGCAAACCGCGGGATGAGTCCGAAGCCACGGCCATGCTCGCGCGGCTTTCTGGCAGAACGCATCAGGTGGTCACCGCGTGCTGTCTGACCATGGACGGACGCACGGAAAGCTTCCAGGACGCGGCGGAAGTCACCTTTGCCCGCTGGCCTCTGCCCGTGCTTGAGGCCTGCGCCCGGAGCGGCGAGGCGCTGGATAAGGCCGGAGCCTACGGAATTCAGGGCTTTGGCGCCTTTCTTGTCTCAGAGATACGGGGTTCCTGGACCACAGTGGTCGGTTTACCCCTGGACAAAACGATCCGGCGTCTGATCGACGCGGGGGTGCTTGCCGTTAAAGTCTGATCGGGAAGGAGTCCTGGTAAAGCGGACACTGCCGCAGGGATTGTCTTCGGCGCGCAGGGAAAGGAAAAGAATGAGCGAAGCCGTCAGAAAGCCGAGGAGATCCGCGAAGGGGAGGCTCAGCCACACGCCGTCCAGGCCCAAAAAACGGGGGAAGACAAGCAGCGCCGGCACAAGGAAGAGCATCTGGCGTAGCAGGGAAATGAGACTGGCGACTTTGGCCTGCCCCACAGACTGAAAATAAGTGCCGATGATGATCTGCGGACCCACAAAGACAAAGAGCAGGGCGCTCAGGCGAAGCGCGTGTTCCGACGCTTCCATCAAAGGCGCGTGGTCGGTGAACAGGCGCACGAAAAGTTCCGGCGCAAGCAAGGCGCCCAGCATGCCCAGAAGCGTGACGGTCGTACCGGCCAGAAGTCCGTAGCGAAGGGTCAAGCGAACCCTGTCCGGTCGATCCGCGCCAAAATTGTAACCAATGATGGGCTGCATGCCCTGCCCCAGGCCGACGACGCTCAGCGCGAACAACATGACAAGACGGTTGACAATGCCGTAGGCGCCCACGGAAATATCGCCGCCGTAAAGGAGAAGTTCACGGTTGATGATGACAACCACGATGCAGGCGCAAAAATTGATGAGAAAGGGGGCCATGCCCACGGCCATGATGCGCAGCACGCTTCGCGCGCGGAGTTTCCAGATGCTCTTCTGAAAATGGATGACGGCGCTTGAGCGGGCGAAATGACTCGCCAGCCAGAGAACGGACATGGCCTGCCCGACAACCTGGGCCAGAGCGGCGCCCGCCATGCCCCATTTCTGCCAGAAGAGGAAGAGGGGCGTGAAAACAACGATGCCCAGAGAAGAAATGATGGCCGTGGCCATGGCCGTTTTGGGGTAGCCCGTGGCCCGGGCAAGGAAGTTGAAGCCCAGCATGAGGAAGGAGAGCGGCGAGAAGATCAGCAGGGGCAGCATGAAGTCGCGGGCCAGAGCCAGCGTGGCCTGACTGGATCCGAAAAAAAGAAGCATGGGGTCGAGAAAAAGCCAGAACAGAAAGCCGGTGGCAAGGCCGAACAGGGTTTCCAGCAGCACGGAATGCCCGAGCATACTGGCGGCCTTCGCGTAATCCTTGCGGCCAAGTTCGATGGAACACAGAGCGGCGCAACCCACGGCCACGAGTTGGCAAAAGGCCATGATGAGATTGATGATCGGAAACGTGACCGCCATGGCCGCCAGCCCCAGATGCCCCACCCCATAACCAATGTAGACACTTGAAATAATTTGGTTAAATGCGACAATGACCATACCGATGACAGCCGGTATGGAATAGGAGAGGAGCAGGCGCGGGATGCGCGCTGTCTCCATGATTTTTGTATGTGTATCCGTCATGGGAGGGCCGTGTCTTCCCGGCGCGCGAATCCCGGAACAAAAGCGCCCGAAGGCTGCAAGGGGCGATGCGGCGCGCGGAAATTCCCTTATACCACAAGGGAGGCGCCTCTTCAACCGCGCGGGAAAAGGCTTTCCTCCCCCCTTTTCATTCGCGCCGGAAGCCGAATTTTGAGCCGCGGTGCCGTTAATGCCCCGGATCCGTCTTTTTTCCATTGCCCCCCGCGAAAAAAAAAGGTACGCAAAGAAGGAACTCGTCCGTTCCCTTTGCGTTCGAAGGCGAGGCGTATTTTACTTCCACGGAGTTTCTTATGAATAAACACCTGGCTTCCGCCGCGGTCATTGTTTTCCTGTTTGCCGCGCTCTTTGGTTGCAAGGAGCAGGAACCTCAAAAACCAGCCCCGCAGTTTGGCATTGTTCAGCCTTCCAAACTTTACCAGGAGAGTAAGCTGGGTAAGGCCGCGACGGCCCGTATGGAAGAGCTTCAGAAAAAGGCCATGGATACGCTCAAGGATCTTCAGGCCAGTCTGGAAAAAGCCCGCGAGGCCAAGAATGAGGAAGAAGCCGCGAAGATCGAAAAGGAGCTTCAGGCGCGTATTTACTTCCTGCAGAACGTCATTAAGCAGGATCAGGAACACGTCATGAACGTCTTTCAGACGGAATTCAACAAGGCCTTCGAGAAGTACCGCGCGGAACATGGGCTTCTTGGCGTGTTCAGCGCAGATACTCTGCTCTCTGTCAGCCCGGAGGCGGACGTTACCGCCGCCGTGCAGGCCATTGCGGATCAGACGGAACCCGAGTTCGGGGATATGCCTTCTCTTGAGATGCCGCCTCTGCCGGAACCGGCCAACGCCACGCCCGCCGATTCCGCGCTGAAGGATGAACCAGCGCTGAAGGATGAACCTGCGCTGAAGGATGAACCCGCGCTGAAGGATGAACCTGCGCCTGAGGCAAAGAGCGACGAACCCAAAAAATAAGGCTTTCCGTTCACGGATTGATGTAGGCTTCCCTGCCTCCTGATCAGAGGGGCGCCGGGCCTTTGATGCCTGTAAAGCGCTGAAACGTCGATTTTCCAAAAAGCGTAAAGATTTCTCCTTTTGCTCTTGAAATCGTCGCTTGTTTCATGCTGGAAAACTTGTTCCAGCCGCAACCTGAAATGCCGCGTAACCGGAGAAAAGCATGATTGCAGGCATTGTTTTCGATCATGAGCGAAGAAAGCGCATCGGCTTGCCGGAAGCCGTCTTTTGCGAAGGCAAAAGTTTTGACGCCGTGCGTGGTCTTCTGGAGAGCTTCGGCAGGGGTTCGGGGCGTCCCATCCTGTTCACCCGCCTGAGTCCGGAAGTCTTCGCGCGCATTCCGGAAGAGACGAAAGCGCGGTACAGTTATCACGCCCTTTCGCGCACGGCCTTTGGAGAGACCCTTCCAGCCGTGGAACGGGGAAGCGTGGCAGTGGTGTCCGCGGGCACCTCCGATGGCCGAGTGACCTGGGAAGCCGCACGTACTCTGGAATATCTGGGCATTCGTCACAAAGTCTTCGAGGACTGCGGCGCGGCCGGCCTGTGGCGCCTCAGCCAAAGGCTGGAGGAAATCAATGCCTTCGAGGTCGTCATTGTCGTGGCCGGAATGGATGCCGCCCTTGCCACCATACTGGGGGGGCTTACGCCGCGGCCGCTTTTCGCCGTTCCCACCTCTGTGGGGTACGGCGTTGCCGAAGGCGGAAAAACGGCGCTTGCGGCCATGCTGGCGAGTTGCGCGCCGGGAGTTGGCATTCTGAATATCGACAACGGTTATGGCGCGGCCTGCGCGGCCGCAAGGGTAATACATCTTTTATGAACGATTCACGCCATTGCTCAACGACGCTCACTCTGCGTCTCCATTCCGGACTTTCCGGCGATATGTTCCTTGCCGGACTTCTCCGCCTGTGTACTCCGGAGGGCGAAGAAGTCGGGGATCTGCCGGCGCTCGTCATGCCCGAACTTTCCGGTAGCGTGCGCCTCATCCGCAAGGAGGTAAACGGCATCGGCGGCTGGCACGCCGCTGTTTCCCTGCCCCGGCAGCATGAACACAGGACTTTGGGAGACATCGAAGCCCTCATTGAAAAAAGCGCCATGAAAGACGAGGCCAAACGTCTTTCCCGCGCCGCCTTCGCGCTTCTCGCCCGCGCCGAGGCCTCTGTCCACGGCAAAAGACCGGAAGACATACATTTTCATGAAGTGGGCGCGCTGGACAGCATCCTTGACGTCTGCCTGACCTGCGAACTCTTCACCCGCCTTGCGCCCGATCGCCTTGTGGTCAGCCCCCTGCCCCTTGCGGACGGCAGCGTGACCTGCGCGCACGGCGTTCTGCCCGCGCCCGCCCCGGCGGTTCTGGAGCTTCTGGAGGGTGTGCCCGTGCGCCCCTTCTCCGGGAGCGGGGAGACCGTCACGCCCACGGCTCTGGCGCTTCTGAAGAGCCTGGGTGCGGAATTCGGATCCTGGCCTTCCATGACGGTGACCCGCCGCGCCCTCGTCTACGGAACGCGAGTCTTTCCAGACGCTCCCAACGGGGCGACCTTTGCCTTCGGCACGCGGAAGGCAAATTTTTAATCCTCTTGTCCAAAACGGAGTTCTGCGATGAACGCTTCAAAAGTCTACTTCACCGATATGCGCTGCAAAGTGGGGATAAGCCTGCTGGATAAGCTCGACAGGCTCATCCTTGCCGCGGGTATGGGCGCCATTGATTTTGAACACAAATTCACGGCCATAAAGATGCACTTTGGTGAGCCGGGCAACCTGTCCTTCCTGCGCCCAAATTTTGCCAGGCTTGTGGCCGACAGGGTGAAGGCCCTGGGCGGCATCCCCTTCCTCACCGACTGCAACACCCTGTATGTGGGGCGGCGCAAGAACGCCCTGGAACACCTGAGCGCCGCCCAGGAAAACGGCTTCTCCCCGATAAGCACGGGCTGTCAGATCCTCATTGGCGACGGACTCAAGGGCACGGACGATGTGGAAGTTCCCGTGCGCGGCGGCAAAATACTCAAGAGCGCCTTTATCGGCCGGGCCATCATGGACGCGGACGTATTTATCTCCCTCACCCATTTTAAAGGCCACGAAATCACGGGCTTCGGCGGCACCATCAAAAATATTGGCATGGGTTGTGGGAGCCGCGCGGGAAAGAAGGCCATGCACTGCAATGGCAAGCCCGTTGTTGACCCGGAAAAATGCCGGGCTTGCCGCGCCTGCACGCGCTATTGCGCCCAGTCGGCCATCACCGTCACGGATCGCAAGGCTCGCATCGATCACGAAAAATGCGTGGGTTGCGGACGTTGCATCGGTGTGTGCAATTTCAGCGCCATCGCCAGTGACATCGATGCGCAAAGCAACGACGTCAACCGCCGCATGGTGGAATACGCCAAGGCCGTTGTGGACGGGCGCCCTCATTTCCACATCAGCGTTATCAATCAGGTCTCGCCCAACTGCGACTGCCACGGCGAGAACGACGCTCCCGTGGTGCCCGACCTCGGCATGTTCGCTTCCTTCGATCCCGTGGCCCTGGATCACGCCTGCATCGATGCCGTGAACGCCGCGCCCATCATCGCTTCCAGCATACTCGGCCAGTGCGATCGCTCAGAGTGCGATCACTTTACCAGTATCCATCCCAGCACAAACTGGCGCAGTCAACTCGAACACGCCGAGTCCGTCGGTCTTGGCAGTGCAAGCTATGAACTCATCACCGTGTGATCCTGTGAACCCCATGTTCTTCGATCCCTCGCCCGTCAACGAGGCGTTCCGCAGACTTGACGAAGTCCTGGCGCGCATCGGCAAAGAAAGACGCTTCGCCCTCGCCTTTTCCGGCGGCATGGACAGCCGCTTTCTTGCCCATGCGGCGGGACTGCTTGGCTATACCCCCGTCCTTCTGCACATTTCCGGCCCACATATCGCCGCGGAGGAAACACAAAACGCGGAGCTTTGGGCCAGAGCGCGGGAACTGGAATTTCAACGTCTGGATCTGAACCCTCTCGACATCCCTGAAGTGGCCGCCGGAGACGAACGGCGCTGTTATTTTTGTAAAAGAGCGCTCTTCCAGGAACTCAGGAAAAGGACGGATCTTCCGGTCTGCGACGGAACCAACGTTTCCGATCTTTCCGTTTACCGCCCGGGGCGGCAGGCTCTTGGCGAACTTGGCATAGCTTCGCCTCTGGCCGAGGCTGGCCTGAACAAGGCAAATATCCACGAACTTGCCCTGCGTACGGCCTTGGATCGCCCCTTTCAAAAGCCCAGCCCCTGCCTGCTCACGCGCTTTCCCTACGGTATGCCCGTGAAGGGCGATCTGCTGAAGGCGGTGGGAAGGGGCGAACAAGCCGTCAGGGCAATCTTTGCCGACGCGGGGATCCCCTGCCCCGACTTCCGCCTTCGTGTTCTGGGTGGACGCCGCGCGGTGTTGCACCTCACCGAGCAGGACAGACAGGCCCTTTCTCCGGAATTTTGCCAAAAGCTCGTCCTGGCCGCGGCCATGGCTGCGCCGGAACTTCCGCCCCTGACCGTTGAAACCGTGGACAGGATCTCCGGCTTTTTCGACAAGGCCTGAAGCTGAACTCTGCGTCGGGGCGCCTTCTTTGCGCTTTTCGGAAGCTTGTGAACGGGCGCCTTTTCCATGCGCGAGGGCTTGACATGACCGCGCGGAACGCCTGGACACGCGGAGGAAGGAGCGCTTGCGGAAGGGCGATTCGGCCTGCCGTTAACTTCTGTCGACGCTCTTTCTCTGCCGCTCAACCCGCCAGGAGTATGCGCTTTTTGCTTTTCGCCGGGCATTCTTGTCTTGCGCAACTTGTGATCCGTGTAACGGATATCCTCCGCATCCTTCTCACCCGGACTTTTCCGGATCGCTTTGCAAAAGCCTTTGGAAACTTGCTCCAGAACCCGGAGTGACAAACTGCAACCGAGTTCGACAACTTAACTTGCCAGTCGGCTTGGCAATGCGTATGTTTGGGGTGCGAGGAGTGGAGATGATAAAACGAATTTTGAACTATATTCAGCTTTCTCTTCAAGGCGTAGGCATTGCCGCCCTTGGTACGCTGAATATTTACGAGCCGAGAACAGAAACCCTTATTTTTGGTGGACTCAGTCTGCTGGGAGGGCTTCTTGTTGCGGCTCTAAACAAGAGGATTGACCATGAGCGTTATGACTATGGCGATTATTTTTGTACTGGCCTTGACTGTGTGCGGCGTTGTACTTGCCTTGCATAACAACAAGCCCATCAAGCAAAACTAACCAACCACAAGGCCCCCACCGCGGGGCCTTTCTTTTTCCTAGGCCGGACTTCTTCGGGAGGCGGCCTTTTTTGTTGTCAAATTTCCAGGATCAGGCCGTGAACGGCTGACAAGGAAGACGCAGGAATTCACCGAGTTCTTCCTCCCCTACCTCTTCCTCGCAAACACTAAGTCGCTCAGCCGCAGCTCCTCGCTCCCTTCCAGCACGTCCCACAAATTGAACAGTGTTGTGATAGACTGCGAACCGAAGATCCGGCGTGGCCAGCCCCTCGAACTCAAGGCGCTCCATCTCCAGGTACACGGCATGGGTGATTTCGTGGGATATGGTCGAAAGATTCGCCCCGCGGAAGAGCTGTATGGCATACCTACCGTCAAGTTCCCGCATACCCCCCGCGGCAAAAGAGGCAGATTTTTTTTCTCGGGAGAACAAATATAGGTTGACACCGTCAGCATTGTTGGCTACATTGTTTTCAACGGATGCGAAAGCAGCCTGAAAAAGTCCCTTGTCGTCCAGGCTTTGAGAGCTTGGTAACGCCAAGGGGCTTTTTTTTTGCTCCTTGAGAAATATCTGCTGCTATGTTGTAAAAAAGATTGCCTTTTTCATCTTCCAGCAAAGTGAACCCCACTGTCATAGTGTGGCCATCAAGTATAATATCATTTTCAAGCCAGTGGACGTAGTCCATCTTTTCGTGTTTGCCTTGAGGTTTTGTCGAACGTATCAGTCTTGATGTTTCAATTATATCGCGCAGGTGTGGAAACAACTGCCATTTGCGCTTGTCCGCACCGGAATTAACATTTTTCTTCCAACCCTTATTTGAAAACCGTACAGGTTTGTTCAGCTGAGACTGCACAACCGGCTTGCCGTGTTCGCTTTCGTACTTGATCTGGTCGTGGTACTTTTTGGCGGCATTGATAAAATCTTTGAGCGGTGCCCCTTCCGGCACGCCCAGCTCATCCCCGCGCACCACAATAGCCTGACCGATCCCGCCCTGCACGGTCTGGTAATACGTTTCCAGTACCTCAATGGCCTTGTCATCAAAGACCACAAAACAGCGGCCGTCGCGTTCGCCCACATAGGTT
>CAZWBH010000002.1:0-151004 GCA_964632155.1 uncultured Mailhella sp.
AGACGCCATCAAAGCCCTGGACATGGCGCGGCTCTCTCCCCTTCCGGCCTTGCAGATGGTTCGCCTGGAGGAGGAAGATCCAGACATTCGCAAAAACGCGTGGCAAAAAATAAGGAAGGGCTTTTACGGACTGGTTGCGGGCGGACGCGACAAAGATCCCAATAAGGGCGTTGATACCGATGACTTCGGTAAAGTTCAACTCTGGGAAGCCCGTCATTGGCAGGCTGTTTACGATCAACTGGGGAATACCACCCGCGCCTTCGACTTTGAAGACAGGCTGGGCGAACACATCAGGCTCAACCTCCCCGAGCTTGTCCTTCCCAAAAGCTGTATGGCTTTTTACGACGTTGCCGAGGATTGCCGGCAATGGTTGAGCCAGAACGCCGAAGCGCAGCGCGTCTTGCTTGACGGCGAAGAGGACGAGCAGGAAAATCGCCTGAATGAATTGAAAATCCGCCTCGAAAAAATCAACGAGTACGGGAAGGTCATACTGCAAAACTTTTTGAACGCGCTTGAAAAATCGCAAAGCGAAAAAGAAAGCGCGGCAACGATATCTCAGCTCGTTCAGCAACTCCCCACACTCCAGGAAAAAGCCCTGAGTCCCCTAGTCAGGGACTCGTGGGCAAATGTCGTTAAAAACGCCTGCAACAGCCCCCTGAATGCCGTCAAGGATCGCCTTCTTGAAGGAAGAAGCATTTCCAGCGCCATTCCGGAATCCGTTGCGCTGTCCAAAACCTGTGATATGCTTGCACGGCTTAACTACAGAGGGCGTTACGCACGTGACGGCGTGTATATCATAGGAGACAGCGACAAAAGCAATATCAAAGTTTACAAAGCCATCAAGGAAAATTTATGTACACTGGCGAATCAACTCTCCCGGAGTATCTACCTCAACATGAACCAGACCCTCGAGACCGAGGGAAGTCGTATTCACGAAGCCCTCACCGCGCTCAAAGACGCCTATCTGCGCTACCTTGCGGAACAGTACAAAGGGCTGCCCGAAGGGACTGAGTATCTTGGTGAACTGGCGCCGCTTTCCCTCAAAAAGTCGTCCATGGGGCAAATTCCCCTGATGAAAATCGACAAGCAGGGGGGTCCTATAATCATATCGCGTAGAACAGAAACAAGAACTGAAGACAATAAAAGCGATACAGGCAATGTTTTATTGGATACAATTATTGACATATGGAGAATAATAACAAAGACTGACACCAAGAAAATCCCTGTACAAGTAGAACAAGCCAATGGAAGACTGTATTCAATAGGCGAAATTATATATGATTATAAAAAGAAATATTATGATGAACAGAAAAACAATATCGGCAAAATTTTTTCAGAGTATATTCAAAATGGGATTAATGATTTCATAGAACATATAGACACGTATCAAAAAGACCTTTGTGACTCTTATAAACAAAAACTTGAGGCAAGTTTCAAGGAAAAGTGTTCCGCCATCAATGCCAGCAAAGAAGAAATCTCTCTTCTCTTGCAAAAAACGGCAGCGCTTTCAAACGGCATCCCTACCATCATGAAATACTATCATGGATAAAAAGTCGGCAGGTTCATAGACTTTTGTCGACAATGCCGCGCCCCAAAAACAACCCGCAACTTGGCCCCTCTTTTGCCCTGTGTCATCAACAAAACAAGTGAGGATCTTATGGAAAAGTGGAAGGAAATCTGCGCACAGCAAGCAGCCCGCCTGGAAAACACCCTGAATCTGAGCCGCCGCGCTCTGGATCTCTGCGCTGTCGGGAGCGTAAGGAACTGGTTGAAAGCGGAAGATATCAAAAACCTCAACGAAACGAAAAAAAACATAGAAAACAAGCTGACTCGCCTGAAGAAGGGCGAATTCCACATTGCCGTAGTGGGTACGGAAAAGGCCGGCAAATCTTCCTTTATCAATGCCTGGCTGGAAAGCGACCTGCTCCCCAGTAAACAGGCGCGCTGCACCTTTACCACCACACGCCTTCATTCGGCAAAAAAGGATGAGCAGCGTTTGGAAGTTTTTCCCAAAACCCATGAGCAAATGGAAGAGCTTATCCACATTCTGGGGGAAGAAAAAAAATCTCCAGACAAGCACGCCGCCGCCCAAGCCGAAGAAGATCTGAAGCTCATCAAGGAGCATCGCTCCAATCTGGACGCCGTCATTGCCGATGGAGAAAAGAGTTTTAACTTTACCGAACTGGATGAAATTTCCGATAACCTGAATAAATACGCGGCAGACCCCTGCTATGCCCATGCCATCAGGCAGGTGGATTTGTACACCTCCCAACTGGCCAGTATGGATAACATTCTCTTCTATGATGTGCCCGGACTCAATTCGGGCTTGAGCAAGCACATCAAGGAAACCCAGGATATGCTGGAAGACAGCGATGCTGTCATCATTGTGAAAGATATACGCAGGCCATCCTTTGACAGCGCGGAGAAAGAAATTCTCCGCTATGCGGAAAAAGGTGACAGCACCGTACCCATCAAGGACAAGGTCTTCCTCTTTCTTTCCAGACTCGATGAAGTTCAAACCCGCGAGGGTTTCCTCGAAAACCAGGAAGTCATCTTTCAGGAATGCGGCAAGCTTGGCATTGCCAAAGAGAAACTCGTCTTCGGTGCCGCTGCTGCAGTGCTGCTCCTCAAGGATCGTTTGAAGGATACAAGATATATTAACGACCAGTCTACGCTAAAAACGCATTTATGTGCGCTTTTAGATTTGCCCCCCGATTCGGAAACCCAGACCATCATTGACCATGCTGGTATAAAAACCATCCAAGAATATATAGAACGCTATCTGGAAAAGGATCGCGTGGACATACTCAGGGAAAGTTGCGACAAACTCATAAACAATGTGCAGCATATCGCCTTGGAAATCCGCGATACCGTATCTAAATACGTTCCTGAAGACCCCACTCAGCAAAAACGCAAACATGACGATAATATCCAAGTTGAACTTGGCAAATGGATAGAGGCCAAATGGGAAGAGATTCTTGCGAGCATATCCGACCCTGACAAAGAAGCGCAAAATATTCATTCCAGTATTGAGATTATTGCAAAAGAATATAAGGGACATATTAAAAATACTCTGGAAAACCTGCCCTGCTTTTCACAGCAGGAACGCGAAACAAAACTCAAGTCTCTCGTGGCGAAATATGGCAATGATGAACACGCACTGAATACCAGTTGGCGAAGTGAAATTCTCTACGATACGGTACTGGATGCCGTTCAAAAAAATTCCGAATATCTTTCCACAACTCTTCATGATTAACTGAAAAAATACTTGAAAAAGCTTTCAGACAAGTTCAACAACTGCATCGACGTTCAGGAAACGCTGCTTAAAGAACTGGGCAATGAAGATGAAAACGACTATCGGGATCGCATAAACAGCGCCATACGGGCCTTGTTCCTGCGTTACGCCCGACCCCTGGTTCAAGGTCTGATCAAATATCGCCATGGTATCCCAGAACGAAAACAACTGTGCGAGAACGATCACAACCGCAAAACCTTCCGCACTCTGATGGACGCCTTCCCAGAAGAGGATTCCGCTTTTGCCGATCTCTTCCGCTACATCAAAACGGGTGAAATGGGCACCGGACTTTCCGCGTCCGGAGAGGAAGCGCCTGTACGCAGAAGAGTCGCCAGGGGGATTGGCGCCGCTGCGGGCGGCATGGTAGCAGGATCCGTGGGTAGCGTGGTGGGCGCCGCTGCGGCAGGAACCGTGGCAGACGCCGCAGCAAAAGTTATAGACACTGACGTTGCACTGAAGCACGCCGATCCTCTAAGTGCCGTTATCGCAGAAGTGGAACAAGACCGCAAACTCCTGCAAACCTACCTGGAGGACGCCGTTTTTGAATGTTCCGGCATCTACGATTATGCCGACCAGGAATTTGAGCGACTGCACAAAAAGTTTGTCCAATGCGGAGGCATCTTTGGTTCAAAACTGCGCAACGAATTCAACTACAATAACCCCAAACTTCAAGAAATTCTTCCCGAACATCTGCAGCATGTGGAATGCGATACCCGCGTTTCCGATCTGCTCCACCAGCTGATCATAGCCCTTGAAAACAGGCGCTAGAGCAGTTTGAAAAAGTATTTGGAAAACTGCCCGCGCTAAAGGAAGCGGAAAAATTTACTTTTTTCCGCGAAACGCCAGCGCGTATGTTGAAAAACTTTACAAGTTTTCAACTTAGAATGCTCTAGGCTCTTTTGCCCTTCCTAGCCCTGTCCTCTTCCCGCCGCTCGCGGAGACGGACGGGGCAAAAGAGGGCAAGCAGGGTGACAAGAAAATATTTTTGCCCTTCCGTCCACACTGTTATGGACTGGGGGAAAATTCGCCCTGTACAGCCCGCAAAGAAGCCTTATGTATCGTTCATCAAGACTCTCGCAAAAGGAGATCGCCATGTGGGATAAGATCGCAATTTTTGGAACGGGTCTGGCGCTGGGCGCCATGGGTGCGGCCTTTGCCTATGGTTACAAGCAGGGAATAGAGGAAAAGTGGGAAGAAGTGCTTGAAAAAGCACCGGAAAACACCACCGCCCCCGCGGAAGAAAAAAACGAAGAGGAAAACTGCGCTGAAGCGTAAAGGAGAGAGCCATGAATATTTTCCAGGATCCAGACTTCCTTGAAAAGAAAAAAAAAGTTTTGAAGGCACTTGGAACAGCCTGCGCGTTTGCCATGCGTTTTGGCGCCGCTGCGTTCAGGCAGATCATGAAAGTGGGAAAGGCCGCCTACGACGCGGGAAAGCGCATCGCGAAGGAACACGTCAAGTAAACTCATTGGGGTGGCGCCCAGGAAAGGGCGCCGCCTTCGCGGAGAAACTGTGCCGCTTCTCACGCCATGAAGGCCAGAGGGGCGAATCAACCTCTCATTTGCGGCCTGAAAAGGAAGCAAAGACGCACCGACTTTCTTTTCGCCAAAAAGGAATGCGCCATGAGTAATAATCCTGATTCCTTCTTCCCCGACCAAAAATCCTCTTGCCCTGTACGGCCTTCTCTGCCCTGCCCGCGTTGCGGTTCCACGCATACGGAACTCTCCGCCACCTACCCAGGCCGCGGCGCGCAAAGCAAACTGGAAAAACTCCTGTCTCTGTTCAGGAGGCGCCAGGAATTTTTCCCTGGCGGTCAATTCTTTGTTGTCTGCAAAGATTGCGGGAAGGTCTCCCACGTTTGCATACTCTGAACCCACCGCAGTCGAAACTTTCCTGCCCAAGATACAAGGAGTCCCCGTGCCCGATACAGACAAAAATTCTCCGTTGAACGAGGGAAGCCTCTCCTTCCCCTATAATAAAATCCCCTATAATAAATATGACCGCTTGCCCGATAGCGTCATAAATTCTTCGTTGAACGAGGAGAGCCTCCGCCTTCTTGGCGACGAAGAGCGCGCCAGGCTCAAAGCTGCCAGGGAACGCTGGGAAGACGCCCTTGCGCAAGCGGAAAAGGCGAACAGTACCTTCTCCATAATCATCATCGGCCAGCAGAACAGTGGCAAGAGTACCCTGTGCAACGCCCTGGTGCGGGATTGGAGCAAGCGGGCATTCCCCGTTGGCGATACCAGAACCACAGAAGAGATTCAGGAATATCAAGACGAGAGCGGCATCACCTATGTGGACACGCCCGGCTTCGGCAGTTTTTACGAAGAAGACAAGGCCAGGGCGAAGAAAGTGTGGGCGAGGGCGCGCCTTCTCGTTTTTGTCCACAGCGCGCGCAAAGGCGAAATGGATGCCGATGAGACAGAAACCCTGAAAAGCCTTGCCGCCTTCATCCCCGATCTCAAAAAGCGGCTCTTTGTGGCGTGCAGCAAACTTGGCGACGCCCCGAACGACGTGAATTCCATCAAAAGCGCCGTGGAAAAGCAGGTGCGCAGTCTTGTCAATCTCGCCGTCCCCGTTGAAGTCATCGACAGCAATTGGTACTTGGAGGCCATGATTGAGGGCGATGAGGAACTCAAGCGCTCTTCCCGTATGGACAGCCTTTTGCAATGGATCGCGGAAAACAGGAATACGCCCCCCTTCTGCGCGGAAATTCACAACGCCGCCTGGCGTGACTACAGGAAAGCCCTTGACGAGGTTTTGACGCTCCTGAACTCGCGGAAGGACGACTTAAGCAAGAGAAAAAAAGACTATACGGACGCGCTGACTTCCCTCTGGGCTGAGCATAAAGACGCCATCGAAAGCGCGTGGCAAAACTGCGCCCGCTACAATTTGTCATTCTTTGCCCGCCTGATAATCATCCTCCTCAAAGGAGACTACGATGAAGACGCCGATAGGCAACGCCACGAAAATCTCCAGCTCGCCAAAGAGAATATGAACGATACCCTCTCGCGCGTCCGTTATGTCCTTTGCGGCGGGGAGGCATCCTCCCCCTTTACCGACTGGAAGCCTTCGGCGGAGGATTTTTTCTTCCGCGATTTTCAGGGCGAATACCAGAAGATAAACGCCAGGGTGAAAGAACTGATAACGGAAGCCACAGCCAAGGCTTTTGACGAGGAAGAATGGAAACTCCAGCGCGATCTGTTTCTTTTAGACACGCTCATGCTCCGGGAAGAAGAAAGGCAACGCCAAACCCCGCAAACATCCATGCCCAAGGAGTCATAACCATGCCCACCATGCAGGAATCCCTGAACGCCTTCAGCGAAAGGCTTTTGCAAATGCAGGATGAACGCAAGCAACAAAAAATAGATTTAACCGAAAAGGAAAAGGAAGTTTTTGCCATTCTCGAATCCGCCGTAACGTCCTTTGATTTCTCCAGGAATCAAAGGAACGACCTGGAGCAAAGTCTTTACAATGCCTTCGACAGTTTCCAGAAAGGCATACTGAAGCTTCAGCAAGACATGGAAAGTCGCTCGGGCGTGCGCAAGGCGCTGGAAAATCTGGGTGACGGGCTTATTGTGGTGGTCTTCGGGCGCACAAACGCCGGCAAAAGCACTCTGGGCAACTTCCTGCGCGGCAAGCAACTCGCCGGGGCGGCCTTCCCCAACGCCTGGAAGAATGGCCGCATCTCGCCTTCTCCTATTAACATTGTTGAAACTGCCACGGGTTCAGAAATAAACAGCGGAGAGATGTGGTTCAAGGAAGGTTCCACCGAAACCACGCGCGAGGCGCAAGTTTCCACACTCCCCGGTCTGCTCTGGCTGGACACGCCCGGCTTCGGATCCATGAACGATGCCGAACTGGGGGCACTGGCCCGCAAATATGTGAGTCGGACTGATCTTGTCGTCTACCTGGATCATTCCGACAATCCCGGACTTAGGGATATCACCGACCAGCTCATCCATGTTCTCAAAGAGGGGCGGCGCACGCTCATCCTCATCAACCAGTCAGACAGGAACGAACGGGTCAAGGAAAACGGAAAAACCGTGTTCAACAAAGACGGCGAACCCCTCCGCCGACCCGTCCCCAAGTCGGCGGAAGACAGGCAGAAGCAGGAGGCTTACCTTGTGGAGACCCTTCAGAAGAAGCTGCCGGATCAAAAAGACATACACGCCATCAGCATCTCCACCAAGCTGGCCATAATGGCGGTGGAAAACCCCGATGCCAAAGAAGCCGAAACGCAGTATCAGGGGAGCAACATGGATGCGTTCTTCGCCGAACTCATCGAAATTTCAAAAGAAAAGCTGAAATACCGCGATGCTGTAGAAAACTGCACTTCACTTATCGACAACGCGCTGGGGAGCGAAAAGGTTGAAATTTCCCTGAAGGGGCTGGATAAAACGCTCGCCGATCTGGAAGAGAGCATCAACAGGCACGAGTTCAAATTGGAAGAGGAAACCAAAGTAATCCTCAACCATGTGATGAATAAGGCGCAGAAGCAGCTGGACGACCTCTTAAAAAACGCGGAAACCACGTTGCAATCCGCCTCAAACAGCGGAAGCACCGAAGATACCAAAACTCGCCTGGGAGCAGGGAAAAGAGGCGCTGTCAGCATCGACATAAACCCGCTCATCAAAACTCTTGCCAAGGATGCCAAGGAAAAAATACAGGACAAAGCAAAAGAACTCCTTGAGGGACTCTGGTTTGGCGAGGCGCTGACGATCACCAAGACCCTGAGCGACATACCCGCCGCAAGCCTCTATAAGAAGACGAAAAAACACCAGTATGAGGTGTTTGATCGCGTACGCCGCGACCCGAAGGGTGTTTGGGAAACCTTTTGTAGCTGGTTCGGCAAGAAATATTTCCGCTATGTGCCGCACATGGAAACGAAAACCATCAATCTTGGCGTCAACACAGAAGAAGTCCGCGCCAGTCTGAACAAGAAGATAGAAAACGAACTCAGCGCTTTTATTCACGACGGCCTGGAAAGCATACACGAGGAGTGTCTTGTGAAGGGGAGCCATATGATCCGCGCCCGCCGCGAGGCACTGGCCGAGGCCGTCTCCACTCTGGAAACGATGCGGAAAGAACTCAAAAAGCGGCTGAGCGAGTAAAAGAACCCACCAGCGCTTCTTCACGATAACCCTTTTCCCTGCAGGAGGAAACCTATGCCAGAATTACTGGAATACCAATCACTGTTGCTCAATCCTCTGGAAAAACTGGAGCCGCTGGTACAAAAGTACGCCGCTCCGGATTCTCCCCTGGGGAAAGGCGAGGCCTCTAGACTGGGCGAGTCCTTCAAAAAGGCAAAGAAGCACTGCGAAGAACGCCTGAAGAGCGGGCAACCTAAAATCATGCTCTACGGCGTCTACAATTCGGGCAAGAGTACGCTCATCAACGCGCTCATGGGCCAAAAACTGGCCGAAATGGATGACAAACCCACGACGGACAAGGTAAATTCCTATTTCTGGCGCGGCTACGAACTGCTCGACACCCCGGGCATAGACGCCCCCATTGAACACCAGAACATAAGCCTCGCGGCACTGGAACAATGCCAGGTGATACTCTTCGTGGTCAGCGCACACGGCACCTTCGAAAACAAGTATATTTTTGAAACGATGCGCGATGTGATCCGTCGCGGCAAGCGCCTTTTCATTATCCTCAACGACAAGGAAGGCCTGGGCATAGAAGATCAAAACATGGTAAAGGTCATGGAAGCCGTGCAGAACAACCTCATTGAGGCGGGGCTTTCAGACGAAGAGGCCGCCGATTTTCGCCCCTGCCCCGTCAACGCCCTCGATGCTCTGGAGGGCAGACTGGATGGAGAGGAAGAGCTTGTCAAGCACAGCGGCATACACCAACTGGAAGAACTCATCGTCAACGAAATCAAACAGGTGGACGGCTTCAAAATCGCGACGGATCTTTGCGCCTACCTGGCTAACTTTGTAGATGATCTCATCCCGCAACTCTCCCTGCTCTGCGGAGAAGACGTGCAAAAAGAACTAGAAGAATTGGAGGAACTGCGCAAAGAATATCGCACGTTCCGCGAGGTTCTGGAACGCAAAATCGAAGACACCTGCGCATCCATGCCCGAGAAACTCAGAGGCTGCTTCCCATCCGTAAAGGACAGGGAAGACCTGCGCGCCCTCGACACCAAGAGCATACAGGAACAGATGCAAGCCGTCTTCAAGCGCTACGCCGAAGACATTCGCGACCTTGCGCAAGATGAAGTCAAGGCCTATCAGGAACGGGTCTCCAAAAAGCTCAAGGAGTCCAAGGACAATCCAACACTTGGAAACATAGACGCTCCAAGTCCAGACGGCTTTCCCACACCTGATCGCCCGAACGACGCTCCCAGCGGTGATTTCCTCCGCACCCTGCGCGATATCCTCGAGGGACTTCCCTCCATCATTATGTACATACCTCTCCCGGTCGGCTTAAACAAAATCCTTGCCACGGTATTAAAAATTCTGGTTGCGGCCGCTCCCATACTCGTGGGAATCCTTGATTCCATCATTAGCATCTTCTCCAGCGACAAAGCCGAAGAAGCCAAACGTAAGAACGAAGAGGAATATGCCCGCAAGGTTGCTCTCTGGCTACAACAGCAGGCAAACAGTTGCCAGGAGATGCACGATAGCTTTGTGAAAGAAATCAAGAAAAACTTGGGCAAAAGCCTCGATAAGGCCTTTGCGCCCCTCTTTGACAACGCGGAGGCAAATCTCAAAACCAGGGAAGACGCAAACAGAAAAATCAGCGCCGATGTGGGGCTGTTGCGGAATATAGAAGAGGAGCTGAAAGTAGCCGCCTCCACGCTCCAGTCCTGAGGACTTGAGATCGGCTTGATTATAACCGTGCCACACCGCGCGGGTGCCTGAAAATGCCAAGTTTTCGGGCGCCCGCCCAAGAATGAGGGTAAGACATGGGAGCGATACTTCTTGGCATCCTGGGCTTGTTGGTGTTGACCGTCTCGGTATTAGCCTCCTTTACCGCTCAGATCGTCTGGGTAATCGTCTCCTTATTGATATTGATAGCCATGCTTATCCATGCCTTTTTTTCGAAATTTTCGCCTGAAGTCTGTTCAGCGTTTACCCGCGCCGCTCAAACAGCATACCGCCGGACTTGCTTCGAGCTTCCCGCGGCCTGAAAATTCCCAAACCCTAACCTTGCAGGTGAAAAAATGGCCTACCGTTATGACCCCGATCTTGAATTTCTTCGCAACGCCAGCAATGAAGACCTGGATGTTCTCGTCAACTATTTAACAAAGGATAAAGATGGTACCCCTCGGTTTACCGAAGAGCTGACAACGAACGAAGAATACAAAAAATATTTCCCAGATCATCATCAGTACTGGCAGTTAATAGCCGCGGAACTCCAGTGTTTTGGCGCCAATAGCATTGGTACAATCCTTCGCGGAGGAAAGGGTGTTTTGTATGAAGAAATTCTTACCGACGTTTGCGATAAATTGCGCGTTCCTTACAATGAAAAAAACGATGTGAAACAAAAAGAATTACGTCTTCTGATGACCATTCTGGAAGGATCACTTAAAGAAATGTCCGAAGCTGAACTCCGTCAGGTTATTGAAGACCTTGATTTGAAGCCCATGGGCCTTATTACTCCACGAGCTATTATGTCTGCTATACGGGTCGCAATACAGCAAAGTGGATTTTTTGCCTTCAAAATGTCTCTTATTGTTGCAAACGCCATTGCTAAAGCTCTGCTAGGCAGAGGGCTTAGTTTGGCTGTCAATGCGGGTATAGTTCGTGTGATCGGCGCCTTTGCCGGACCCATAGGCTTGCTTATTACAGGGCTTTGGACTGTCTTGGATCTTGCCGGACCCGCGTACAGAGTGACTATTCCTTCTGTCATTCAAATAGCGTTCATGAAGTTGAAATATGAATACGGCAACCAGGAAGAAAAAAGGGGGCTTTTTGCGGCCGCCCTTTTTATTGGAGGAAGTTCTGGCGTCGCCTCTCCCTGTGCGGGAATACGCACCTCCCTACTTGGCGGCGGGAGTAGCCGGAGCAGGGGCTGTCGGTGTTGCGGGAGTCGCCGGAGCAGGCGCGGATGTTGCAGGAGCGGGAGCGGCCGACTGTTCCACCGTCACGGCCTTTTTGGCAAGGCGGGCAAGATCGCCTGTCCAGCCAAGGTAAGCCACGCCAAGAAGGGCGGCGAGAAGAGCGGCAAGGATCAACTTGCCCGTTTTGCCGCTTTCGTGCAGGGGGTCGTGGCGCGTACGCGTGGCGTTGCCCGGCAGGGCGGCCTCGGAAGTGAGCGCCCTGCCCAAAACAAGGTTGATGGGCAACTGGCCGTTCACCGCCCAGCCCGAGGCTTCGAGTACCGGGCCAAGGGTGCGCTTCCTCAGCTTGAGCCAAGCCAGAAAAACCGAAGGGCCGGAAATACAGACAAAGGCCGCCGCAAAGAGCAACGGGAACTGCCACCAGTGCAGGGCCATGAGCATGCCGGCAATGCTACCCACGGCGGTGCCTAAAGCGCCAAGGGCGATGCCCACCGCGGCAAAGAGTCCCACGCTCCTGCTGATGTCAAAGGGGGCGGCAGGGGCCTTGGCCGCGCCTTCCACCTTTTGCGCAGCCGCGGCCATGAGCTTGGCGTGCTTGTCTCCGGCAAACTTATTGATCTGTTCGGCCACCATCTGACTGATGCGCAAATACGGCGACCACACGGCCTGCCTGATGCTGATGGGGTTGCGCACAATCTTCAGCAGAGTGGCGTCCCAGTCCTGGCCTTCATTGTCCACGTAAACGCCGTTGCGGCCTTCGCGCAAAAAGACGTCTGATCCCGCCGTCATGGCGGCCACAATGTTCCGAACCTGCGCGGGCGCGCCATCCGCGGAACGGCGACGGCACTCGCAGTAAAGCAGGCAGAGCTGGCTCAGGGCGGCCATGGCGGAATGTTTGCCCACATCCCCCACGGGGAGGCAGAGGCGGCAACTGCGGCCATCAATGAACAAAGTCCCCGCCTGGAACGCGGCCGGGCGCCTCAGCGAATAAAAATCGTGGAAGGAGACGAAGTTCAGGAGCAGGCGGTGCAGGTTCACATAATAGAGCACGAGCTTTTCCAGTTCCGCAATGTCTCCGGAAGCGGCGGGCACGGCGAGATCCCGCGCCATCATGGTCTTGAGTTCCTCCGCCGTGCCGCCGAGAAGCAGGGCATCCAGTTCGGCATCGGAAAGCGCCGCAAGCGCTCCCGCAGGATCCGCGGCGGACAACGCGGCGCCGGAAGTCGGCACGGGGCGGGAGGAAAGCGCGGCCCCGTAGGGAGCAAGAGCGGCCTGCACGGCGCCCCAAGCCTCTTCCGTCATGGAGGAAGGATCGGGCAGAAGCGGCGCGATGAGGCCAAAGAAGGCCGAAGCCTTGGCGCGCCAGGCCGGGTTCAGCCCGAAGTCGAGGCGCAGGGGCGCATCCGGCCCGATGTGCGAAAGCGGCAGTTCCGCCAAGGCCCCGGGGGAAAGAAGCCCGTGTTCATCGGGCAGTGTCAGCTTCTCATCGGCGTTGAGGGATGCGGAAGATTGCGGCGCAAAAGCCGCAAGGCGGCAACGCAGAAAATAGTCGTCGATCTTGCTCTTCAGTTCCGTCATGAGCGCAAAGGCCGCGGCGGTATCCTCGCCCAGGGGGTGGGGGGCGGCAGCCAGAGCGGCACGCCAGGTCTTTTCCGCCTCAAGGGCGGCAAGGAAGGCGTCCACTCCCGCGGCGTTCAGCCCGGCCTCGCCGCTAGCGTCTTTTTCTCCGCCCACAACGGAGAGCGCTGTTTTCACAAAGGCGGCCTTTTCGCCCAAATCACCATGCGGGGGGAAGACGCCGTCTCCGTTCCACAAAAGGGCGTTGGCCATGGCCGCGGCGCCCGCCGCATCGGCCGGTGAAACGGCCTTCTCTTCTTCCTTGCCCAGGTTTTTCAGCACCGTGGCGGCGGTGGCGGCAAGCCTCCGACCGGCTTCGTTTTCGCCGTTGATGGCGTCCAGGGGCAGGGCTTCAAGGCGCAGGGCCAGATCCGCGGGGCGGGCAAGCCTCTGGCATGTCCATTCCACGGCTTCCAGCACTTCGGGAATGCGGATGCGCCCGTCGCCATCGCTGTCCAGAAGAGAGAGCGTGCGCGCGTCAAATTCCAGGCCAGTGGACGGGCAACTGAGCGCGGCCCAGAGCTTTGGATCCAGTTCGCGTAGGCGGGAAAGTTCACCCTCCGTCTCCAGAGTGACCTGATCCATGCCGCCCAGCCGGTAAAACGCCCATGTCAGTTGACTGTCCTTTTCCATGTTCACCGCCTTGTGCAGGAATTTTTGGGGAAAGCAACGCTCCTTCCCGATCTTTTCTCACACCTTGTCCGCCTTGTCTATCGCTCTTTCCCGCCCCGCGCAAAAATCCCGCCCCGCGCCCCCTTCCCCTGCGCTCGAGTTTCTGGCACAATGGCGCAAAAGAGAGGGCCAAACCTGCCCCTTAACCTAAGATGAGGTTCCCATGTCTCTTCAAGGCCTTTCCCTTGCCCGCATCTTCTTTGAGGCGTCCCTCCCCCTGCTCAGGGAGAGCATCCCCGACATCATGGCCCGCGCCGCCGCCGGTCTTGTGGGGGAAGGCTCCGAATGCCTGGGCGTGGACGATGGCATTTCCCGCGATCACGACTGGGGTCCGGCCTTCTGCCTCTGGATCCCCGACGACCTTTTCCGATCCGAAGGCGACCGTATAGAGCGGGCCATAGCCACTCTGCCCAAAACCTTCCAGGGCTTTCCCACGCGCATGGCGCCGGAACGGCGCGAAGGCCGCGTCGGCCCTCTGCCCCTGCGGGCCTTTTACCGCCGCTTTCTGGGCCTGGATCGCCCGCCCGAACATTGGCGGGAATGGTTGAAGATTCCGGAATACCATCTCTGCTCATGCACCAACGGCGAAGTATTCATGGACTGCGGGGGGGAATTTTCCGCCATTCGCAAACGCCTTCTGGAATATTACCCCGATGACGTCCGGCGCAAGAAGATCGCCGCGCGCTGTATGATCATGGCTCAGGCCGGGCAGTACAATTTACCCCGCTGTCTCCAGAGGGGGGATTGTTCAGCCTCTCTACTGGCCGCCGCCCGCTTTGCCGAAGCCGCGCTCTCCATGACCTTTCTGCTGAACAGCCGCTATATGCCCTTTTACAAATGGAGTCCGCGCCTCTGCCTCAGTCTGCCCATTCTCGGCCGCCAGACGGCCCTTACGCTGGAAAGGCTTGCCGCCACGCCGTGGAATTCCCCTGCGGCCGGAAATGAAACCGTGAACGCCATAGAAGAACTCTGCACCTTTGTTTCCATGGAACTTCGACGCCAGGCGCTCTGCCAGACCCAGGGCAACTGGCTCTGGGAAGCCGGATCCGCCGTGCAGAGAGGCATCCGCGACGCGGAACTGCGCCAACGCAACGTTATGGAGGACTGAGATGGAAAACTTTCGATCCGCCCTTCAGGCCGCCTCCGCCCTGCACGGCGAAGAGGCCGAAGCCGCCCTGCGTCGCCTGCTTGCGGCCTACCCCAACCTTGATCCGGAAGACGAAGGGAGCGCGCGCCACGCCCTTGGACTCGCCCTCTTCCGCCAGAATAAAAACCTCGAAGCCCTGCAAGAACTGGAACGCGCCTGCGAACTTTTCTCGCTCCGCCCCGGCCCGGCCCTCGCCCTTGCCAAAACAGCCCTCGCACGCGTGGAAATAGCCCGCGGCAACGTGCAAAAGAGCGTGATCACAGGCCGCGAGGCCCGCGACCTTCTGGAGCGCCACCTGCCGGAAGACGATCGCCGTCTTGCGCCCTCGCTCTTCGCCCTTTCCTTTGTGGAATACGAAGCCCACAACCTTGCTCGCGCCGAGGCCCTCAGCCTCAGGGCCAAGGCCTTGTGGGAAAAGGAGCGCGGCCCGGAAAGCCTGGAAGTTTCCACCTGCCTGAACAACCTTGGCCGCATTTATGAGGAAACAGGCCGCCCGGAGGAAGGCATTGCCCTGCACAGGGCCGCCCTGGCCATAAGACGCAAAATTCTGGGAGAACACCAGGAAACAGCCTTTTCCATGGGCAACCTCGGGACAGCCCTGGCCGCGGCGGGGCACTGGCGGGAAGCCGCCGACGTACTGCAGGAAGCTCTCGAATGCTACGCCCGGTGCGGGCGGACAACGGGGGAAAGCATAGAAGGCTATCGCCGCAATCTGGAAATCTGCAAAGCCGCCCTTGCCGAAGAAGGCGCGCGCTAAGGAGCGCAACATGGATGCCGAAAAAGAAGCCCTGATAAACGAGATTGTGGAACGCGAACTTGTCATGTTCCTCGCCACGCCCAATGAAGGCGGGCCAAGCGACTGCCAGACTAGGCCGAATTCCTTCCGCGCCATGCGCCGGATGACGCACTGCGCGCACGGGAAGGAAACCCTCGCCTCATACCTGCGGGATTTAAAAGACGCCGAAGCCATCGGGCGCAACTTCATGATTGAAAAATACGCCCGCATGGACGATCTCATCCCCCCGCTCTCCCACAACCCACTGCTGGATGTCATTACGGAAATCGAAATCCACTTTCTTGAAGAAGCCACGGCACGCTACCCGCACGCCATCCGCGTGAATACCGACAGCACCTTCCGCCGCTACTTCCGTTGCGAACTGGAAACCCTCTCCGACCGCACTCTTCAGCTCTACGCCGATGAAATGCGCCGCGCCGTGAAGGAAGGCCGCAATACCGCCGTGGAGCGCTACGACAGCCTTTGGAGGAGCCTTGGCGAAGGATCCCTAGAGTCCTACGAAAAGGAACTGGCCGCCCGGGGGCAGAACGTTTGAAATCATCCCGGCACCGTCTCCATCAACGCGTATCCACCTTCGCCGCCCCATGAAGAAATCGAACGAAGCCCCAGGTGACGGTTGAAAGTGGCGCCATTGAACTGAAGGCGGGCTTGCGACTTTGCCGGAACACCGCGCCGGGCGGAACTTGCCAGAGCATCCTTCCTTTTGCGAAGCTCCCGTAGCTGAAGGAAATTCCGGTCGTCATCAAAAAAAGCCGGAAACGCCCTTTGATAAGCATCTTTCCGCGATGGAACGCGCAGGCGACTCTGGCCGGACATGACGCTCAAAAAGGATCACCGTCTTCAGACCGTGGAACGCAACACGGCGAACGAGAACAGCGTGCCCCGCTACAGCTCCCTTTGACAGAAGACGCGGATAAACGCGGGAGCATTTTATTAAGAGTATGGAACAATCCCGCGCCTATGAGTGGTGCGGAAAGCAACTCCGTTATCCAAAAACGCAAAGGAGCCATTCGTGAAAAACGACGCCCCCTCTTTCAACATCTTTGAATGGCCGGCTCCCGCATTGACCCTTGAGGAGTTTCTGCGGGAAATCAAAAAAAGCAAAATTTGCGGGAAAAAGATAAAAAATCTTCGCATCATCGGCGCCTTTGGCGGCGTCAGCCGCTGGACAGTCAAAAGCTACATCGCCGAAAAACTGAAAAAAGCCGGAGTCCCCCCTGATCATGAATTGATAAAAAAACAGGCGTTTGACGCTTTTTTTGTGGAACCTTCCTTCACCGCCTGCGAACCTTTGGTCATGGAATTTGACGATGGATCCACCTTTGAATTCCTGCCCTTGCGGGATCAGCGTGTTCGCCTGGGAAAAAATTTTATCCCCTCCGGCGTCAAAGACGGCATGGATCACAACATGGAATCGGTTGGGCAACGTTTTGGCATATCGTTCAGCGATTTTTATCTTAAAGACATAGAAATAAAAAACGAAGATAAACAGGAATACCTACACATCCTGACAAAAGATAACAAATACGAGGTGTTAGAAAATTATCTTCATAATCCCACCGTTGTAACGTATAGATTCACACTTGAAAATTCTTCAAACCGTACGCAGTTTATCATAAAAACCAACCCGTTTAATTCTTTCTATAATGTTTCATTAGTTCACTATGATATCTATATGCGTACCTGTTCAGAATTAATGAATATATTACCCCGTAAATTCAGCATATCTCTTCATTATGACGATTCAGACAGCTTTTTCATCTCTCCCGCCGAGCAAAATGTTCAACCAGAGGAATTCTATATGCGTCCAGACTTAGGCCATTCTATTAGTATAGAAGAAAATTTGTTCGAAATGCTTCTTTACGACGCTTTCAAAGAACATTTTCTGTTTTCTGAACAGAATGAAATCTGGTATGATGAAGACGGATTTGATTGGTATGGCTGTAATATTTATTCTTTTTCTTCCATGAAATTAATAGTCTCTGATATAAAGAAAAAGATAAGAGATATTCAGGAGCATTCCTCGAAACTGGACTTCGATGAACTCAGGAACTCTTGTGAATTGTACGAATTTTTTCTCTCTGAAAATCCAGACGCGGCTAAGGATATGGATATTGACTATGAGGAAGTGGTCATTGATTTTTATACACGGTTCTGCCGCTACTGCGAAGCCGCCATGCGCGTGCCGAACTTTGCGAAATTCTATGTGATCGGGCCGTAGATCGTTTAGTCAAGCCCCTTAAACGCGCGCCTTTGGAACTCGCCTTCCTCAAGACCACAGGGATGCCCTGGCCGTGTCGGGCAAATTTTGCGTACAGCCGCGTTGCGAAATATCTTTGTCTTTATCCGGATTCCGCAAGACGGACTTCCGCGCCTGAAAAGAGGCGTCATCGCGCGTCAGCGTTTTCACCACAATTCGCGGCAAAAATCCTCCTTGCCAAGGGGAGATGCGAGGAAGCGCTACTGCACAATCACAGGCAGAGCTGTCGCCTTCGGAATGAATTCTAAAGTCAATTATTTGAAATTCATAATGCCTTTCTGGGGAAGCCCTCTCAAAGGCGACAGTCTCCAAAGGCAGAGCATGTAACTTTTTTGATGACTTCCTGAAAATTTCGCTTTGCACTTTCGATAGTTGAAGCGTGAATTTCATTGGAAAGGTGAATGTCTCTAGGGGCATGACTTCTTGACGTCGATGCGCAAAAGTATCAGCATGGAGAAAATTGCAACAAAACTCAGGAGGCCTTATGTCCGCGGAGAATAAGACTCAGTATGAAAAGCACTATTCCGAAGGCGGTTTTCTGGATACCGTGAAGAAATACGCCATGAAAATCGGCTGTAGCGGCGTCCATACCGCTTTCTGCCTCTATTATGTGCTGAAGAAGGAAAATATCCCCGCCAAGACCAAGGGCATTGTCCTTGGCGCGCTAGGCTACCTGGTTTTGCCCATAGACGTCATTCCGGACATTCTTCCCCTTGGGCTTACGGACGATATGGCCGTGATCGCCGCCGCCTTTGCCGCCGTTGCCATGTATATTGACGATGAAGTCAGGGCCAGGGCGCGGCAAAAGGTGAAAGACCTCTTTGGCAATGGTTGCGACGACGAACTCTCCGAAGAATAGCTTCGGATCTCTTCAGAGACAGGGATGAAGAAGCAAAATTTTAATTAAACTCAGGAGGCGCCATGCCCGCGGAAAACAACGAACAGTACGAGAAACAGTATTCAGAAAGCGGTTTTTGGGAAACCGTGAAGAAATACGCCATAAAAGTTGGTTGCACCGGTATCCATACCGCCTTTTGCCTTTACTATGTGCTGAAGAAAGATACCATCCCCTTAAAGGCAAAGGCCATTGTCCTTGGCGCGCTGGGCTACTTTATCTCGCCGTTAGACGTCATTCCGGATTTTACTCCCGTTATCGGGCTTACGGACGATATGGCCGTACTCGCCGCCGCTCTTACCGCCGTTGCCATGCACGTAGATGACGAAGTCAGGGCCAGGGCGCGGCAAAAGGTGAAAGAACTCCTTGGCGATGGTTGCGGGGAAGAAGACGCGCCGAATGTTTTCGACGTGTAGCCGCGAGCGCGCGTAAAGTCCTCTACACCCTGCATACCTTCATCACTTCGTCGCCAAGATGCCTGATGACCTTGACGGTGATCCTGCCGGACTGGGGGCGATCAAAGGGGCGGATGCCGCTGCACTTATGGCGCCGCCAGAAGTACAGGCGACGGCGTTTTTTTAATCATTCAGTCTGATTCCCGCCAGCTGTGCGTTATTTCTTTCTCTTCGCCGACAAGCTAAAAGCAAGCCTGACAGCCTGCATCGCTTTTCACTATGTGCTTTACCGTGGCATAGCGCCTTGATTGTGCCGTTGATGGCGTTTAAACCCGTCCCGCTGGTGACGAGAGCGTTAATAATGCTCAGCAACGTGCTTCTTCCGGAATCAGGCAGACTGTCTAAAAAATCCATCCCTTTCTCATTTGAGGCTTTCGGTGTTCACCGCTTTTTGCGTGTGCCCGGGGCGGATCCGGACACACGCAAAACGCCCTGTTTCTTCTTGAAGCGATCCTCTCTGTCCTTCTTCCAGTCCTTCGAAATCATACCGCTGGAGCGCAGGTCGCTGATAGCCGCATCAGGGTAACAGAAGTTTAGCGCCACACCCGGCCTGTCGTTGCGGAATCTTACCGCGAACCGATCGGAAATGCCGAACTTGTCGGCGTTTTCCACGGCATCAACATCAACCCCAACATCAGTCCCGGGGAAGAGAAAATCCAGCCCTTTTTCTGCTGTTCCTCCACCATTTCTTTGACGGTTTTGCTGTCGTAGCCGTGGCTGGCGTTTTCCATGCCGTCTGTAGTGATGACAAAGAGCGTGTGTCGGGAACGTCTTCCTCCCGGATGCACCTGTGTACGGTACGGATGTGCTTTATGCCGCCCGCCTGACAGTCCTCTTCCGTAAGCGCAAAATCTCATCAGGCTTCTTGGTCGCGGAGTACGGCGCTTGCTTCATTGAAGAACAGGAGACCAACGCTTCCCCTTCCTGCTTTTTCTGCTTTTCCAGCATGGCATTGAAGCCGCCAATGGTGTCGGATTCCAAGCCGGACATGGAGCCGTCGAAGATGAAAAACAAGTTCGGTACAATCTTTTTTCATGGAAATTTCTCCCTGTCTGTTTTTTTGATGAAACCAGTCTACAGAGAGGATCAAGCCTTTTTGTCCTTTCGCAAGAGAAATTTCACCTTTCCTCCGCGAGGACTCCAAAAAGGGGGCGCGAAGCCATCCCAAATTGCCCGCTCTTCCGGCAGGCGCGTTTGACCTTTGAAAAAGGAGCAAGAAACTCTCCCCCCACGGCGAAGGGATGCGCAAAAGCGGAGTGAATCTCCCGCGGAAATTTTCCTTATGAGTTGAAGAACTCTTTTTTCGCCGACAGAAAAAACTCTCGCAAAGAGCATCAAACCAGAATTTTCATCAAAAGATTTAATTTGTTCCGCTCCACGGTATCCGTTTCGATACAGGACACGTCCATGTTATCGCAAACATCGGTAAAGCGGAGTTCCCCGTCCTTATCCTTGGTCAGACAGTTGACCAGAATATCCAGGTCTTCATTGTCGGCATCGCGCAAAAAACGCAAGGTCGGGGTTCTTGCGTCAGGCCATGTTTTTCTTCTGTATCGGGTAAAGGATGACGAAAGCATCGTCTTTTGCCCCGCGCTTCTTCCGTTCCCTTAACATGGAAAGGCGGGGGCAAAAGAAAACCTTTCCCGCCATGAACTATTTCTTTTTCAGCTGCTCAGAGAAGGCGTTAAATATCTCCTTCTTCCCCTTTTCGCTGGCAAGATCTTCCTTCTTCATCTCGCCCGTAAAGATTTTCGACATAATGGCAATATATACCTCGCCAAGGGCTTTTGTCAGAATCCCGGCCGTGCTTGCTGAGACCAACCCTCCAATGGCGGTTCCAAAGCCGGGAATCAACTTCAAAATATTGGCAACCGCGGCCCTGCCCAGAATGGCCGCGCCGCCAATGCCCAGTGTTCCGGAGACAATGGCGGCCAGGATGTTCTTGTTGATGTCTATGCCAAAAACAACGGTAATGGCGGCGAGCATACTTATCTGCGTGGGAATAAGCAGGACGGCGTCCGAACAGGGAAGAGGGGAGAAGCCTTCGCCAAAAGACATGGCTACCGTTGCCATCACGATTCGACGCGCCTCCTTTATTTTTGCCTCCAGAGAGACCTTCTGCATATTTTGCAAGCTAGTCTGAAGATCTTCGGGAAGCGTCTCCTGCATGAGTTCAAGAAGAGTGTCAAGACCAAAGGCGCGGGCCGTGTATTCTCCGTCGAAATCCACATCCTGAGCCAGGACGGAAACAACGCCTCTGATGTTCAGGTTTTCCCCGTCGATCTGCCTCTTCATCTCCTCCGCTTTGCTCTTTGGAACGGCTTGTGTGAGAACAACAATAACGGGAACACCCGTGTTGTCGGTCTCCTCCGTCAGTTCACGCACAAAGTCAAGTTCCGTCTTGTCAAAGGTTCGGTTCCCGCCGACATTGATGCAATACCAAAGGCAATGGATGGCCCGAGCAATCTCCTTGGATTGCACTCCCTCACGGATGATGTCCTTGACCTGACTTTTTACTTCATCCCGTTGCTCGCTGGAAAGCTCCAGGCCTGGCGTGTCATAGATAACCAGCGGGCAATCTTTCTTTTCATACTTTCTGATTACCTTGGTAACAGGACGCCCAACGCCGGTCTCCGCCAGTTTTTCACGGAACATGCTGTTGATGAGCGTACTCTTGCCCACGCCGGACTTGCCCATAACCATCAGATTGAGCGTCTTCAGGCTTTTGTATTCCTGACTGATTTTATCAAGAACCTTTTGCGCCAGATCAACGACATTGAATCCGCCTCCGTCATTGCCGGACACACAGACGTCTTGGTTAAAAGAGTTTTCCATGACCTTGCTCCTTTTCAGTCTTTATTTGGCTTAGAGGGTGAACATTCGGCACTGTCTTTAGCGCCTTCTGCAGACTATATGAGGCTCTTTTCTTTTAACATCTCTCTTCTCAAGAGACAATTATTTTAGTTGGGATAAGGAACAGGCTTTTAGGCAGGCGCATCCAGGCGCGGGAGCGGATAAAAGAACGACGAAAAGCCGGAACACGGCAAAGAAAGCCCATGGCTTGGGCGATCCGGTTCCCGCAATCTGGGCGGTACACCGTAAGGTCCAACTCTGACTGCAATATTGTACCCTTTCTCCTGTAAGCTTTTTTAAGACGTCAAGGGCAGGGCTTCAGGAGACATTCATGTTTTCAATGAAATCCACACTTCAATCATCTGAAACCAAAAACAAAGTTATCAGAAAAATCATCATAAAAGTGATTCTCTCGTTTCAGCGCAAACACGGGAGGTAGCGGCCTTTGCGCGAATCCCGCCAGCTTTCCACGAGAAAAGCGCACATTCTTTATAAAATGCGAAGGAAGGCGAACACGCCTTTGACAGCGCGTCCCGCTTTCAGTATAAACTTTCCGACGCCCTGTCACGCCGCCGCAAGGAAAATGCAGAAATTTCCCCGGAGGAGACATGCCTCTTTTTGCCGATGCCTTTCTGGAAGCCCTGCGCTATGAACAGTGGCTGAGATTTTCTTTTCTGGAAGAAGCCCCCGGGGGGGCGGCCATCCTTGCCGTGCCTGAAGAAGCGGCCCGGATTTCCCGCCGCGAAGAGGCCCCGCTTGCCCGCATTTTGGAAGAGCTTCAGGGGCGGGAAATCTCCATGGAACGCTCCCGCGAAGCGATCTTCCGCCTTCTCGAACATCGCTTCAACCTCACGCAAAAGGCCCTCCGCGAGGCCGCTGCGGCGCTTGCCAAAGACGCGGACTTTCGCCGCCAAATCGACCTCTTTCAGGGCTGGGTGCAGGAAATCGTCAACGCGGAAACACGCGAAGAAAAGCCTGACGAGGCGCCTTCCTTCCGCAAATGGGAGGAAAGCTTTCAGGCCTGGCTGAAAAAAGGATCCGGGCAAAGCTGATTCCCCCTGCCTTCTTCCCGTTTTTGCCGCTTGCCAATCGGGCTACGCTCTGGCAAAATCCAGCGTATCAACAAGGGGGTTGCGATGGATTTTCTTCCCATAAGGCGCGCTCTCGTGAGCGTGACGCACAAAGACGGACTTGCGGAATTTGCCGCGTTTCTTCACAACAAGGGCGTGGAACTGGTCTCCACCGGCGGAACCATGCGCTTTCTCAAGGAACGGGGCCTGCCTGTCACTGCGGTAAGCGATGTCACGGGCTTCCCGGAAATACTGGGGGGGCGCGTCAAGACCCTGCATCCGCGCATCCATGGCGGTATCCTTGCCAACAAGGATCTGCCGGAACATATGAAAACCCTGAACGAACTCGACATCAAGCCCTTCGACATGGTGGTCGTGAACCTCTACGACTTCCGCTCCGCTCTGGAAAAACATCTCGATCCCTCTGCCATGGTGGAGGAGATCGACATCGGCGGGCCTTGCCTGTTGCGCGCTTCTTCCAAGAATTTCAACAGCATACTCGTTCTTTCCGACCCTGGCTTCTATAAAGAGGCCATGGCGGAAATCGAAAAGGGCGGGGTCAGCCTTGCCTTCCGCAGGCGCATGGCCGCGGCCACCTTCCGCGCCACGTCCGCCTATGATGGCATGATCGCCGACTGGATGGCCGGAGGCCAAAAATAGCCGCCCGCATTGAAGGCCACACCGCGGGGCTGAAGCCCAGTGAACTAAAAGCTCTCAATCGCCTGTCTCAGCGCCGTTACCCGCCGATCGGCGGCTACAGGCTGGAACAGGCGAGGGAGCTTGCGGCTCTGTCGCGCCTGCTCTCACGGCAAATCGGCCTTGCCCTCGACAGGCAGGGGCGCGTCAACATGGTTCTCGTGGGGGATACCTCATCCATACTCATCCCCGAACTGCCCCGCGCGCGCACAGGATCCGGTCGTCTGCGCGGTTTGCGCCTTCTTCACACGCACCTTACGCCTGAACTTCTCTCCCGCGAAGACCTCATGGATCTGCTCTTCCTGCGTCTCGACTCCGTGAGCGTCATCACCGTGGACGAGGTGGGGCAACCCGCCCTGTTCCAGAATGCGCATCTCCTGCCGCCCGTGCCGGGAGAGGACGAATCCGGCTTCCGTGTGGAAGAGGCTCTGCCCTGGGACAGGGTGACGCTGGACTTCACGGCGCAAGCCGAGGCTTTGGAAGAGGAATTCGGGCGCGCCCTGGTTGACGCTGTACACTCCGGAGAAAAAGCCGAAACACGAGCCGTGCTGGTTTCCGTCTCTCTGGAGCCGCGATCCGTGCAGGAGCGGAATCTGGAAGAACTGGCGGAACTCGCCCGCACCGCGGGCATCACGGCGGTTTCTTCCCTGATACAGCGCGTGGCGATCCATCCCCGGCACATACTGGGCAAGGCAAAGCTGGCCGAACTGGAAGTATTGACGCTTCAGGCCCAAGCTTCTCTTGTCATCTTCGACGGCGAACTCAGCCCCGCACAGCAAAGCGGCCTTGCGGAAGTCACGGAACGCCGCGTCATGGACAGAACGCAGCTCATTCTGGATATTTTTGCCAGTCATGCCGTGACGCGCGCGGGTAAATTACAAGTGGAAATGGCCAGACTCCAGTACGATCTGCCCCGTCTTGCCGGAAGGCACAAAACTATGGACAGACTGGCCGGAGGCATTTTTGGCAACAAGGGTAGCGGCGAAACGCGGCTTGAGCTGGAACGACGCCGCGCGCGCGAGCGCATCGCGCGCATTCGCCGTGACCTTGACGATCTGCGCCGCCAGCGCTTCCACATCCGCGCCCGGCGCGAACGCCAGGGTTTGCCCGTGGCCGCGCTGGTGGGCTATACCAATGCGGGCAAATCCACGCTTTTGAACGCCCTCACCCATGCGGATGTTCTGGCCGAAAACAAGCTTTTCGCCACACTGGATCCCATCACGCGGCGCCTGCGCTTTCCCAGGGAACGGGAAATTGTTCTGGCCGATACCGTGGGCTTCATCCGCAACCTGCCCCGCGAACTCGCCGAGGCCTTTCGCGCCACTCTGGAAGAGCTTGAGGCCGCGGATCTCCTCATCCATGTTGTGGACGCCTCACACACTGAGTGGGAACAGCAAAAAGAATCTGTGGAGCGCATTTTGGAAGACATGGGGCTTGGAAGCGTGCCGCGCCTCACCCTGTTCACCAAATGGGATCAGGTGTCCGCGGGTGCGCGCCTGGATCTTCTTGGCGCCATGCCAGAGGCGCTGCCCGTATCCGCTCATACTGGCGCGGGACTCGCCGAACTTGCCAGGGCGGTGGAAAAGGCCTTTTTCGAAGACGGTCTGTGGCAAAGGCATGATCCGCGGCGCTGGCGGGATTTTGCGGAGGAATCACGGCACACGGGAAGGGAAAGCGACTAGCGCGCCGTTCTTTTCCTTAAATCCGCCGCCAGTCCCGGGGAGAGAGAGCTTTTTCGTCGTTGTGGACGCCTCACACACTGAGTGGGAACAGCAAAAAGAATCTGTGGAGCGCATTTTGGAAGACATGGGGCTTGGAAGCGTGCCGCGCCTCACCCTGTTCACCAAATGGGATCAGGTGTCCGCGGGTGCGCGCCTGGATCTTCTTGGCGCCATGCCAGAGGCGCTGCCCGTATCCGCTCATACTGGCGCGGGACTCGCCGAACTTGCCAGGGCGGTGGAAAAGGCCTTTTTCGAAGACGGTCTGTGGCAAAGGCATGATCCGCGGCGCTGGCGGGATTTTGCGGAGGAATCACGGCACACGGGAAGGGAAAGCGACTAGCGCGCCGTTCTTTTCCTTACATCCGCCGCCAGTCCCGGGGAGAGAGGGTTTTTTCGTCAGCGCAGGAAGCGTACGGCGTTCTCAAAGAGTATGGTTCCGGGCAGTTCGTATTCGCCGCGGCGCCATCCAGGGGCGTTGCTTTTATGGTTGAAGGCCTCGGGGTGCGGCATGAGACCAAGGCAATGACCGGTCGGATCACTAAGCCCGGCGACAGCCAGAGGAGAGCCGTTGGGGTTGGCCGGGTATTCCTGTGTTGGCAGGCCTGTTTCCGGGTTTGCGTACTGCAGGGCAATGAGATTCTCGGATTCAAGCCTTGTCAGGGTCTCCTCGTCGGAAACCACAATGCGGCCTTCGCCGTGGCGAACCGGCATGACAAGACGACCCAGCCCGCGGGTAAAAATGCAGGGGCTTTTCTGATTTACCGTCAATTCCACCCAGCGGTCTTCAAATCTTGCGGATGTATTGTGGGTGAGCGAAACCCGGCGCTCAAAGCGCTTCCCGTCCAGCGCGGGGAGAATACCAAGCTTGACCATGAGCTGAAAACCGTTGCAGATGCCCAGCATCAGCTTTCCCTCGTTGAGAAAGCGATTCAAATGATCGAGAAGCGGAACGCCACGCGAATCGCAAAGGTGCAACCAGCGCTGTGCGGCGGCCTGAGCGGCGCCCATATCGTCGCCGTCAAGAAAGCCGCCGGGGAAAACGAGCATCTGATAGTCCTCAAGCCGGACATCGCCGGAAATGATATCGGAAAAATGCACAATATCCGCTCTGTCCGCGCCGCCAAGGCGTGCCGCGTACGCCGTTTCATCGTGGCAGTTGGTACCGTAACCGGTGAGTACCAGAACATTGACCTTGGCCATTGTGAACTCCGAAAAGGGCGGATAGAATTTACGGAAAAACCGGAATCCGGAAGGAAGCGCTCCGCCGCCGCGGATCCCTTCCGGGGAAAAGGGCAGAAGAAAATTTTATCGGTGCCTGAAATAAGCCTTTCTTTCCCAGAGGCTATCTAGTATAGAAAGGAACGGCACCGCGCGTCAATAGCGCGGCCTTGCGCCCAGAAGGTATAAAAGTATTCGCAACTCCCCTGGAGATTTTCCTCAGGCTTCATGGTAAGGTATCTATGAAAACAAAGTTTATTTTCGTTACAGGCGGCGTGCTTTCTTCGCTTGGAAAGGGGCTTGCCTCCGCTTCGCTTGGCGCATTGCTCAAAGCCAGAGGGCTTTCAGTGACCATACAGAAGCTGGATCCTTACATCAACGTGGATCCGGGCACCATGAATCCTTTCCAGCACGGCGAAGTCTACGTCACGGATGATGGCGCGGAAACGGATCTCGACCTCGGCCACTACGAACGCTACCTTGATGTCTCCCTCTCCCAGCGCAACAACACCACCTCCGGGCGTATCTACTATAACGTCATCACCAAGGAACGTCGCGGAGATTATCTGGGGGGCACAGTTCAAGTCATCCCTCACATCACCGACGAGATCAAACGCACGGTACTCAGCCTCACCGAAGGAGAAAACGCGCCGGATGTGGCCATTATTGAAATTGGCGGCACCGTGGGCGACATTGAAGGTCTGCCCTTTCTGGAAGCCATACGCCAGCTCCGTTCCGACCTCGGACGCAAGAACTGCCTGAACATACACCTCACCCTGGTACCCTATCTCCGCGCCGCGGGCGAGTATAAGACCAAGCCCACGCAGCACAGCGTAAAGGAACTCCTTTCCATTGGCATACAGCCAGATATTATTCTCTGCCGTTGCGAGGAGACCATTCCCACCGAACTGAAGAAAAAAATCGCCCTGTTCTGCAATGTGGACGAAGACGCCGTTTTCACCTCTGTGGATGTGAAGAATGTCTATGAAGTGCCGCTACGCTTCTATGCGGAAGGTTTCGATCAGAAAGTGGCCATTATGCTGCGCCTGCCCGCCCGCAACGCCGATCTTTCCGGCTGGCAGAAACTCATGGCCGATTTTGCCGAAGCCGCCAGAAATTCGGCGAGCATTGCCATAGTCGGCAAGTATGTGGATCTCAAAGAAGCCTACAAAAGCCTGCACGAAGCCCTAGTTCACGCGGGCGTGGCCAATCATGTTTCCGTCAATCTGAAGTATGTGAACTCCGAGGAAGTCACCGCGGAAAACGCCGCGGAAACCTTCAGGGACTGCGATGGCATACTTGTCCCGGGCGGCTTTGGCATCCGCGGGGTACAGGGCAAGATAGAGGCCATACGCTATGCCAGGGAAAACAGGATTCCCTTCTTCGGTATCTGTCTGGGTATGCAGTGCGCGGTCATTGAATTCGCGCGTCATGTGGCGGGCATGGAAAACGCCAACTCCGAAGAATTCGACCCGTCGGCGGATCAAAAGGTCATCTACCTCATGACGGAGTGGTATGATTTTCGCAAGCAGTCCGTGGAAACGCGCGATGAAGGGAGCGACAAGGGCGGCACCCTGCGCCTTGGCGCCTACCCCTGCGCCATTCTGCCAGGCACGCGCGCCGCGGAAGCCTACAGGCAAGAGCATATCTCCGAACGCCATCGCCACCGCTACGAATTCAACAACGCCTTCCGCGAAAAGCTCAGCCAGAACGGCATGATCTTCAGCGGAACCTCTCCGGACGGCACACTGGTGGAAATAGTGGAACTCCAGGATCATCCGTGGTTTGTGGGCTGTCAGTTCCACCCCGAATTCAAATCCCGGCCCATGCACCCGCATCCTCTCTTCCGCGAGTTCATCGCCGCATCCCTCAGGGCCTCGCAAAAAAAAGGCTGACGCTGTTTCGGTCGCGCTTTCTTTTTGGAAACCGTATCCATGCGGCGCCCGCAAACCTTGTTCAAGGCGCTGACACCCTTTGAATCATGGCGTTGAAGCCGCAAGATTTCAGGAATTTTTAACTAGGCTTAACAAAAAACATAGTATATGTTTTCCCAATCAGTCAAGATATGCCCGCTGTTTTGCGGTGTCGGGCATGGAGCGTGGAGAGGCCAGAAGCCCCTTTCTCCAGCTCTCAAGGATTCAGGAGCCTTTTGCTTATGATTAAGTTTTCGTCTCTTCTCGCCCCAGCGCTGACGCTGGCGCTTGTCGGTTGCAATCTTGCGCCCGATTATCAGCGCCCGGGCATGGAGATTCCCCAAACCTGGGAAGCCTCCTCGTCTCAGGCCATCCAGCGTGCCTGGTGGACACGTTTCCATGACGAGACGTTGAACGCCCTGGTCGATGAAGCCCTTGCGCACAATAAAAACATCATTCAGGCCATGGCCGCCGTGCGTCAGGCACAGGCCGGTCTCGGCATAGCCCGCGACGCACTGTTCCCCGTGCCTTCCGCTTCCGCCGAAGGGCAGCGCACCATGGCCCGCGAAGCCACTTCTCCCACAGCCCTTCAAAACGGCGGCAAAAATACCCACGTCTTCAGCGGCGCCCTTTCCGCAAGCTGGATACTCGACTTCTGGGGCAAGTACTGGAACGCCGCGGAATCCGCGCGCGCCTCCCTGACAGCCACCGAAGCCGCAAAAGACAATGTTATCCTCACCGTTTCCGCGAGCGTTGCGGAATCGTATTTCTGGCTAAGCGCCTACACGTGGCAGGAAGAGATTGCCCGCGAAGTGCTGAAAAACCGCGAGGAATCTCTGGGTGTCTACCAAAGCCGCTTCGACAACGGCCAGATCAGCGATCTCGATATGCTGAGCATTCGCGCCAACGTGGAAACCGCCCGCAATGCTCTCGCCACGGCCCGCATCGCCAAAAATGCCGCGGAAACCTCTCTTGCCGTCCTTCTCGGTCGCTCTCCTTCCGAAATCATGATGAAGGACGGACTCAAAGCGCCCGCCTCCCTCATGACTTCCCTGGATACAACGCCCGCCCTGCCTTCCGGCATCCCTTCGGATCTTCTGGAATACCGCCCGGATATACGCCAGGCGGAGTTCAACCTTCAGGCCGCCAATTTTGACATCGGCACGGCCCGGGCCTCCTTCTTCCCTTCCTTTTCACTCACCGGCCTTCTCGGATCCGCCAGCCTCGAACTGAACGAACTTCTGCGCAGCGCAAACCAGTACGCCGCCCTCGGCGGCTCCGTAAGCCTGCCCCTGAATTTCTGGACCATCAAGCGCACGGTGGACAGCGCCAAAGCAGCCAAGGATGCCGCAGTGGCGACCTATGAACTCACCGTGCAAAACGCCTTTAAAGATGTCCGCGACGCTCTTGTTTCCCAAACGGAATACGCTCACTCCGTGGAGGCGCTCACCCGTCAGGTGGACTACCTGAGTCAGGCCGTCACGCATGCGCGCAACCGCTACGACAACGGTTTTGCCTCCTATCTGGAAATGCTCACCGCGGAGAGCAATCTCTTCTCCGCCCAACAGGCTCTTGCCGCGGCGCATGCCAACCACCTCGTCAGCATAGCTGAAGTTTGTCTCGCTCTCGGCGGCGGCTGGCAGGAATAATCCCATCTTCCCATGGCTTTCAAGGAGCAGATTATTATGGTCAATATTCGCACGCTTGCACCCGTTCTGCTGGCGTTTCCTCTTCTTTTCACCGGTTGCGATCAGTTGAGCGGCCTGGTAAACAAAAAAGAAAGCGCCGCAACGTCTCAAGTCCGCGCCATACCGGTGACCACCATAGAATTGACCCCGCGCACCGTGGAAATACAGCGCGTACTCACCGGGCGCACCGTGGCCAGCCGCTGGGCGGAAGTCCGCCCTGAAGTCAGCGGCATTCTGAAGGAACGCTGTTTTACGGAAGGTTCCTTGGTCAATGCCGGCGACGTTCTCTACCGCATTGAACCCGATACCTATAAGGCCGCTCTGGACAAGGCCAAGGCCGACCTTGCCAGTGCGGAAGCCAATCTCGCCGTCACCAGACTGCGCGAACGCCGCACCGCCAGTATGCTGAAGACAAAATCTGTCAGTCAGCAGGACTATGATGATGTTAGGGCCGCCATGCGGCAGGCCGAAGCTTCCGTGCAGGCGGGCAAGGCCGCTCTGGATTCCGCACAGATCAACTATCGCCGCACAGAGGTACGCGCGCCCATAAGCGGACGCATCGGACTCAGCAACTACACGGTGGGCGCCCTGCTCACGGCCAGCCAGGCTTCCCCTCTGGCCACCATTTACCAGACTGACCCCATGTATGTGGAAGTCTCGCAGTCTTCCGACGATCTGTATTCCCTCAAAAAGCAGCTCGGCAAAAACGATGCACTGGAAAACGGCACGCCCGACAGTATTGAAACTAAACTCACCATGAACGATGGCTCCATTTATCCCATAACCGGCCATCTGAACTTCACCGGCGTGGACGTGACGCAAAGCACCAACACCGTTACCCTGCGCGCGGAATTTCCCAATGCCGAAGGCGAATTGTTGCCCGGACTCTTTGTCCGCGCCAGCGTCATCATGGGCAAGGACACAAACGCCATCCTCGCACCGCAAAAGGCCGTTCTGCGCGATCTCAAGGGTGCGCCCTACGTCTACCTCGTCAAAGACGGCAAGGCCGAACGGCGCTTCATTACTCTAAGCCACGCCATAGAGAATGACTGGTATGTAATCGGCGGACTGAACATGGGTGAAAAGATCATCCTGAACGGCGTCCATAACGTGCGCGCAGACATGCCCGTGCAAGAGGTCTCCGAAGAAGCCATGCAGGCCGGAGGCGAAAAGTAATGCTCTCCCGCTTTTTCATCCATCATCCCATTTTCGCGTGGGTGCTGGCCATTGTCACTATGCTTTCCGGCGCTCTGGCCATCTTCACCATGCCCATATCGCAATACCCGGAAGTAGCTTCGCCCTCCATCCGGATCAACACCGTTTACACGGGCGCCTCGCCAACCACCGTGGATCAAACGGTCACGCAGGTCATCGAACAGAACATGACCGGCATCGACAACCTGATCTACATGCAGGGGCGGTCTGACTCCTCCGGTATGTCCACGCTCACGCTTACCTTTGCCGTGGGCACAGACCCCGACGTGGCGCACATGCAGGTTCAGAACAAAGTTCAGCAGGTTCAGTCCCAGCTACCCGCGGCGGTTCAAAGTTACGGCGTCTCCGTGTCCAAGGGCAACGACAATATGTTCATGGTCATCACCCTGTATTCGCCGGACAACAGTCAGGAGAACATTGACCTCGCCGACTACATCAGCACCAACATCAGAGACGAAATCAGCCGCACGCAGGGCGTGGGCACGGTGCAGGTCTTCGGCGGCAAATACGTCATGCGTATCTGGCTTGATGCGGACAAACTGGCCAAGTACAACCTCACGCCTTCGGACGTGCGCGGCGCCATTTCCAGTCAGAACGCGGAAGTCACGGCAGGACAGCTCGGCGCCAACATGATCGGCGGGGTCAACGATCAGGCACTCAATGTCATCATTAAGGCACAGAGCCTGTTGCGCGACACATGGGACTTTGAGGATATCCTGCTCAAGGTGACAGAGAGCGGAGAGCGTGTACACATTCGCGATGTGGCCCGTGTGGTCATGGGAACGGAACGCGACGGCATCACCAGTTATTATAATGGGCACCCCGCCTCGGGCATAGGCATCACGCTCGCCCCAGGCGCCAATGGACTGGAGACGGCACGCCTGGTCAAGGCCAAAATCGAGGAGCTTTCCCACTACTTCCCCGACGGAATGGCCTATGAACTTGCCTTCGACACAACGCCCCCTGTCATCGCCTCCATCAAGGAAGTGGTCAAAACTCTTGTGGAAGCCATCGTCCTTGTTTTCCTTGTTATGTGGCTCTTCCTCCAGAGCTTCCGCGCCACCGTCATCCCCACTATCGCAGTGCCTGTCGTCTTGCTCGGCACCCTGGGCGTCCTCCTGGCCTTCGGGTACAGTATCAACACGCTGACACTGTTCGCCATGGTTCTGGCCATCGGTCTGCTCGTGGACGATGCCATCGTGGTCGTGGAAAACGTGGAGCGCGTCATTGAGGAAGAACACCTCCAGCCTGTGGAGGCCACGGAAAAATCCATGGATCAGATCAGTTCCTCGCTGATCGGCATCGGCGTGGTGCTCTCCGCCGTGTTTTTGCCCATGGCCTTTATGAGCGGTTCCACAGGTGTGATCTATCGGCAATTTTCCGTTACCATTGTCTCCGCCATGACGCTGTCGGTACTTGTGGCGCTGATCCTCACCCCCTCGCTGTGCGCAACCATGCTCAAACCACAGAGTCAGGGCGCACAGGTCGGTTTTTTCGGCTGGTTCAACCGCTTTTTCTCCAGAAACCAGCGCCGTTATACCCATGGCGTGGCCTCTCTGGTACAGCGCGGCGGTCGGCTCATGCTCATCTATGCTTTGCTGGTGGCCTGTCTTGGCATTGTCTACATGCGCCTTCCCACTTCCTTCCTGCCTACGGAAGATCAGTGTGCCGTCATCACCATGTTGCAGATGCCGCCCAATACCACGCTGGAAGAGACTACGGCGCAGTTCAGACAAGTCACCGATTATGTACTCACGGAAGAAAAAGACTGTGCAACATCCTGCTTCTTTGTATCCGGTTACGGCATGGGCGGTATCTCGGAAAATACCGGCATGGGCTTCATCAAACTGAAGGACTACGCTGAACGTACCAAACCCGGTCAGGACGCGGCTTCCGTTGCCGCGCGCGTCCGCGAAAAATTCGGCGGCATCCTCAACGGCCAGTTCATCGCGTCCATTCCCCCGGCCATTATCGAACTGGGCATGACCAATGGCTTTACCCTGGAACTTCAGGATCGCAGCGGCGTTGGGCATGAAAAGCTGATGGAAGCGGGCAGAACGCTCATGACCTCCGCTTTTGCCAACCCGAAAATCGCCTACGTTCGCCCCACAGGGATGGATGATATCACCCAGTTCAACATCCATCTGGACATTGCCAAGGCCACCAGTATGGGTCTAACACTCGCCAGCGTGAATGCAGATACCTCTACTCTGCTTGGCGGCACTTACGTCAATGACTTCGTGCATAACGAGCGCGTAAAAAAGGTGTATGTGCAGGGAGACGCCGATGTGCGCCGCAACCCTGAAGGTCTCAACCGCATCCAGTTCCGCAATGCGCGTGGAGAAATGATCCCGTTCAACGCGGTGTACTCCACGGACTGGACCTTTGGACCCTCAGTACTCCAGCGCTATAATGCCATGGCGTCTCTCGAATACCAGGGAGAATCCATTCCCGGCGTGGCCTCCGGCGAAGCCATGGCCATCATGGAAGAAGAAGTGCGCAAACTCGGCCCTGAATACGGCATAGAATGGACGGGCCTTTCCTATCAGGAAAAACTGGCTGGTTCCCAGACGGCTATGCTGTACGCCCTGTCCGCACTGGTTATCTTCCTTGCCCTTGCCGCCTTGTATGAAAGCTGGTCCATCCCCTTTGCCGTGCTCCTTGTCATTCCCCTTGGTCTCTTGGGCGCTGTACTCGGCACCTACTTCAGCAAGTCTCTTACCAACGACGTGTACTTCCAGGTGGGCCTTCTGGCAGTTATGGGCCTTTCCTCGAAAAACGCCATCCTGATTGTCGAGTTCGCGCGAAACCTCAGAGCGGAAGGTCGTAGCCTTATTGACGCCACGGTGGAAGCCTGCCGTTTGCGTCTGCGCCCCATTCTCATGACTTCCCTGGCCTTTGGTTTGGGCGTACTCCCCATGATGTCCGCTTCCGGCGCGGGCGCGGCTTCTCAACACGCCGTGGGCACGGCCGTGTTTTGGGGCACCGTGTGCGCCACCTGCCTTGGCATCTTCTTCATCCCCACCTTCTTCGTCGTGGTGAATAGTAGCACGCAGTGGTTCCGCACTCACCTAAAGCGTAAACCCAAGTATTACTGATCACGGAGGCCGCGCCCCGGCCCCGCATGAAAAGAAGAAGGCGCCCTCCTGAAACAGTGCGCCTTCTTCTTTTTTCTTGAAACCGCGTTGTCAAACGGAGCCTTTTGAACAAAACTTCGGAACGACGCGATAATAGGTAAAATTATGTGCAAAGCCAGAGAACACATGATTCAGGGTCTCCGGCGGAGAACGCTATCCAAAAAAAACATTCTTGCAAGAGTCAGGCAGAGCGTTCGCCTCAGCGAGGATAATCAAGGGACGGCGTGGAAGAGACGCTGAACGCCTTTTCCAGGACTGTTTTCAACTCATCCGCGCCGCGGAGAAAAATGAGCGGATACGGTCTGCCCTGACCGAGATATGCTCAAGGCCTGCGCGCGGGTTTTGCCCCGCGGATCCGGCGGGACTGACGCCCCTGTTCCTAAACAGGCAGTGATTCAAAGGCGGCACTGGCCGTGCCGGAGTTGCAAAAAGATCCGCGCGCGCCACATTTCCCCTTCCTTGTGTCTACTGTGCGGCGTTCTTCAGGCTGACAGAGGCGCCTGACAAATTATCCATGCTTTTTCAGATCCAGTTCTCCCAGCCATTCTTCCACAAGGGCAGGGGCCTTTTCCATGCGGCTACGGGAAAGGGCGAAGCCGTTGCGCTGTACCTTTGCACCGGGTTGCTTTTCCTGTATGCTTTGCACCGTGCGGGAAAAGCCGCTGCCCCCGTGCGTGCAGAAGGGGATGATGGTTTTGCCGGAAAGGTTGTGTTCTTCAAGAAAAGTGTACACGATCATCGGCAGGTCGGCCCACCAGTTGGGGTAGCCCAGAAAGATGGTATCGTAGGGAGAAGTATCCACGCTTCCGGCGATGGCGGGCCGGGCTTTTTCCTGCTGTTCCTTTTTGGCGAGGTCGATGAGGGTGGTGTGTTCCCTGGGATAGGGCCTTTGCGGCACGATGCGGAAGAGGTCGCCCCCGGTTCTTTCCTGAATGAGCTGAGCCACATACTGGGTATTGCCGAGTACCTTTCCGTCGATGACAACGGTGCTGTTTGCCTCCTCTCTCGTCATGTCGTCAGGCTTGTCCGTTTCCGGCATGGAAAAATAGACGATGAGCGTTTTCCTCGCCGCTTCCGCGGCAAGGGCGAGAACGCCCGCGGTCAGGGCAAAGGCGCCAAGGGAAAGGGTCATGGCGAGTACCTGCCGACGAGACAGGGACGGCGGCGTCGAAATTTCGTGATTTTTCATCTTTAAAAACACTCCTCAAGTATAGACAGGATTTCTTCCTGGGTCATGCGTTTATAGCTGCCCGGGGCGATGTTGCAGGAGGCGGCCACGTCCTTGAGCAGTTTTTTCTCCGTCACGCCGAGTTCCCGCAGGGAGCGGGGCAGGCCAATCTCCCCGATAAAGGTTTCCAGCGCCTCTAGGCCAGCGAGGGCGAGTTCTTCGGGGCTTTTGCCGTCTTCCGCTATCTGCCAGACGTTTTTGGCGAAGGCTACAAACTTGGACAGGCCGAACGGGTAGATCCGCCGGTAATAGGTCGGGCTGATGACGGCGAGGCCGCAACCGTGATTGCAGTCCGTATAGGCGCCCAGCTGATGCTCGATTTGATGCGCCTGAAAGTCCATCTTCTTGCCCAGTTTGATGATGCGGTTCTCCCCCATGGTGGAGGCCCACATGAGATTACTGCGGGCGTTATAGTCCTTCGGGTCGCGCAGTGCCCTGGGCAGATTGCGGATGACACTGCGCATGAGGGCTTCGGAGATATCGTCGGAAACGTTGTCTTCATCGGGTTCGCTGAAGTACGTCTCCATGATGTGGCTTAGGGTGTCGAAGCCGCCGGAGGCCGTCTGCAGGGCGGGAACGCTCATGGTGAAGGTGGGATCGAGCAGGGCAAAGACCGGGTTGCAGCGGGGATAGTCCCGCCCCGTCTTCACCCTGGTTTTTTCATTGGTGATCACGGCTCCGCCGTTCATCTCGCTGCCCGTACCCGCAACGGTTACCACAACGCCGAGGGGCAGGGGCGAGAAATCAATGGTTCCGGCCTTGGCCCAGAAACGTTCCCAAACGTCGTCATCCGTGGCGGCGGCCAGGGAAATAGCCTTACAGCAGTCCATGACCGATCCGCCTCCCGCGCCAAGAATGAGATCCACGTGCCGGGCCTTCGCCAGGGCCGCCCCCTCCTGAACTTTCGCATACGTGGGGTTGGGCATGATGCCCGAAAACTCCACCACCTCTTTTCCTGCCTCACGGAGTACGGAAAGAAGTTCATCGTACACGCCGTTTTTCTTGATAGCGCCTCCGCCGTAGGCGAGCATGACGGCGCTTCCGTACTTTTTGAGAATGCCGGGGAGATGCCTGGTAACGCAACCCTTGCCGAAATATGCCCTTGTGGGATTTTCGAAAATGAAATCGTTCATGATGTCTCCTTCTTATTTTGCGTTCAGCGGGCGCGGTACTGCTCATCGCTGACTTTTTCCATCCAGGTAACGCTTTTACCCTCAAGCCTTTCGCCTATGGCGAGATGCGTCATGGCGGTTTCGGGGGCCGCCCCGTGCCAGTGTTTGACGCCAGGCGGGCAGACGACCACGTCCCCCTGCCGGATGACGTGAACCGGGCCGCCCCATTCCTGGGTGAGACCGGTGCCGAAGGTGACGATGAGGGTTTGCCCCAGAGGATGGCTATGCCAGTGGGTGCGCGCCCCCGGTTCAAAGGTGACATACGCCCCGTACGCCCGGGCGGGAGCGGAAGTGGCAAAGGCCGGATCCACGCGCGCATGACCGGTGAAATTTTGTTCCGGCGCCGCGGCTGAAGGGCGGGATGCCCCGGAAATGACAATCTGACTGCCCTGTTCCTGGGCCGGGGCAAAGCCGGGGCACGATGCCCCAGCGAAGATCAGGCAGGCGAAAAGAAGAAGCATTTTCATCGCAATTCCTTGCCAGTGAGAATATGCTTAGAGGGAAGATGCATACACGCAAAGATACTTTTTTCAGTCAACGCGTTGCCAAAGCTCTCCAAAAACGTTGAACCTCTTTGGCCGCTCTTTACAGCGTCCTGCCGTAAAAGTCCGTCAGTTTCTTCATGGCCTGATCCACATATTCAGGAACGTAGTAGGTTCTGATATGCGTGGCGCCGGGAATCTTGAACAGTTCCTTGTCCTGGGTGCCGGTGGCCTTCGCAAAGGCTTCCTCGGACATATACAGGGAATCGGCCTTTTCTCCGGCCATCATGAGCAGCGGGACGCTGATAAGTTCGATGTGATCGGTCGCGTCCCAGCTCATCAGCTCCATGAGACTGCTTGTCGTGTAGCGGAAGGTGGAATTGGGGTGACGATGCGTTTTTCCGTAATAGATCATGCCTTCACGGTAGAGATCCGTGGAAATTTTGCTGATGCTTTCGTCGGTCAGCGCGTCAAAATCAACGTTGCCGGAGTAGCTGATTTCGCCAGTGGCGATCTCCCTGGCACGGGCGTCCGAAGCTTCCTTCATGCGGGTCTGAATGGAATCGAGCTGGGTGTTTATGTAGCCGTTGCGCCGCACCTGCCCGGAATTGAACATGCTCAGCGTGGCAACGGCCCTGAAGCGCTTATCGGATTTGGCGGCGTTCAGCGTATATCCCCCGCCGCCGCAGATGCCCAGAGCGCCAAGGCGACCGGCGGCCACGCCGGGATATTTGCTGATGAAGTCGGCCATGCCGTGTATGTCTTCGGTGCGGAAATACGGCTTATCCACGCTACGGGGCGTTCCTTCGCTGGCTCCCTGATAGGAAGCGTCCGCGGCTATAGTGATATAGCCGTTTTCCGCCAGGCGCTGAGCATAAAGCCCGGCCACCTGCTCCTTGACGCCACCGTTGGGATGCGCCACCACCACGGCGGGATATTTTTTGGCGGCGTCATACCCCGCGGGCGTGTAGACGTTGGCCGCGATTTTCAGGCCGTTCAGATTGTAGGTGACGGGATGGATGTTCACCTTGCCCTTGACGTTTTCCGTAATCGCTCCTTGGTAGACAAGGCCGAAGGGGTTGGCTTCCGCGGCATTCGCGGAGCAGGTAAACGCCAGTGCGGAGACCAGGGCGAGAACGGCAAAAGAAAAATTTTTCATTATATACTCCTGTATGGTTTGATGTGTTTCTCTCCCGTCGCCTGCGAAGGTTCAGGGTACAATTTCCTACTAAAAATACCCTAGTCAACAGCATCGTGGATGTCGTCGAGCAGGGCTTTCGACAGCCGTTCTCCTCTGATTTCGATCTGCCTCAGGCGTTTTTCAATTTCTTCGAGGTCTTCAGCGGAGAGTTCAACGTCCACAGCTTTAATGTTGTCCCTGACGTAGGCGATTTTGTCCATGCCGGGAATGGGTACGATGAATGGTTTCTGCGCCAATAGCCAGGCCAGCGCTATCTGCACAGTGGAAGCGCCCTTGCGTGCGGCGATCTCGCCGAGCATAGTCACCAGGGGCATATTCGCTTTCATGTTTTCCTTAGTGAAACGCGGGAAGGAGGCGCGCAGGTCGGTAGCGGGGTCGAAGGTGTCATCCGCGGAAATGGCGCCCGTGAGGAAACCGGTACCCAATGGTCCCCAAGGCACGAAGCCGATGCCCAGTTCTTCACAGACGGGAAGGACGTGTTTTTCCGGTTCACGCGTCCATACGGAATACTGATTTTGCACAGCGGTCACCTGCTGCACGGCATGAGCCCTGCGAATGGTCTCTTCTCCGGCTTCGGATAATCCGAAGAAGCGCACCTTGCCTTCGGTGATGAGTTCTTTCACCGTACCCGCTACGTCTTCGATAGGCACATTGGGATCCACTCGATGCTGGTAGAGGAGATCAATGTAGTCCGTTTGAAGACGGCGAAGCGAAGACTCGACGACTTTACGGATGTGTTCAGGGCGACTGTTCAGGCCGATGTCCGAGATCATTCCGAATTTCGTGGCAACGATTACTTCGTGGCGGAAGGGCTTGACGGCCTTGCCCACAAGTTCTTCGTTGATATAGGGGCCGTAGGCTTCGGCGGTGTCGAAAAATGTGATACCGAGGTCGTGCGCGGCGTGTATAGTCTGGATAGCTTCCCTTTCCGGGGTAGCCACGCCCGTGCCGAAACTGAGGTTCATGCAGCCCATACCGAGAGTAGAGACGGTGAGTTGACCAAGTGTGCGTGTTTTCATGGGGTGCCCTTTCTGGAAAAAGTAGCGTAGAGGCAGATATCCGCCTTGCCGAAGAATCGCCTCTTCTGTTCAGTCGACGGCTTCAAGCTCGGGAACAGACTTGGGAAAGGAGGCTTTGCGAGGGGCGAGACACAGCCCCAGCCAGCCGATGACTCTGCCCAGATGCCGCATATTGGACATGGCTTCCGCATCTGCCTCAACTTCTCCGCGGGCGGTTCCGAAGCCCATATTCCAATAAAGTGAACCTGGGACTATCATCTGACTAATGAGGAAGAAATGATTGATGCTGTCGTAGACGTGGATGGCTCCGCCGCGGCGTGCGGCCACCACAGCAGCACCGATTTTGCCCGCGAACAGTCCGCCATTGGCCTGAGCAACGAAGCCTGCGCGGTCGATGACGGCCTTGAGTTCGGGTGTGATGTCGGCAAAGTAGGTGGGACTGCCGAGGAGAAGGGCATCCGCACGGAGCATTTTGGAAAAAAGCTCCTGATGCAGCACGTCATTTTTAACGGCGCAACTCTGGTCGCATCTCTTCATACAGACGCCGCAGGAAAGGCAGCCTCTTACTGTTTTCCCCGCCAGTTCAAAGAGTTCCGTTTCCCAGCCGGACTGCGCCAGAGGTTCCAGCGCGGTCTGGAGCATCCTAGCGGTATTGCCGTGTTTTCGCGGGCTTCCGCAGATGGCCAGTGCGAACATGGGTGTTTTCTTTCCTTTTGCCTGGTTTGACCAGGTCGTTTTTCAGTTTTCCAGAGTGTTTTGCCAAGAGCTAGGGGAATAAAGTGTTCTCAGTCAGGGACGTTAGTCTACGCTTGCGTTTTGCGGGAAAACGCTATGCGAGTTTATCATCCCCGCGACGCGCTTACTTGGCCTTAGCTCTGTTTTGTACAACAGTATCCAGCGTTTTGCGGGCGAGGTCGGCTTCCGCCTTGCCCACCTTGCTTTCCAGCACATCGGCAAAGGCGCTAAGTTCGGCTTCGCTCCAACCGACGACAAAACAGCAGTTCAGGTGGGATCTGAGTTGAACCGGAGCCGGAAGGCTGGCCAGGGCCGCGACCGTGGCAAGTTCCCGTTCCTTGAAGTTGAGCAGATCCCTCGCGAAGATGGCGCCGAAGAGGTGCTCCTTCAGAAAGCTGTCGATGACAGGCGCGAATTCTTCATAGAGGCGTCCGCCGGCAGGCCGACCGATGACCGCGGTCTGGTTCGCCGTGCCGATCTTGTGCATGTCTGCGCCCGCGGGCAGGGGCGAGGCCTCCCGCCCGACTTCGTCCTGTATGCCCTGGGCCTTGCGCGCATCGATGAGAGCAAGGAAAGCGTTCAGCGCCGTCAGGCTACGTGGGAAGCCCGCGTAGGCGTACATCTGAACCAGGACTTCTTTAATTTCGTTGACCGTCATGCCGTTTTGCAGGCCCGCGGCGAGGGCGGTCTTCAGATTTTCCGTGTCGCCCTTGGCGGTAAAGGCCGCTATGGGAATAATGCTCTCCGCCCTGCCGTCCAAAATCTGGGCGGCCTGCGCGGGAAGCGTGACGAGGCAGAGGCTGAAGAGAAATGTGAAGATTTTTGAAAACATGGGAACCTCCCTGGTTTACAGCGTGTCACTGCGTTTTTTCAGATTGCAGTATAGAGCTTTCACGCGAGGGAACCATACCCATTTCAGGCTTTTTTTTGCCTGTTTCGACCGCGCGGGGAGGAACGGCCGTTCAGCCGCCATGCCCAGGCTATCGCGCCGGACTGCGTAAAAAATGCGGGGAGAAACGTTCCTTAACAGGAACAGGGGGGTCAGGCGCGTTTTTGGGCCATGTCCTTGCGTGGGGACGAGCCGAAGAGCCTCCTGTATTCTCTGGTGAACTGGGAAATACTCTCGTAGCCAACCATGTGCGCCGCGGTTCCGGCGTCCTTGCCTTCGAGCAACATGAGACGCTCGGCTTCGTAGAGGCGCAACCTTTTTTGAAACTGGAGCGGACTCAGGCTGGTCACTTTTTTGAAATGCCGGTTGAACGTGGAGGGTGCCATGTTGACCTGCCTTGCGAGTTCCTCCATGCGCAGGGGAGAGGCGTACTGTTCCTGAATCCAGGATACGGCCTGGGCGATCTGGCTGGCCTGCGTGCCGTGGGTGTTGAAGAGCCGCAGGCAGGCGCCTTGATTGCCGTTCAGCAGGTAGAAATGGATCTCGCGGAGGATGAGAGGCGCCAGAATCGCAATCCGCTCCGGCGTGTCGAGCAGTTTGACAAGGCGGATGAAGGCGTCCAGAAGATCGCCGCCCGCTTCGGAAACGACTACGGGGGCGAGGGTATCCGCGTTTTCCGACACTATGGTCGGCATTTCGGAGATGAGCTGGGAAATGATGCGCCTGTTCAACTTGATGGAAAGCGAAAGAAAGGGACGATTGGGCGAGGCTTCGGTCACATGGAAGACGCCAGGCATGTCCACGCCAACGACAACGCAGTGGTTCCTGCCGTAATTGGCCTCGTGGTCACCGATCATGGAACGCTTGTACCCCTGCACAACAAGAGCGATCATGGGGTTATAGAAGCAGCCTGTGGCGGCAGTCTCTTCATCGTAGCGGGTGAACGCCAGGCCGGGGATGGGCGTTTCCCATCTGGTCTGCCCGGGAAGCCATTTCAGCAGAAGGGCTTTGAGGGTATCCCCCTGCCGGGAAAGAGTATCGGGATCATGCATCAGGATCGCTCCACAGGTAAAAGAGCCACCGAAGCGTAAAGGCGGCCCTGCTTCGCGCCTGATTCCAGGAAACTGTGCCGCCCTTTTTAAAGAGAATATAGCACGGCATTCCCGTCCGTTATAGACATGATCTGCTAAGATTTTTGCCCGATCCGCTCAGTTGCCCAGCAGAAAATTTGTGGGGTATGCCTGCGAGCTGAACGCACTGCCCCGGGAAGTTTTCCGATCCCGTTCTTCCGTTTCAGGTTCAGGCAGGGTTTATCCCCATTTCCAGTCAACGATCCATAAAAATACTCGGCGGGCGGTCACACCAAGTTCCAGGAATTTGCGCGATAAGCCCTGACCAGAAGCGTCTGTCTCCAGCAAGCTGTTTTTCTTTTCTCATTTTCAAGAGCTGACTTTGCCGATAACACGCGAACCAAATCCTCCCGTTCTTCGGTGTTCAGTAGGCCGGGCACAACGATACTTTGCGCTGCGAATGAAAGAGCGCCCTCCCCGCCCGAAAATTCAATCCGGCTTTTTCAGCCCTGTTCTTTCAGTTTGGAAGCCAGTCTGGCCGAAGTGTATCCGGCAAGGATGCCGGCGGTCGAGCCAAAAACAATGCCTTCCGCTGTATTTAGAAAACCAAAAAGTACGGCGAAAATGCCAAGGGAGCTGCCGATAAGAAAACCGCGAAGGATAAAACGGCTCATAAGGAACCTCATGGTCGAAGATTTGCGCCCGCGGCATTATTTTCACACGGAAGGGTTTAACTCGGAAGGCGGGCGGGTTTTCCAGCGCTCATGCATCCAGAACCACTGCTCAGGGTATTCCCGAATGAAGGATTCCACAGCCCTTGTGTAAAATTCCGCCACGGTGCGGATATTCTCCTCAATATTGCCGGTGAGTGTGGCGGTGTCGAGGGGCTGGCGCTGGAGAAAGACATAGTTCTTCCCTTCCCGCGCGAGGCATACGGGCCAGACCATGGCTTTCGCGCGAAGTGCCAGAAGCGCGGGACCTGCGTTAACGGCGGCGATTTCTCCAAGAAAGGGAAGAAAGCGCGCCTCTGCCGCCAAGGTGTTGTGATCAACAAGAAAGGCGACAATGCCCTTCTTATGCAAGGCTCTGATGACCGGGAGGGCGGCTTTTCTATGGCCGATCATGGTCGCACCCGTGGCTTCGCGACAAGTGGCGATGAACTGCCGCACCGCGGCGTCTCCATAGCGGCGCACCACCACCACGCGCGGACGCGGCGGAGCATAGAGCTGACCCAAAATGGAGGCCAGAAGTTCCCAGGAACCAAAATGCGCCGTAGTGGCCACGATGGGGCGATCGCAGAGGCAAAGCCGCTCCATGAGTTCAGGCTGAGCGATACGAAGCCTTGGCGAATCCATGCCAAACTTTCCCGTGAGCAGTATTTCCAGAAAAGAGCGTCCGTTCTGGCGAAAACTTTCGCGAGCAACGCGCGAGGCTTCAGCTTCTTCCAGCCCAAGATGCTTCTGTATACTCTTCACGGCAAAAGCGCGGCGCTTTGGAACCAGGCGCCAGATGGCGCTTCCCAGAAAATTCCCCAAAATCTCCATCCCGCGAAAGCCGAAAAGCCTGAGCAGAGCGCCTACTACGCGGAGCAGATGAAAACGCAGTTTTTCGGCAGCGTTCATGCGTGTTCTCCGTGAAAAGGATCCTGGCCAAGGCGACGTAACTCTTCTTCCAGGCGATCCGTCAGGCTTTCAAGCGTGGACGCCTCAAGGTCGGGGACTTCTTCCTGCCCGTTGCCCCAGGGCGTGCCGAAACGGATGCATACGCAGCTGAACGGCAACGGGATCTGAAATCTGTCCCATGAAGGAAGATGGATGTAATGCTTGATGAAAATGCGAACGGGCAGGATATGCGCCCCTGTGCGGTTGGCCAGGAAAAAGGCGCCTTCTTTGGCCTGGTGCCTTGGACCAAGCGGGCCGTCCAGCGTAATACAGGCGTGGATCTGTTCCGTTTTCATCATGTGAACCAGAGCAAGCAGTGCGCGTACCCCTCCGCGAGTGCTGGAACCATGAACAGCACCGACATTTTTGGAAGCGAGAATGCGGGCAAGGATTTCTCCATCGCGGCTGGGGCTTACGATGGCGACAACCTTGAGCTGACGCGACACGGGAATGAGGGAGAACAGTTCATCATGCCAGAGGCAGAAGATAAGCCTTCGGCCCCGGGCATGGAACTCATCCACGGTTTGACGGTTTTCCTCACGGATACGGAGCGTCGCACAGATGGCGGAATAGATGCCGCAGAGCAGTGCTTTGGTGAAGGTGAAGGGAAGATGCATGATTTCCTTTCAAGCGGAGGCCGCGGAATTGCTCTTGACGTGAACTGCGATAGTTCACATTATCCCGATATGCCGGGTCTGAAAAGTCTTTTTCAGGCCGCACAGCCGGAAAAAGACCACAGGAGAAGTATTGTGCCAGAAGAAACACGGTTAAACAAGGCGCTTGCGGACGCCGGCGTATGTTCGCGACGCGGAGCAGATGCGCTGATTTTCGCGGGGCAGGTGTACATCAACGGGCGCCGAGCGGAAAGCCCGGGAGAGCGCGTTCTTCCCGAAGACAGTCTTGTCGTTCAGGGCCGCCGCGTCGCACGGAAACCGAGAGAGTCCTGCTGGCTCATGCTCCACAAACCTGCGCGGGTGGTCTCCACGGTAAACGATCCACAGGGAAGGGAAACCGTACTTGACTTTGTGCCGGAACCGTGGGCGAAGCGACGCCTGTATCCGGTGGGTCGCCTGGATTATTTTTCCGAGGGACTGCTCCTGCTCACCGATGACGGCGCCCTTGCCCATCGCCTCATGCACCCGCGCTGGCATCTGCCCAAGATCTATCATGTGCTGGTTCGCCCGGAGCGGGATGCAAGATCTGTGGAGAAGGCGCTTTCCCTGATGGCGCGGGGCATGACCCTTGCCGAAGGCGAACGTTTAGCCCCTGTGGATATCCGCGTTCTGGACTCCAAGGAACAACGCCTGACGCTTGAGATGACCCTGCGACAGGGCATAAACCGCCAGATACGCCGTATGTGCCGCGATGCGGACTTCACCATACTGCGGCTCAAGCGCGTGCAGGAAGGCCCTCTGCGCCTGGGAAATCTGCCTTCAGGCCAAGCGCGCCCGCTGACGGAGGAAGAAAGGATCGCCCTTCGCCGTGCTGTGGGGCTGTGACGGAAAAACTCAAACTGGCGAACTTTTGCCGTACTCCTTGTTCGGGAAGTTCGACAAGTCGCGAGGTATACCATGATGGAAATACGTTTTCAGGCAGGCGGGGGGTCACGCTGGAAGGCCGATGCCATAATCAGCTTCACCTTTGAAGGCGAAGGCGTAGAACAGGCGGGATCAGCGCTTCTCGAAGCCGCGCCCTTCATGACCATAGCGCCCGCCTGGCGGGATTTTCGCGGAAAAAGCGAAGAGCGGGTCATGTTCTACGGTTCGACCGCCATGGATATTTCCCGTGTTCTTGAAGTCGGTCTGGGAAAGGCGGAGGAACTCTGTCTTGCGGAATTTCGTTACGCCGTGGGTCGAGCCATCCGCCAGTGTCGCGAATACGACCTGGAAACAGTGGGTCTGGACGGCGCCGCGCTTGCACGCGTGGCGGAAAAACTCAGTATGTCTCTGGCCGCTCTGGCGCGGGAAGCCGTGATTGCCGCGCTTCTTTCCCTGTACCGCTATGATCGCTTCCTTTCAAAAAAAAGCTCCCATGCGGATCCTAAAAGTCTTGCTCTTTTACTGGACAAAGAATTTGTGGACGACGCCGTGCGCGCCGCCGCCCGCATGGCCGAAGCCGAGGCCGCGGGTATTATCCTTGCCCGGAATCTGGCCAATGACCCGGCCAATGTCATGACGCCTTCCGCGTTTGCGGAAAAAGCCCGCGGCGTGGCCAAGGTCTACGGCATGGCTTTTCGTTGCCTGGGCCGCAAAGAGCTGGAAGAGGAAGGCATGGCCGCCTATCTGGCCGTGGCCAAAGGCTCCGCGGAAGAACCGCGCATGGTCGTCATTGAGTACACGCCCAAGGGCGCCGCGGGGCAAAAACCGCTGGTTCTTGTGGGTAAGGGGCTTTGCTTTGATTCCGGAGGTATCAGCCTGAAACCCGCCAAGGGCATGGAAGAGATGAAGGGCGACATGTCCGGCGCGGCCGCGGTGCTTGGCGTCATGGAAGCCTTAGGGCGGATGGCTCCATCCCTGGTACCGCCGCGCCCCGTGGTAGCCGTCATGGCCTGTACTGAAAATATGCCCGGCGGGCACGCCACTCGCCCTGGCGACGTGGTAAAGGCCAGAAACGGAAAATCCATAGAAATTGTGAATACCGACGCCGAAGGGCGCCTAGTTCTGGCCGACGCTCTCTCCTGGGCGCAGGATCAGTTCCGGCCCGCGCTACTGCTGGATATCGCCACTCTGACAGGAGCCTGCGCCGTGGCTCTTGGCCCGGACGCCGCCGGACTCTTTGCCAACGATGATGCCCTGGCCTCCCTTTTGCTCCGCGCAGGCGAGGAACTTGGCGAACAGAGCTGGCGCCTGCCGCTCTGGACAAAAAAAAGTCTGAAAGCGCTCAAAAGTTCCTGCGCGGATCTTCTCAATTCCGGCATACGAGAGGGCGGGGCCATCCATGCGGCTGTTTTCCTTCAAGAATTTGTGCAAAAGGGCGTGAGCTGGGCGCATCTTGACATGGCCGCCGCCGATAACGCCGAAAACCCCATCAACGCCAGGGGTGCTACGGGCTTCGGCGTGCGGACGCTTCTCAGCGCGGCGCTTGCGGAAACGACTTCGCCTAAGTAACGCGGACAGGTTGAAAACGGGGGAGAGTTTTTATGAGCAGAATGAGTAAGTTTAGCTACGCGCAGGAACTCTGCGTAAAAACGGCGGGCAGGGCCATGCAGAGGACGGGAATGTTGCGCCCTGGCGCGCGCGTGGGCGTGGCTGTATCGGGCGGCGTTGACAGCTTCGTTCTGCTCAAGGTCATGCAAATAAGACAACGCATTGTGCCCTTCCCCTTTGAATTTATGGCCCTGCACCTGAATCCTGGCTTTGAACCTGAAAACCATGCGCCCCTGACCAGATGGCTGGCCAAAGAAGGCCTTGCGGGGCATGTGGAAGTCACGGATTACGGGCCGCGCGGACACTCGGAAGAAAACCTTCGCCAATCCCCCTGCTTTTACTGCGCCAGGCTGAGGCGAAAGCGTCTTTTTTCCCTGTGTGCGGAATACAAACTCACGCACCTAGCTTTTGGGCATAATAACGATGACCTTGTGACTACCTTCCTCATGAATCTTGTCCAGACGGGCAAGGTGGCGGGCATGAGCATGAAGGAAGCGTTCTTCGGCGGCGCTCTTCAGGTGATACGTCCACTTCTGCTCCTGCCCAAGGCGGAGATAAGCCGTGCCGCCCGCCAGTGGGCATTGCCGGTTTTCGCCAATGCCTGCCCCTCTGCGGGGAAAACAAGGCGCGCAGAAATGCTTGACCTTCTCAACACTCTGTGCGCGGGGAGCAAGGTCAAAAGAAAGAACGTTTTCAACGGCCTGGCCCGCTGGCAACTTGCGCTGAACGAAAAAGCCCGGATTGACGGAGAAGGGAAAGACAGCGTAAGCTAGATAACGCTTTCCCGAAGGAAGGCCGGGGAGCTTTCGTTTCCGTATCTCAAACGAGGATTTCCATGTTCACCGTGATAGATGAAACGCTGTTTCATATCATCAACGTTTCTGCCCATAACGCTTTTTTCAATTTTTTCATGCCGATTTTTTCGCAGGTGTGGCTCATGTGGGTGGGCGCGCTCCTTGGCATCGTTGCCTACGCCGTCCACTGCTGGCGCAGTTCGCTGGAACCTGTGGGGCGCGTACTCATGCTCGTACTCCTGGTGGGACTTTCCGTGGGCGTGACCGACATCACTACAAGCACGCTCAAACACTCCATTGGCCGGGAACGCCCCTGCCAAGAAGTCGTGGGCAGCAATTACTATAATGCTGAAGAACATGTGTGGATTGTTGTGGATCAGCATACCATGGAAAACGACAGCTTTGGCGGTTCCATGCCTTCTTCCCCCGCGGCGGCCTGCATGGCAGTAGCCGTGGTACTCTCTCTGCTCTTCTGCCGTTCCAATCCTTGGATCTATCTTTTACCGCTCAGCGTGGGCCTCTCGCAAATCTATGTGGGCAGGAATTACCCCATGGATATCCTTGTCGGCTGGCTTATAGGAGTACTCTCCGTCATTTTCGTCTGGTGGGTATGCCACCTGATCTTCATCCGCTTTTCTTCCCACCGAAGGCCGCGCTAAAATTTAACTTGGAAAATCCACAAACTTTCAACCGTACACGCCGACGTTTCCTGAAAAATACTTTCCCTCCCGCGTTGACGCGGGCGCTCCTTGTCGGACACGGAACGTTTCAATTCGCACCGGTCTTTCTTCGCCGTATGGCGCCTTCGAGGAGCAGTTCCAGAAGCTCGCCAAAGGCCAGCCCCGCGGCGGCGGCCTCCTTGGGAACGAGGCTGGCCGCGGTCATGCCCGGGAGCGTGTTCACTTCAAGAGTATAGAATTCTCCATCTTCGCCAAGGATAAAATCCGTACGGCTGTACCCCTCAAGACCAAGGCAACGGTGCGCGGCAATCGCCAGACGCTGCACGCGGAAAATCGCTTCCTCGGGCAAAGGAGCAGGGCAGATTTCGGCGGCGCCGTCATCCGCATACTTGTCATGAAGGTCGAAGAAATCCCTCCTGGGCACGATGAGTACCGGTGGCAAGGCCTTCTCGCCTTCCGGCAGTTCAAGAACGCCGCAAGTGATCTCTCGACCGCGGATCATGGTTTCTACAAGCACTTCATGATGAGCGTCAAACAGGGCGTCAAGCGCCTTCCAAAGCTCATCGTGCTTGTCCACACGGAAAAGATCGATACTGGAGCCGCCGGTATTGGACTTCACAAAGAGAGGATACGGCAGATCCGGCTCCCAATCTTTGCCCGGGCGAACGGGCAGGAAGCGGAAATCGGGTGTGCGTATGCCCGCGCGAACAAAAAGGCTTTTAGCCGCCGCCTTGTTGAGCGCCAAAAAAGAACCTCCAGGGCCGCTGCCTTGATAGGGACAGCCCGCCTCATCGAGCAGCGACTGAACCAGGCCATCCTCTCCGGGCGCCCCGTGAAGGTTTAAAAAAGCCACGTCATGAACATCCGCCAGTTCAAGGAGCCTGTCAAAGCCGTCCGCAAGGTCAAAAAGGGTGACGCCGTGCCCCCTGCGGCCAAGCTCTTCGGCAATGATGCTCGCGCCTTTAAGCGAAATCTCTCTTTCCGGAGACCAGCCTCCCGCCACCAGAAGAACGTTCCGTGAAACCATCACAGCCTCCCCACCCTGTCAAACAGGGCATGTTCCACGCTCGCCGTATGTTCATAATACTTGAGAAGCGAAAGTTTCTTTTCCTCGCTTATGCCGTAGCGAACCGTGAGATCGTCAAAGCGTTCGCGTATAGAGACGAACTCGGTGTGCCGGACACGCTTATCGGCGTAGGCAATGACAACGGGCAAACGCAGAGGATCCCGCACATCGTCCAAAACGGTATTTTCCCACGGCCAGGAAACGTGGAAAAGCACGGCTTGCGCCAAGGCGGGGTTTCCTGTTTCCTCGCGCACCCACGCGGCTCCGAGCTGGGCGTGACTGCCGCCATGGCGTATGGTGTAGCTTTTGGCAATATCGTGCAGAAGAGCCGCGGCAAGCGCCGATTCCTCGTTCAAAAACCGACCTTCGGGTATAAGCCCGGCACGCGCCGCGCGTCGCGCTATTTCCACAGCTACCGAGGCCACGGCGCGGCAGTGTTCGCGGATATGCGGCATCACGTCGTACTTGTCCCACAGGCGGGCGCACTCCGCTTCATCGGGAACAGACCAGGAAGGGTTATACGCAAATTCGAGAGGAGGAAGCATGATTCTCTGTTCCTTGAAATTTCGATGACAGGTCAGGCAGAACCGGTATGACCAAATCCTCCGCCGCCCCGTTTCGTTTTGGAAAGTTTCCGCACCGTGAGCGGAGTCATGCGGCATACGGGCTGAAAGACAAGCTGAGCTATCCTGTCGCCACGGCGTACTGTGACAGGCGCCTGAGAGGTGTTGAGCAGCCAGACGATGATTTCACCCCGATAATCCGCATCGATGACGCCCACGCCCTGGGCAACGGCGAGTCCCTTTACCGCGCCAAGCCCGCTACGCGCGTAGACAAAACCCGCAACCCCCGGCACAGACACCTCAAGGCGGATGCCGGAAGGAACGCCCACGCGCTGCCCGGCGCCCAAAGTGAGGGAGTCTTCGTCCATACAGGCTCTCAGATCCATGCCGGAAGAGAGCGCCGTAGCATAGTTCAACCCCTCGCCATACAGAGAGAGCGCGTCTCTCAGGTAACAGATATAGACCTCGTCCATGCCGCCTCCTTCTTGAAGCATAACGTGAAGCCGCACAGTGAGCAAGCCGCAAGCGTTCTTTTTCGCCGCCCTTTCTCCCGCATCCGCCGCAGAGAGAAGCATTGAGAGACGCGCCCGTGAAATTCAGAGTTCCCGAAGGGAACGCAACAAGGCTTCGGCTTTTTTTTGCCCGATGCCCGGGATCTCCGTGAGTTGTTCCAGAGTGGCGGCTTTCATTTCGCCCACGGAATCGAAGCGTTCCCACAAAAGGCGCGCGGTGTTCGGCCCTATGCCCGACAGATTTTGCAGTTCTCCGCTGAAGGCCTTTTTAGCTCGAGCCTGACGGTGACGACCGATGGAAAAATCATGCGCGGCGTCACGCACGGCCTGAAGAAAAAGAAGTTCCGGGGAACCGGGGCGCAAGGGAAGCGGATTCCCCCGCCCGGACACAAAGATGCGGTCAGACACATTGCCCGCTCTGCGATCGGCGCGCCCATGCTCGTCTCTGGCCTTGGCAATGCTGGCCAGCAGGAAGGGACGGGCTTCTCCATTTTCCGTCACAAGGCCTTCGCGCAACACCTTATCCACAGCGGCAAGTTGCCCGCGCCCTCCATCAATGAGCAGAAGATCCGGCCATGAACCCTTGTGTTTCAGCCTTTTTTGCGCCCACAGGGCGAGCGCGGCGTAGTCATCGCCACCCGCGCCTTCGATATTCCACACGCGATAATCTCCCCGCAACGGTCGCCCGTCTTCGTAAACAACGGCGCCTACCTTGGCGGCCTCGCCCCCAGTGTGGGAAACATCCACGCATTCAATGCGGGAAACGGGGGAAGGCCAACGGAAAATTTCGGCCAAAGCTTCAGAAAGGGAACTTCCGGAGCGTTCGCGTACGGACTCTCGTGCGTTGCTACGCGCCATATCCAGCAAACGGCGATCATCCTCGTTACGGGGCAGACAGATGCGCACCGGGCCGCCGCGCCTTTCGCCAAGCACAGCTTCCAGCGCGACTCTGCCATCTTCATCCTCTTCCTCAGCAAGCGTTGGAAATGCGCCCATGATCCGTGCCGCGCTCCGCGATCCGGTCTCTTGAAGAAGTTCAGCGCCCTCTGAACGGGCCGAAGTCGCACGGGAGTCCTCTCCACAAAAGCAGGGAGTGATTTCTCCTCCCTCCAAAAAGGGGGAATCCATGCTGAGGGAGCTACGCGGCGCAACAAGCGCGCTTCCCGAGTCCACCGCGGCGGCAAAAAGGACTTCGCCCTGTTCCCAGGGAAGATATGGGAGAAGAATGCGCGGCGGGATGGAACGGCCTTCCTCATAAAACTGCCCTATAAAACTCCAGACAAGTTCCGGGGCGTCTTCCAGCCCCAGACCGGGCCAGAAAAAGGTAGTTCTGTCCTGCACCAGCCCGTGGCGCACAAAAACCAGCCCAAGGGCAAGGCCGTCGGGCAGGGAAACCAGCCCAAGGGCGTCCCTGTCCTCACCCTTGAGTACAATGCCCTGTTTTTCAACGGTACTTTGCACGGCGCGCAATTCGTCCCGCAGTTTCGCGGCCTTCTCAAAAGCCAGTTCGTCCGCGGCCTTTTCCATTTCCGCGCGCAAAATATCCAAAAGTTCCGTGGACTTTCCGGAAAGCAGAAGAGTCACTCTGCGGGTCAGAGCCGCGTACTCTTCCGCGCTGATCTCGCCGGTACACGGTGCTGAGCAGAGGCGAATGTGCCAGTACAGGCAGGGAGTCTGCCGATTTTTCATGGCTCTGTCGGAACATCGGCGGAGAGGAAAGATGCGGTGTATGCTCTTCCAGGTTTCGCGGGCGGCAAGGCCGGAAGTGAACGGGCCAAAATAGCGTGCGCCATCGCGTTTCTTTATGCGCCGCACCATTTCCAGCCGCGGGAAAGGATCCCGTTCGGAAAGCCGGAAAAGGACGTACTGCTTGTCGTCTCTCAGCACAATGTTGTAGTGCGGACGGTGCTTCTTGATGAGACTGGCTTCCAGGAGCAGGGCGTCTTTTTCTGTTGTGGTATTCAGAAATTCCACGCTTGCCGCGCGGCGGATCATGGCCTGCGTCTTGGCAGTGACCTGGCTTGCAGGGCGGAAGTAGGAAAGCACGCGCTTGCGGAGATCGCGGGCCTTGCCCACATAGAGGATATGCCCCTCGGCGTCTTTATAAATATAGACGCCCGGGGTGGAAGGAATACTTGAGGGCGCCGGGCGCTCCATCAGCGATGACCCTTCTCCTCGACGCGCGCTTCGCCCCTGCGGTGGTATTCAAGGGAAAGTTTGTCCTTTACGGCGGGCATGGCTGTGGGATAGTCGCCCGTGAAGCACGCCGTACAGTACTTTTCGGGGTGGGAGACGGAACCCAGAAGCCCCTCTGTGGAAAGGTAATGCAAAGAGTCCAGCCCGAGCATATTCGAAATCTGCTCCGGTGTGTACTTTGTGGCGATCAGTTCCGTGAGGGAAGGAAAGTCTATGCCGTAGAAGCAGGGATATTTGATGGGCGGACTACTTACGCGGAAGTGTACGGCGCTGGCGCCAAGTTCACGCAATTTGGCCACACGGGTGCGTATGGTCGTCCCTCTCACCACGGAATCGTCCACAACGTAGAGCTTTTTGTGTTCAATAACGGAACGCACGGGGTTGATCTTCACGCGCACACTGAACTGGCGCATACTCTGGGAAGGCTGAATAAAGGTGCGGCCCACATAGTGGTTGCGGATAAGCGCGTGTTCGTAGGGCACCCCCGCCTCCTGCGCCACGCCAAGAGAGGCGTAAATGCCGGAATCCGGGAAGGGGATGACGCAATCAGCCTCTGCCATGGATTCCCGAATAAGATTGCGCCCCATGCGCTTGCGGCACTGATAGACGTCTTCGCCAAAGATGAAGGAATCAGGCCTGGCAAAATAGACGAGTTCAAAAATACACTGTCGTATCGGTATGCCTTCGCTGAAGAAATGGCTTTCGTATTCCAGAGCACCCTCATTGATGATCACCATTTCGCCTGGCTCAACTTCACGCACATAGTCGGCTTCCAAAAGGTCAAAGGCGCAACTTTCCGAGGCGAAGATCCAGGAATCGCCTATTTTGGCCATATTCAGAGGGTGGAAACCGTGCGGGTCGCGGATGGCGATGAGCTTTCCCCTGGCCAGAATGAGTAGGCTGTACGCACCCTCTACCTGTTTGCAGGCTTTCTCTATGGCCTGCTCCAGCGTGCAACTAGACAGCGCGCGGGCGATGAGGTGGACGAAAATTTCGCTGTCCGAGGTGGATTGGAAGATGCAACCGTCGTTTTCCAGTTCCGTCCGCAGTTCAGCGGCGTTGATAAGATTTCCGTTGTGCGCCAGCGCCAGCTGAAGACCGCCGCGCACGCGTACCATGAGAGGCTGGGCGTTGCGGAGTTGCGGCTTGCCCGTAGTGGAATAACGAACATGGCCTATAGCCGTCTCCCCCGTGAGATGCTTCAGATCCGCCTCCTTAAACACATCGGGAACCAGGCCCATGCCCACGTGTACATGCATGGCCTCAAGGGAGGAATCCCATGCCGCGATACCGGCGCTTTCCTGCCCGCGATGCTGAAGGGCATACAAACCGAAATAGGTCAGTCGGGAGGCTTCCTCATGGCCGATAATGCCAAAGATTCCGCACATAGGCGCTCCTCATGGACAAGCGGTGGACAGGGGCCTGCGGGGCTAGTCGTCCTGTTCGTCCGAAATATCGTTTGCGGACTGGCAGGGGTCGTATTCCTTGGGATCATCGAAAATATGTATCCCGTGGGGATAATTGCCATACTGCGGGCGCGGGAGTTTATTGCAAACGTAGTCCACTTGTTCGCGCAGGTCTTCCGCCGCGCGAGTCCAGAGCGGGTCAAGAACCACCTTCAGCCCTTCTTCCCGCGCCAGCTTTACGGCTGGCACATAGTCGGCGTCATTGGCAACGAGAACCAGTCTTTCAGCCTGACGCTTGAGAGCAATGGTGGCAACGTCGATGCCCAGGCGAATATCCACGCCTTTCTGACGGATGTCGGGATAAATGTCGTCGGCTTCAACGTCATTGATGCTGATTTCTCCCGCCATGAGTTCACCAAGGCGATTGGCGTCCAGCTGCCACTGACCGGCCTGCCATGCGGAGCGACCGAGACGCAGGGAGATTTCCGGGGTGACGCGCAAGGATTGGAGAAATTGCTGCTTGCGGGCGACAAGAGGCGTCTGGGAAAAATCCACAGGCCCGTTCAAGGGGTGTTCGCCCTTACCGGTAAAAGGCAACGCGTCATAAAAAAGAATACGCCCAACAATCTCATCGGGGGCCAGATGAGAAAGGCAATGGCGGCGGATGCCCGGGCCGTCAAAATAAAAAGCCTTCAGCGAAATGATACGCTTGCGCATGAACTCGCCATCAACAAAGAACGTAACTCGATTCATAGAAAAACCCTTCTTGTTTTTTGCCGGGATCGGCCTGAATGAGGATTTACGGTATTCCCGATCGTTTTTTCATAAGGAACAACCCTTATCCCGAAAGGATACTGAAAAAAATGATAGAGGGGAGTGCGGGCTTTGTCAAGAAAACGACGACGTGGCGCATCTGCCCCAAGAAGGAAATTCCCCCCTTGAACCTTGTGGAATTTCTGATTCTTTTCGAATCCTCCTGCAGAGGCATGGCCGTCCTGCCCGATCGGTACAAAAGGAGGCCCCTTCACCTCGCACGGGCGAAACTCCTTTCTTTCAGGCTTGGAGAAATGGCTCAGCGCACGGCGTTGAACTCATCTTCAATTTCTTTGGAAGGAGCTTCCGTAACGAGGCTCGCCACAACAATGGCCACACTGGCCACGATAAAGGCCGGGAGCAGTTCGTAGATGTCCCAGATGCCGCCGATGGGGCGAACCAGGTACTTCCAGGCAAAGACCATGACGCCTCCGGAGATCATGCCGGCCAGAGCGCCCCACTTGTTGCAACGCTTCCAGAAGAGCGCAAAGAGCATGACAGGGCCAAAGGCCGCGCCAAATCCTGCCCAGGCGAAGGAGACGATCTGGAAGATGGAGCTGTTGGGATCTCTGGCTATAAAGATACCTATGACGGAAATGGTCAGTACGGCGAGGCGAGCCACAAGAATGGTATTTCTGCTGGAGAGCTGAATTCCAAAGACGCCCTTGAGCAGGTTTTCCGAAACGCTGGACGCCGCGGCCAAAAGCTGGGAATCCGCCGTGGACATGGTGCAGGCCAGGATTCCGGCAAGGACAAGACCGGCAAGCAGTGCGGGAAGGACGCCATAGGTACTGAGCAGATGACTCACATGGATGAGCAGGGCTTCGGCGGATGATGCGGACTGAAAATGAGGCACGGCATCCACCCTGGACATGGCATAGCCGATAACACCGATGAAGATGGCGCAACCCATGGCAATGACAACCCATGTAGTGGCGATGCGCCGCGAAAGGGCCACTTCCTCTCCATGGCGTATGGCCATGAAGCGCAAGAGGATGTGCGGCATACCAAAGTAACCAAGGCCCCAGGCCATGGTGGAAATTATGGTCAAAAACCCGTATTCCGTCACATCACCGGTGAGGATATTGGCCGTATTGTTCAAGGAGATAAAACCGCTCACTTCCCGCGCGGCGCCTTCCACGGCGTCAATCCCGCCTGCCACCTCAATACCAAAGGCGATAATGATGATGAGTGCCAGTGTCATGATGATGGACTGGATGAGGTCGGTCATGGAAGCGGCGAGAAAGCCGCCCAGAGCGGTATAGCCCACGATGACCACGGCGCCCAGGATCATTCCGCTCAGGTACTCAATGCCGAACAGCGAAGAGAAGAGCTTGCCACAGGCGGCAAAACCCGATGCGGTATACGGGATAAAAAAGACAATGATCACTAGCGCGGACATGCCGAGGAGCAGACTGCCCTTGTCATGGAAACGGCGGGCGAAGAAGTCCGGAATAGTGATGGCATCAATGCGTTCGCTGTAGTGGCGGAGGCGCTGGGCAACGATGAGCCAGTTGACGTACGTCCCCACGGCAAGCCCAAAGGAAGTCCAGAATGTATCCGCAATGCCGCAGAAGAAGGTCAGGCCGGGAATGCCCATGAGCAACCAGGAAGACATATCCGAGGCTTCGGCGCTCATAGCGGTGACAATGGGTCCGAGTCTGCGACCGCCAAGATAGAAGTCATGGGCGTTTTCGTTCCGTCTGGCGTAGATGAATCCGATGAAGAGCAGAAAGGCCAAATACAGGACAACAGAAAGATAGACGAATATCTGATAGGAATCCACAGTAATAACCCGACAGGTAAAGGAAAAAGAGAAAAAGGCTCCCGCGAAAGGGAGGAGCAAGCCGGAATCAGGAACAGATCAGAGCGCGGGGATGCCCCATGGCGGGATCAGACCCCCTGGGGCCGAAATGAGAGAGGTATAACGATTCATGACAATGTTCCTGAAAAGGACTTAAGAGCTTGCGGAAATACCCTGCAAGCGGAAGTATACGAACCTGTGCAAAAAAGTAAAGTTAAATTGCGGAAGAACAAAGATTTCACTTTCCCCGCCGAAGGAAGTTTTCAGCCTGAGCGATCAAAACTCCGCTCAATACAAGCGCAGGCGTTATGCCCGTGTATGGATTCCTCGCTCTCCACTTCCACGCGGAACCAGCTGAGGTTGGTTCTGTTCTGAAGCTTCGCGGCCACCCTGCGCACCACGTCTTCCACAAAAGCCGCGTTCTCGTAAGCCTTTTCGGTGACGAATTTTTCATCGGGCCGCTTGAGCAGAGTATAGATGGGGGAAGAACCCGCCTCTTCCGCAATGTCGATGAGTCCTTCCAGCCACTCGAAGCGATTCATGCGCACGGCAAGGCGTACCGTGGCGCGTTGTCCGTGAGCGCCGACACGGCTGATGGCCTTGGAACACGGACAGACCGTGGTCACGGGGATAGCAAGCTCCAACAGTGTGCGCAGGCGAGGCTCCCCTTCTTCCATTTCTCCTGTAAGGCGGCATAGGTAGCGCACGGGCGCTCCCTGACCTGACACAGGCGCGCGGCGCATGAGAAAATACGGGAAGCGGAAAATCGCATAGGCTCTGTGGGCGTGAAGGCGTTCGAGCACATCTGTGAGCAGGCGCTTCATGGAGGGGTAATCCAACATTTCTCCACTGTCCTCGCGCCAGTGTTCCAGTGCTTCCACAAAACGGCTCATGTGCGTGCCCTTGCAGGCGGCAGGCAGATCTACTCCCATATCCACGCTGGCCACAGTATGCTGACTGCCCCTTTCGCGATCCTTGACCACCAGGGGAAGTTCAATATGCCTCACCCCCACGCGATCGATGGCCAGAGCCACGCTGGCAGGGAAATTTTGCACATCCGTAAGGATTTTCTCCGGAGAAGAACTCATTCCGACACCTCATGGATGAAATGGCGCTCCGGCACGACTTCAATGGATGTCAGGGCGCAGGAACTCTGGAGTACCCCGCGGGATGAGCGCAACCTGTCGGCGAGGCGGGTCACTTCTGCGCTGGGTCCACGCAAGGCCATGGTCTCCAGGCAGTGATTTTCGTCTAAGTGTACGTGCATGGTAGAAAGCACCATACTGTGCGCCTCGTGCTGAATGGCGGTAAGTCTGCCCGGGAGATCGTTGTCATGATGGTCGTAAACGAGGGTGAGTACTCCGGCCACGGGAGCGTCGGGCGTGGAAGCGATATTTTCCGCGAGTTCGCGGCGCAGGACGTGCCGCAACGCCTCGGAACGGTTGGCAAAGCCCCGGCTTCGGCACAGTTCATCAAAGGCTTCCAAAAGATCGCGTTCCAGGGAAACGCCGAATCGAACAAGTTCGCTCATGGGTCAGACTCCTTTCCTTACGGGATATACCATAAAGCTTGTGTCAGCCCGGAAAGGTCAGAATATACCCGAGGTAGCCCTCACGCAAGAGCCGCATTCCCCGCGATCCGGAAAATGGAAAAGACGCGAAAAATCCGGCGTAAACGCGTAATATTTTTCTGCTTGAGGACAACTTTCACCCGCTTCTGAACGGGATACTGTGGAAAAAAAAGAGACAAGGCTCCGGCGACCGTCAACAAAACGAAATTCCCATGCGCACTCTCCGCAAAGTCCTGTTTTTGACGCCCTGGTGCAAAGATGCTACACGGTGAGTGGTATTTTGCCGCCTGCCCATTTTACCCACGCAGAGTCTTATGCAGCCTCTACTCAGCACTGTCCTTGATCGCCTCACTCATGCGCAGCCTTGCCTTGAAGGCGCTTCTCCGCTCATATCGCAAGCGGAAGCCCTTGATCTGCTTGAACTGCCTGCCCGCGATACACTGGACATCCTCTCCCTTGGGGGAATGGTCAGGGCAAACATGGCGCCCTCTTTTTTCAACTGTGGCATTGTCAACGCCAAATCCGGGCGCTGCCCCGAAAACTGCGCGTTCTGTGCCCAATCTGCCCATCACAGAACAAAGGCCCCCGTCTACCCCTTTCTCAGCGCAGACGCCCTTGTTGAAAAGGCGGCAAAAGCCAAAGGTGCCGGAGAGTTTCGCTTCGGCATTGTCACGAGCGGCACAGCACTTGAAGAAACAGACGCAGACAAGCTCTGCCGCGCCGTGGAGCGCATCGTCAAAGAAGTGGGCATAAACGTCTGCGGCTCTCTTGGCATCCTCAACACGGAACGAGCACAGCGCTACGCAGAAGCCGGAATAAGCCGCTATCACCACAATTTGGAAACGGCGCGGAGCCATTTTGCACATATATGCACAACCCACGCTTATGAGGAAGACCTAGAGAGCCTACGCGCGGCCCGGGGCGCGGGTATGCAGATATGCAGCGGCGGCATACTTGGCCTTGGCGAAAGCAGGGCACAGCGCGTTGAACTCGCCTTCACACTTGCGGATATTGGCGTGGATTCCATCCCCATCAATTTCCTCAACGCCATTCCCGGCACGCCTTTGGAAAACACGCCCAAACTTTCCCCGCAGGAGGCACTCAGAAGCATCGCGCTTTTCCGCCTGGTCAACCCTTCCCGCGATATCCTCATTGCCGGAGGCCGCGGCCATGTGCTTGGGGAATGGCAAAGCTGGCTTTACGCCGCCGGCGCCAATGGTATGATGACGGGTGACTATCTCACTACGGTCGGAGCAAAGGCCGGGGCAGACTCCGCGCTCATGCGCACGCTGGGCGTCAGGGATTAGTGCGCTATTACCCCCGCGCGAAAGAATCACTCTTATGATGGTTTTCTGAAAACTTTGTATTTAATTTCAGATGGTTGAATTATAAATTTCATTGAAAACGTGAAAGTCATCCCCACACTCCCTTTGACATCAGCAAGAAAACAAACTATTTCTTTTCTTTCTCTTTTTCGCTGGAGTCGCATCATGGCACAAATTCAGTCCATCAAGGGCTTCGCCGACTATTTCCCGGAGGAAAGCCGTCTTTTTCAACTTATGGAAGCCACGGCGCGCGAAATCTTCCCCCGCTACGGCTTCGGGGAACTGCGTACGCCAATCATGGAATATACCGACCTTTTCTGCCGCGGCATCGGCACGGAAACCGATGTGGTTCAAAAGGAGATGTACTCTCTTTCAGACAGCAAGGGCCGTTCCATGTCTCTGCGCCCGGAAGCCACGGCCGGCGTCATGCGCGCGTATATCGAAAGCGGCGTATACAGCCGCGAATCCGTGAGTAAATTCTTTACCATTGGACCCATGTTTCGCCACGAGCGCCCGCAGAAGGGCCGTATGCGCCAGTTCCACCAGATCAACTGCGAATGCCTCGGACCCAAAGAACCGGAAGCCGACGCCGAAATCATTTGTATGATGATGGAATTCCTCGGCAAACTCGGACTGCATAATCTCACGCTCCAGATCAATTCCCTGGGCTGTTCCAATTGTCGCCCCGCCTATAGGAAAACCCTGCACAGCTGGCTGACCGCTCTCGACCCTTCCCTGCTCTGCGAGGACTGCAAGCGCCGCCTGGAAACCAACCCCCTGCGCGTACTCGACTGCAAGGTTCCTTCCTGCAAAGAGGCCACGGCGGGCGCACCGGTGATTCTGGAAAACGAGTGCCCTGAATGTCAGGAACATTTTACCGCCGTTTTGCGCCATCTTGACGCGGAAAAAATTCCCTACCAGATCAACCATCACCTAGTGCGCGGGCTTGACTATTACAACCGCACCACATGGGAAGTCGTTTCAAACGATATCGGCGCGCAGGGATCCGTGGCCGGAGGCGGGCGCTACGACGGCCTTGTGGCCCAGCTTGGCGGCCCGGCCGTCCCGGGCATAGGTTTTGCCTGCGGCATGGAAAGACTGGTTCTGCTCCTTGAGAACAAGGCTTTGCCGGAGGCGCGCCCCGATTTCTTCATAGCAGTACTCGACCCCGCCAGTCGCGACGCCGCCTTTGCTCTGGCCCAACAATTGCGCCATAAAGGATTTTCCGGCGTTATGGGCTACGAATGCCGCAGCATGAAGGCCTCTCTGCGCCAGGCCGGAAAATCCCGCGCTCGCTATGCCCTCATCTTGGGTGCCAACGAAGTTGCTTCGGCTACGGTCATCATTAAACATATGGAATCCGGCGAACAGGAAGAGACGCCCCTTGCCGAAGCCTGCATGCGCCTGACCACTGAATAAAGAGGAACGCTATGAGTCAGTTTGAAGGAGCGGACAAATCCGTCATCGATGTCCAGAAAGAACACGCCCGCTATGTCAAACCGCTGGGAGACTGGAGACGTAGCCACCACTGCAATGAACTTTCCCTTGCCGACAACGGCAAAACTGTCTGCCTCATGGGCTGGGTGCAGTACCGCCGCGATCACGGCGGACTCATCTTTGTGGATCTTCGCGATCGCGAAGGACTCACACAGGTGGTCTTCAGCCCGGAAATCGCTCCAGAAGCCCATAGAGACGCCCATATTTTGCGCAGTGAATACGTCGTTGCCATCAAGGGGCGCGTGCGCCCTCGCCCGGAAGGCATGACCAACCCCAATCTGCACACCGGCGAAATAGAAGTTGTGGTGCTGGAGTGGAAGTTACTCAACACGGCCAAGACGCCACCCTTCCTCATTGAAGACCGCACCGACTGCGCTGAGAGCGTGCGCCTGCAATACCGCTACCTTGATCTGCGCCGCCAAGGCATGGCTCGTAACCTGCGCGTCCGCCACACCATTGTACAGGCCTGCCGCAACTATCTCAACGAGCTGAACTTTCTGGAAGTAGAAACCCCCTGCCTCACCAAGTCCACCCCCGAAGGCGCCCGCGACTTTCTTGTGCCAAGCCGCATGAACCCGGGCGAATTTTACGCGCTCCCCCAATCGCCCCAGCAGTTCAAGCAGATGCTCATGATGAGCGGTGTCGATCGCTACTACCAGGTGGCCCGCTGCTTCCGCGATGAAGACCTGCGCGCCGACAGACAGCCAGAGTTTACCCAGGTGGACATAGAAATGAGTTTTGTGGATGAAGACCAGGTCATGACCATGGCCGAAGGCCTCATCGCCCGTGTGTTCAAGGATACTCTGGGCGTGGACATAGAACTGCCCCTCACCCGCATGACCTATGAAGAAGCCATGCGCGACTATGGCTCCGACAAGCCTGACACCCGCTTTGGACTCAAGCTCAAGGACGTTACCGAAGCGGTACGCGGATCCGCGTTCAAACTCTTTGCCAGCGCAAAACTTGTCAAGGCCATGCGCGTGCCTGGCGGTGCTTCCATGACCAGAAAGGAAATTGATGAACTCACCGACTTCGTAAAAGGTTTCGGCGCACAGGGGCTGGCCTGGATCAAAATCCACGAGAACGAATGGCAGTCCCCCATCGCAAAATTCCTTTCCGCGGAAGAACGCGCCGCCATCAAGGATATCTGTGAACTCGAAGCGGACGACATCGTCTTCTTCCAGGCCGGAGAACCAGGTCTCGTCAATAACGCCCTTGGTGCCCTGCGGGTAAAACTTGGCGCCAAACTGGGGCTTATCCCCGAAAATTCCTGGAACCTGCTCTGGGTCACGGACTTTCCGCTCTTTGAATACAGCGAGGAAGAACAGCGCTGGGTGGCCTGCCATCACCCCTTTACCGCGGCGCAGGAAGAAAGCTACGCTCTCATGCTCAGCGACCCTGCTAACGCCAAGGCGCGCGCCTACGACATGGTGCTGAACGGCAACGAAATTGGCGGCGGATCCATCCGCATACACACGCCGACGGAGCAGTACCGCATGTTTGAAGGATTGGGCTTCAGCGAGGAATCCGCCAGGGCGCGTTTCGGCTACTTCCTTCAGGCGCTGGATTACGGAACCCCGCCGCACGGTGGCATTGCCTTTGGGCTGGATCGTGTGGTCATGTTGCTTGCCGGGGCTTCCTCCATCCGCGACGTCATTGCCTTCCCCAAAAATCAGAAAGCCGTCTGTCTGCTCACCGACGCCCCCTCGCCGGTGGATAACAAGCAACTGCGCGAACTGGGCATACGGCTACGCGAAAAAGCCAAACCCGCCCCCAGCGCCACGGAGTAAAATATGTTGCGTCCCGTCCTTCAGTATCCCGATCCAAGGCTGACTAAAGTCAGCGCTCCTGTGGCGGAAATCAACGATGAAATCCGATCTCTCGTTCAGGATATGCTCGACACCCTTACCAGCGTGGGCGGCGTGGGCATTGCCGCGCCGCAGATCGGCGTACTCAAGCGCGTGATTCTCATCGACGTTTCTCAGGAAAATAGCGCCCCCGACAACGCGCAGGACTTCAAAGCCTTTATCAATCCCGTCATCACCGTACTCGACCCCGCGTGGCATGAAGAGTCGGAAGGCTGCCTTTCCGTGCCCGATCTCAGGGCCAAGGTAAAACGCCCCCGGCGCGTGGCGCTAGATGCGCTGGACATTGAAGGCAAGCCCGTACATATTGAAGGCGAAGGCTACTACGGCGCATGTATGCAACATGAAACCGATCACCTGGACGGCAAGCTCTTCATCGATCGCATCAGCTTCCTGAAGCGTTCCCTGTACGACAAAAAAATACGAAAGAAGCGCTAGGCGAAGTTTTCAAAGACAACGGCGTCTTGTTTTTGCTCGTGGACGTCTCAGGAACGCACAGCCAGCACGCCTTCCGGTGTATTCAATATCTTTTTCAAATGCGCAACCACAGTCTGATCAAAACGCGCGTTACCTTCCAGTTCCGCAAGGGCGGATTTCTCATCTTTGCCCTTGTGGTAGGATCGTGAACTCACCATGGCGCAAAAAGCGTTGAGTACAGCAAGAATCCGCGCCTCATGGAGAATTTCATCGCCTTTCAGACCTCTGGGGTAGCCCGTTCCGTCCATGAACTCGTACATCTCATGCAGAGCGCGGGCAATGGGCAAATCGAAATCCACGCTCTCCATCAAATGGAAGGCGTGTTCCGGAGCACGGCGTATTTCCTTCAGTTCTTCTGGCGTAAGCCTGCCTTCCTTGGTCAAAATCTCACGGGGAATGAAGAGCTTGCCCACCTGAGAAAGTTGCGCGCCCATGAGCACCGTATTCTTGCTGTCTTCTGAAAGCGCCATGCTGGAGGCCATGAGTTCTCCCAGGCGTGACATACGCATGGAATGCCCTGCAAGGTACGGATCCACGCTCTCCTCAGCCTGGGTAAAGGCCATGATAAGGCTTCTCTGCCGCTTCCGCATTTTTTCGCTCTGACGGCGGAATTCGGTAATATCCTTCATGGAGACCACCGCGCCGCGTATGCTGTTGCGCGCCTGCGTTTCACTGGCGTCAAGGAAGGGGAAGAAAGTCACGCGATACAGCCGCGCCTCTCCGCCCTTTTCCATGCTGATTTCGCAGGCGCCTTCCTTTTTGCTGATGGCCGCTTGGCGAATATGGTCGAGCAGATTCGTGGCTGTTTCCATGGGAAAGCAGGAAAAGAGCATCTGATCGCGGATTTCGCCTTCCTTCTTGTCCAGTATGGCGGCAAGAGCGGGGTTGCAGACGCGTATCTGCCCTTTCACGTCCGACATGAAGAGTCCTATATCAAGGGAAACGTTCACGCTGTCCAAAAGTTCCTTCTGCCGCGAGACGACCTGGTTGAGCCGCCGCAGTTCTGAGGCCACGGCCAGTTGCTGACGCCCGAAGGCCATCCACCACAAAAGACCGCAGAGTAGCATGAAGCTCAGCCAGCCCAGAAGCGCCTCAACGTACACAGGCAGTTCCGCGCGGAAGATCATATCATCCACCACGTCAATGGGAGTCTCGTGGACAAGCGCCCAATTCAGTGTCGGCACAAAGGCCGCCATGGAGTAGACTTGCCCCGCTCCCGCGACAACGCTACTCCGCACGGCAAAGGGAAGCGTGCCCCCGCCTTGTGCAAGCGCCTCCTGCAGAGCTTCAGGCAGAGCCTCCGGCATGGGAACCCGCATCACTTCCCAGGCGTTGCCCCGCTTCTGAAGCATGGCCGCCGTCGCCATGTCATTCTGCTTCGGGCGGGCGGTAAACTGTGTGATTCTGCTGAGTACGGGCATGGAAGACATGAACACCGCAACACACTTGTCCGTGGATTCCAGATCGAAAATCGGTTCAAAAGCGTCCAGAACAAGGCCATTGGAGGTGCCGCGAACGGGCAAGAACACCGTTTTCCCCGTCTTCATGGCGGAAAGGGCGGCCTCGCTCTGCTCTTTGGTAAGCGGAGCGGGCGTACTGTGGGCCGAAAGGATGGTATGCCCTTCCCCATTGACAAGGCGCGCGTCCAGAAGGTCATTATAATTCATGAACTCCAGCAGAATATTGCGCAAGTACGGAGTCTCTTCGGAAAGCGCTGCCGCCGTGCCGGAAAGTTCTTCATCGTTCGGGGTATCATCGGCATTTTCCATGACGGGCTGATCCAGCCCGAGGAGGTCTCCGGAAAAAAGCCGATAATTATCCGCTTCGCTCACCCTGAGGCGCAGTTCCTTCGTGTCTGCATTCCAGAGATCAACGGCCTGCACAGCTTCCTTGAGCCAAGAACTCACGTTCTGCTCATAACTCCGCATAACTTCAACGCGGCGGCTTTCCAGCTGGGAAAAACAGAAAAACAGGGCTATTCCCCCTGAAACAATCGCAAGGCATACGCCGGCCACGAGCGTCGATTTCTTGGAAAAACCAGAGTGACTGGCGTCTTCACGGCTGTTCATCGCGTTCCTCCACCCCGTGCGGGGATATCCCTTGTCTTTATGGCCGGAGCAGTTATGTAAACTCACTTGGCCTTTACATGAACCCAGCGGTGTTTTTCGTTCACAGAGAACTGCGGTACATAGTTTCGCACTCTTTCCGCAGGACGTACCGCGTCTGAAAGGTTGTCCAGAATATATATGCTGTCGCCTTCGTACACAACAAGAATGGCATGGCCAATGTTGCGGATGGTTTCCCGCACAACCGCTATGCGCATATCGTCCGCGGGAACTCCCAGTTCCTTCAGCGTGTAATACTTGACAATGCTGTAATCCTCGCAATCCCCGGACTTTTTCAGAAACTCATGGGGAGCGGCCCAGTAATCCTTCTGGCCGTAAACCTCGGGATCCGTCCTGTAAGGCCACATATTCCAGAATCTGTTAACAATGTTCAGCTTCTGAAGCAGTGTCTTTCCCTCTGTTTTTTGTTTCAGATCCTTCCAGAGCGTGGAGGAGTTAAAACGCTTTTCCTCAAAAAAAATGGGGTTGCTCTTATTCCTGCTTATGGCGGAAAGCCAGTGTTGTTGCTTTTTCAAATCCATCTGGAACTCCACCGTCCCGAACAGGCGCGGTTTCGCCAGCGCCGGAACGGCATTTCCCAGAACGGATATGAACAGTGCGGCGCACAGTATCCGCACGGCATGGACAAAAGCGGTTCCGCTCATGTTTTAATCCAAAGGCGCCCCATCCCTCCCTGCTCCAAAAGCCTCCGCGGCCCATGGAGCAGGGAACTGACAGAGGCGCGCCTCCATCGACCGCACTGGAAAGAGGAGGCTCTTCGCGCGGCGCAAATCCGCTACTCCGGCAAAGTCAAGTGATCCAACGGCTCATGATCGGCGGGCGTGACCTTGAGCATATCGGTCTTGATGTCGAAGATGGGGAGCAGATCAGAGGCCAGCGCTTTCAGGCGGTAGGCGGCGATCAGCGTGTTGCCGAGCGCCGTGGCGGCCTGGGTGGAGGAACTGTACAATTCATTTTCCGCATCCAGCACGTCAAGCAGGCTGCGCTGGCCCATATCGAACTGTTCCACGTAGGCGTCACGAGTGGTTTTGTTGTACTCAATGGCTTCGCGGTAAAATTCGAGCTGCTTTTGTGCCGAAAGAAAATCCGTCCAACTCTGTTCAACGCTGAGCTTGAGTTCGTCCATGTAATCATACAGGACGCGTCGACTCTGGCGGATGCGCGCAGCCGCGGCCTTGCTTTCGGCCACGTCGGCTCCGCTGTTGAAAAGGTTCCAGCGCACAACGGCGGCAACGCCCATTTCCGCTCTCCACAGTTCATACTTGGCGTCCCTGTCTGAATAGGAGGGTCCGGCTTCAATGGAGATGTTCGGATGATAGGCGGAACGAGCCTGTTCCCGAACGGCGGTGGCGGCCTTTACGTCTTCAATATAGGCCGCAACCTTGGGATTGTTTTTCTGCGCCGCCTTGAGTACATCCTCCGGAGACATGAACATATCCGCGGGCATATTCACTTCGCCCAGGGATTCTGCGGAATGCCTGGTCAGGCGCGTGTAAGTATCCTCGCCGTTGCGCAGAGAGGCCTGCGCTTCCACAAGCGTGGAGCGGGCGCGAGAGAGGCGGCTCTGAGCCTGGGAAACATCGGCCATGGTGTCTATGCCTTCGGCCTCGCGGGCGCGGGCCTTCGCGAGAATTTCCTCATGGGCCGTCACGTTGCCTTCGGCCAGGCGGTGGATCTGCTGACGACGCAACACGTCCACATGGGCGATAATGGCATCAAGAGCCAAAGTGTTGGCGTTGTCAAGCACGCGCCAGTCCAGGGAGCGGTACGTGGCCTCGGCTTCGCGCACGCGCCCGCGCGTCAGCCATCCGTCCCAAAGGGGCTGGGTGAGGATCAAGGAGGCAGAGGAATACGGCACAGTGCCATCGTAGCCGTAGGAACGGGTGGTGCTGTCGTTGAGTTTACCAAAGCCGCCTCTGGCGGTGAGGTCAAGCCGCGGTCCCCAGCCGGCCTTAGCCTTTTCAATTTCATGCCCCACGGCGCTACGGTTTTCTTCGAGAGCCTTGATGGAGTGGTTGACCCTGAGCATGGCCTCTATGGATTCCTTCAGAGGAATAGGGGCATTTTTGTTTTCAGCGCAGGCCGGAGAAGCTCCGACCATGGCTGCAAGCAAAAGAGAAGCAAGCATGAAAGAGAAACGTTTCATTCTTTTCACCTGAGAAAAAGGTAAAGAGAGCATATAAAGCCCTTCGGTTAAAGTGGATGCCTCAATCTATCAACGCAGTCTTCAGTGTCAGTCCTTGTCTTGTCACGTCTAACCCTGCCCGAAAGGCCTACTTTTCCCTCAGGGCGTTCTGCTTTGCCTTGAGTATGGGCTTGAGTAGGTAATCCAGAACCGTCTTTTTTCCGGTCATAATGTCCACGGTGGTCATCATGCCGGGCATAATGGGCAGTTCTTCTCCGTGATAGACAATAGAGGTTTTCATGGTGCGTACTTTTACCTGATAATAGAACTCTCCGCGTTTGTCTTCAATGGTATCGGCGCTGATCTGCTCCAATACCCCGTCCAGCCCGCCGTAGATGGAAAAATCATAGGCGGACACCTTGACCATAGCCTTCTGCCCGGGATGCAGGAAGGCCACATCCGCCGGGCGTACCCGCGCCTCCACCAGAAGGGTGTCGTCCAAAGGCACGATTTCCATAATGGGTTCGCCAGGCTTAACGACGCCGCCCAGCGTGTTGATGTATATCGTCTTCACCGAGCCGCGCACCGGGGAACGCAGTTCTGTTCGAGTCACGCGGTCACTCCCCGCGGAAAGACTCTCGCGCAGGGAAGCCAGTTCCAGACTGCGCTTGTTGATTTCCTCCATGAGCGCGGCGTCCAGCTCCGCCTTGCGCAGTTCCATGCGGTGTTCGGCTTCGCTGGCCGCGGCCTCGGCTTTGGGGATGGAGACCTCCAGGGTTTTGATCTCGCCCGCCACCTGTACGGAACGTTCCTGAAGTTCCAGATACTGTTGCCTTGAAAAACTGCGATTCCTCAAAAGCGGGGCTGCCATGTCCAGCTGCTGGCGAATGATCCCGATGCTGGCGCTGAGCTGCTCCTTGCGGGCGAGCTGTTCCTTCACTTCGTGACTGCGCTGTTCAAACTGATCCAGAAGGACGTCCAGTTCCGATTTGCGCTGTCTGTTCTGCACGGCAAAGGTTTCTTCCTGCACCTCCATGAGCTGCCCGCCCTGATCCAGCTGCTCCTCGGTGAGTACATACCCTATGCCGCGCTCCAGCCATTCCCGAATATTTTCCGGCCAGGTCAGCGAAGTATTGAAAACACAAGCCCTCAATCGTCGGATGGCAATGAGATTTTCCATGGCCTTGTAGAGCATATCTCGCATATTGCTCTCGGCCATTTCGTTATTGATATGGGCGAGTACATCGTTCTTTTCCACAATTTGCCCTTCGCGCACTTCCACGGAACTCAGAATGCCGCCCTCCAGGTTCTGAATGATCTGTGTGCGGGAAGAAGGAACAACCTGCCCTTCCGCGTGGGTGACTTCATCCAGCGTGGCCACGCTGGCCCAGAGAATGAAGAGCGCAAAGAAGACAAAAACGCCCACGGAAAGCCAGCGGGCGCTCCTGGTTGGACGCCTTGCCAGAGCGGCCTCCACTTCCGCCGCGTAGGGCAAATCTTCCGGCAAAAGATCACGGGCATGGGCAGACGGATCAAAAAGGCTTTGCACAGGTTTGGGCTTCGGGGGCACTCCACCTCCGAAGGGTTCGTTCTGGCCTGTTTGCGGCGAGCCTCCCGGCACAGCTTTTTTCTCTATGTCCATATCCATAATGCGCTGATTCTCTTTGTCAACCCAAAAAGTTCGCTCATGCGCCAGGGGCGGCCTGAGTTTGCCGTTCCGCCGCGGTCACACCGGAAGAACTTTCCCGGCTTCCCTTGTTTCCAGACGCCCGCGCTGTTTGAGCAGGCTCAGGCGCAACGCCCGAAGGTCTTTTCTGGACAGAAGGCTGAGGAATACGCGCCTTCTGTCCTTCCTGGAGCTTTTGGAGTACGGCCTCCTTGGGTCCGTCCAGAAGTATCTTGCCCTCGTTCATGACGATGAGCCTATTCACCATGCGCAACATACTGAGCCTGTGCGTGATGAGGATAAGGGTTTTGTCTCTCGTTGCCATGGCCAGCCTCTGCTGAACCAGGCGCTCGGATTCCACGTCCATATTGCTTGTCGGTTCATCAAGAATAAGAACGTCCGGGTCGCGCACAAGGGCGCGGGCAAGGCCTATGGCCTGGCGCTGACCTCCGGAAAGATTGCGCCCCTGCTCGCCCACCTGCGCCCCGTAGCCGGAAGGGTGCCTGCGCACAAAATCGGCCACGCCGGAAAGGGTGGACGCCCGCAGGATGAGATGGTCATTGATGGTTGGGTCGCCAAGGGCAATATTATCCCGTACCGTGCCGTAAAAAAGTATCACTTCCTGCGGAAGAAAGCCCACGCGTCCGCGCAGGTCGGCCGTGGCAAGCTGGCCTATGTCCACCCCGCCAAAGGAAACCTGCCCCTCCTTCGGTTGATAAAGGCCGATGAGGAGCTTGCCAAGCGTACTCTTGCCCGAACCCATCTTCCCAATGACGCCCACCTTTTCGCCGGGGCGTATGCGCAGGGAAACGCCGTCCAGCGCCAGTGCCTGTGCGCCAGGGTAGGCAAAACTCACGTTTTCCATGACAAAATCGCAGGAAAGCGCGCCAAAGTCCATGCAGGCGGCCTGATCTTGATTTTCAGAAGGCAGTTCCATGAGCATATCCAGCGCCTTGAGAGAGACTCTGGAATTCTGAAGCCTGGTGAGCAGAGAGGCAAGCTGAAGAAGCGGGGCCATGATGCGCCCCACAAGAATATTGCAACCGATAAGCCCGCCCATGCTCATTTCTCCCGCCCCTATGCGGTACACGCCCCAAATCACCATGCCCACGGTGACCATCTGGGTGACAAAGGTGGCAAAGCTTACCGCGCGGGTGCTGTATTTGCGCGCCTCGTTGGAAGATTGCGCGGAAATACCGGCAACGGCCTCCCAGAGGCGCTGCATACGGCTTTCCGCCATGGAAGTCTTTACCGTCTCCAAGCCGTTCACCATCTCCACCAGGAGGGCGTTCTTCTGCATACTGTGTCGATAGCTCTTTTCGGCACTCCTGCGGGCGGACATCTGAAGGAAGATGCCAACGCCAAGCAGAAGCGGCATGGCCGCCAAGGGCAGGATGACAAGAGGACCGCCGATGAAGGCCAGCAGAAGAAAGAAGAGCAGGAGAAAGGGGATATCGATACAGGCAAGGAAGGTTGTGGAACTGAAAAATTCGCGCAGCGACTCAAATTCCCGCAAATTGTTCACAAGGGCGCCTGTGGATTCCGGCTTGGAATCCATGCGCATGGAAAGGACTTTATCGACGAGTCTGCTGGAAAGCACCACATCGGCGTTTCGCCCTGCCAAATCCACAAAATGGCTACGCAGACTGCGCAGGAGAAAATCGAAAAGGTAGGCAAGCGTCACGCCCGCGGCCAGTACCCACAACGTTTCGTAGGCGTTGTTGGGAATGACGCGGTCGTACACGTTCATGACAAAGAGGGAACTTGCCACGGCAATGGTATTGACCACTACACTGGCCAGGGCCACATGCCGATAGATAGGCATATAGAAGCGCAGAACGCTCCAGAACCAGTCCTTGCCGGGCTTCGTCTTCACGGGTTCTGTGCGGGCGTCAGCCCGGCTCTCAAGAGCGCCAAACACGGCATAACCGGAATACTGCTGCCTGAGTTCCTCCAGCGGAAGAGTCTGCGCCGCGTCGCCAAACTCCGCAAGGATCACTTCCGCCTTTTCCTCATCCAGAGAGGTGAGAACGCAGGAGGTATTGTCCTTCAAAAGCAGAATACAGGGTATAGTCAGGGGAGAAATGCCGACCAGATCCGGGCGGTACATGACCTTCCCCTTGAGTCCGGCGCGTTCCGCGGCACGCAGGCAGGCGCCCACGCTTACCTTTCCGGAACCAGCAAGCCCGGCGAGCAAAAACTGCGGGGAAACATGCTTTCCCTTCAGGAGCATGAGTATGGAAAGGCTTCGCAGAAGCGCGGGCATGAAGTCCACTTCCGAAGGGGAAAGCGGCGTCGTGGCCGAGGCCTTTGCAGAACCAAGCTGCTTTGAATCGTTCATCACCGTTGTCATATTTATACTTCGCCATCAGGGGTAAGGCGCACTGTTTTGGCCTGTAACCCTATATCGCCGAAGTGTCAAGTTTTGATCGCGCCCTTTTCGCCTGATCCCGCACCCGGAAATCTCTCCCGCGAAGCGCAGGAATTCAGAAAAAACAGCGTGCTTTTTTTTCTTGCGAAAGCTTCCCTTCCCCGCAGGACGGCAGGGCGCCGGTAGAAAAAAGTTTTGTTTCGGTACAGATGTACCACACCGGCATATCCCACACGGCACGGGGGACTTCCCGCATGAGGAGCGCGTCAGAAACCAGGCCCGCGCTGGGGCATGAGGCACGGGAAAGCAAACGATCGTAGTATCCGCCGCCGTAGCCCAGTCTGAAGCCCCGCACATCGAAGGCCAGGCCCGGAACCACAAGCAGGGTTTCTTCTCCGTGAAGCTCCGACTCAGCAAGCAAACGGCTTTTCGCGTCCAATTCCGGCTCCGGAATACCGAAGGCGGAGACGCGAAGCGCCGTGCCCCGGGTGCAGACCGTGAGATCCATCTCTCCAGAACGGCAACGCGGCAGAAAGACCTCGCGCCCGCTGTTCCAGGCCGCGTCAAGAAGCAGGGAGGTATCCGGCTCTCCCTTTACGGAAACATAGAGAACCACCCTGCGGCATACCTTCCAGAGCGGGCTTGCCAAAAGCCTTTCCTGTATGCGGAGACTCCCTTCCCTGCCCGTCGGGCTTTCGCAAAGTTCGCCGCGCTTCAGTCTCGCCGCGCGGCGCAAATCCCGTTTTGCGGTCTCTAAACCGTCCATGGCGATCCCGCCCCCAAACAAGGCCGAGCTTCCCCGCACTCCATGAGCGCGGGATATAAGGAATACAAGGCGGAGAGCAGGTACAGGGAGCCGCACACAAGCACGGGCCGACCGCCGGAAGACAGGGCCGCGGCCTCAAGTGCTAGAGGAACGCTCTCCACGGCACGAGCGCCAGAACCGATGTAGACGGCCAGATCCGATCCTGGAGCGGCTCGATGATTGTTCGGTATGGTAGGCACAAAAATGGGCGCCCCCCCCGCAAGCAGACGCAGAAGAGAGGAAAGTTTCTCCGGATCCTTGTCCGCCAGGCAGGAAAAGACCACCGCTCCGGGCCTCAGCGCGGCGGGCATGGACTCCACGGCCTTTTTCAGCGCCGCCATGCCGTGCGTATTGTGCGCTCCGTCCAGCCAGAGGGCAGGCAGACTTCCCCGCGCGGGCACGAACTGAAGCCTGCCGGGGATGAAGGCCTTCCGCAGGCCCTCGGCAATGGAGGCCCGCTCTGCTTTCCAGCCCAGGCGCCGACAAAGCAAATGCCAGGCAAGAAGGGCCGTCTGCGCGTTGACGCGCTGATAAGGCCCGTAAAGGCCCAATTCGGCATCTTTCGGCAACAAGGCGCGGGCTTTCAGATCTTCCGGCAGGCTGTTCCACGCTTCCCGCGCGGCATCCGCGCCCCGTTCTTCCTCCCCGGAAGGGCAGAAAAAGAGCGGTATGCCCCTTTTTCCGGCTTTGGCCTCAAGAATTTTTCGCGCCTCTTCGGGTTGCGGTGCGCTCACCGCCACGCGCACGCCAGGGCGCAGGGCGTCGGACTTGTCGTCGGCGATGGCGGCAAGGGTGCTTCCCAGTACTTCCGTATGATCCAGCCCTATGGGGGTGAAGCAGACCATGTCCGCGCAAAGGGCCGTTGTCGCGTCCCAGCGCCCGCCAAGCCCGGCCTCGCAAACAATGAGGTCGCACCTCTCCGCGCGGAAAAAATCCATCGCCATGACGGTGAGCAGTTCAAAATAGGTAAGCTCGGGGCAGGCGGCAACAGCGCGACTTGCGTAAAAAGGCCAGGCCTCGCGGGGAAGCATGCGGCGATCCGCGCGAATGCGTTCTTCCGGCCAGACAAAGTGCGGCGAGGTGTAAAGCCCCGTCTTCAGGCCGTGGGCCATGGCGATGGACTGAAGAAAGCTGGACGTGGAACCCTTGCCGTTGGTACCCACCACCTGCACCAGAGGGCAAAAGGGGCGGTCAAGGCCAAGGGCGGCCAGCGCCCGTTCCATACGGCCAAGGCCAAGCTCCACATGAAAAAGCCCCAGATCTTCCAGATAGTCCATGACCTCTTCATAGCTCTGAAAAACCGGCGCGGATCCGCGCGCTCTCATTTCCGCCATAAGCACTCCTCCTTTGCGCCGCGGTTTTGGCGCATCGCCCGCCGGAGTATGTTCCTTACGCGCAAGGAAGACAAGAAAAAGTCCATGTTTCTTTTATCACAAACCTCGGCGGCGCTTCTTCGAAAATACCCCCTCTGAAATAATTTACATAGAAAAAATCATCAAGAATTTCAGATAATTGACTTTTAAATTTCAGTCCTGACGCGTCCTTTTCGCCTCTTCTCCGTGATGGACGAACGGGCGATTTTTTTATACGGTTTTCCCCGTTCAAAGTTCGCCCAGGGGGAGCGGCCTTATTAAAAGCCGTCTCTTCTCCGGAAAGTATGCCTTCCGCCCGCGACTTCTTAAGGGGAAAGGTCTTTGCCGTCCGGGCGCATAAACGCTGAAACGGGGAAACGAACCCGAAGAAAGGAGATTGCCATGCTTGATCCGAAGCGGCATGCCGACTGGGAAATTGCTCAGGAAGCCGAAAAAAACATGAAAACGGTGTACCAGCTTGGCCGGGAACTCGGACTCGAAGAGAGCGAACTGCTCCCCTACGGTCACTATATGGGCAAAATCGACTATCGGGCAGTGCTGCGCCGCCTGGGAAACAAACCCGACGGAAAATACATAGATGTCACCGCCATCACGCCCACACCGCTGGGCGAAGGCAAGTCCACAACCACCATCGGCCTTGTACAGGGGCTTGGCCGCCGTGGCAAAAAGACTTCCGCGGCCATACGCCAGCCTTCGGGCGGGCCGACTATGGGCATGAAGGGTTCCGCGGCTGGCGGGGGACTCTCCCAATGCATCCCGCTCACCCAGTATTCCCTGGGCTTTACGGGTGACATCAACGCCGTGGCCAACGCGCACAACCTGGCCATGGTGGCCCTGACCGCACGCATGCAGCATGAGCGCAACAACAGCGATGAACGCATACTCGCCCTCTCCAAAAAGCCCAAGCTCAACATCGACCCTACCAACGTGAACATGGGCTGGGTCATGGATTTCTGCTGTCAGGCGCTGCGCAACATCATCATTGGTATCGACGGCGTCAACGGCAAGATGGACGGCTTTATGATGCGTTCCCGCTTCGATATCGCCGTAGGTAGCGAAGTCATGGCCATTCTCGCCGTATCCAGCGACCTTGCCGATATGCGTCGCCGCATGGGCAGAATCATTGTGGCCTATGACCGCGATGGCAAGCCCGTAACCACCGCAGATCTGGAAGTGGACGGCGCCATGACCGCCTGGATGGTGGAGGCGCTGAACCCCAATCTCATCCAGACCATAGAAGGGCAACCCGTGCTTGTACACGCCGGGCCTTTTGCCAATATCGCCCTGGGGCAAAGTTCCGTCATTGCCGACCGCCTCGGACTCAAACTTTCCGATTACCATGTGACGGAATCCGGCTTCGGCGCGGACATTGGCTACGAAAAATTCTGGAATCTCAAGTGCCACTACAGCAGGCTCACTCCCGACGCCGCCGTGGTGGTGGCCACGGTGCGCGCCCTCAAGAGCCACGGCGGCGCGCCCACGCCCGTGCCCGGTCGCCCACTGCCCGCAGAATACGCCTCCGAAAACGTGGGTTTTGTGGAAGCGGGCTGCTGCAATCTTCTGCGTCACCTTGAGAACGTGAAGAAATCCGGCGTTTCCCCGGTGGTGTGCATCAACGCCTTTGTCACGGATACCAAGGCTGAAATTGCCAAGATACGCGAACTCTGCGAGGCCGCCGGGGCTCGCGCGGCGGTATCCACCCACTGGGAACACGGTGGGGAAGGCGCTTTGGAACTGGCGGACGCCGTGCTTGATGCCTGCGAAGAGAAGACCGTGTTCAAGCCGCTCTACGACTGGAATATGCCCTTTAAAGAACGCATAGATCTCGTGGCCCGCGAAGTCTACGGCGCGGACGGCGTGGATCTCTCTGCTGAAGCCGAGGCCAAACTTGCAAAAATACAGGCGCGGGACGACGCCGCGGAACTTGGCCTGTGCATGGCCAAAACGCAATATTCCTTCTCCGACAACCCCAATCTCAAGGGCGTGCCCACGGGCTGGCGGCTGAAAGTGCGCGACGTACTCATCTACGGAGGAGCCGGCTTTGTGGTTCCGGTTTCCGGCAAGATTTCGCTCATGCCCGGCACGGGTTCCAACCCTGCCTTCCGCAGGGTGGATGTGGACACGGAAACGGGCAAGGTTCACGGCGTGTTCTAGAAAGGTATGGGCGGTTCCGAAAGAAGCCGCCCTTTCCCAAGCGCTTCTTCCGTCTTTTAAGGAGTTTTCATGTCTGCCAGAATACTTGACGGCATTGCCCTCAGCAAAAATATTCTTGATGAACTGCGCGAAGAAGTCGCCGCCATGAAGGAGAGCTTTGGCAAGGCGCCGGGGCTGGTCACCGTACTCGTTGGCGAAGATCCGGCCTCGGCAAGCTACGTTGCCCGCAAAACGCGAACGGCCTCTTCCCTCGGCTTCCATGAAGTTCAGGAAAATCGCGACGTCAGTGTCTCGGAAGAGGAACTGCTCTCCCTCATACGCGGATATAACGCCGATCCTGACATACACGGCATCCTCATACAACTCCCCCTGCCGCGGCATATCGATGAAGGACGCGTGATCCTCGCTCTCGATCCGGAAAAGGACGTGGACGGCTTCCACCCCGTGAACCTCGGGCGCCTGCTCCTGGGCGGGAAATCCGAATCCTTTCTGCCGTGTACACCCGCCGGCATTCAGGAAATGCTCATCCGCTCCGGCGTGGAGCTGAACGGCGCGGAAGTCGTGATAGTGGGCCGTTCCAACATCGTGGGCAGGCCCCTTGCCGTCATGCTGGGGCAGAAGAACCCGCGGGCCAACGCCACGGTCACTCTCACCCACAGCCGCACAAGGGATCTGGCCGCCCACTGCCGCAGGGCCGATGTACTCATAGTCGCCGCGGGGGCGCCCGGACTCATCCGACCGGACTGGATCAAGCCGGGATCCGCCGTCATTGACGTTGGCGTAAACCGCGTAGGCTTCAACAAACAGACAGGCAGAGCCATACTTTCGGGCGACGTGGACTTCGCCGGGGCCTCCAAGGTGGCGGGGCTGATCACACCCGTGCCCGGCGGCGTCGGACCCATGACCATAGCCATGCTTATGAAAAACACCGTGCGTTCCGCATGGAAACACCTGAAGGGAAACTGATATGAAGGACAGAACGCTCCCTTCCACTCTGGACGCCGTGGCGGAATCCATGCGTGCCAAGGCCGCACTTCCCCTCGGGCAGGCGTGGGTGCTGGCCATGCTGGGCGGGGCCTACATCGCCCTTGCGGCCTTTGGATCCACACTGGTGAGTTGCAACCTCACCGCTTCGCCGGATACCTACGGACTGGGGCGTTGCCTCGCCGGCCTGATCTTTCCCATCGGGCTTATGATGATCGTTGTGGGCGGAGGTGAACTGTTCACGGGAAACTGCCTCATGCCGGAGGCCGTGCGCCGCAAAACCGTGACCTTCCCCGCCATGCTCAAAAGCTGGCTTCTGGTCTACCTTGGCAATGCGGTCGGGGCTGTGTTCACGGCCTGGCTTATTTCCCTCTCCGGACTCTTTCACGCCGGGTCCGGGGCTGTGGCCGCCGCCGTGATAAAAACCGCGGCGGGCAAGGCGTCCCTGGGATGCTCCCAGGCCCTTGTGCTGGGCGTACTCTGCAACTGGCTGGTATGCCTTGCCGTGTGGTTGTCCAGCCGCACAGACGTTGCGGCCCACAAGGCGCTGCTTCTCTTTTTCCCCATCTGGCTCTTTGTCGCTTCCGGCTATGAGCACTCGGTGGCCAATATGTACTACCTGAGCGCAGGAGTCTTCGCCGCGGCGGATCCGGCGGCGCTTGCCGCGTCCGGACTCGGCCCTTCCACGGTGGCCGCGCTCTCCACGGGGGGAATAGCTACGAATATGTTCTTCGTCACTCTGGGGAATATCCTGGGCGGATCGCTCCTTGTGGCCGGAGCGTACGCCCTGGCCTACGGGAAGCGCGTTCAGGCCGGATTAACTTCGGGCGAGGAATAGACTGGCCGGGAACATACTGGATGAAGCCTCCAGCATAATGCGGGCGCCGGGGTGCGTGGTGGCCACGCGCGCGAGTGCCTCCTGGGATTCCTCGAAACTGGCGTAAGGACCCATGGCCATCGCGCCGTTCTTAATATAAAGCCGGGAGGCGGCGTCGCGCACTCCAAGGTAAACAAGCCTGCCGATCTGCCGTTCCACGGAAGAACTTGAAATTGGGCCGTCTTTGAGCAAGACAAAAAAAGACTGCGTGCGGTCAAGCGGGCGGCCTTCCCTGTCGCCAACCACCTCAACGCTTACTTCGGAAACTCCCGTAATGCCCAGACACTCGGCTGCGGCAAAGGAAAGATCGACGACCCTGTTTCCAAGGTAAGGGCCGCGGTCGTTGATACGCACAACGGCGCTTTTCCCATTGCCCATATGCCGTACTTTGACCAGCGTCCCGAGCGGGATACTTCTGTGAGCAACCGTCATGGCGTACATGTCAAAGCGTTCCCCTGTCGCCGTGGCTTTTCCGTGATGCAGTATCCCGTACCATGAGGCCGCGCCTTTCTGGAAAAAGGCCTCCTCGCCATACGCCGGGGAAAGCGCGGTCATCAGACAGAAAATCAGGATTCCAGGCCATAATTTCCGGCTTCGCCGGGAAAGAAAACTCATGCGTACTCCAGGTTGAAATGCGATCGCGCAGAGCGAAAATAGCTGCTCACAACGCTTTCCATGCAACGGGAAAGCGGATCCAGAACCAGACCGCTCCCGCAAGCGTAAACAGTATTTCATCAGGCGTGCCTTATGTCAAGCCGACCAAAAGCCTCTTGCATTATGAGAGAAGAGATCTTATCTTTGTTCTAAAGTATCAGGGGGGGGCTTTTCCAGCCTCTTTGCCATTAACCCTTTTCTGGGAGGAAAAAATGGACTTGTTCCGTGAAAACACGCAAAGTTACGCGCGTTCCAGCATCTCCGCCTATATGCAGCAGGTCTACCTGTGGATGACTGCGGCCCTCGGCATCACGGCTCTGGCGGCCGTGTTTACGGCTTCAAACATGGCAGTTCTCCAGTTTTTGTTCACCAATACCTTCGTTTTCATTCTCATGATTGTGGGCATACTTGGCCTTGGCTTCTATATCCCTGCGCGGATACACACCCTCTCCGCCAGCGCCGCCACATGGCTCTTTGTGCTGTACTCCGCCCTCATGGGCGTCTTCCTCGGGCCGGTTCTGCTGGTCTACACAGGCGCTTCCGTGGCCCAGGCCTTCCTTGTCACCGCGGGTATGTTCGCGGGGATGAGCGTCTATGGCATGGTTACCAAACGCGACCTCACCGGCATGGGCAACTTCATGTTCATGGGACTCTGGGGCATTATTCTGGCCAGCATCGTGAACATGTTCCTGGGGAACAACGCCGTAGACATGACCATAAGCGTTCTTGGCGTGATCATCTTCACGGGTCTCACCGCCTATGACACCCAGAAGTTGCGCATGATGGGCGAAAGCGCTCCGCTTGACGACTCCGTGGCCATTCGCCGCGGCGCTCTGCTGGGTGCCCTCAGCCTTTACCTGGACTTCATCAACCTCTTCCTTATGCTTCTCCGTCTCTTCGGGAACCGCAACAGCTAATCGCAAAGGGCCGGGGAGTTTTCCTTCCCGGCTTTTTTTGCTGAACGCCCCATGCGAAAAGTAAAAATCACCGTTCTAAAGACGACTCTTGACAAGGAACTTTCCCGCGAATACGGCGCCGAGGGGCTGACGCCTTGCCCCATGCTCAATGTCGGGCAGGTCTTTTATGCCGACTATGCCAAGCCCGAAGGCTTCTGCGACGAAGCCTGGAAAGCCATCTACCAGTATGTTTTTGCCCTGGCGCACGGCGCGGGCGGCGATGTTTTTTACTTCGGGGACTGGATACGCAAGCCCGGCGTGGCCATTTGCAGCTGCAATGACGGTCTCCGCCCCGTCATTTTCAAACTCGAAGCCACCGACGAAACATCGGTTCTCGACTACACGCCTGTTCGCTAATCTGGCGCTTCTTCCCCGCACGCCCACTGTACGCGCTATGGCGAAACGCCATCCTCTCCAGAATCTTCTCTTTCCCCTGCTCCTGCCCCTTTCCGTGCTTTACGGCGCGTGCGGGCGTCTGCGGCGGGGTCTGCGGCTTCGCGCCTGGAGACCGCCCTCTCCCTGCGTTTCCGTGGGGAATATCTCCTGGGGCGGCACCGGCAAGACGCCCATCGTGGACTGGCTACTCGCCTGGGCGGAAAACCGAAACCTCTCCGCCGCCGTACTCACGCGCGGCTACGGGGCACACCCTCCCCGGCCCGCCTTCCTCGTCGGGCCAGATACCCTGCCTGAAGAGTGCGGCGACGAACCCCTCATGCTTGCCCGGCGCCACCCCGGCGCCTCCATCCTTGCAGACCCGGATCGCAGCCGCGCGGGCCGTTCCCTTTCCACGCCGCCGGATATCTTCCTGCTGGACGACGGCTTTCAGCATCTCTCCATCGCGCGCGACCTCGACCTTGTTCTGCTCGATAAGGACGATGTCCGCCTTTCCCCCGCGCCGGAAGCCCCGCCTTCCAACTGGAACCTCGTTTTGCCCGCCGGATCCTGGCGCGAGGGAAAAAGCGCCCTTTCACAGGCCGGAGCCTACCTTGTCAAGGCCGAACCCGAGGAATGGCCGGATCTTGTGCCCGCCTTGAAAAAACGCCTTTCCGCCTTTCCTCGCCCGGTTTTTGCCTTCCACCTGAAGCCGGAAGGCCTGCATTCTCTGGCGGGAAAAGACAAGCTTCCGGTCGCGGCTCTCCAGGGTCCTTACGTTTTCGTGTGCGGCGTCGGCGCCCCTGAACAGGCGAAAAACACGGTGGCGGCCTTCCTGGGGCGGGATCCGGAAAAAGTTTTCGCCTTTCCGGATCATTACGATTTTCGCGACTCCTTTGATCAGCTCACAGCGCCCCGCCTGCCCATTGTCTGCACCGGCAAGGACGCGGTAAAACTCGAAAAACTCCGTCTGCCCGCACCCTGCTTCCGCGTGGACGTCACCGCGCGTTTTTTTGCCGCCCTGAGCGCGGAGGATCTTCAAGGGCACGGCACAGGCAAGGCTCCGGACTTTCCCGTCTGGTGGGAAAACTGGTGGGAACAACAGTGTCATGAAAATCGCCGTACTTGATGAAAAGGCCCTCATGGACGCTGTGAAGGACGCCGGTCGCCCCCTGCGCCTTGATGATATTCTGCGCGCCATGCACGTATCCCGCCGCCTGAAAAAAGATGTCCTCACGGCGTTGCACGACTTTGCCCGCAACGGGGCCATGGCACACCTGCCCGGCGGATACTGGATCGTGCCCGAAAACAGGAGGAAACGGCGCGGAAGGCTCTCTGTGCAGCGTTCCGGGTCGGCCTTTCTTCTTCCCGAAGGAGACGACAGGAGTGCGGAAGACGTCTTTCTTGCGCCGGGATCCCTGGGCGACGCCTGGAACGGAGATCTTGTGGAGGTTCTGCTTCTTCCCCGAAGGCATGGCGCGGGAAAAAGGCGTGAGGGGCGCGTGCTTTCCGTGCTTGAGCGCGCTCATGACGAAATCACTGTGCGCGTTCTCGAACCCGTCCATAAAGGATTGGCCCTCTGCCGCCCTGTGGACGCGCTGTTTTCCTTTGATATTCTGGCCGATGTGAGCGCGCTGGAAAAGAAGCCCGCCCCCTTTGCCCTGCTCCGCGTGCGCGCAGGCGAAAAACTCTCCGGAGGAATCCGAACCCTGCGGGCGGGCACAGCCACGACCGCGCTGGGGCGGGAAGACGACGTCTCCGCGCAGGAACTGCTGACCAAACTGAACCGCGCCATTCCCACGGACTTCCCCGAGAAGGTTCTGGCCGAGGCCGAAAAAGCCGCGGATTTGCCCTTGCGCACAGAGGGCATGGAAGACCTGCGCGGCCTGGCGCTGGTGACCATGGACGGAGAGGACGCCCGGGATTTTGACGACGCCGTCTTTGTCTCCCGCGGGGAGCAAGGCTGGCGCCTGCTGGTGGCCATCGCGGATGTTTCCTACTATGTGCGGCCCCGCACGGCTCTGGATCGCGAGGCTTTCGCGCGCGGGAACTCATGCTATTTTCCCGCGTCGGTGGAACCCATGTTGCCCGAAACCCTTTGCAACGGCATGTGCAGCCTGCGCCCCGGGGAAGATCGCCGCGTTCTGGCCGTGGACATGGAGCTTGACGCAAAGGGAAGCCTGAAGACTACCCGTTTCCGCAACGCGCTCATGCGTTCCCGCGCCCGCCTGACCTATCGCCAGGCACAGGAAACGCTGGATGAACCCGAGGGCAGAACAGCCCTGCGCCTGGAAAAAGAGGCCCCGGGCGTTCCGGCCATGCTCCGCGAGGCGGCTGAGCTTGCCCGGCTACTCATAGAACGCCGCCATCTTGCGGGCGGGCTGGATTTTGACCTGCCCGAAGCGGAATTTCAGGTGGAAGAGATCGACGGGGCGCCGCGAGTAACAGGTATGCGCAACCGGGAACGCCTCTTTTCCCACCGCCTCATCGAAGCCTTCATGATCAGGGCCAACGAGTCCGTGGCGGAATTCCTGAGCCGGAAAAAGGCGCCTTTCCTCTACCGCGTTCACCCCGCCCCAAGCCTGGAAAAGCTGAAAGAACTCTCCCGTCTTTCCAGTACCCTGCTCTCTCTGTCAGACCCGTCCGGCATGTCGCCTTCCGCCTGGCTCTCCGGCCTTTTGGAGAAAGCCGCGGCAGGCGGCTCCACCTTTATTGTTCATCGCCTGGCGTTGCGCTCCCTCATGCAGGCGCGCTACTCGCCCGAGGAAGAAGGGCATTTTGGCCTGGCTTCGGCAAGGTACTGCCATTTTACTTCTCCCATACGGCGCTATGCGGATCTTGTGAACCATCGCGCCTTGCGCCATACGCTGGGTCTGGACACGGGCGGCGCCATTCCCGCCGGCCATTCCCTGCTGGAGATCGCCGGGCAGTGCAATGCCCGCGAGCGCGTTGCCATCGACGCCGAGCGCGAAATCCATCGCCGCATGGGCTGTCTGCTCCTGCAGGAGCGCGTGGGAGAACGTTTTTCCGGCGTCATCAGCGGCGTTATGCCTTTCGGCTTCTTTGTGGAACTGGAGGGTATGCCCCTGGAGGGCCTGGTTCGAGTGGAAACGCTGGGCCGCGACTTTTACGTCTTCGAGGAAGAAAGGCGTGAGCTTCTGGGGGCGCACAGTCAGGAACGCTTCCGCCTTGGGCAGGAAGTCGCAGTTAAACTGACCGGGGTTTCCATCGGCCGCATGGAGATTGATTTGGAATATCAGCGAAGGGATCGGGAAAAGCAAAATCTTTTCCGCAAAAAGAAAAAGGGCTTCCGTTCCCGCCCAGGGAAGAACGAAGGCGACGGGCAAAACCGCGAAGGCAAAACAAAACACACCCGGATCCAGGCGAAGGGTGAGCAAGAGCCGCGCCAAAACAAAGGCGAAGAGAGAAAGGAATACCGATCTTTCCGCCCCGCGCGCCAGGGTGATGCTTACGACCTGCACTCCCCCCGCCACAGCGAGAATGAGCTTGATGCTGAAAAACGCAAAGGCTCTTTCTTCCGCCCCGGCGGCGCGCGGCGGGAGGAAGGGAGGCGCCCTCCCCGCTTTTCCACTCCCGGCCACGGGGAAGAGTCCTTCTCTCTCCCGATCACAAAGAAAGGCCGGAAGAACGAAAGGAAAAGGAGAAAGAACTCCCGGGGGGCACCAGAGGATACTTCCCCGGCGGGATCGGGAAAAAGGCCCCGCTTTGGCAAACGCCCTTCCTGAGGTCTTCGCCCCCGATCCTTCCCCGCGGAAGGGAAAACTTGACCGCAAGCGTTTGACAGATCCCGCGATATCTGGTAAAAGACTCGTTTCAGCGCAAATTCCTGCTGTTGCAAGGCACCTCTCTTTTTTGGATTCCCGCCTGCTTTCGGGCAATTGGAGGCATCTATGTCGCGTATCACCGTTGAAGACTGCCAGCGCCGCGTGGACAACCGCTTCCTGCTTGTGCAAATGGCCATCAAGCGGGTTCGTCAGTTCCGCGAAGGCTATGAACCCCTGGTGGAGAGCAAGAACAAGGAAGTTGTCACAGCCCTGAGGGAAATTGCCGCCGGCAAGATACTCCCTGAAGACAAGCACTACTACACCGAGACGGACACAGGGCCGGACGCCGATGACTAAGCTCGCTTCGCCTCTCATTTTCCTCACCCGGTAAACGCCGCGGCAGGGGCGCCCCAAAACGCCCTCAAAAAGTTGCCTTTTCCAACGGAAAAACCCATGAGTCAACGAGATTATTATGAAATCCTGGGCGTTGCCAAAGACGCCTCGCAGGATGAAATCAAAAAAGCCTACCGCAAGCTGGCGCTTAAATACCACCCAGATCACAACCCCAATAATCCCGAGGCCGAACAGAAATTCAAGGAAGCGGCGGAAGCCTACGACGTTTTGCGCGACCCGGAACGCCGCGCCCATTACGACCGCTTCGGCACGGCGGATACCAACATGGGCGGCTTCACCAGCGCTGACGATATCTTTGCCCAGTTCGGCGATATTTTTGGCGACCTTTTCGGCTTTGGTGGTGCCCGTTCCCGCGGTCCGCGATCCGAGCGGGGCGACGATCTGCGCTATACCCTGACAATCTCATTCAGGGAGGCGGCCCTGGGCACGGAAAAGAACATCAAGATTCCCCGCCACGCCGTCTGTACCGAGTGCGCCGGTTCCGGCGCCGCAAAGGGTACGAGCCGCGAAAACTGCAAAAAATGCGGCGGTTCGGGGCAGATCGGCATACGCCAGGGCTTCATGCATTTCCTCCAAACCTGCCCCGCCTGCGGCGGAAGGGGCTTCACCATACCCAAGCCCTGCTCCAGGTGCCGCGGATCGGGCCTGATGGAAGTCACACGGGAACTGGCGGTAAACATCCCCGCCGGCGTCTACGACGGCGCCCGTCTGCGCCTTCGTGGCAAGGGGGAGGACGGGACGAACGGCGGGCCTCCCGGCGATCTCTACGTGGTTCTGCACGTTGAAGACGACAAGGTCTTTGACCGCGATGAGCAGAATCTTGTCTATACCGCGACAATTTCCTTCCCGCAGGCCGCGCTGGGTACAAGAATACAGGTGCCCGGCATCAGGGATGAAGATGCCCTGGAACTGGAAATCCCCAAAGGCACGCAAAGCGAAAAGATCTTTCAGATCCGCGGCAAGGGGCTGCCCTACCCGGGAGAAAAACGCAAGGGCGATCTTCTTGTCCGCGTTGTGGTCAAGACGCCCGTCCATCTCACCGCGGAGCAGGAAAGACTGCTCCAGGAATTTGAAAAAATCACGGAACAACGCCGCGAGGGCTTTTTCGGCAAACTCAAGAAGGCCATAACGCCCGACTGATTCTCAAGCCATGAAACCGATGTCTATCCTTTTTCAAAAGATCCGACGCCCGGGAACGGACGCGGGGCGTTCTTCTGTACCCTTTCCTTCGGGCCGCGTTTATGGATTATAAAAAAATTTTTCTTATTTCCCTGGGGCACATGTCCTGCGATGTCAATGTGCATGCGCTTCCGGCGCTTTTGCCGTATCTTGTCGCGGCGCACGGCTTTGACTACAGGAGCTGCGGCTTCTTGGCCTTCGCCTATTCCGCCGTTTCCTCCCTCGTTCAGCCCGCTCTCGGCCTTGTTTCCGACAAGTGTTCCTTCCGCTGGTTCATCCCTCTGGGCGTGCTTGTCACCGGGGGCTGTTTTGGCGTCACAGGCCTGTTCGAGGAATACTGGCTCATTTTTCTGGCGCTCGTTCTGAGCGGCACAGGGGGCGCCCTTTTTCACCCCGAAGGAGCGCGCTACGCCAATCTCGTCTCCGGCAAGCAGAAGGGCGTGGGCATAAGCCTTTTCTCCGTGGGCGGAAACATGGGCATGGTTGTAGGCCCGTTCCTCATCCTCCTTGCCGTGGGCGGCATCCCGGTGGGCGGCATAAGCCTGGGCGGCTTCGGACTTCCCGGAACGCTGATCTTCAGCGTGTGGGGCCTTGCCATGTCCGCCCTCATGTATGCGGAGATGCGTTCATGGCCGCTTGCCGAGAAAAGTGAGACAAAGATCGTTCAAGACAGGAAAGGCGTGAACGACTGGCGCGCCTTTGCCATACTCGCTGGGTGCAGTCTGGCCCGATCCAGCGTGGTCATGAGTTTCACCACCTATGTTCCCCTTTACTGGCACAACGTTTTTCATCAACCGGAACAGGTGGGAAGCCTGGTTCTCATTTTCTTCTGCGTACTCTGCATCATAAGCAATCTCGCGGGAGGATCCCTCGCGGATCGCTGGGGCTATGTCTTTGTCATTCGCTTCTCTTCCCTCATACTCCTGGCGGCGACCGTCGTCTTCCCCTTCATCGCCTCCCCCTGGCTGGCGCTTCTTTTCCTCATTCCCATGGCTGTGGCCTGTTACGCGCCCTTCAGCGCCGTCGTTGTACTCGGGCAGCGCTACCTGACAAAGAATATGGGCCTGGCCTCGGGCATTACCATGGGCTTATCTGTCAGCCTTGGCGGAGTCTTTTCCCCTGTTTTTGGCTGGGTGGCCGACAATTTCGGGGGGCTTTCCCAGGCGCTCATCCTTTTTGTGCCCCTGGCGCTCATCAGCGTGGGCTGTTCCTGCCTGCTCAGGGAAAACGCCCGGTAAAACGCTTTACTCCAGCCCGGGAACAAGTCGAAGCCTTCGAGGCTTTTCCCTGCCCGGATCTTCCCGCTTGAACAAGGCTTCTCAAAGGCGATTCCTCCGGGACGCGCCGTTTCTCTTGAGGAATTTGCCCTTCTGGCGATGTGACCGTGCGCGGCGATTCCATCGCTTTTCTTTTGACCATTGCGGGCGAGTCGGCTATTTTTCAGAAGTCTTTTTACTCTTTTGCAGGGAGAATTCCCATGCCCACACTGCAATGGCTCACCCGTGAAAAAGACCTCCGCGCCGCGGGCCGCGCGCCCTTCCGTCTGCTGGAAGAAGCGGGGCGCTACGGCGACGCCTCCCCAAATATGCTCATCCAGGGCGACAATCTGGAAGCGCTCAAGGCGATCCTGCCGTATTACGCGGGCAGGGTGAAGTGCGTCTACATTGATCCGCCGTACAATACCAGAAGCGCCTTTGAGCATTACGATGACAACCTGGAACACACCCAGTGGCTTTCCATGATGTACCCGCGCCTGGAACTTCTGCGGGAATTTCTGCGCGAAGACGGCAGCATCTGGGTGAGCTGCGATGATAACGAAGGGCATTATTTAAAAGTCGTCATGGATGAAATTTTCGGGCGCAAAAACTTTCTTGCCGACGTCTCATGGCAGAGAACCTATTCCACCCGCAACGACGCCAAAGGCCTGGTGACGGAGGTGGAACACATCCTGGCCTGCGCTAAAACCGTGGACTGGGCGCCCAACAAATTGCCGCGCACGGCGGACATGGACGCCAAGTACAAGAATCCGGACAACGATGTGGCCCCGTGGAGAAGTGACAACCCGTTTGCGCCCGGGGCAAGTACGCATCAGGGCATGGTCTACGCCGTGCAACATCCGTTCACGGGGAAGATGCTTTATCCCTCACAAGGAAGATGCTGGACCTTTGGGCAGGAAGATATTCTTAACATCATGAACGGCTGGTGCCCCTATAAGCTGGAAGATCTGCACGACGCCAAGGCACGCGCCGATGTCTGCGGCATGGCAGAAGATGAAGTGCGGCCTGGCGTTCTGGGCATTGTCCTGGCGGAACCCTTAGAAGTCGCTTCCGCCAAGGCTCAGGCCGTGTACGAGCGTGGTCAGTGGCCCAGGTTTTACTTCACCAAGGGTGGAAAGGGCGGCATTGCCCGAAAGACCTATCTTGACAACGTGGGCGGTCGCCTGCCCACAAACTTCTGGCCCTACGCGGAAACCGGCCATACGGACGAGGCCAAGAAGGAAATTCTGGCACTGTTCGGCACGGATGTTTTTGCCACGCCCAAGCCGGAACGCCTGCTCCAGCGCATTTTGCACATCGCCACCAATCCGGGAGACCTAGTGCTGGATTCCTTTCTGGGTTCCGGCACCACGGCGGCCGTGGCTCACAAAATGGGTCGACGCTATATCGGCATCGAACTGGGCGAACACGCCGTTAGCCACTGCCTTCCCCGGCTGGAGAAGGTCATTGCCGGGGAACAGGGCGGCGTCTCTAGGGCTGTAGCTTGGCAAGGCGGGGGCGGCTTTCGCTTCTATCGGCTGGGAGAAAGCATTTTTGATGAAGACGGCGCCATCAACGCGAAAGTCAGCTTTGCCCAACTTGCGGCCCATGTGTGGTTTTGCGAAACCGGGGAAGCCCTCCCCGCAAAGGCGGATTCGCCGCTTCTTGGCGTGCATGAGGGCACGGCCTATTACCTTTTATACAACGGCATTCTCGGTGACAGGCGCCCGCGGGGCGGCAACGTACTCACCCGCGGCGTTCTCGCGGATCTCCCCCCGTGGGAGGGGCCAAAAATCCTCTATGGGGAAAGATCCATGATCAGCTCCCGGCGCATGAAGGAGCTGAACCTGGTCTTCAAGCAGATTCCCTATAACATCAGCGGGCGATAGGAGTACCGTATGCTGGAATTGAAGGAGTACCAGAAAAAAACGCTAGCGGTACTCAGGGAATACCTGGAACAGGCGGATACGCGCGGGGCAAAAGAGTCCTTTGCCAGGGTGACGGCAAAATACCCTTCCGAGGAAAGGCCGTCTGTCTACCGTGCGCGCTGGAACCTGGACGATGTGCCCTACGTCTGTCTGCGCCTGCCCACGGGCGGAGGAAAAACCCTGCTTGCGGCGCACAGTGTGGGCATTGCCGCCGAAGCCTGCCTGCACCGCGAACATCCCTTTGTGCTGTGGCTGGTTCCCACCAATACCATCCGGCGGCAGACGGTGCAGGCACTGCGCCGCCCCGCGCATCCCTGCCGGGAGGCGCTGAACGCGGCTTTTGGCATACAGGGCGTAAGCGTCTTTGACGTTGAGGACATCAACGCCATCAGGCCCGCAGACATGTTTGAGAAAGCCTGCATTGTGGTTTCTACCATGCAGACCTTCCGCGTTGAGGAAGGGAATAAGGATGCCCGCAAAATTTACGGGCACAACGAAAACTTTGAACAGCACTTTTTGCGCTTGCCTCATTCCGGCGAAAGGCTGGACAGGGACGACAACGGTAAGGTGCTGTACTCATTTGTGAACCTGGCGCATCAGCTGCGGCCTCTGGTCATTGTGGATGAGGCGCACAAGATGATTTCTCAGCTTTCCGGCGAGGTGATGCGGCGGCTCAACCCGGCCTGCGTCATTGAGTTCACGGCAACGCCGGTGGAAAGCAACGTGCTTTTTCGCGTCTTCCCCTCGGAACTCAAAGCGGAGCAAATGGTCAAACTGCCCTTCAACGTGGCGGAACACCCCTCCTGGGAACAGGCCGTGTTGCGGGCGGTAGAAACACGGGGGCTTCTGGCAGAACTCGCGGCGAAGGACGAGAGATATATACGGCCGCTGGTACTCTTTCAGGCGGAGAAGAAGAACCAGAATTGCACCGTGGAAAAACTGAAGCAGTTTCTGCTGGATCACGGCATTCCTGCCGCGGAAATAGCCGTGGCCACGGGTGAACAGCGGGAACTGGACGCCCTGGACATCTTCAGCCGCGACTGCCCGGTGAATTATGTGATCACGGTGGAAGCGCTGAAAGAGGGCTGGGACTGTTCCTTTGCCTATGTGTTCTGCTCCGTGGCGAACATCCACTCCGGCGTCGATGTGGAACAGCTCCTGGGGCGCGTCATGCGTATGCCCTATGCCCGTGCGGGAAAGGAGCCGCGGCTGAACATGGCCTATGCCCATGTGACGGCGCACAGCTTCAGCGAGGCGGCCGCCGCCATGTACGACAAACTGCTGAACATGGGCTTTGGCGAGAATGAAGCGGCAGAGCAGATTCAGCACCTGGAACTGCCGGGCATGGAGCAGTTTGAGCGTACGCCACTGGGGCAATGGATGCGCGAAACAAAGCGCGTTGAACCATTTGTCATTGAGCTGAAGAAAAAGCCGGATTTTTCCGGCCTTGGCGAGGCGGCCGAAGGGCTGGAAGTCCGGGAGACGGATGCGGGCTACGCGGTGGTCAGCGAAGGCATGATGTCCCGGGAAGCCGAAGCCGTAGTCCTCTCATGCGTGCCGGAGAAACAGCGCGAGGAACTGCGGAGAGCCGTGGCGCTTCATCGCGGCGCCGTGGCCGCGCAAAGGCCGGAATCGCCGGCAAGCAGGGGCGTGCCCTTTGCCGTGCCTTTGCTCATGGTGGAAGTGGATGGAGCCATGGAAATCCCGGATCCGGAACTTCTGGCCGGGGCATGGTCGCCGCTGGAACTGCTTCGCGAGGGAGAATGCCCGCTGAAAGAGGGGGAATTCCAGTTCGACAGCGGGGAGCATACGTTCCGGTTTGATCTGGAGGGCGAAAGACTCGTCTGGCATCCTGTGGATACCAGGGAGCAGGGCTGGCTCCATGCCCCGGATCATGAGCTAAGCGTGCGCGCTCTTGCCCGGGAACTCGACAGAAGTTGCCAGGTTGCGGACGTTGATCAGCCCGCCATGCTTGAGTTTTGCCGCCGTTGTGTGCAGGGACTGATGGACAGAGACGGACTGGAGCTTTCCGTACTCTTTTTGGGAAAGGATGTACTCGCGCGCTGCATAAGGGGAAGGGTGATCCAACTGCGGGAAGAGGCGCGTAAACGCGGCTTTCAGCAATTTTTGCTCTCGCCGTCCGCGCATGTGGAAGTTTCCTTCGACGCGGGATTTTCCTTCCCCCGGCATGACTATGCCGAAAGTATCCAGCCCTATGCCGGGGCGTACCAGTTCCGGAAGCACTACTATGACAGACCGCGGGATTTGCAGGCAAGCGGCGAGGAATTTCGTTGCGCGCAGGCCCTTGACCGCCATCCCGCCGTGGATGTGTGGGTGAGAAATGTGGACAGACAGGAAGGTTCCTTCTGGCTACCAACCTCCAGCGACAGGTTTTACCCCGACTTTGTGGCCAGGCTGAAAGACGGGCACCTTCTGGCGCTGGAGTACAAGGGCAAGCACCTTTTGACGAACGATGACACAAAGGAAAAGCTAAACGTCGGCGAACTCTGGGCGGAAAAAAGTCAGGGGCGGGCCTTCTTCCTGCTGGTCTCGGAGGGCGCGGCGGAATGGAGCCTTGAAGGGCAACTTGCCGCACTGCTGAAAAAACAGCCCTGATACCTTTTGAAAAATATTCTTTTCTTCCGGCTGAGTCTTCCGCCGCGTTTTCCAAGGAAGTTCACGCTTCAACCGTGGGAAGTTCAGGGCAACGATCTCCAGGGGAAGGCTCAGTTCTGATCCAGCGCCTGAAAAAGAAAAACCTTGAGGTACGCCGTTTCGGGCATGGCCGGGTGTATGGGGTGATCCGGGCCCTGAAAGCCCTGATAAAGCAGGCGGAGCGCACGGCGGCGCTTTGCCGCGGCACGGGCGACTATATGGCGCAGGGCTTCGGCCTCCAGGTGATGAGAACAGGAACAGGTCATGAAGATGCCCCCGGCCTTCACCAGATCAAGGCCCAGCCCGTTGACGCGCAGATACGCCTCCCAGCCCTGGCGGGCGTCTTTCTTGCGCTTGATGAAGGCCGGCGGGTCAAGGCAGACAGCGTCAAAAGTTCGCCCCTGGGCGCGCAATTCGGCCAGAAGCGAAAGCGCGTCGCCCCTGATTGTTTCCACCTCGGATCCTTCGGCATTGCGCCGTGCGCAGGCCAGAGCCGGGGCCGAGGCGTCCAGAAAGCTCACCTTTCCGGCGCCATGCCTGGCGGCGAGAGCGCCAAAGCCCCCGGCGTAACAGAAGGCGTCCAGCACGGAACAGCCCTTCATTCCCTTCAGAAAAGAAAGGAAGGCCGCGCGGTTCACGCGCTGATCGTAAAACCAGCCGGTCTTCTGGCCGGAAAGCAGGGGTGCGACATACGTCATGCCGTTCTCTTCCACAGCGATTTCTTCCGGAACCGTGCCAAAAACGCTCTTCTGAAAGCGCTCCAGCCCTTCGAGAGAACGGGAGGCGGTGTCGTTGTCCAACAGAAGGGAAGAAGGATGCAGAAGCTCTTCCAGTATCTCAACGATGGCGTCTTGATGCGCTTCCATGCCCGCCGTAGTCACCTGACAGACCGCATGGTCGCCGTGTCTGTCCACCGTCAGCCCGGGCAAAAAATCGCCCTCGCCGTGGCAGAGACGGTAAAAAGGGCGAGGAAAAAGGCGTTCACGCAGGGCCAGGGCCTCAGAAAGTCTGCGGCGCAACAAAGAAGCGCCGGGGATCTCGTCTTCACGGTGGCTGAGCAGGCGCACCGCGATGAGTGAGGCGGGATTTACATAGCCCGTGCCCAGGGGGCGACCTGCGGCATCGGCCACGCGCACACTCTGCCCGGGGGCAAAGACCGCGAGCGGAGAGCGCTTCACGTCGATCTCATTGCTGAAGACCCACAAATGCCCGGCGCGGAGTCTGCGATCCTCGCCCTTTTTCAGAAAAACAGTTTCCATGAACGTTCCGTCAAGGAAAAGGTGAAGCGCCTCAGAACATTCGCAGGATAAACATGGCGAACCACAGGCCCGCGTTCACGGCCAGAAGGAGGAATACCGCCGCGGAAGCCATGTCCTTGGCATTTTTGACGGCGATGTTTCTTTCCCGCGTGATGAGGTTGAGCGTCTCCTCCAGCGCCGTATTGACGAGTTCCGCCGCCATGACGAGGAGCCACGCCCCAAGCGCGACAAACCAGGTTGTCGGCGGCTTGCCGTAAAAGGCCAGGAGCAGAACGAGAAACGCGAGAATGCCCGCCTCCTGACGAAAGGCAAGGCTCAGGCGCAGTCCCGCGGCCAGGCCGGCCAGTGAATAAAGCGCGGCCCTGAAGATGTGAAAAAAGCCTTCTTTGAAACGCTGTGTATCCATATCAATCCTTTTCGGGGGCACTCCCGATCTCGAAGGAATGGAACTGCCCGGCCTGCCCGCCGACCTTGGGGCATTCCCCGCGCAGATAGCAGATTTCACACGCGCCGCGGAAAGGGTACGGCGTCAAAACGCTGAACTTGGGCAACAAGGAATGGGTTTCTTCCTGATAGTCCAGCCCTTCCGCCGCCAGAGCTTCACGCAGGGTTGCCGTGGGCTGTGGCGCGGGAGCGCAACCCGCGTCTTCCGCCTCAGGGATAAGCTGGTAGAGAGCGCACTGGCACATGGTCTGGGCAAGGGCGCTCAGGCGGTAGCCTTCTTCCGGAGATACGGCCCAGGCTTTGTCCACTTCCTCTTCCACGGCAGGGGCGAGCCACAAGGCCAGGTAGCGCCCCTTTCCGGTTTCCAGCTTAAGGGCATGAAGCAGGGGCAACCAGCGTTCCCAGGTATCGGCCAGTTCTTCCACAACTTTGCCGCCCAGGCGTTTCTCCTGAAGCAAGCCGAGCAGAAGTTCAAAATCAAAAACTGGGCGGACGGTCAGAGTTTCTTTGACGGGGTTGTTCATGTATCTTCCTTGTTTGCGGGGAAACTATCAGGGAAGGAATGATACCCGCCAGGCCTTCACCCCGTCAAGAGCGGGCGCCTCTTCTTCGCCTCGCCCGCTTTACATACCGCGCAAGGAAGGCTAGAAAAGGAAAGGACGCATCCGCGGCCAAAGAGCGAGGTGAACATGAGCCAGATGAAATATCCCAGCCGCATCCGCTACGAATACATACAGGAGCCAGGTTGCCGCCTTCAGTACACTCACGGCGTCTGGGGCGGGATTAATCCCCAGGGCGAGATTGAGGTCAATTTCTATGTGGAAAGCGACAAAATGCCCGCCTTTTCCGAACGCACGGTGGAGCCGGACGGTACCCTCGGAGTGGAAACAGCTCCCTTCGATGAGGAGGAACGGGTTGTCACCCGTTGCATACACACCCGTATGCTCTTCAATTATCACACCGCCCGCGCCTTTATAGAGTGGCTGGAAGAAAAGACGAACGCGCTGGAAATGGATCAGGACGAACTCTACCCCGCCGGGGATTCCGGATCAGGCGTGCCGCAGTAATGCCCAGGAGACAACGTTACCAGATCGGCGGCGAAGAGGAGGAAGTCCGCGTCAGCCGATCGCAGAAAAAACGGGAAAGCGCCGCGCTTCAAGCCACAGGCGAGGCTTTGGCCCGTATGCCCGCTTCGCGGCGCGCCCTTCTGCCCCTGCCGCTGGAAGTGAAGGCCTGTCTCGATGAATACGACAGGCTTTCGGGCTTTGAGGCAAAACGCCGTCAACTCCAGTTTCTTGGCCGCCTTATGCGTGAAGTCAGAGAAGAGGGCACCCTCCAGCCACTGCTGGACGCCCTGAAGCGGCTGGAATAGCGGGAGCAAAGAAAATTTCAATTTTTTTCTTGACGGGGAACGTCGATTCTGGCAGTTTTATTCCGCAAGGGGGTGTAGCTCAGTTGGGAGAGCGCTTGAATGGCATTCAAGAGGCCAAGAGTTCAATTCTCTTCATCTCCACCAGAATTTCGAGGGTCGCGGCACATCGCCAAGGCCCTCTTTTTTTGAGGCGCTTTCCCTGAAAAAAGGGATGCCCCGCGATCCCGCTTCCACACATAAAAAGGCTCTCCCATGACAGTGCCCCCCCCCCCACCGCAACTTTCAAGCGACAAATGCATCAGCATCATCGGCATGGCCGGATGCGGCAAAACCACTGTGGGCCGCCTGGCGGCCAAAGCCCTGGGCTGGGCCTTCGTCGATACCGATCATATCATAGAATCCACTTACGGAACCGTACTGCAAAACGTGCTGGACTCCCTGAGCAGAGATGCCTTTCTCGACATGGAATCGGAACTCGTCTGCTCCCTGCGCCTTTCGCGAACGGTCATATCCACGGGCGGAAGCGTCATCTACCGCCGTCGATCCATGGAACACCTGGCCGCCCTCGGACCCGTGGTTCTCCTGGACATTTCGCTTGAGACCGTGCTGAGGCGCATCGCCCTCAACCCGACGCGGGGCCTGGTTATCGCTCCCGGGCAAAGCATAGAGGATCTGTTCCGGGAAAGGGAAGGCCTTTACCGCCGTTACGCCGCCCTCACGGTGAAAACGGAGGGACTCGGACTTGAGGAGAGTGTCGCACGTTTTCTGGAGGTTCTGGCGGAAAAGGAAGACGCCTGATCACGCTTTCGCAAAAAGGCGCATTTTCTTTTTATCCGCCCAAAACATTTCTTGACGCCTTCCAGCCCTCAGGGCTATTCTAAAAAATCTTTCACGCCGCTCCCGCGGTATGCGATTGTATCTTTTTCTCATGAGAGGAGTTTTTCCCATGCTTCGTCGTACGGTTTTTGCACTGGCTCTGGCTTTCTTCTGCTCCGCGGCTTTTCTTCCCGCCCAGGCACAGGCCGCCGGTAAGATCGGCGTTGCCAACTCACTCCGCATTTCTTCCCAGAGCGATCCTGGCAAGGAAGCTGAAAAACAGCTCCAGGCGATGTTCGGCAAGGAACGCCAGGAACTGGAGAAACAGCGCGATGATTTAAACAAACAGGCCGAGGATTTTCGCAAACAGGCGGCCGCACTTTCAGAAAAAGCCCGCAACGAACGGACGCAGAAGCTTCAGAAGCAAGTCCAGGATCTGGACGCCAAGGGCGTGGCCTACACGCAGCGCCTTTCCCGCGTACAGCAGGCTATCAACGCGCAGATAACTGAGGTGCTGAGCGAGGCCGGCAGAACCTTTATCAAGAAAAATGGCTTTGACATGATCATTGATGCCAGCGTCGTCATGAGTTACGTCCCTGATACGGATGTCACCTCCGGACTCATCGATGAAGTGAACAAGGTGTGGAAATCCAAAGGCGGTAAGTTCGACCTCAGCGCCGCGAAAAAATAAAACCGGGAGCATGGTGATGCCCACACCTTCCTACAAGCTCTCTGACATTGCGGAAAGGCTTGGTCTGCGGCTGACTCTGAAGTCTCCCGACGACGACATCGTCATCACGGGCATCAACACGCTAGAAGAGGCCGGCCCTTCGGAACTGAGCTTTCTTTCGAATCCGAAGTACGCTCACCAGCTGAAGAGTACCCATGCCGGAGCCGTCATTGTCCGCCCCGACCACGAGGCGGAGGTACAGCGCGCCCTCGTCACCGACGACCCTTACCCCATGTTCGCCCAGGCCCTCACGCTCTTCGCCCGGCCGCAGGGAAGTTTCACGGGCATCAGCCATTTGGCCTGCGTCCACCCCGAGGCAAAGCTCGGCGAGGGCTGCACCGTCTATCCCTTCTGCTACATCGGCCCGCGCGCCTCTCTGGGCAAGGGATGCACCATCTTTCCCGGCTGCTACATTGGAGAAGAATGCACGCTGGGAGACGGTTGCATCCTGTACCCGCGGGCAGTGCTCATGGCCGGAACCGTGCTTGGCGCATCGTGCGTACTTCAGCCGGGGTCCGTCATCGGCGCGGAGGGCTTCGGTTTTGCCCGTACGGAAGGCGGCATTCAGAAGATCCCGCAAATCGGGCGTGTGGAGATTGGCAACCGCGTGGAGATCGGGGCCAATTCCGCCGTGGATCGCGCCGCGCTCAGTGCCACAAGCATAGGCGATGGCACCTGCCTTGATAACCTCGTCCAGATCGGGCACAACGTGCGCATGGGCAAGGATTGCCTCATCGTCTCCCAGGTGGGCATCTCCGGATCCACCCATGTGGGGGACAACGTCACCATGGCCGGACAGGCCGGCGTTTCGGGTCATCTGCACATCGGCAATAATTCCACCATCGGGCCGCAGGCCGGCGTGGCCAAGGACATTGCCGAAGGGCACGTTGTCGGCGGCTCTCCCACCATGGATTATACCACCTACCTGCGCACGGCCACACTTATCCCCAGGTTGCCTGAACTTTTCAAGCGCGTGGCGCGCCTCGAAAAAGAACTGGGGCATGAACCCATGCCGGAGAAAAAAACCGACCGTTCGCTTCTTGCGATGTGGAACCGCTGGATGGCCAAAATGCATCACCGCAAATAAATCCTTTTACCCTGGAGAAGAATTTACGGGGCGCCTATCGTATCTCGGAACGGATCCCGCACTCCCCTTCCAGCCCCGTTTACAAGGCAAAGAGATCATGAGCGAAGCTATTTCCCTTGATATTGAAGGAATACTCAGCATCCTGCCGCATCGTTACCCCTTTCTTCTTGTGGATCGCGTGGAAGCGCTGATCCCCGGGAAAAGCATTCGGGCGTACAAGAACCTGACCTTCAACGAACCTTTTTTTCAGGGCCACTTTCCTTGCGTGCCCGTCATGCCCGGCGTCCTCATCATTGAGTCCATGGCACAGGCGGGAGTCCTTCTGGTAGCGCATTCCTTCCCTGAATTCCAAGCAAAGTCCGAAGACCATATCTACCTCTTTACCGGAATAGAGAAGGCCCGCTTCCGCGCCCCCGTCCGCCCCGGGGACAGGCTTGTTCTGGAATGCGCCAACCTCACGCACAAGATGCAACTCTGGAAAATGGACGCCAAAGCCCATGTGGATGGCGTACTGGTCGCCGAGGCCAGGCTGTCCGCATCGGCGCTCCCCAAGGAGGCCTTTTAAATGGGCACGCCTGTCATCCATCCGTCCGCCACGGTCGCTCCCGGCGCTGAGCTGGGTGAAGACGTTGTTGTCGGCCCTTATGCCGTCATCGAAGATCACGTTGTCATCGGAGCGCGCACGCGCATCGACGCCCTTGCCTCCGTCAAGCGTTTCACCACCATGGGCGAGGACAATCATGTTCACTCCTACGCCGCCGTCGGCGGAGAACCGCAGGATTTAAAATTCCACGGTGAAGTTACCCGGCTCATCATTGGAGACAGAAACAAAATCCGGGAATTTACCACGTTGCACAGGGGAACCGAAGACGGGGGCGGCGTTACCAGCATTGGAAACGACAACCTGCTCATGGCCTATGTACACGTGGCCCACGACTGCGTTGTGAAGAACGGCATTGTGATGTCCAACAACGCTACGCTTGCCGGGCACTGCCTTGTGGACGACTACGCCATCATTGGCGGACTTTCCGCCGTGCATCAATTTGTGCGCGTGGGCAGGCACGCCTTTGTGGGCGGCGTGTCCGGACTGACGCAGGATCTCCCGCCCTGGATGCTGGCCGTGGGCAACCGCGCCACCATACAATCTCCCAACATTGTGGGGTTGCGCCGCGCCAAGGTGAGTACGGAAGTGATCTCCGCCCTCAAACAGGCCTACCGCCTCACCTGGTATTCGGGAATGCCCCGACCGGACGCCCTACTCCAGCTGGAAGCGGAATACGGCTACCTGCCGGAAATTGTGGAATTCATCCAATTTGTCCGCGAGAGTAAACGCGGCATACTTCCCAGCGACGACCGGAAAAAGATCATAGTCTGAATCGCAGGGGCGTCTCTTCCGAGAGACGTTTTTTTGCTGATCCGCAGTCATACGCTCGCGCTTTTCACCACATCGGGAAATGCCATGAACGATTTTTGCTATTACAGCCCCACCAAAGTCGTTTTTGGGCGCAACGCGGAAGAACAGACCGGCGCCCTTGTCCGGGAACAGAATTGCCGCCGCGTTCTTTTGCATTACGGGATCGGCAGTGCCAAACGCTCCGGCCTGCTCGACCGCATTAAGCGTTCCCTTGACGCGGCGGGTGCAAGCTGGACGGAACTGGGCGGAGTGAAGCCCAATCCTCGCCTTTCTCTGGTACGCAAGGGCATACAACTGGGCAGGGCCGAAGGCGTGGACTTTATTCTGGCCGTAGGCGGGGGTAGCGTCATTGATTCCTCCAAGGCCATAGCCTACGGCCTGGCCAATGAGGGCGATGTTTGGGATTTCTTCCTGCGCAGACGCAAGGCTACGGCATGCCTGCCCCTTGGAGCGGTGGTGACCGTGGCCGCCGCGGGCAGTGAACTGAGTTCGTCCTGCGTTGTCACAAACGAAGAAAATCAGCTCAAACTTGGATACACCACAAATCTCGCCCGCCCCCGTTTCGCCGTCATGAACCCGGAACTGACCATGACGCTCCCCCCGTATCAGACGGCTTGCGGAGCGGTAGACGTACTCATGCATACCATGGAGCGCTCTTTCTATCACAGCGGCGGCATGGAACTCACCCAAAGCCTTGCCGAAGGGCTTTTGCGCACGGTGATGCGGCACGCTCTTATTCTGCGCGAAGCGCCCGACTCATATGAATCCCGCGCCGAACTGCTCTGGGCCGGCGCCCTTTCCCACAACGGACTCACGGGATGCGGCACCGACGGCGGCGACTGGGCCTGCCACAAGATGGCGCACGAACTCGGCGCGCGTTATGACGTAAACCACGGAGCGTCGCTTTCCGCCCTCTGGGCAAGTTGGGCACGTTTTGTGTACCCCTTTGGCCTTGAACGCTTCGTCAACTTCGCCACACGCGTCATGGGCGTCCCGCGCGCAAGGGATGAAGAAACGGCGCTCCTGGGCATTGCGGCCATGGAGGCTTTCTTCCGCAAACTCCATATGCCCGTATCGCTTCACGAACTGGGCCTGCGCCCCACAGACGAGGAAATCCGCATCATGGCGGAAAATTGCGTTGCCAATTTCGGCGGACCCGTGGGAAAACTCCACCCCTTGAACGCGGACGACCTAGCGACCATCTACCAAAAGGCCCGCTGAAACGCGTTAAGACGTACCCCCCCCCGATAAAAAAGGAGCGCTCAACCAGCCGCTCTTTTCTTCCTGCCGACAGAGGCGGTTAAACTTCCAGAACCGTGCCTATACCCTGTTCCGTGAGCAGTTCCAGAAGCACGCAGTTTTCCACGCGCCCATCCACAATGGTGATCTTCCCCACGCCCTTGGAGAGAGCATCGAGGCAGCAGTCAAGCTTTGGTATCATGCCTCCGGAAAGCGTGCCGTCGGCCTTGAGCGCGGGAATATCGGCAACATTGAGGTGTTCAATGAGTTTGCCTTCCTTGTCCAGCACCCCGGCAACATCAGTGAGCATGAGAAGGCGCTTGGCCTTCAAGGCTCCGGCCACGGCGCCGGCCACAGAATCGGCGTTGATGTTGTAGGTATGCCCGTCTTTGTCAACGCCCACAGGAGCGATGACGGGAACGAAGCTGTCGTGTATGAGCGAATTCAAAAGCTGCGTGTTGACACGCGTCACCTTGCCCACGTTGCCAAGATCTATGATTTCCGGAGGTTGCAATTGTCCGTGACTTATGGTCATGGCCAGTTTGCGGGCCTCAAGCAAAAGGCCGTCCTTGCCGGAAAGGCCCACGGCGCAGGCGCCGGTTTTGTTGATGAGATTCACTACACTCTTGTTCACGGAACCCACAAGCACCATTTCCACAACGTCCATGGTGGCCTTGTCGGTCACGCGGTGGCCCTGGCGGAATTCAGACTTGATTTCCAGCTTGGCAAGCATTTGGTTGATCTGCGGGCCGCCGCCGTGTACAACCACGGGATGTATGCCCACCAGCTTGAGCAGACTGATATTGCGGGCAAAGGCCAACTTCAGCCCCTCATCGGTCATGGCGTGACCGCCGTATTTGATCACCACGGTTTCGCCGTGGTATTCCTTAAGATACGGAAGACTCTCGATAAGAATATGGGATTGCAGGCGCGCCTGCTCCATAGGGTCAATCCTGGAATCCATCAGTTCCTCCCTCGTCTGTGCGGAATGCGTTGTTTCGGCATTTTCCGCGCATTCCCGCTGAATGTCCAGCGTTTCCCATCCGCCTTTTGTAGCACAAATTTTGCGACAAAAGATATAATCTAACTTTTAGTTATTTATAAATTATAAAAAATTAGTGAATTTGACCACAAGACACTCCTTACCGTGTCCTCCGCTCTTTGCCAACCAAGCCTCGGCGAATCCACGTCCAATGCCGCGCCACCTGCCCACGCAGACCCCGCCGTCGGTCGAACAGGAGGGAGAGATACCCGAGGGAATCGGGGCGCGCCTGGACGATGTTTGGATCAAGGCGCGAAACCATACCCTTTGGGGGAAGAAAAGGCCGCCCGCTAGCAGGTAGCCTTCTGCCCTAGCACAAATGACGCGACAAACTATGGAATAAACCGAACTCTTGTTTTCAACCAGTCCGCCACAGCTTCCACAGGCAGACAATTTTCTGCTACGCGTACAACAAAATCTTCATCTTCCTTGAAAGGAGTGAAGTCAAAGTGATTCATCCGCAAAAGGGCGACGCAAGCGGCAAGCCCTGTTCGCTTGTTTCCGTCATGAAAAACGTGTTTCACTATGATTTGTTGAACGATAGCGGCTATCTTATCCAGTTTTTTGGGTAAAGCTCTTCTCCAAAAACGGGGAACAGAATTGCCTCAAAAACATATTCAAGGCTTGCCCTGTTGTGGAAATTCCCGACTTCCTCAGAGGAAAAACCGCCGAAGCGTTCTATCGACTCTCGGTTCAACCGTTGAATTTCAGCAATGCTTAGCGAGTTGAAAGGCTTTTCCATAGAGCTTCATCCCTGTCGAAACTTTCGTAAACGGCGTCAAAGCCCTTTTCCGTCTCCTTTGATTCTGGGAATTTCTTCTTTGCGCAAAGCAAATTGAACTCTTCTTCCGTATGCCCGGCATGACGATAATAGTGCCTGGCTTTATTGGTCAGGCCCAAGGCAAGGCAGGAAAGCGCCATTACTTCAGAGGAAAAATTATCTTCTTCCGCAACTGATTGAAGAATCTGAACAGCTTGACTGAACAAACCGTTATTGTACAAGGCAAGCCCATAATTGCTCATAGTAACGGCGTCTCCTTCCTTGCAGGCAAGCGAGTTTCCAAACCTTTTGTGAAGCTCGGCAATATCTCCATTTGCACCTGCAATAATGCCTAACAACATATCGCCTCCAGCAATATCGGAACGCCGGATTGTGAGGGCTTCCGATTCAAAATATGCGGCTGAGTGAGGAGACCAGGAACCCTGCTCCAGCGCAAAATTAATACGATTAATCATGACATTCAGTTTTTGTTCCGCTTGAGGCACGTCTTCTCTCCATGGGTTAGCGCTTGTTTGTCTTTGGCTACGACACTCACGCGCCCTGATTAAGTCACTGGAAAACTTCCCCGGAGAGTAAAACTTTTTCAATGACAAGCTTTTTTATTTTTTGCTACCGTTCTAAAAAAGAGAGGACAGGAAAGGCCCTGTCGGATATGTGGATCAGAGGCATAGGTAAAAATGGGTTTATGGCTGAAGTTCAGCGCCATACATGTAAACTTTGTACGGAAGAAGTTTTCAACCCTGCACCTATACCAGCCCTGGGCAATGATTGCCGCCGTGATGCGCTTTTTGAAGTCGGGCCAGGGTTTCGCCGTTTTGCAGGACTTCCTCAGGGGGAAAGGGGACGCTGTGTTGATTTCGTTAGCTAAAAGATAGCTAAGCGGTGGAGAAAGAGCCTATATTTTTATGAATAACTCATTGATTTTATTGGAGCCAGCTTGGAGACTTGAACTCCAGACCTACTGATTACGAAATGGATTGCTTGCCTTTTATGAGGTTGTATGATATTGCATGAAGTGTGATATTTCAGTTAGTTATATCGTATCATGTTTCACGGTGCAAGCTGTTTTTTCCCCTCAAATTGGCCACGGGTTGGCCACGGGTTGGCCACGGAAAAGGAGGTTTTTTCCTATGGCAGTGGCGCGTTTTACGAAAACTTTTATCAACGGTTTGCCACGGAAAGACACCTGTTATGACTGTTATGATTCCGGCTGCAAGGGTTTAACGTTGCGAGTTACTGCTGGAGGCGAAAAGGTTTTTTATTTTCGGTACGAGGCGGGCAAGGGTAGAGGTGGCAGAACTCAAAGAGTGCGCTTGGGGGCTTTTCCGAGCATGACCGTAGAGCAAGCCCGCAAGCGCGTTTCTGAACTGCTGGCGCAGATTGTCGCGGGAAACGATCCTGCGGCGGCCATTCGCGAACAAAAAGCCGCGCAGACCCTTGGAGACGCTTTTGATGAATTTGAGCGGGTACACCTTACCAAACGGAAAGAGCGCACACGTCAATCATATCGATACTCTTTTGACAAATACATTGCTCCCGCCTTGGGGCGTTACAAGCTCCAGGAACTGACCACGACACGGATCCAGGCTTTTCATTCCAAACTGCGGGATGTTCCCAGAACGGCAAATATGTGCGTTGCCGTCCTAAGTAGCCTTTTCACATGGGCCGCGCGGCAAGGGTACATTGAAAAGGGTTTTAATTTGGCGCAGGAGGTGGAGCGATACCCGGAACGGCGCAAAGAGACCTTCTTACCCTTGGAGCAATTGCGAACGCTGCTTGATGCCATAGACGCAATGGAGCGCAATTATCTGCTCCGTATAGAGACAAAGACACACCGTAAACCGGGCCAGAAGGTGGACAGCCTTACCACACAGACGGCAAATATTTTCAGGTTGATTGTCTTGACCGGGGCGCGGCGGCGCGAAATTGAGTCTTTGAAGTGGGCGTATATCCGCGAGGAAGAAGGCAGGGCATACCTACCAGAATCCAAAACCGGATTCCGAATCCTCCCTCTGCCGGACACGGCCTTGGATATTCTAAGAGGTATTCCGCGCGTTTCTGAATACGTCTTCCCCACGGACGATCCGGAACACACACACTTGCCTTTTCAATCGAACCTCAGCCACACCTGGAAAGCGTTGCTGGAGTATTCCGGCATAGGACCGGATATTGACGGACGCTCCTGGCGTATCCATGACCTGCGGCACGCTTTTGCCTCTCTTGCTGTCAACGAAGGGGAAAATATTGCCGTTGTAAGCAAGGCGCTTGGGCATACGAACCTGATGACAACACAGCGCTACACACATTTGCAGGCTAACCCGGTGCGGGATATGGCAAACCGAACTGCCGGCCTTTTGAGCGCGGGCATACGCAAAAAGGCGGACGCGGACAATGACGGCAACGGCCTTTTTTATTGTGGTTACAGGGCCACGGTGGCCTTTGACGCGGCTGCCGGCTGCCTCACCGGGCAAATAGAGGGTGCGGGCCTCACCTTTACCGGGCGAAGCGTTGACGAAGTGCAAAAAGCTTTCCATGAGATTGTTGAGACCTTGCGCGAAAGGAACACGTTATAACCGAAGGGGGAACCCATGAAAAACTATTTGAAACGCGAAGCTATCGAAGAATACCTTGAAAGTTTCAGATCCAGGGCAGGCGAGGCGCGAGGTTTTTTTGCTAGGGCTCTTTCAAGCGTCTTCTTTAACCTTAACCTTGACAAAGAGCGCAAAGTGGGCCTGCTGGAAAATATGGACTTTTCCGACTTGCTCGGTGAAGAACACATTGTTCTTCACCGAGGCTTGAAGGCGCTCTTGAATATGGATGAGTTGACTTACTCACTTCTTAGGCAGGCGATGGGGGAAGTTGAGGAAGTTGAGGTTATAGACGGGCATATCATAGAAGCGGAGCTTTACTTCTACACTGGCCTGCTTACCGACCTCTTGGAAGAAGCACGCATAGCCGCTGCGGGGGGGAAGCTACCCATTTGCGGGCAGTGGGCAGGAGGGGACACCGTTGTCGCGGTGCAGGACTTCTTTGCCTGGGCAGAGTGTGAAGATCTCTTTGTGCCGGACGCTATACGGCACGCCATAGAAGGGCCGAAAGTATTTGCCAGGAGACGCAGGGGCGAAGGCGCGAGCGATGAGCAGGTTGCCTATGAAATGAGCAAGAAATACCCGGCGCTGGCGCTTTGGGAAATAGGGGATATATTGCGGCCTGGAGACCGTAACCAGAATGAGCAACGAGTTTGGGCAAGGCGCAAGATCGATAAATGGAAAAAAGATGCGCAATGTTCCTAATGTTCCATAGATGTTCCATATGACTACCTTGTACGCTGACTCCTGAACTTGGAGACGTCGGCTTTTTAGACGTTTTCCTAAAACCAGGAGTTTTTATTATGTTGAGGTACTTAACCACAAAGCAGGCGGCAGAGGCGACAGGACTTTCCAAAGAATTTTTTGAAAAAGACAGGGTGACTGGCCTACACCGTGTGCCTTATCTCAAGGTAGGGCGTAAAGTTCTTTACGACGCCGAAGCACTCCAAAAGTGGATGGCTGCCCACGCGGTTAACGCAGACGAGGCAGCCGACGGGGAGGCGTCGGCATGAACGACCTGACTCAAAAAGGAACCCTGCCGGACGGTTTGCACGGCGCGGCGCGGTGTGAAGGTCCTCAACACGATGGATCGCGCGAGGATCACACCGAAGATGAAGCGCTGGCACTGCTGCCCGAAGACTTGCAGCTTCTCCTGACGCGCCACAAGTTCAAAATGTTCCCCTGCCACGACAAAAAGCCGGCCATTGCGGGATGGCAGGCCGCTGCGACAAACAACTGGGCACAGATAAAGAGCTGGCAGAAAGAGTTCCCCCGATGCTGCTGGGGCGTTCCCACAGGGCAGCTGAATAGCATTGTCGTTATTGATGCTGACATAAAGCCCGGCGAGGGCGTTGACGGCGAGCAAGCCTTCCTGAACCTTTGGCGAACGAACGAAAAAACAGGGTTTCCGGAGACGTTGGAGGTGCGAACCGGCTCTGCCGGCGCGCATTGGTATTTCAGGATCTCCGCAGACACACATCTAAAAGGCCTTGTAGGCGCTTTGGGGAAAGGCCTTGACCTCAGGGCAGAGGGAAACCTAGTTATTGCTCCCGGCAGTGTTCGCTCCGATGGCGGAACTTATCGCATTATTTCAAAACCTGAATGGGGCATTGCTCCCCTTCCCGACTGGCTTTTGAGACTCTTACCGAAGAAGACCGAACCCGCGATAGCAACGGGGGCTAAACCTGCGCAGACGCTTTCCATTTGGGGAAGGGGGGCGGACGGGGGAGAGACCGAGACCTTGCCCATGACGCAGGCCATAGAGCAGGCACGCGCGGAACTTGAACAAATGATGCCAGAATGGCAGGCAAGGGTGAAACCCTACGCTTTTAACGGCATAGAAAACGAGATTGAAAAGCTACGGACTACGCCAAAGGGGAAACGGGCAGATAGGCTCTTCCCGGCGGCAAGCGCTCTTGGCGAGTTTGTGCGGGGCGGATGGTTGACACTCGAAGAGGCCGAACAAAAGCTACAATGGGCCTGCCGACCGTACGAGATCGACAAAGAAACCGGCGAAAACCAGGGGGGCAACAACTACAGCGCCGAACACCGCGACACTCTGACGCAAATCCGGAACGGGCTGAAAAAAGGCCTGAAAAATCCCATAAAGACGCCTGCCGCCATTATGGCAGAGTTGCTGAAGAAAGATGCCGCTGCGGGCGAGGTTGTTCTTGGCTTTGGGCCTGAAGCGCAGGCTGCAGGCGCTACGGCAGGGGCAAGTGCCACGGGCAAAGAAACGACGATCCGAAACTGCTTTGCCGACTTTGCTGAAAAACCTACGCCAGTAGCCAGTTGGGCATTGGACAGCGAGCTGCCAGAACCAGATTGGATTATTGACGGCTCTTTGCCGCGCGGGACGCTTGGAGTTGTCGTCTCTCCGCCGGGCTGCGGCAAGTCAACGCTGCTCTTGCAGCTTTGCCTGCTACTGGCTCTGCCCGGCGGACTGCTGAAAACCTTTTGCGGCTATACCTTGCCGACTGAAGGATTGAAGAGCGTCTTTATAACAGCGGAAGACGGCGCTGCCGTGCTACAGCGGCGTATCCATGCAGTGATGCGGGCGTTGCGCCTCACCGAAGAAACGATGCGGGATGCCTGTAGCAATATGTTCGTCTATTCCTTGCATGGGCGGCGCACAGTTGATGAAATAAAGACCGAGTTGCAGGCAAGCTATTCATCAAAAGACAGGCCATTAATCGGCATAAACCTCTTTGAACCGCTGCGGAGTGGCGGCATTCGGGCTACACCGAACATTGCGGGCCTTGTCACCTTACTGGAAACACACCGACCGGCTCTGCTTGTCCTGGACACATTGAGCTGTTTTTTTGGAGCCGGGGAAAACGACAATGTCGGCATGACCACGGGAATGAATACGCTTGCTGAATTGGCGGAGGTGTACCGATGCACGGTTCTTATTCTTCACCATACGAACAAGAGCGGCAGTAGTATGCCGCGTATGACCAAAGAAGGGACGCAGGATATCGACGCCTTCCTAGACCCAATAACCGTTAGAGGGGCAAGCAGTATAACAGGCAGCGCGCGTTGGATATTGAGCCTAGTTCCCTTGCAAAGCGCATTGGCGGCGGAAGAGTTGACCGACCCACGGGGATGGAAGGTTGAAGACCAGGCGGACGGATCATACCTGGCAGGGCGAGTGACCAAAAACAACTATGGGCGGCCTGCGCCAAAGTTCTTCTTGACGCGTGGTAAAGACGGCGAACTTCTCCCTTGCCCTAGTCTTACAAAAGCGAAAGAGACAAGGGTGGCAAAGCGGAGAGACTCTATTTACGAGGATGCCATAGCGATCCGCGATGCCCTGGTTGCCCACTATGCAAAGCCGTGCGCTTCGCCGTTTTATGTTTCAGATGCAAATAAAGTCTTGGGTAAAAATGGGAAGCCATGCAACAAAGACCGCGGCAAGGCCGCCATAACAGAGGGAGTGGCGCACGGGCTGTTTGCAATAGTCACCAGCGCGGAACGAAAAAATTGTAAAATCCTTGTCTTGCCGGAAGAACTGCCTGCCGTTGAGATGGATGGCAATGAGCCAAAGCGGGATGGCGAGGGGGCCGTGCGAGGTGGACAGGACGCTGTCCATATTGATTGCTACGGGGTAAATCCAGTCCTATGACGCGGGATTCATGGGCCTGATTTTTACTCTATCCTATTGAAATAATTATTATATACGCGTACAGAGTAGCGTATACGAGCTTTCCATTGGTGTCGTATATGAGTTTTTGCAAAACATATCAATAGGATAGAACCCTTATGTACGAAACGTCTATTATGTACGGGAAAAGTGCAAAGAGCCGTACATTTCATAAGGGCGTTGGCATTGGCGAATTTTTCCTTATGTACGGTAGGTTTATGTACGGGACTGAAAAATGTGCGTATATATCAATAATTTCAATAAGTTGACGTATGTACGCGACTCCCTCTCTTAAAAGAGAGGGGAAAGGCCGTGTACACAGCGGCCTTCCCCATTTACTCAAAACACACGGCGCGGCGTACACAAAACCTATGGCAAGCTCCCAAGAATGAGGGCCGCGAACTTTTCCGGGCAGCGGGCTTGACCGAAAAAGTCGCAGGTGAAAAGATGTTTCAAGATTTGATGCTACGAAGAAAATTTTATGATACGAACAGCGCGGCCTGGAAAGGCCAAGATGGGCGCAGGGCCTCTCCCAAGGAAAGACTCAGGATGGCCACGAAACAAGCTCAGAGCGGCGCTCAGAGACCCCAGATGGGCAGGCAGGGGCAAACACATGGAAAGCGTCTGTAAAAACAGGAAGGAACACGGCGCGGGGCGCGACGCCAAAGGAAGATGGCAGGCGGGCCAGAGCGGCAACGCAGCCGGACGACCGATGGGCGCAAGTTGCGCGGCGCTCAGGGCGGCGCGGGATGCGGCGCTGGAGGTGGCGCTGCCGTTGCTTATCGAAAAGGCAAAAGGCGGCGATACGGACGCGGCGCGAGTGCTTGTCCAGGTGGGGCTGCCAAGGTTGAAGCCCATTGCGCTACCCATACAAGTTGACCTGCCCAAGACGCAGGATTTCAGTGAACTCTTGCGGGCGGTGCTGAATGCGGTTGCGGTGGGCAGACTCAGCGTTGACGATGCCCAGGGGATTGCGTCCATTGTGGCCACGGCGGCGAGGTGCGAAGATGTCGCTGCTTTGCAGGAACGGTGCGCTATATTGTCAAGACATTTGGCGGAAATGGAGAATAGACCGTTGATATCCGTTGACGTGTCGAAGATGAGCATTGAAGAGCTAAACGCAATGGCAAGGCGGATACTTGAAGCGCGAAAAACTGGCCTGCCGATGATTGACATATCGAAGTTTTCGCCGACGCAGTTGGAAGCGTTGCGGATTGAACTTGACCACGATGAAGAGCAGGCACAGGCCGCTGCGGATGTGAATATAGACTTTTCCGGCATGACATAGAGGGGGGAAAACGATGCAGGGCTTGCCGTTATGAGCCATAAATCCTGATCGCTGACCTGCTACGGACTCTGGCGTAGATTGAAGATACGCGCGGCGATCTTTCCCAAAGTACGTCAAGGCGCGGCAATGCAAGGTGGCTCCGTAGAGATACGGGGCCTTTTCTTTTGCCAGGGCACTGGGCAAACCCGGATCATAACGGGGGGCATGGAGCGCGTTTTTTAAAAGTTGCGCCACAAAGCCCGTAGACGCGCGTTTGAAGGGTGGCCGGTATGAAAACTACAAAAGACACGAAACGCGAACAGCGCGGCGCGTAGAGGCCTTGTTTGAGATGTAGACGAAAATAGAAAACGCTAGAGAGCAGGGATCACGCTTGAAGGGGGCAAGAATTGCCTGTTTTGAGCTTGCCAAGGTGGAGCTGCTCAGGGCGTCCAGAATGACGGCGGGGGGGTGGGCATGAGTGTCCACGCGGGGGGGCACTCTGAAAGGTGAACCTCTCCCATGCGCACAAAGAAGCCATGCCCTGCGATCTGCGGCGGGAAATTCCCAGGGCATGCAAGGGCAAAAAAGCAGGGTGGCGGGCGCGGATGTGTACCCTTTTGTGTACCCTGAAAATTTCAAGAAGGCGAAAAAGTAGATGTACCAAGGGAGAGCCGTTTTTGTTTGTCGGAGACTATAGAATACGAAGTAAAAAATAGAGTCAAAACTGGCAGGAAGGCGGCGTAAAGCTGGCGGGGAGAACCCGAACACCGAAGACACCGAAGGAGGCGCGGGTGGCGTCCAGAAACCCGCTTGAAGATCATTTCAGACACAAAAAAGCCGTCCAGACAGGACGGCTTTCTTTATATCCAGTTTCTTTTCATGTTGGCCACGGGTTGGCCACGGGAGGCCAAAAAAGAAAAAAGCCCTTGCGAAATTTCTCGTAAGGGCTTGATTTTATTGGAGCCAGCTTGGAGACTTGAACTCCAGACCTACTGATTACGAATCAGTTGCTCTACCAACTGAGCTAAGCTGGCGCGTAGAAATTCTTTTAGGAATTTTTGGTTGTGCTGTCAACTGTTTTCGCCCAAGGCGCGAATAAAGGTCGGACGAGGAGAAGATGCAAGGCGGATCTTTTGAACTTCCGCCATTTTCTTTGTTCCGTTCTCGCGAAAAAAGGCTCAGCGGGCGAGGGGAACGGTAAAGATAAAGGTGCCTCCCGGGCCTTTTTTCGCGTGAATGGTGCCACCGTGCCGTTCCACGATCTGCTTGCAAATGGCCAGACCCAACCCTGTGGAATGAGGCGAAACACGTTCCTTTTCCACGCGGTAGAATCGTTCGAATACGCGCTTGCAGTCTTCCTCGGGTATGCCCGGCCCTTCGTCGGCCACGGTAAACACAGCCATGGACTCCAGGGATGAACGTTCCCCGCGGATGGTGATGGCGCTACCTTCCGGGGCATAGCGCGCAGCATTTTCCAGCAGGTTGCAGAACACCTGTGTGACATAACGGGCGTCTGCCTCAATATTCATGGTATGGTCAACGAGGATGTTGAGTGCGATGTGTTTTTGTTCTAGGAGACTGGTGCAGGAGTCGAGGGCGTCTTCAATGACGAAGGCCGCGCGCACGCAGGCGAGCTGAAGCGGAACGTTGCCACTCTCCAGGCGCGAGAGGCGAAGCATGTCTTCCACAAGCAAACTCATACGTCTGGCATTGCGCAGGATAATGCCGGTGAATTTCTGCCGATCTTCAGTGTGGTGCGGGGGCAGATCAAGTATGGTTTCGGCAAAACCCACAATGGTGGTCAGCGGGGTACGCAGTTCATGAGCCACTTCTCCCATGAACTCCCTGCGGCGGCGGCTCATGCGGACAAGGTCGCTGATGTCGTGGAATACGGCCACTGCGTGGGGAGTGTCATCGCTGATGAAAAGCGGCACGTCCTTCAGGGGGGTGATGCGCGCGTTGAGTACCGTTTCCCCGTTCATGTTGATGCGAAAGGTCGGAGAGGAATGATGTTCGTTCAGAACGGCGTCCAGCATTTCGCGGAAGGTCGAATTCTGAACCACCGATGCGGCGGGTTGACCAACACTCTTGCCGATGAAAAGCCGGGAAAAGGAAGGGTTGACCCGGAGTATCACTCCCCGCCTGTTCAAGATGGCAACCCCTTCATCAAGACTGTCGAGAATATTGTCCAGGGGAATGGACGGCGATTCGAGGCGTTCTTCTCTCCGCGCGCCGCCGGGGATGGGATCCGCGCGGGATTCTCCGCTGGCAATGACGGAAGGCGTCTTCACAGCTTCACCCCTTGCAACGGTAGCCTATGCCGCGCACTGTCTCAATAATGTCCGCGCATGCTCCAAGGCGGGCGCGAAGGCGTTTGATGTGCGTGTCCACCGTACGATCGTAGCCTTCAAACTGATAATCCCAGACCGAACTCAAGAGTTCCTCGCGGGAACGCACGCAACCCTGCGCGCGCATGAGTTCCTGAAGAAGGCAGAACTGTATGGCGGTGAGTTCCACAGGCGAATCGTTTACCGTGACACGGTGCGCCTGAGCGTCCAGGCAGACGCCGTGACAGCGAAAGACATAGTCCTCTTCCTTTTGCGTGTTCTTGCGGCGCAACATGGCGCGGAGGCGGAGGAGCAGTTCCCGGGTATTGAAGGGCTTGACCACATAATCATCAGCCCCGAGTTCGAAACCGACAATGCGATCCACATCGTCTCCGCGCGCCGTGAGCATGATGACAGGGATTTTGGCCGTGGAGCGGTCGCTACCCAATTCACGGCACACATCCAGGCCGCTCATGCCGGGGAGCATGATATCCAGCAGGATGAGCGCGGGTTTATGGCGGCGCGCCATGTCCAGCGCGGCAACGCCGTCCGCCGCTTCAACGGTGGCGTAGCCTTCCCGCTTCAGGTTGAAAACCAGAAGATCACGGATATCCTTTTCATCGTCCACAACGAGGATGAGTGGCCCGCTCATGAAGTCTCCCCGCGGCTGAAAATGTTATTTCTCTTATACAGGGAATAAAAAAGGATGTATAGCGACTTTGCCAAAAAACTGTCACAAAATTGACACAAACATGCCTTTATACCGACACGTTGCGGAACTATGATGCCTGTGATGAGGAAATAGCCAAGCCTCAATGAAAGGTGCTGCGATAACTTTTGAGTGGCAATGAAGTTATGACAGCTTCCATCGGCGCCGTGTCTGCGGGTTCCGATGGGCGGCCCGGGATTTCCTTTCCGTCTCGGGCCGTTTTTTCTTTTGCCTTTCCGTCGCCCGGCTGACCTTCTTTTATTGTATCGCCTTCATGGTAACGCCGTTTTCTCGACACGGATTTTTGTATACCACATAGGTCAGGCGCTCCGCCTCTTTGTCAGGCGGGAAGTCGGGAATCGCCTTGGGCCAAAAAAAAGGATTCTCCATGATTAGGATAGGTATCAATGGTTTTGGGCGTATTGGTCGATATCTGCTTCGCGTCATGCATCTTTTCCCTCAGTGTGAAATAGCCGTCATCAACGGCCATCGCGCCAGCAATGAGGAAATGGCCTATCTGCTCAAGTACGATTCGGTACACAGGCGCTTCCCCGGCAAGGTGCAGGCCACGGAAAACGGCATTATGATCGACGGGAAGGAAATTCCCATCACCCGTTGCAGCAAGGGGGAATGGAAGTGGAGCGACTACGGTGTTGATTTAGTGGTGGAAACCTCCGGCACGCTGAAAAAGCGGGAACTCCTGGCGTTGCACATGGGTTGCGGCGCAAAAAAGGTCATCATTTCAGCCCCCTGCAGTGATGCTGACGTCACTATCGTCATGGGCGTGAATGACGGCATCTACGACCCTTCGAAGCACGACGTCATTTCCGCCGCTTCCTGCACAACCAACTGCCTTGCCCCCGCCGTGAAGGTACTCAACAATGAGTTTGGCATACTGCACGGCCTCATGACTACCATACACTCCTACACGATGAGTCAGCGCCTGGTGGACGGCACGCAGAAAGATCTGCGCCGCGGCAGGGCCGCCGGACTTTCCATCATCCCCACAACCACCGGAGCGGCGGCGGCTGTGGGCAAAGTTATTCCCGAACTCAAGGGACTGCTCAACGGCGGCGCTCTGCGCGTACCCACACCCGATGTCTCGCTTGTGGACTTCACCTGCGAACTGAAGACGGAAGTCACGGCGCGGGAAGTCAACGCCGCGCTCAAATACGCTTCGGAAACATGGCTTTACGAAGCTCTGGGATACTGCGATGAACCGCTCGTTTCCATAGACTATGTGGGCGACACGCACGGAGGCACAGTGGACGCTTCCTTCACCGCCGTGATGAACAAGACCATGCTCAAAGTTGTGGTCTGGTACGATAACGAGTCCGGATTCACCCATCAGCTGGGCCGCCTTATTCGCCTTGTGGCTTCCCATCTGGAAGCGTGAGGACTTCAGTGAGTTTTGTCAGAAATTTCGGAGAAAATCTCCGTGAACACAGGATGATGAGGTATCTATGAGCAAGGAAACAAGTTCCTCCTTTATCATGACCGGCGCCGACATTGCGCGCATGGGCGAAGCCGCTGAAATGCTGGTTGGCGGCAAGAACTACAATACCGCGCTCATCAGCGGCGTTGAAGGCATCAATACCCCACAGTTTCGCGCCATTCCCGCAACGGCCTTTCACACCGTTCTCAATGAAAGTCGGGTGAACGCCTCCATTGTTTACGATGTGGTGAACAAGGCCGTGGCCGAAGTGGACTGGGCCTCGCCCGCGGTGGCCTCCGACCACGGCTTCTTCGCGGCCTTTGTGCGGCGCACGGCCGCGGAAGTTCGTCAGACAAGCCTGGGCAAGAGCGCAAGCACCTGCCTGCGCGATTTCATCAATCAGGTGGTGCATGGCTTTGCGGAATCCCGTGAAAATATCGATCAGCTCCGTCGGCGCTCCATCCTGGTGCAGACGGCCATCCTTTCCACTACCCTGCCCGCGGTCGTGGACGAGGCTGTACGACAGGCCTACCGCGATATGTGCGAAGAGGGAGGAGAAGGGGAATTCCCCGTGGCCGTGCGCTCTTCTGCCGCAGGGGAGGACTCGCGCAAGAAGGCCTTCGCCGGCCTTCAGGACACCTTCCTGAACATTACCGGCGAGGACGCCGTGGCCGAAGCCTACCTTTGGGACTGCGCCTCCGCCTATAACCTACGCTCCATGACCTACCGCCGCGAAGCCATTCTGGATGCCGTGGCCCACGCTGAAAAAGAGGGCGTCCCCGCCATAGCGGAAGCCGCACGCAAGGAATGGGCCATTGAAAACACGGCTCTCTCCGTGTGCATTATGCGCATGATCCGTCCTGTGGTTGCGGGCACGGCCTTTTCCGCAGATACTTCCACGGGATGCCGCGGCACGATCCGCAACGATCTTGTGAGCATAGACGCCAGCTACGGACTCGGCGAATCCATCGTGGGCGGCATGGTCACGCCGGACAAGTTCTATGTGTTTCAGCGCGATGACGGTACCGATGTTGTTGTGCGCTTCATGGGCCGCAAAACAGTGCGCATGGTCTATAACGAAGACTCCGGCGGCACGCACATAGAATCCGTGCCCGAGAACGAAGTCAACAGCTGGGCGCTGGGCGAAAACCAGCCCATAGAGGTGGCCCGCGGCGTGCGCGCCATCAGCAGGGCCTATGGCGGCATCATCATGGACACGGAATTCTGCATCGACGCCCAGGCCCGCCTGTGGTTCGTGCAGGCCCGCCCGGAAACGCGCTGGAACGCGGAACTGGATGAACACCCCGAAACCATCTTCATGCGCCGCAAGGAAGTAGACCAGCAGGCGGCGTCCAAGGCGGAAGTTCTGCTTGTCGGCAACGGTGCGTCCCGCGGTGCTGGTCAAGGAACCGTGCGCTTTTTGCGCTCCGCGCTGGAACTCAACCGCGTTCAGCCCGGCGACATTCTGGCCGCAGAGCGCACGGATCCCGACATGGTTCCGGGTATGCGCGTCGCTTCCGCCATTATCGCCAACGTGGGGGGCGATACCAGCCATGCGGCCATCACCTCACGCGAACTGGGCATTGCCGCGGTTATCGGCGTGCAGGATCCTCTCGCCATGCGCTCCTTGGACGGACACCCCGTGACGGTGGACGGCACGCGCGGTCTCGTTTATCGCGGTCTGCTCCCCCTATGCGAGGTCGGCGGCGAAATGAACGTGGCCAAACTGCCCTCCACACGCACGCATGTGGGCATCATCCTGGCCGATGTGAATCAGGCCATGTTCCTTTCTCGTCTGCGCCATGTGCCGGATTTTGAAGTCGGCCTGCTGCGCGCGGAATTCATGCTGGGCAGCATTGGCGCACACCCGGCGGCGCTGGAGGCCTACGACAACGGCACGCTTGAAGAGTTTGTGGAACGCCGCCTTGCTGATCTGCGCGACCAGGTCAGCCGCCGTATTTCCGAACAGATCGCCGTGGGTCAGATACAGGCGCCCTTTGCCGAGGTGCAGCTCAAACCGTACGTGGTTCAGCTCATGGATATGGCCTCCCTCTATGCCAATACGTCCAGTGTATCGCGCGCGGAGGCGCTCATGGCGGAATACATGGAACGCGCCGACCGCAACCGCGATCTTCTCCAGACCTCCGATGATCTGCGCACTCATATTCGCGTGGTTATGGGCGCGGACGATCCTGGTTCCACCGTGACGGAAAGCGAAGTCAAGGACGCCATGACCAAGGCTGCCAGAAAGCCTCTTGTTCAGGAAGTACTCCAGTATATCAAGGGCATACGCAGCCGCGTGGCCGCCCGTACCCGCCTTGGCAGGGAAATAGAAGAAATCCGTAGCATCCCCGAAAAGATCGAGCAGCTCATTGTGAGCAGCGGTCACGAAAGCGGGCGCGATCACTATATCCGCACTCTAGGCCGCAACCTGGCGCTCTTTGCCATGGCCTTCTACGGCAAGGACATAGTGTACCGCACTACAGACTTCAAGAGCAACGAATACCGAAACCTTTTGGGCGGTTGCCTTTTCGAACACGTTGAGGACAACCCCATGCTTGGCTATCGCGGCGTTTCCCGCGATATTCACGACTGGGAAATTGAGGCCTTCAAACGTGCGCGTACCTTGTACGGCGGCACCAACCTCATGCTCATGCTACCCTTTGTGCGCACTCTGGAACAGGCGCGTTCCATGCGCGCCTACCTGGATGAAGTCCATGGTTTGCGTAGCGGTGAGAACGGCCTAAAGATACTGCTCATGGCCGAACTGCCTTCCAACGCCATTCTGGCGCGCCAGTTCATCAGTGAATTCGATGGTTTCTCCATCGGCTCCAACGACTTGACGCAGATGGTACTCGCCACCGATCGCGATAATGCTGAACTTGCGCACATCTACGATGAAGAAGATCCCGCCGTCATCTGGGCCATTCTGACCGCTATCTTTACCGGTCAGAAATTCTGCAAAAAGGTGGGCTTCTGCGGGCAGGGCGTGGCCAACAGCCGCATCCTGCGCGGCATGGTCGCCATTGCCGGCATTGTTTCGGCCTCTGTGGTACCCGATACCTATATGCAGACCAAGACGGACTTCGCCGAGGTGGAATCAGAAAACCTTCCCGCTTCCAGGCTTGGGCGCTGGTTGGGCGAGCAACATACCGCCAGCTTGCGCGCCCTGCTCCGCAAACACGGCTATGAAAACGTGGCAAATCTGGAAGACCCGCAGGACTTCCGTCGCTGGTACGACGGCGAGATAAGCAACCTGCACAGGGATCTGGCCGCCTGCTTCAGCACGCCCTTTGAAGCGGACGCGCACCAGAAACTGACGCAGTTCCGCCGTACCTTCCACAAAGCTGTTACCTACGCCACCTGGGATTGGGACGCCACGGTGTTCGACGCCCTCCAGCAGGCGGGCTTCTCCAGTTGGGAGGAACAGGAAGAGGCCGTGCGCAAACAGCGCGAAAAGTTCGCCTGTCACTGATCTGTCACGGCGAGACGGGCCTTCGCTGACATGCCGTCTGCACGAAAACCTTCGGTCGGAGTCTGGAAAGACTCCGACCAATTTTTGACACGCAAAAAACGACTCCAGAAGCCGCCGATCGGAACGAAGAGAGAAAAGCATGGTCGTTGATTCCCATCCGCCGTCAGGCACGCTGTCAAAAACTCCTTCTTCCTGTGCCTGACCTTCCGTACAGGCGCGTCCTTTGGATTTTGGTCGAGTTTACGCCTGACTGTCCATGCGGTAGCATCTGGCGGAAAGAGCTTCGCCGTGCCAGCTGAAGAACAACACGTTTAATCGTTCATCAAATACTACAAGTACCTTGTTGAAAATAATCAAACATGGCAAGGCGCCTTTTCTCAATATTGACAGGCTCCGCTGAAATTTTTAACTTTATTTTGCACAATATTGCAGGCTGGCAAAAGACCGCCTGATTTTGGTATAACAGTATGAAGCTCAATAAAGAACAAGGAGATACCTTTTGCCCGGTTTTCTTTTATGCAAGGCCATGAACTCCCTTTTACACTCTCAGATGGCCATGGATTTTCTCAATGGCAGAGTTGCCAAATACGCTGTCATACACAGCCTCGAAGCTGAAAGCAGCGGTTACCGCGCCGCGGTGCAACTCAAAGGATCAAACGAAAGGCTTACCATTCACCTCAAAGAAATCAGACTTTCCAAGGATAAGCAACACGTCAGCCTGCACGGCTTTGACGCCAACCAGGAATGGCTGACCAATCTGCTTTGTGAATTTGTGGAAGGCAGAGAGTTTGCTTTACCTGATTTCCCTGGAATTGGAGCGATTATCCCGCTGCTTTAACGAATAAAGCCCTCTGACTTATTGGGCGGTCTTGTTTTTTTCCGGCAGAAATGAGGCCAGGATGCCAAGGATCAGAAGGACGACAACAACGCTCAGGGAAACAAGTGCGGGCATATGTATAATGCCGATCACATCCAGTAGCATTTTGACGCCGATATACGCAAGGATGGCAATGACCGATTTTTCCAGATGGCGCAGGTAGCGCTTTGCGGCCGCCAGGAGGAAAAACATGGAGCGCAGGCCCAGAATGGCAAAAATATTGCTTGTGTATACAAGGAAGGGGTCTGGAGTGATGGCCAGTACCGCGGGCACGGAGTCAAAGGCAAACATGATGTCTGAAAACTCTATGACCACAAGGCAGAGAAAAAGCGGCGTGGCCTTCCAACGCAGGCACCCCACGGGTGTTTCCGTCACGGTAACGGCGTCTGCCTTGTTCCTGGGTGCCTCCACGGGATGACCGTTCTCATCAACGCGGGCAAAAAAGTCATGGCCGTGCAAGCGAGGATGTACGGGAAGGATTCTGCGCGTCCAGCGGACAGCCCAATGTGCGGCGTAATCCACTTCTCTTTCTTCATGTTTGCCCATGGACTGGAACATTTTCCAGGCCGTCCACAGAACAAAAGCGCCGAAGCCGGCGAGGGCATAAGGCCCGAAAAGGCTGATGAGGGAACTGCCCACGGCAACAAAGGCAAGGCGCATCACTATGGCGCCAAGTATACCGTAAAAAAGCACGCGGTGCTGATAGGCGTCTCTGATGCCAAAAGAGGTGAAAATGGCCATCATGACGAAGAGGTTATCCACAGATAGCGATTCTTCCAGCAGATAGCCGGCAAGGAAGAGCTGGGCCTTGTCGCTGCCTTCAACCCAGCTGATATACCCGGCAAAGGCAAGAGCGAGACCGACCCACACGACGCTCCAGATCGCCGCGTCCCGGGCGGAGACGGGCTTATCCTTGCTGTGGGCGTGCAGATCCAGCCACATACAAAATGCGATGAGCGCCAGAAAAAGGAAAACTTCAACAGGAGAATGTCCGAACATGCTTCCTCCTCTTTGTTTCGGGCAAAAAAAGACCTCCCCGGCAATACCATGATTGCCGCGAAGGTCTCACTTGTCAGATGGGCTGACGGCGTTACCAGAAGCGTTCCCGCTTCATGCTGTTGATAGCGCCCGGGATTCAGGATCCCAGCTACTCCCCTTTGCGTGGTAACACCTTAGGCGATTTTTTGCACTCTGTCAAGCGCCTCGAAGAACATCGCTTTTATGATTTTTTCTGAAAACTTTATTTTTTGTTTCAGATGGTTGAAGCGTGAATTTCATTGAAAAACGCGAAGGTCTCGCATCGCGGCGCCCCTTGCCTCAAGAAAGGCATGGGGATAGTCTAAGTCAGCTTTGTTTGGGGAGTGCCTATGTCTTCTCGTGTCTTCCGCGTCCCTCATCCCGCCCGTGGTCACAATCCTCAGATTGTGCGCATGACTTCCGGTTTTCGCCGCTTCCAGCAACGCTGGTACCATGAAGAACCTTTGTTCAACCGCCTGCGACTGGGGCAGAACCCTCACGCGCTCATTATCGCGTGCAGTGATTCCCGCGTGGATCCTGTCCTTTTGACGGACAGTCGCCCCGGTGATCTTTTCGTGGTGCGCAATGTCGCCAACATAGTTCCACCATACACACCGGAAAGGGTACCCCGAGGCGTCTGTTCCGCGCTTGAATACGCGGTGAAGCACCTTCAGGTACGGGATATTTTCGTACTCGGGCACGCGTGCTGCGGCGGTATCCACGCCCTCATTGCCGGAGAGACGCGCGGTGGTGACGATGAATTTATCGACCAATGGGTGTCTTTGGCGGGGGAAGCGCTCAGCCGCGCCCGCGCCGAATATCCAGACGCCTGCGAAGCGGATCTCGCCCGCGCCTGCGAACTTTGGAACGTGCGCCTTTCCCTGGATAAACTCATGACCTTTCCATGGGTAAAAAGCAGGGTCGAAGCGGGACTTCTTGCCCTGCATGGCTGGTATTTTGACCTGCAGAGTGGCGAACTTCTGGAATACGACAGGGAACGGGAGGGCTTTTTCGTTCTGGTGGAGCATACGCCGCATGGTCGCTCACAGCGCGAACTCAGGGCTTCCCGCGGGCACGATTTCGCAGACAGGGCAACTCCTTGATCTTGCTGAAAAAAGTCCAGCGCATGCGCACGTCGGCATTTCCCTCAAGATGGAGATGGCGCCTGGCTCGTTATTTTCGAGATGAGGCGCTCTAGTTCCGCGCCGCGTCCACAAAATTTTGCGCCCAGCGGGGGACGGCAGGCGCGAAAAGATGCGTCCAGCAGGCAAAGGTGCGGCGAGTGAGAAGTCCGTCAAAATGTCTGCCTTCCCGCTCGCACATCCCTGCACCTGGATGAAGATCGAGGCAAAAGTCGCTCACTGCGTCCATGCCTTCACAGCGACAGTAGTGAAATTCATGTCCCTTCCATATGCTTCCCGCGGCATGGAAGGGCGTTTCGGCAAGCGTGCGCGCCGTGACGTAGCCAAGTCCCTGCGGGCGAGACAGGAAGCGCGTTGCCAAAGGGAAAAGTCCGGCCATGGGATGTGAACCATCACTCAGTAAAAGCGCGCGACAAAGTACCATAAAGCCGCCGCATTCAGCGTAGATGGGACGGGATTCCAGAGAAAGACGGCGTATGGTCTCAAGATGGGGAGAACGGCTGATGGCATCCGCAAAAAGTTCGGGATAACCGCCGCCAAGATAGAGTGCGTCCAGAGAAGGCCAGGGGGCGGGATCCAGAATGCTGAGGGGAACAAGTTCAGCACCTGCGTCCCGAAGAGCCTCCAAGTTTTCCTCGTAATAGAACCACAATGCGTCATCCAGCACATACCCGATGCGCGGTTTTTTCCCCCGCGGAGACGGCAGAGAATCTTCTTCCTCGTAATCCGGCAGATCGGGGGATGAGCGGGCAAGATCAAGGATGGTTTCTGTGTCCGTATTTTCAACAAGAATATCCGCCAAACGTTCGAGGGTATCCTCAACGGCGCCGGCGCCATGCCTGAGTGACAGGCCCATGTGGCGCTCGGGCAAGGGATTTTCACTCAAACGGGGCAATACCCCCAGAACAGGGATGTCCGTATATTCTTCCATCGCCTGTCGCAACAGAGCGGCGTGACGTTCGCCGGCCACGTTATTGAGCAGAACGCCGGAAAGCCGAAGACCCGCTTCAAAGGAACACAGCCCTTTTACGACGGCGGCGGCTGTGCGCGTCATCTTGGCGCAATTCAAAGTCAACAGTACAGGAGCAGACAGAAGCCGTGCCACATGGGCCGTGGAACAGGCGCCGCGGACATCGCGGCCATCGAAAAGGCCGCGATTGCCTTCAATGATCGAGAGCGCGGCGGGACGACGCAGTGTGATACGACAAAAGTGCCGAAGAAGTGCGTTGTCTTCGAGAAAGTATGGATCAAGACAGGCGGAAGGTCGCCGCGCGGCCAGGGCGAGCCAGGTATAATCAATATAGTCCGGCCCTTTTTTAAAAGGTTGAACAGAAAGGCCTGCGCGGGTGAACAGTCGGGTAAGCCCCAGAGAAATCAAGGTCTTGCCGCTGCCGCCGGAAATACCCGAGACGATAAGTCGAGGCTGCTTCATGGTATCTTTGCGCGTTGTTGACGTTTTCCAGGCCAGTTTCACTGGAAATGCCACAGGTTTCCTGCCGCGATCGCCGTCGCGTCGCGAAAAAATTTTCCATGTTTCACAGGGGTACGGGAAGCATTCTCTGAACGAAAAAGAAAAGAGGGGAAGGCCAGGTCGACCTTCCCCCATGGAATCATAAGGCTGGATGGCATGCTTGGTTACAAGCGTCCATCACAGAGCGGGGATTACTTGCCTTCTTCGGTAGCGCCCTGCTTGCCGGCGCCCTTAAGGCCGTACATGGTGGTGGAACCGGAGGACCAATACGCCACCTTTTCGTCATCCACCAGAGCGGTGAGGACGTTCTTGACCTTGCGGGGGCTGGCGCCGGGGAACAGTTCGAGGAACTGGTTGAAGTAGAACTTGGTCTTGGCACCGGGCTTGCTGGTCTTTTCAACCAGCCAGTTGTACACAAGAGCCTTATCTTCTTCGGTGACACCGGCACTGCTGGCGGCTTCGGCATGAGCTTCGGCGCCCTTGTAGGCATCCACCGCAAGTTCAGAGAATTTGAACTGGGTGGATTGACGCCAGCTGAAGTAAGCCTGTTCGCGGAAGTCGTCGATAAGCTGGGGAGTGAATTCCAGATCGGTGAGTTCGAAGAATTTTTCCCAGCCAATACGTTCGGCCCAGTCGCCCAGACGTTCGTACTTGCGGGCGTTTTCGGCGTACACGTCAAGGATGCGCTTTACGGTGGCGCACAGTGTGGGCCAACGGGGCGGTTCGTTTTCAATATAGGAAACAACCACTTTGGAGAACTTGGGACGGCTGATACGGTTGGAAATCTTGCCGCCGACCATGACGATCACACCATCGCCTTCACCGTCAGAGATAGGCAGGGCGGGGCACATGGTGTAGCAGTTGCCGCAGTACATACAGCGTTCCTGTTTGATGGCAACGCTGTTGATCTTCTTACCGTTGAACTCTTCCTTGGTGGGGCGCACAGCGGCCACAGGGCAGGCTGCCACGGCCAGGGGGATTTCGCAGAGCTGGTCAACCCATTCCTGGTCTATCATCGGGGGCTTGCGGTGTATGCCCACGATGCCGATATCGGACACATGCACGGCGCCGCACATATTGAGGCAACAAGCCAGGGAAATACGCACGGGGGCGGGAAGACGGTGATCCTGGAAGTCGGCGAACACGGTGTCCATCAGGGCTTTCACCGGGCCGGAAGCATCCGTAGCGGGGGTGTGGCAGTGCAACCAACCCTGCGTATGCACGATGTTGGTGACGCCCGCACCGGTGCCGCCAATGGGAAACTTGTAGGAACCGCCGGCGAACTTACGGGAGGCCAGGTCAGCCTTGAGCGCCTTGAGTACTTCGGGATCGGTCACCATGAACTCGATGTTGTTACGAGTAGTGAAACGAACATGCCCATCGCAGTACTTGTCAGCGATTTCGCAGATCTCGCGGATGTGTACGGTGGTCATGGTACGCGCGCCGCCACAACGGACGGTGTAGACCTTGTCGCCGCTTTCGGCCACATGCATGAGTACGCCGGGTTCCAGAATTTCGTGGTACAACCACTTGCCGAAGTTCTTGGCAATGACCTCAGGGAAGAAGGAGTCGTATTTGCGGGGTCCGATATCGGAGATACGACCTTCCATGGGTTTTGCAGGATTGTAACCGGAAGAAATAAAAGCCATTTTTGCTCTCCTCTCTGATTAGCGCAGGTGACGCTGACGGTAAGCGGCGATGTCGCGAGTCCAGCCGCCGGGCACATCCTCTTCCTTGAAGAGAATATAGGGATTGCTACGGGGGGCAATGACATGCTGAGGCACGGCGGGAATGTCAGTCACTTCAAGCAACTTCTGGAAGGAAAGACGCTTGATGGTTTCGCCGACACGTTCGCGGTTCTTGCCTTCCTCCATCCACCAGTCCCAGATTTTTTCAATGACGGATTTGAGTTCATCAAAGGGTTCTTCCACAGGGATAAAGGGAATGAGCAGGGAACCCATCTGAGCGCCGTCGAGGATGGGGGCCTTGGCGCCGACAAGAACGGAAGCGCCGCGATCGTCGCCAATACGCAGAGCGCGGGGCATGGTGTTGATGCAGTGCATGCAGCGCACGCATTCCTTGGTATTGATGGATAGTTTATTGCCGTCCCAGCTCATGCAGTGGCTTGGGCAGAGATCAATGACTTCCTTCTGGAGATCGAACTTACCCCAGTCGCGACCGGAATGGGCGCCGGCGTTGGGGATAAATTCGCCGGCCGCATAGGCCTTCACGGCGTCCTGGTCGATCTTGATGTCGTCCTTCCAGGTACCGATGACGGCAAAGTCGGAACGAGCCATAGCGGCCACACAGCCGTTGGGGCAACCGTCAAATTTGAACTTGAACTTGTAGGGGAAGGCGGGACGGTGCAGTTCATCCTGATAGTCCTGCGTCAGCTGATAGCAGGCCAGCTGGGTGTTGTAGCAGGCGTATTCACAGCGGGACATGCCCATGCACGCGGCGGGGGTACGCAGATTGGATCCGGAACCGCCAAGGTCGACGTCCATCTTGTGGGTCAGTTCGTAGAAGACTTCTTCAAGCTGGGGCGTCTGGGTGCCGATGAGTACCATGTCGCCGGTGGAGCCGTGCAGGTTCGTCAGTCCGGAGCCGCGCAGATCCCAGATGTCGCAGATACCGCGCAGATATTCGGTGCTGTAGAACTTGCCGGAAGGCTGGGCCACACGAATGGTGTGGAAGTGGGCCACGCCGGGGAACTTCTCAGGCTGGTAGCAGTAACGGCCAATAACGCCGCCGCCGTAACCGAACACACCGACGATGCCGCCGTGCTTCCAGTGGGTTTCCTTGTCTTCATAGGAAAGCTCCATGACGCCAAGGAGATCTTCAGGAGAGTCAGTGGGGATCTGATAATCCAAGCCCTGAGCATTTTTTGCTCTGCTTTCGGCAAGTTGCTTGATATCAGATACAAAGCTGGGCCAAGGCCCGGATTCGAGCTGGTCCAACAGGGGGGTTGCATGTTTCGCCATTGCCTTACCTCCGCATAGTTAATTTTGGGTCTGTCGTTCTGCCAACCGATGAACCCGTAAAAAGCCCGGATCCAGGCAGCACGATCCCTGGTACACATAAAAACGCCGTTTCCCGATAAACGAGAATTTCCAGCTTAAGATGCATAAAAGTGATACTAACTTTTTTTTAGGGCAAATACAATACTTTTTCGCGTTCTTCGCGGGTAAATTTCGACTTTTGTGCGAGGAAGGAACAAAAGAGTATTTTTTGAAAGACTTTTGTTCTGCCAGAAAGAAAGCCTGCGATGAGGCGACAGTCCGCCCGTTGCTCTTGCGGAGAGGGCGCGCCTTGCGTCATCCCGCATCAAGGGGCGATAAAAAAAGGCGTGACTGCGCGCTGTGAAAAGGCGGGGCGGATCAGGTTCTTTGCTTGAAAGCGAGGGCTTTACTCTTTGTGATGTTACGGCTAGCATGAAAATTTCATTGGCAAAGCGCCTGATAAAGAGCGTCAAGGCTTCATGGAGGGAACATGATCTTATACAAGAAAAACCCTGATCGCAGGCTACACCTGGAAGAGAGAAAGGAACCTCAGCTCTATCGCGAACTTTTTCCCTATACCAAGATAGGCCGCATCGGCTTTGACGGCGCTATCATAGCTCCCAGACCAGCGGATAACTGCTTCATTACCGACACCACCTTCCGTGACGGACAACAGGCGCGCCCCCCGTACACCTCAAAGCAGATAGCACACATTTTTGATCTTCTTCACAAGCTCGGGGGGAAGAGCGGCCTCATCCAAGCTACGGAATTTTTTATGTATTCGGCCAAGGATCGCAAGGCCATAGAATCCTGCCGCGCCAGGGGCTATCGCTTCCCCCGTGTGACCGGCTGGATACGCGCCAACGAAAACGACCTGAGCCTCGCCAGAGACATGGAATTCGATGAAGTGGGCATGCTCACCAGCGTATCGGACTATCACATCTATTTAAAGCTGGGTAAAACACGCCAGCAGGCCATGGACGACTACCTGCGTCTGGTGGAACGCGCTCTGGACTGGGGCATTGTTCCCCGTTGTCATTTCGAGGATATTACCCGCGCCGACATTCACGGTTTTTGCCTGCCCTTTGCGGCGCGGCTCATGGAGCTTTCAAAAAAGGCCGCCATGCCCGTAAAAATACGCCTCTGTGATACCATGGGCTTCGGCGTTCCCTATGCCGGAGCAGCCCTGCCCCGATCGGTGCAAGGCATAACGCGCGCCTTCATTGATGAGGCGGGGGTTCCCGGCCAGTGGCTGGAGTGGCATGGACACAACGATTTCCACAAGTCGCTGGTGAACGGCGTCACGGCTTGGCTCTACGGCTGCGCCGCGGTGAACGGCGCCCTTCTCGGCTTCGGGGAGCGCACGGGCAACACTCCTGTTGAAGCGCTGGTCATGGAATATATTTCCCTCACCGGAGACGATGACGCCGCCGACACCACGGTGATTTCCGAACTTGCCGACTATTTTGTCAAGGAACTGGAACACAACATTCCGCCGAACTATCCCTTTGTGGGAAGCGACTTCAACGCCACAAGCGCCGGAGTTCATGTGGACGGACTTTCCAAAAACGAAGAGATTTACAATATTTTCGACACCGCCAAGATTCTCGGTCGCCCCGTGCCTATCATCATTACGGACAAGTCCGGTCGGGCCGGCGTGGCTTACTGGATCAACACTCACCTCAATCTTGAAGATGCGCGCAAAGTCACAAAGAAACATCCGGCGGTGGGTCATGTTTACAACGCCATCATGCAGGCCTACGAGGGGGGTCGCAATACCTCGTTCTCCAACAAGGAAATGCTGACCCTGGTCAGGCGCTTCCTGCCGGAACTTTTCGTTACCGAACTGCAGAAAATCAAGAGCATGGCCAGTTCCCTGGCCTCCGGCGTCATGGAGAAGTTGGTTTCCTCCTGCAGCGGGCACAGCGGCAGGGTGGCGCCCTGTGAACATATGCGGGAATTCGCTTCTCATCATCCCTTTATCCAATTCATTACCCTTACGGATTCCCAGGGACGCCTGGTGCAGGCCGTGGTGACGGACGAGGCAAACGCCGCCCGCTACGGTCACTTGCCGGATCCCGGCTACGACTATTCAGACCGTGCGTGGTTCAAGTCCGCCATGGAGGACGGCAGTATGCACGTCACGGACGTGTATCAGTCCCAGTACACGGGAGCGCTCATCCTCTCCGTGTCTCAGGCCGTGGCCGATGAGAATGACGAAATCGTAGGCGTACTCTGCGGTGATATTCAGCTTGAGGAAATCCTCAAGTATGCGGAAAAACTCAAGGCGCAGGAGGGTGAGGAAGAGAGCGAATAGCTCGACCGGGGAGCTTCGCCTACCCTTGCCCCGCGAAGAATGTGAAGAATGGAGAAAAAGGATCCCGTCAACGCCTTGAAGAAAACTCCCCGAAGTCTACGACTGAAAAAGCATGGACGCTTGAACGGTATTATTGAGGCAGACAGATGCGGCTCAATGAAAGAGAAGCGCTTAATCAGGCAAAAACTCAACAGGATAAGGTCTTGTCAAGGAGTCGGGATGAAAATAACCATGCTTGGAACGGGGCACGCGTTCGTGACAGAGTGCTATAACACTTGCTTTGTGATAGAGAACGAAAAGCGCTATTTTATGGTTGATGGCGGCGGCGGGAATACGGTACTTCGCCAGCTGAGACGCGCCGGATTCAACTGGAAGGATATGCGAGAAATTTTTGTAACGCATGCGCATATCGATCATTTGCTTGGAATTGTGTGGATGACGCGACTGATATGCCAGCTTATGGTCAGCGGGAAGTACGAGGGGGATGCGAATATTTACGCTCCCGGGGAAGTGATTTCTGTTCTGCATGATATGACGGATAAACTGCTACTGAAAAAAGAAACTCGCTTTATTGACAACGGCTTGTATTTTATTGCCGTATCCGATGGCGAGGAAAGGACTGTCAACGATCACAAGGTAACGTTTTTTGATATCAACTCGACAAAAACAAAACAATTTGGCTTTTGCATGGAGCTTGACAAGGGCGGGAAGATGACCTGTTGCGGCGATGAGCCATATAATCCGTGCGAAGAAAAATACGCAAAAAACAGCACCTGGCTTTTGCATGAAGCCTTTTGTCTGTATTCTCAGGCGGATATCTTTGCTCCGTATGAAAAACGCCATTCAACCGTAAAGGATGCCTGTGAAACGGCGGAAAGGCTGAATGTGCAAAATTTACTTCTCTACCATACTGAAGACAGGAATCTTGCCATGAGAAAGGAACTGTATACGGCGGAAGGCAAACACTACTTCCGGGGCAATATCTGGGTGCCGGATGATTTAGAAACCATAACCCTTTGAACGGGTTTCGGCATACTCTGACAAACGCCCGCGGTTGCCGGGGAACGTCACGCCAGCGCTTCCCTGAAGCGCTCCTGCAGAACAAGCATCTTGGTCTTCTTGTCCAGGAGATCGGCCTGGCGGGCTTTTTCGGATTCCACAAGTTCCGCGGGGGCGCGGCTCAAAAAGCCCGCGTTGGCCAGCTTGGCGTTGAGCGCGGCAAGATCCTTTTCCACCTTGCCGATTTCTTTGTCCAGGCGGGCCAGTTCGGCCTGAAAGTCTACGGCGCCATCCAGGAGTACAATAACCTCGCACCCGCGCACCACATTGCTGGCCGAAGCCTTGGGCGCGTGGGCCGAGGCATTGATGGTAAGTTTTTCCAGACGGGCTATGTCAAAGAAGCCGCGACCGCGTTCCAGCAGTGCGGCCTGTTCTTCGGAGGCCGGGCGCAGTACCACCGAGAGAGGGTAGGAAGGTTTGATGTTCAGTTCGGCGCGTATGGTACGGATGGCGCTTATGGTCTCCTGGAGGAAGATCATAGCGTCGGAATCCGCGGCCTTGCGGCACTGCGGGCGCTCTTCGGGGTAGAGTTGTACGGCAATGTCCGAACCTTCGTGGCCCGGCAGAGCGCTCCAAACTTCCGCGGTGACAAAGGGGATCATGGGGTGCAGGAGCAGGAGTATTTCCTTGAGCGCCGTATAGAGGACGGCCTGCGCCTCTTTTTTGGCGTCGCCCTCCTCGCGCATATCGGCCTTGATCAGTTCCAGATACCAGTCGCAAAACTCGCTCCACAGGAATTTGTACACACACTGGGCGGCGTCGTTGAAGCGGTAGCTCTCCAGAGCAGCGTTTTCCTCATCCTTGATTTCTTCTAGGCGGTTGAGTATCCAGCGGTGATGCAGGCCCTTCACCGCGCTCAGATCCACGGCGACGGGTTCATGGTCTTCGGGAAGATTCATCAGGGCGAAGCGGGAGGCGTTCCAAACCTTGTTCACAAAATGGCGATAGCCCTCGATGCGTTCCTCGGACATGCGTATATCACGGCCCATGGCGGCAAAGGCGGCCAGGGTGAAACGCAGTGAGTCGGCGCCGTATTTGTGTATCATGTCCACAGGATTGATGCCGTTGCCAAGAGATTTGGACATCTTGCGGCCCTGTGCATCGCGCACCAGGGCGTGGATGTATACTTCACGGAAGGGCACAGTCCCCATGAAGTGCTGCCCCATCATGATCATGCGGGCCACCCAGAAGAAAAGAATATCGAAGGCCGTGACCAGAACGCTTGTGGGGTAGAACGTTTTAAGTTCTTCCGTCTTTTCCGGCCAGCCCATGGTGGAAAAAGGCCAAAGGGCGGAAGAGAACCAGGTGTCCAGAACATCGGAATCCTGTTCCAGCTTTGTACAGCCACACTTGGGGCAGGCTGCGGGATCTTCCTCGGCCACGATGAGTTCCCCGCACTCAGGGCAGGTCCAGGCCGGAATGCGATGCCCCCACCATATCTGACGGCTGATGCACCAGTCGCGGATATTGTCCAGCCAGTTGTAATAGGTTTTTATCCAGCTTTCGGGGTAAATTTTAATTTCGTCAGGTACGGCGGCGCGGGCGGCCGGAGCCAGTTTGCTCGTGGCCACAAACCATTGCGTGGAAACGTAGGGTTCAATGACCGTCTTGCACCGGTAACAGCAACCCACGCTGTGCGAAAGCGGCTCTTCCGCCACAAGCTGGCCGTTTTTGCGCAGATCTTCCACAAGAGCCTTGCGGCATTCCTCGCGGCTCATGCCGGCGTAGCGACCGCACACGGGGCTTTGACACATCTTACCGTTGTCGTCGATGACCTGAATGAACTCCAGCCCGTGAGCATGGCCAAGATTCCAGTCGTTGGGGTCGTGGCAGGGCGTTACCTTGAGGCAACCCGTGCCGAATTCGCGGTCAACGTAGCGGTCGGCAATGAGCGGGACTTCCCTGTTGACAATGGGGACAATGAGCTTCTTACCCACCAGGTGGGCATAACGTTCATCCTCGGGGTGCACGCACACGGCGGTGTCGCCCAGTATGGTCTCGGGGCGCGTGGTGGCAATGGTCACGGATCCGGAACCATCGGCAAAGTCGTAGCGCACATGCCAGAGCGTACCCTTGCTGTCGATGTGATCCACTTCATCGTCGGCAAGAGCGGTGTGGCAACGCGGGCACCAGTTGACAATGTACTTGCCCTTGTAGATAAGGCCTTCCCTGTACAGTTGCACAAAGACTTTGCGCACGGCGCGGGCCAGGTCTTCGTTCATGGTAAAGGCTTCGCGCGTCCAGTCCACGGAAGCGCCCAATTCTTTGATCTGCTTGAGTATCTGCCCGCCGTATTCGCTCTTCCACTGCCACACTCGCTCAATAAAGGCCTCGCGGCCCAAATCGTGGCGGGTCTTGCCCTCCTTGGCCAGGGCGCGCTCCACAACGTTCTGTGTGGAAATGCCCGCATGATCGGTACCGGGCACCCACAGTACTTTCTTCCCCTTCTGGCGGGCATGACGGCAGAGAATATCCTGCAGGGTCTGATTCAACGCGTGGCCAATGTGCAGTATACCCGTTACGTTGGGCGGCGGGATGACAATGGAATAAGGGTCGCCGGGGGAAGAAAGATCCGGGGTGAAGGTTTTGTTTTCTTCCCAATGTTTCCGCCAGCGCGCTTCCACTTCCTGCGGTTCATAAGCTTTGGACAGCATCACATTCTCCCGATACAATGACTCAAAAAAGCCGCAATCCGCCCCAGACTTTCCGCTCTTGCCGAAAAACAGGCCTGTGCGTATGCATAAGAAAAGGAGGGAACATGATCGACATCCTTTGGGACGCTTCTCACCTTTGGGGCTATCTTCTTCTGCACGCCGTCACAGCGGCGGGTGTTCCCTTCCGTGTCCTCAAGGGATTAGAGATAGCCCAGAAGGGTCTCTCTGGCAAGATGCTCATCGTACCCGGCGGCGCGGCGCGGCTTAAGGCCAAAGCGCTTGGCAAGGCAGGTATGGATGCCGTGCGCCGCTTTGTCCGCGAAGGCGGGCACTACCTTGGCATTTGCGGCGGCGCGGGGCTGGCGCTTGAAGGAGGCCTGGGGCTTTGTCGCTGGAAACGCGCGGGCATGACCGATCGCCTCCAGCATCTCGTCTCCGGCCATCTGCTTTGCGAAATGGCCGCGAAACATCCCCTTATCCCTTCCTTCATGGCGGGCGGGAGCGTTCTTCTGCCAGTATGGTGGCCCGGGCGCTTTGAGGAACCGGAAAACCATGACGGCGTGGATGTTTTGGCACGCTACCGCGCCGCCGGATCGGATCTCTATGTGGCGGATATGCCTTTTTCGGCGTTGCCTGACGATATCCTTGCGGAATGGAAAACCCTGTACGGCGTCACATTGCGTCCTTCGCTCATGGACGGACACCCCTGTGTCATTACAGGAAAAAGCGGCAAGGGAAGCTGGCTTCTAAGCTACAGTCACCTTGAAACGCCGGAAGAAGGCAAGGATCCGACCCTTTCAGGCCGCTGGTTCCTCCACATATTGCGAGAATGGGGCTGCCCCGCCCGGGAGTCGGTTCTTTCCGCACTCAATCCCAGAACCATGCCTGTACATTGGGAAGATCCCGTCCTCCTTCAGGCACGGGAAGATCTGGAAAAGCTCATCCAGTTGGCCGCGGGAACGGGGCTGCTCTTCCCTCGCAGATCCTGGCTGTGGGGCTGGCGTTCCGGCGTGCCCGGCATTGCGTTCAACAGCTTGAACCTTGCCCTGAGCATAACCCTAAGCTTCAGACCAAACGCGCGCCGCCTCGCTTTGTGGAAAGAAGCGCGCGACGAATTCCAAAGCTGTTTCCGCCTCTTTTCTCAGGGCGCAAGGAGCTGGCTTCTGGCGCGACGCCTTTCCGACACCCTGGCCGACTCCGCTCCGGGCATGCTACCGCGGGAACTCCTTGTGGATCAGCGCCGTACGCTTTTTGGGACGCCCATGTCCGGAGGAGGGCTTGACGAATCGCTTATCGACAAGCTGGAAATGCTGGTTTGAAGCGGCGCGTGGGAACTTTTTTGCGTTTTTTTGCGGGGCGCTTTCAGTTTTTTTCCGCCACGGCTTCCTTGAGTTCCTTCCAGTAAGCATCGGAAACATCGTAGCCGAACTCGGCGGCCTTTTCAGCGTATTCCTTGGCTTTTTGGGCATCGCCCAGCGCCAGGCAGGCCAGAGAAAGATTGTTCCAGGCGGGTCCGAAGGTTGGCTCCTGCTGTATAACCATTCTGCTCATTTCCATGCTCTTTTCGTATTCGCCCTTCATGTACAGGGCGGAGGCAAAGGTGGCGCGGGCCTGCACGAATTTGGGATCCCACGTCAAAGCCTTGTGCAGGGCGGAAAGAGCTTCATCGACTTCGCCGCGCTGAAGGTGTACAAAGCCGATGTTGCTCCAGGCCACAGGGAACTTGGGGCGAACCTCGGCGGCCTCCCTGTTGTACTGCATGCAGCCGTCCAGGTCACCGCGGCGCAGGCAGAGTCCGCCTAGTTGCACAAAGGCTTCCGCCAGGTGCGGAGAATGGCGTGCCGCGTTCAAAAAGCATTCCTCGGCTTCGCTGTAGTCGCCCAAAGAGAGCATGGCCACGCCAAGGTTATAGTGATGGATGGCGCATTTTGGATCTTTGGCAATCTCTTCCTGCAGATCGCGGATGTACTCGTGGATATCGGTATAGCGGTCTTTCATGAAATAAGGCCTTCTTTCTTAAGAAGTTGGCGATACCAGGCGGCAAATTCATAGGCGCCCAAAAATTTTTCCTGATTGTTTACCACGCCCATGGCGGCTTCCATGGCCCCGTGGATGAAGGCCTCGCTGGGTGCGCCCTCTCCGGCAAGCTGGGCTTCGCAATTTTTAGCCTTGAGAAATTCCTGGAGGAGTTGCTGCGCCGTCCGATTGGTGATATCGGTGCGTATTTCAATGGGTTCGTTGGGTTCGGGAAAGGGATCCCACTTTTCATAGCCTATGCGCTCAATGAATTTGCGGCGCCTTGGAGCTATTCTCTCGTAGAGATCGCGCTTCAGCTTTTCTTCCTCGGCGGTCAACTTGCGGGGTTTTTCGCCGCGCAGAAGAGGGGCAATGCTCATAAGGCCTCCCGCGGGGCAGGGCCGACACCAAGGTAGGCGTCGTCATACTTGGTGGTCAGGGCCATGGAAACGGGCACATAAACGCGGTGCAGTTCGCGAAAACGCGAACCCACGACCGCTCCGATGCGGCGACTCATGTCCGCCAGGCGATCCTGGATGCGGTCAAGGGCTACGGTGGGGTAAGATTCGCCCTTCGTGAAATGGCACAGTCCGCAAACATGTGCCTTGCCGTGAATAACAGCGGGCACGCCGTAGAGGCGGCAGGTGATGGGGCGGTGTTCGTAGAGAAGACAGGTGTTGTCTAGGCCAAGAAGCGGACAGCGGACGCGTTCTTTCGCGACTTCCCTAAAAATATCCTCATCGGACATCCCCTGCCTGGTCTGCTTGAAATAATGACGTTTCAGCCGCGAGAGCTGGCGATCCGCCTCGTTTGCCGCCTGAAGCACGGCGGATCGGCGGATGCCAAAATCGAAGGCCTTATTAAAAGCGCGATTCAACGCCATGGACTCAACCAGAGAGAGATCGAACGAGGCATGACAACATTCGCCGCAACCGCTTTTGCAGGCCACTTCCTGAGGGTACTGCGTCTTCACGCGGTCAAAAAGCTGATCCGCCTGCGCGGAGAGTCGGTCATATTCCTGAAAAACAAGGTCTAATTCCGTTTCAGCCATGACGCTACCCGATCCCGTAGTTAAGAAGAAGAGAGCCGGATGAGCTACCCCATCCGGCGGCAAAACTCGTGAAACATTCGGCAGACACGCCAGAGCGCGGGAATGTTCCGCTCCTGCGAGGCTTAGCTTTCCGCCCCGCAATGACGTGCGAGATTAGTCTTCTTCGATGGCGATAGCGCCCTGTTCGCACACACCGGAGCAGGATTCGCAACCTAGGCATTCTTCGGCGTTCACAGGATTGCTCTTGCCGTCCTGCATTTCCCACACGGAAACAGGGCAGATGTCCACACACTGGCCGCAACCGATGCACTTGTCCGCATCAAATTCAATCTTGTAGCCCATAACAGCCTCCACTGATGTTGCCCCTGAACCACGGGGCAGGGGACGTTTGAATGATTCCTCTGTTCAGACAGACAGTTTTCCGAGCCTCTGTCGCTTGTTGGATAGCCTGCCATCCGCACGCTGTCAAGTGTGATGTTTCGTTTCCCGTTCTTCTGGTCGCTCCCTGGCGCCCAGGCCGACAGCCCGAGCCACGGCCAGAGCGACCGTACGGGTAAATTCATCCGCAGGCATGGTCGCTCTCTGTTCCGCGGAAAGGAGAAGGCGCGGATGATTCACGAGATCGGGGCGAGCCTTCACACCGTATTCTACGGGAAAACTGTCTTCAAAGTACCTGTTCTGGAAGCCTGAAAACTTGAGGGCGTGGGCCGTGGAATCAAGGATACTGAATTCCTCATCCCGCAGAATGCCGCTTTCTCTGGCCTGAAGCATGCCGGCGAAGCTCTCTCCGCCCTGGGTGCAAGCGATATGTCCGTGGCGGTTGACCAGAATCATGCCGTCCATGATGGCCTGTTCCGAAACTTGTACCACGTTGAAGCGCCCGCCCAGATCCTCAAATCTTTTCACAAGATTCTTCACCCGCGGGAAGGATACGGGGTTGCCGATCATAGCGGCCTGCGCAACACTGGGCTGTACGGTTACGGGAGTGTACGTACGGCTTTCAGCAGGCTGGCTGTAGTATCTCCACACCGGATCGGCGTGTTCAGACTGGACGCCTATGATATGCGGCAATCCCTCAATGATGCCAAGGCGACGCATCTTCAGGCAGGCCGAAATCATGGATGTAATATTGCCCGCATTGCCAATGGGCATGAACAGCGCCTTGTCTTCCATTTTCCATTCAAACCACTGGGCCACTTCGTAGGCATAAGATTCCTGTCCCAGCACGCGCCAGCTGTTTTTGGAATTGAGCAGGGCCACGCGATAACGCTCGGCCAGATACTCCACCACCTTCATGCAGTCATCGAAAACGCCGGGAATCTCCAGCACCAGCGCTCCAGAACCTAAAGGTTGGGCGAGTTGCGCGGGCGTGACCTTGCCGTGAGGCAGAAGTACCACCGTGCGGACAGGCTCCCCCACATAGGCGCCGTACATGGCCGCCGCCGCGGAGGTATCGCCCGTCGAAGCGCAGATGGTCAGCACTTCCTTCCAGCCGTTCTTGCGCACCAACGACTTCAGATAGCTGTACGCCCCCGCCATACCGCGATCTTTGAAGGACGCGCTGGGGTTCTGACCATCATTTTTGTAGGCAAAGCGCAGGCCGACAGTCTTTTGCAAGGCAGGGGAGGCCTCGATGATGGGCGTGTCCCCTTCGCCAAGGTAGACGATGTCTTCTTCTTCCAGCACAGGCGCCATGAGTTCATAAAAACGGAACACCCCGCGCAGGGCGCGGGTACGGGTAGCGCGGCGGGCGTCAAAAAGTTCGCGCCAGTACCTGGCGCCCCGCTCCTTCATCTCGTCGAAGTCAAGGTCATCCAGAAGGAGTACGCCGCCGCAATCCGGGCAGGTATACAGCAGAGAGTCCACTGGATGCCGACGACCGCAGTTCATGCATACATATTCCATGCGCGCACGGCGCCGGGGAAAATCCTGGGACATATCTTTCTCCTGAAGAAAGAAGAGCGTTTTCAGAGGGAGAACCCTACAGCGTTTCCGCGCGATGCGCAAGCGCGGCGTGTTCTCCTGAAATTCCGCGCTGTTGAGGAACGAGAAGGCGCATCAGACAAGGCGCACGGGCACGCCGTTCTCGGCCATATATGCTTTGAGTTCAGCGATGCTGTACTGCCCATAATGGACGATGGACGCCACCAGCGCCGCGGAGGCACCTCCCACGGTGACGGCCTCCACGAGATGTCTGGGTTTTCCGGCTCCGCCAGAAGCAATGACGGGGATGGTCACGGCGTCGCAGATCATGCGCGTGAGCGTGAGTTCGTACCCGTCCTTTGTGCCGTCCGCATCAATGGAGTTCACGCACAATTCTCCCGCGCCAAGTTCCTCGCAGCGCTTTGCCCAGGCAATGGCGTCCAGCCCCATGGGTTTGCGCCCGCCATTGATGACAATTTCATAACCGGAGGGGCAACGTTCGCTCACAGGAACCTTCAGCACGTCCATGCCCACCACGATGGCCTGAGAGCCAAACGCCTCCGCGCCTTCGCTGATGATGCGCGGGTTGCGCACGGCGGCGGAATTTACCGAAACCTTTTCCGCTCCGGCCAGAAGCACGGCGCGCATGTCTTCCACAGAAGAAAGGCCTCCGCCCACGGAAAAGGGGATGAAAATGCTGCTGGCCACGCGCTCCACAACATCCAAAAAGATACCGCGGGATTCACAGGATGCCGTGATGTCATAGAAAACGATTTCATCCGCGCCTTCCTCATAGTAGCGGCGGGCGGTTTCCACAGGGTCGCCGATGTCCACGTTGCCCTGAAATCTGACGCCCTTGGTGAGGCGTCCATCGCGCACATCCAGGCAGGGAATGATGCGTCTGCTCAAACGACTCTCAGGCATGGACGGCCTCCCCTGCCTTCCGGCAATAACGGTAGAAGTTGGAAAGCAGCCGCAGACCAGGACGACCGCTTTTTTCAGGGTGAAACTGCACGGCCCAAAGTCCTGGCCGGCCATACATCGCGGTAAACACGCGCCCGTAGGTAGATGTGGCGATGACCCATTCCGGCGCGGGATCGGGGTAGAAGCTGTGTACAAAGTAGAACTGCGCGTCGGGCGCGATGCCCTCCAGTAGCACGCAGGGAGAAGAGCGCAGACTGTTCCAGCCCATGTGCGGGATGCGTATCTTTTGCTCTCCATCCTTCCATTCCGGCTGAAATTTCCTGCAGACACCAGGGAAAACGCCCAGGGTCGTGGTGTCGTTCTCCTCGCTGCGATCAAGCAGAATCTGGCAACCTAAACAGATGCCGAGTATCGGCTTTCCTTCTTCCACGCAACGCAACAGGATCCTGTCCATACCGGTGGATTTGAGCTGCGCCATGGCCTGCCCCGCCGCGCCCACGCCGGGAAAGACGACGCCTTCCGAGTTCATGATGACTTCAGGCCTGGCCGTGATCTCCGCGGAAATGCCCAAAGAACGCAGAGCACGCAGTACGCTGGTCTGATTGCCCGCCTTGTAGTCGAGAATGGCTAACATAGCGTATCCTTATTTTTGAAAACCTTTTTGCTGATAAGCCGCAAGAAAACGCCGCTCAAAACTCAAGACCCGTACGCGTGCGCGTGCGTTGCACATGACCGCCGCTACCCGCACCGAACACCGTGGTCACATCGCCGGAAACGCGCACGTTATCCAGCGAATCACTGTTTTTGGAACAGGCCGGAAGCGTGGCAAAAAGCAGGACAAAAAGGACAAAAGCAAAAAAAACTTTCCTCATGGCGTTGCCTCTGCGGCTCATCATACCGAAGCCGAAGAACAGCGCAAGTTTTCTTTTGGATCCTGAATCAGGCATAAAATTTTCGTCGCGGCAAATTTTCACAAGGAATTAACAAGAATCCTTTTTTTTCAAGGACAGACAAATTTCCGGCTTACCTCTAAAAAACTTTTATCCTTGCCGGGATGACGCTCTCCCCGCTTGCCAAAGACGGCCCTCTGCCGCTACACTGACGGTAACGGCTGTGAGTGGCCTGACCTTTCAATGACACGGAGCGCCCATGATACACCTTTCCGGTTCTCTCGCCTTCGACCGCATCATGACTTTTCCCGGCCATTTTGAAGAGTATATTCTTCCGGAAAAACTGCATTTTCTCAACGTCTGCTTCCCCATTGACCATGTAGAAGAAAAATTTGGCGGCACGGCCGGCAACATCGCCTACACGCTTTCTCTGCTGAAGGAACCTTCCTCCATCTATGCCACTGTTGGCCGCGACTTTGCGGAATATGCGCGCCAGCTCGAAAAAAGAGGAGTGGATATGCGTGGCGTCCGCGTCGAAAAAAACGCCTTCACGGCCTGTGCCTACATCACCACCGATCAGGCGGGCAACCAGATCACGGGCTTCTGCCCCTCCGCCATGAACCTTCCCGCCTTTTCCCAAAAAATTCCGGTTCCTCAAGAAGGCGACTGGGCGCTCATCGGGCCTGGCAACGTGGAAGACATGGTCAATCTTGCTTCCTTTTACCGTGAACATCGCACACACTATATTTTCGACCCTGGCCAGCAAATCACCAGCATGACGCCTGAACAGCTCGTCTCCGGGCTTACCGGAGCGGAGGTACTCATTGGCAACGACTACGAGATTGGACTCATTGAAAAAATGACGGGGCTTGACGTCGAAGCTCTGCTGGAGCGTGCTGAAACTCTGATTATTACCTTCGGCTCCAAGGGATCCGCCGTCTTGCAGAAAGGCGCCCGCCCCCATAACGTCCCTGCCGTTCCTCCCAAAGAAGTGGCCGACCCCACCGGCGCCGGCGATTCTTATCGCGCAGGCCTGCTTAAAGGTTTGCACAAGGGTATGGGTATTGCCTTTTCGGCGCGCCTTGGGGCTGTGTCTTCCAGTTTTTGTGTGGAAAAGTACGGCACGCAGGTTCATACTTTCGATGCCAATGCCTTCCGCGCCCGCTATGAAGCGGCCTTCGGACCCATGCCGCTCCTGGACTGATCGGACCCATTATCCCACGCCCTCCCTTGCCAGGAGTTATTCATGTCTTTGAAAGAGCGTCTCTGCTTCACCGAAGAACCTCTCTATGTGATGGACGGCAACGCCTTCCTTTTTCGGGGTTACTTCGCCAATTCCAGTATGTCTCGCTCCGATGGCCATCCCACGGGTGCGCTGTTTATTGTGGGCCGGGTACTGCTCAAACTCCTGCGTGAAGAACACCCCGGACATTTTGCCTTCGTCCTCGATGGGCACGGCAGGCATTTCCGCCACGAGATATTCCCCGCCTACAAGGCCAACCGCCCCACCCCCCCCGAAGAACTCCTCGCCCAGGTGGAGCCGTTGAAACGCATGGTTCGGGCTTTGGGCATGAAGGCGCTCGTCTCTGAAAACTGTGAAGCCGATGACTGCATAGCCAGCCTCGCCAAAAATCAACAGGGCAAACGCCCCGTGGTCATTATCGGTGTAGACAAGGACTTGCGCCAATGTCTCGCCCCTGATGTGGTCATGTGGGATCCCGCCGGCAAGGAGGAAAAACTTGTCACTCTGGAATCCTTTCAGAATGAAACGGGGCTTTCGCCCGGGCAGTGGCCCGACGTCCAAGCCCTGATTGGCGACAGCAGCGACAACGTGCCCGGTGTTAAGGGCATAGGTGAAAAGACCGCCGAAAAACTTTTCCGCACTTTCCGCAATCTGGAAGATATCCGCGACCGTTTTGCGGAGCTTCCCCCTCCCATTCGCAAAAAGCTGGAGGGCAACCTGGAGGCCATGTTTGTCTACCGCGAGCTCACCCGCCTGCGCGACAACTGCTGCCCCGTTTCTCTGGAAGAACTCGCGGTACAGCCACTGCACGAGCAGGAAGCCCGCACCTTCCTGCGTGAATTTGAGATGTTCTCGCTCTTGCGCGAACTCGACAGTCTCATCCGCCAGGGCCTTGTTCCCCTTGCCGACGCGACGGATCAAGCCGTCAGCGCATCCTCTCATCAGGCCGGAGAACAGCTCTCGCTTTTAGACGTCGCTTCACCCCCGCATATTCCTGTCGCCGCGGCCCATGTCCAAGACCTGCCCGAAAGTCGCGGGCGCGTTGTGGCTCTTACGCCAGAACCCGCGCTTCCCCGCTCACAGGCGCCCGGTCTGCGCGTTGCTGTGGAAGACGAAGGAAAGACGAAAGAATATTCCTGGAACGGGCGAATTTCCGAACTCGCAAACTGGGCGAACAATGCCGCGCTGATAGTGATTCCAGATTTAAAGTCTCTTTTGCGCAACGCGCAGGACTGGAATACGCTTGACCCGAAGCGCTGTTTCGACCTCGGCCTTTCCGCCTACCTGCTGGCGCCAGAAGACAGGGACTACGGCTGGCCCAGTCTCTCCGCCCGCTTTGCAGGAGAGCGCGGACTGTCCATGGATAGCCCGGGCACGCTCGCCCTGGCCCTCCATCGCGACATGAGGACTCGTCTCGAAACCCACGGTCTACTTTCCCTGCTCCAGAATATGGAAATGCCGCTTATCCCTGTACTCGCCTCCATGGAAAAGGCTGGCATCGCCATAGACCGCGGGGCGCTGAAAGCCTTCCTTGAGGAAGTACAGGCCGAACTGGACAGGCTTACCGCCCATATTTACGAAGTCGCTGGAGGGAGCTTCAATATCCGATCCGCTCAACAGATCGGCGAAGTCCTCTTCCGCAGACTCGGCCTCGTTGCCGCGAAGTCCACCGGCGGAGGTCAGGCTTCCACCTCTCAGGCCGTGCTGGAAAAGCTCTCCGGGCAACACCCCGTGGTGGACGCTCTGCTGAAATACCGCAAGATGGAAAAGATGCGTTCCACCTATCTGGAACCCCTGCCTCGTCTGGCCGGGCCGGATGGCCGCATACACACCACCTTCAACCAGACCGCCACGGCCACGGGGCGGCTCTCGTCCAGCAATCCGAACCTACAGAACATTCCCGTGCGCGGCGATCTCGGCAAGAGAATGCGTGCCTGCTTCACAGCCGGGCCAGGCAAAAGCCTCATCTCCGCGGACTATTCACAGGTGGAACTGCGCGTTCTGGCGCACTACTCACAGGATCCCACCCTGCTTGCGGCATTCCGCAAAGGCGAGGATATCCATACGCGCACTGCGGCCCTGTTGCACGACGCAGATCCCGCAAACATCGGGCCGGATGAACGCCGCAGGGCCAAAACCATCAATTTTGGACTCATCTACGGCATGGGTTCGCAGAAACTCGCGCAGGATCTCGGCATTTCCTCCAAAGAAGCGCGTATGTTCATCGAACGCTACTTCGCCCGTTTCGCCCGCATTAAAGATTTTTTTGAGGGTGTGGAACGTGACGCCCGCGCGAACGGCTTTGTGACAACGCTTTCCGGTCGCCGCCGCCCCCTGCCGGGCCTACTCTCCCAGAACGGTCAGGTTCGCGCCCTCGCCGAGAGACAGGCCGTGAACACGCTCATCCAGGGATCGGCCGCTGATCTCATCAAACTGGCCATGCTGGCCGTCTTCCACGATAGAGAACTTCGCGGCATGGAAGCCCGTCTGCTCCTTCAGATACACGACGAACTTATCGTGGAGGCGCCGGAAGAACACGCCGAAGAGGCCGCGGCCCGCGTTTCTCAGCTCATGACCGACACGGAAGCCTGGGGCATCCGTCTCCATGTGCCCCTCGTGGCCGATGCCGGCATCGGAGAGAACTGGGGAGAAGCACACTGATCGGCGCGCTTCAGACATCGACTCTTTTTGAGAACAGCCCACTTTCCCTGAGGAAGCGGAAGCAGACGGTCAATCGGCGTTTCGGAGTTTGGTGCAAAGCTCCCTAGCCGACGTCCACGGGCACAAAGCAGAATTTCTCCACGTCAAAAAGCCCGCGCGCCGTGAGCTTGAGCGAGGCGATGACCGGCAGGGCCAGGAAACTTAGAGTCATAAAGGCGTCCGCGCCTTCCCAGATGTGATAATGGGAGGCGGCCAGTTCCATGAGCCTGTCCAGCTTTGCCGCCGTCTCCTCTATGGGGCTATCCGTCATGAGTCCGCCCAGAGGTAGGGGCAGGGATTCCAGACACCTCCCCTGAGATACCATGACGATGCCTCCCCCCAGGCGCTCCACCTCGCGCACCGCCGCCAGCATATCGGAATCGGAATCACCCGCCACAACGATATTGTGAGAATCGTGGGCGATGCTTGTGGCAATGGCGCCGCCCCGCAGGCCGTAACTCCCGTCCAGAAGGCCCGTGCCTATCTTGCCCGTGGCGTGATGCCGCTCCAGCACCGCCAGTTTGAGCAGGCCGGGGTTGCGGGCCAGATCCACCTCGCCGCGCCCGTCCACCGCTACGTTGCGGATGAGGGCGTCGGTGATCAGAGAATGCGGGCGCAGGCCAATGACACGTGCCCTGCCCGAAGGCGCGTACACGGCAAAAGGCCGCTCCGGCAGAGAAGCGAGCTTGACGCTGGCGCGCAGGGCGCCCAGATCTTTTACGGGAAGGCCGCGCAGCATACGTCCATCTCTGGCCACAAGTTCGCCCTTGGCCCAGCAGGCGCGCACGCGAAAATCTTTGAGGTTGTCCACCAGCACCATGTCGGCGCGGCGCCCGGGGGCCAGGCCTCCGCGGTCGTGCAGGCCATAACATTCCGCGGCGTTGAGCGTGGCCATACGCACCGCGTCCACCGCGCGGATTCCCGCGGCCACGGCAAGGCGCAGATGGCGTACCATGTGCCCACGCCGCAGAATATCCGAAACCTGGCTGTCGTCGGTACAGAAGAGGCAACGGCGCATATTCTCCGGCGTCAGCCCGGGCAGGAGTCGGAGAAGATCCCTGGAGGCCGAACCTTCCCTCAGTAAAACATACATACCGCGGGCCACCCGTGTACGCACTTCTTCCGGTGTGGTAGCTTCGTGGTCGGTGTTCACGCCCAGCGCGGCGTAGGCATCCAGGTTGCGCCCGGCAAGCAAGGGAGCATGGCCGTCCACAACCTTTCCGGCAGAGCGCGCGGCGGCGATTTTGGCCATGAGGTCAGGATCGCCGCCCAACACGCCGGGCACATTCATGACTTCCGCCAGTCCGCCTACCCCGGGTTCGTCCATGAGCGGTCGAAGGTCTTCCGCACTCAGGCAGGCGCCGGCGTCTTCCACCGGCAGAGCCGGGACGCAGGACGGGAGCATGATCCGCACGTCCAGGGGCAGGCCGCGGGAGGCCTTGAGCATGGCGACTATCCCTTCCACGCCCTTGACGTTGGCAATTTCATGCGGATCGGCAATGACCGTTGTGGTGCCGGATGGAAGCACGGCCTCGGCAAAGCGCGCCGGGCAGAGCATGGACGACTCAATGTGTACGTGCCCGTCGATGAGTCCGGGGAGCAAAAATCCGCCCTCTCCGTCCACCGTCTCTTCCGCTTCCAGCGGGCCAAAGCCCAAAATGCGCCCGCAGCCCGCAAAGACGCGGCCTTCCCGCACCTCGCCGCTGAACACGTCCACAAGACGCACATTATCCACGCACAGTTCCGCGGGGCGGCGGCCTGTGGCCATTTCAAAGAAAGTTTTATCCATGGAATTGCTCCTTTACGGTTCCTTTACGGCGTATCTCCCCGTCGACAAGCTGGGCAAGAAGCAGCGAGACCACAGCGAGGCAGGTTCCAAAAAGAAACACCGAAGCGTGCCCCCAGTGCAGCCACATCCAGCCCCCAAAGGCGGGAAGCGTTACCGCGGGTATGTGATTCAAGGTTTGGGCTATGGCCATATTGGGCGCGGCATCGCCGGAAAGCGCGATTTTCTGGAAAAAGGTACGTACGGCTATGGAAAAATTGAAGGTGAGACTGTCGAACACATAGAGCAAAACCAAAAGGATCTCACTTTGCGTGAAGGCGTAGCCCAAAAAAATAAACACGGCCGACAGGTATTCCACCGTCATGAGCCGCCGTTCGCCAAGACGGTTGATGATTTTCCCCACCAGAGGATTAAAAAGCCAGTTCACGGCATAATTGAACATGAAGAGCAGGGAGATGCTGCGCACGGAAAAACCGAACTGCTCCACCATGAGAAAGACGGCAAAAACGGTGAACACGATGCGCCGCCCGCCCAGAATGAAGTTGAGGGCGTAAAAAAACCAGTAACGGCGTTGCGGGAGCATGCGCTTTTTTTGCCGCGGGGGCGTACTGCCCTTGAGCGGATCCATGAGCAGACCGGCACCGCCCAGGGCCAGGCCCACAAGTCCGGGTACAAGAAAGAGCCAGAAAAAGCCCATGCTACCGGAACAGACAAAGACAAAGAGTGAAATGATCAGACTGCCGCAGGCCGTGAGACTGCGCAACTGCCCCATGATGAGCGGCGTTTCGTGCAGACTGAAATGCTGTATGGCCAGCGAATTGTTCATGGCCTCAAAGTAATGGAAGCCAAAGGACATGAGTACACTGGTACAGATTAAGGGAACGTAGGACGGAAACATACCTGTAAGCAATGTGCCCGTGCCCGCCGCCATGACCGAGAGCGCCGCCAGCCTGTGTTCCTTCATCAGGTACAAAAAGAGGAGGAGCGTAACCCCAAGCAGGCCGGGAATTTCGCGAAGCCCCTGAACCAGCCCGCTCTGCGCGGCGTCAAGCCCGACTTCGTTTACCGCAAAGTTGTTGTAGAGCATGCTCCAACCCTGAAAAGCCACGGTGGAACCAAAGTTCAGCATGGCCATAAAGAGCAGCACGCGCCTTTTGCCCGTGGGAAGTTTGTCCAGCATCATTTTCCCAGGCCGCCTCGCGAAAAATATGGCCTTTGCCTTCCTACTCCACACTTTCCTCCAGGGCGTCGCCCCGGGCAATGAGGGTGCGCAGAAAGGCGTTGTTGAAGGAATGACCGGAGCAGCGCGCCGTGAAGGCCCCGCGCAACGGTTTGCCCAGCATGGCCATGTCGCCGATGAAATCAAGGATCTTGTGGCGCACAAACTCATCGGGATAGCGAAGCCCGCCTTCGTTGATCACACCTTCCTCCCCCACAACCACCACATTTTCCAAAGATCCCCCGCGGGCCAAACCGCGGCTGTGCAGGTATTCCACTTCCTTGAGGAAGCCGAAGGTACGGGCGCGGGCGATCTCCCGGGCGAAACTTTCCGGCGTGACATCAAGAGCGAAGCGCTGTTCGCCGATGGCCGGATGGGGGAAGATGATGGTATAATCAACGTGAAAACCGTTCCATGGCTCGGCTTCAATGCTCCTGTTCTCCTGCTTCATGGAAAAGGGTCGGGCGATGCGGGCCACGCGCCGGGGCGCCTTCTGTTCACAAATGCCTGCCTTGTGTACGGCTTCTGTCACCAGCCGGGCCGAACCGTCCAGAATGGGAACCTCAGAGGCGAAGACGTGCAGTTCCACATTGTCCACGCAAAGCCCGCTGAGTGCCGCCAAAATATGTTCGATGGTGGAAACGCTTGCCGTGCCGTCGCTTACGGTGGTGGCAAGTTCGGTAGTGCTTACGGCATAAGGATGCAGAGGAAGAATATGGACGCCGTCCCCGGCGTGGATGTGAAAGGCCAGGCCCGTATTCGCGGGTGCCGGTCTCAACTCCATGCACACGTCTTCCCCGGAATGTAGCGAAACGCCTTTCAACGGAATGACGCCGACCAGTGTTGTCTGCGGCATAGTATCTCCTTCGGTCTGCGCACTGGCGGACTGCCAGCTCCCCATTCTCAAACCCAGACTAGGGCATCAACCTTTGCGGGCAGGCTTTGCGCACGGCGGAGAGAAAGCGATCCCGCCCGGCAAGATCCCGCCCTGTGCGGACATCTTCCCAATCCCACGAGGCGCACAGTTTCCGGCAGGCCTCTCCTTGAAGCCATCCATGCTCCATAAGAAAAAGCCCGCCCGGTCTGAGCAGGCATCGCGCAGCGCTTTCCACGGCCAGGGAAAGTTCCAGCCCCGTGTGCCCGGCAAGCAGGGCGGATCGCGGTTCAAAATTTCTGATCCCCGCGTCAAGCCTAGCGTATTCTGCTTCGCTCACATAGGGCGGATTGCTGACGATAAGGTCAAAACTACCTTCGCCAAAGGGCAGTTTTTCGGCGACATCGCCCTTTACAAAGAAAAGGCGTTCCGCCACGTTCCAGCGGGCGGCGTTGCGCGCGGCAACGGCCAACGCCCCTGGGGAAATATCCACGGCTGCGCCGCTCCAGCGCGGGCGCTCCGCCGCAAGGGTCACGGCAAGGCAACCGCTCCCCGTGCCAATATCCAGAAAGCGCACGGACTCGAACTCGCCAAAGGCCTCAAGAGCCGCGGACACAAGGCTTTCCGTCTCCGGGCGCGGGATGAGCGTGGTGGCGTTTACCTCCATGTTACGGCCATAAAACTCCCGTCGCCCCAGAAGGTAGGCCAGAGGCTCGCCCTGAAGGCGGCGTTTCCGAAGTTCGCCCAGGCGAGTCTCTTCGCAGGCCTTCAGCTCTTCTTCATCGTGGGCGATGAGCGCGCTACGCTCCAGGCCAAGGGCATGGCAGAGCAAAAGTTCCGCGGTCAAGGCCGGGGCCTCTGTATCTGCCAAAAAAGTAAGCGTTTGTTTTTTCCATTGGCGGCGCGTCATGATGCTCAAGGCTAGCACAGGAGCGGGGCAACGACAAGAAGCGCCGCACGCCTTGTTCTTTTCTCCAAAGCTGGAGGCGGGTTTCAGCTGACTTCTTCACCGCAGAGAAAGCTCAAAAGAGGCTCTTCTTCCGCGCCGGAAAACCATGTTTCAACGTGTATCGGCAGGAACGCTGGACGCAGAGCGGAGGCCTCGGGGGCAAGGCCAACAAAGCGCTTTTCCAGATCTTCCATATCCCGAAGCGCAAAAAAATCCCCCATGAGACGGCAACTCTGGATGACGCCTTCGCGCACGTCCCAAAAAATTTCCAGCCGCCCCCAGGGGAAGCGGTGGCTGAATTTGCGGGAAAAGCGCGGGGAACGGCCCCAATTCCAATCCCAGTTGCGGTACTTTACGTTGGCTATGTGTTCGGCTTTGCCGCATAGTTCACCAGGGAGGGAAAAAATTCCGTGCGAACAGTGCCGGTTCAGAGCTTCCATGAGATCGCGCATGAGTTCCTCCGTGCCGCCTCTGTGCGGAAGCAGAGAGGCAAGGGTGGCGACTCTGGCACTGTGTGAAGTCACGCCCTTGGAACGGAATTTTTCAGGATTTGTCGTCAACGCGCTGGAGAGGGCGGCAATGTTTGTATCTACAAGGATGCAGCCGTGGAACAGAATTCGCCGGCCGTCGCGGCGCAGAGCCGTGCCGGAAATCTTGCGGTCGTTTACGGCAATGTCATTCCGACTGGAGGGAACAGCCTCTATACCAAGATCACGCAGTGCGCTCAACACTGGCGCCAGCAATGGGGCAGGATCGACGATGTTGGAACTTTCTCTCATCAAAAGAAAGGAAAAATTCAGGTTGCCAAGATCGTGGTAGACAGCCCCGCCCCCTGTAGAACGGCGCACAACAGGGATGTGCTGCTCGCGGAGCCAGGGCGCGTTCACTTCCGCAAAGGCGTTCTGATGCCTGCCTATAATAACGGAAGCTTCGTTCCGCCATAAAAGAAACAAGGCGGGAAGGTCGGGAGAAAGCGCCTCGAAGAGGACTTCTTCCAAGGCAAGATTGAATGCGGGATCGTGTTTTTCCCATGTCAACGAAAGCATGGTTTCTCCTCAGGGCTATGGAGAGGACGGGACGTGTTTTTTCTCTTCCGGCAGACGGCAGGGCAAGGCGTCTGCTTTGAAGCGCGCGGGGTTTAGCAAAAATGTTCTGGAGGAGAACAACAGAAAAATTCCCACACCGGTTAAGACAGGTTGAATTTAACCGGCTGAGCCTGGAAGGAAGGCAACTCTTCATCGAAGATTTTTGCGCCGTTTTTCCAACCAGGGCCTTTCTCCTAGCGATGAATGTACAAGAGACAGCCTTCCAATACAACCGTTTCCATCGGCTTATAACGGCTGAATTTTGCGGGGGATCCGGCTGGTCGAAGGAGAAAAACAAAAATCTGCGAAAAAAAACTTGCCAAGGCGGAAAGTTTTTTATAGAAGAACTCTGTGCCCAGATGGTGGAAATGGTAGACACGCTATCTTGAGGTGGTAGTGCCGACTGGCGTGGGAGTTCGAGTCTCCCTCTGGGCACCATAAATAAACTCTGAAAGGGGCTGGAATCAAAACCTGGTTTCAGCCCCTTGCTGTTGCGTGAAAAGCCAAAGTCTGACCAGGGTTCAAAAACATAAAGTCATGCGGGGAATATCTTGCCGTCAGGCCCGGACACCGTGGAAGACCCGCTCTCCCTCCGGCGAGAAGTATCGCGACAGAGAGTTTTGAAGCAAGGGGGAACCGGGATTAAATGGTTACGGGAATATAGCGGGTAGAAAGATTCATGCGAACAACAGGTTATAAACGATGGCAGGAGAAAAGAGCGAGGCGCGTGTCAAAAATGTCGCGACAGATGTTTTTGGTCTGATTTGCGTCTTGCGAAGGAAAACAACACAGTTTTGGTAAGAAACGCCCCTTTGTTTCCGTGTCCATCCGGCATAAGGAGGCTTGTTTTTAATATTGCTATCTCTGCGTCAGACACAAAGACCGGGCGCCGCGCGGCATAGACGCGAAACTGCCCGAAGAGGGGGGAAAATGGCGCCCCATACCCTGGGGAAGCAAAACCATGGAGACCTGGGAGAGTATGGGCAGGCCGCGGGAGATCCCTGTGGACGCGCCCCGGGCAAAATTCGCGGTGGACGTAAACACCAAGGAAGATCTGCGCCCCATTCTGGAAGAGATGCTCGGCGGAAAAGAACTCTTCGACACGGTGGACGGCGCGAAGGTTCTACTGACCGTGGAAAAACTTATGCACATAGATCCGGACAGAAGGGCCTTTGTACCGCTTATCCCCGAAGTTTTGGCCGATCCCTATGAAGTGTGGATGTCATGCTTGGAAGGGGAAAAAGGCTTCGTTGAACTGCGCAAGGTTTATGTCAAAAGAGTACAGGAAAAGGAAAACAGCAAGGGATTCTATATGCTGGCACAGGTAGTAAAAGGTCAGCTCGTCGGCTGGACTTTTGTGCCAACAAGCCATTTGAGTAAACTTTCAAAAGTGCGCCGGGGAAAACTTTTATGGGCAAGGGATTAAAAAAAATGGAGGAAGCCCCGGAGGCGCCCTCTTCCCCTCTTAGTGAACCCTGCGCTATACGGCCGCGCGGGCTATCCGACATGGTTCGATACAGAGCCGCATTCCACCCCCAATGTCAGAGCCGGTATGAACATAAAAAACGGCGTGAGGGATGTCAAATATTTTTTTCAGAGTTTTTAAGGCATCTTGCATTTCCTGCCGGAAATGCGCCTAAAGGCAGAAAGGCACTTTCGACCTTCCCCGCTCGTTTGCCCGCAACCATGCGCAGGCGGCAAAGCCGCCATGCGCGCGGGCAACGAGCTATCAGCGCGCTACCGCCCGCGCCTGCGGCGCCTAAGGCTCACGGTTTGGCGCCTCGTGCAGCTTGCGCTGCCCTCGGCCGCGCTCCGCGTGCCCGCCAGATGACGCTCGGCGCCCGCTTCGCGGGGCACTCGCTCTCGCGCGCGTTTTCTGGCGAAAACGCTTCGCGAGCTAAAGTTTTCCTTATCCGCCGGAGGCGCGCGCGGTAGCGCGCTTCTTGGCGCGACGAGCGAGGGCGCGGTCAGGCTTTGCCTGCCGCGCATGGATACGAGCGAGGAGCGGAAGTTCGCAGAAAAGGAAGACGCGCGCGAAAGTACCGCCGAAGCGGGGACTTCCCTAACCGCCGAAGCGGGGGAAGGTGACGAGGCTGACAGCCTCACGGATCAACTTGCCGAAGCGGCGGACGATCACGTCTCGGGCATGGTGGCGGCGCTGCGCCGGGAACTGGACGCCGCGGTGGAAGCAGGAGAGAGCTTTGAGGAATTTTCCAAGCGCCTTTACGACCTTTACCCGGCGCTGGACGTGAAGGATTTGACGGAGGCTCTGGAGGGGGCGTTTATGGCGGCGAACCTTGCGGGGAGGGAGCATGCCGGAAACTGAGTTCAAGGGCACGCCCTTCCGGGAAGCCATCGACTTTTTTCAGAGCAAGGTACGCGTTCCCACACGCGCCTACACCGATCTTATGAACGAGGCGCACACGCGGGCCTTCATGGTGGCCTCTGCCATGAAGGACGACCTTTTGAGCGACTTGCAGAGGGCCGTGGGCCGGGCGTTTACCGAGGGCGGGACTTTGGAAGAGTTTCGCAAGGAATTTGACGACATCGTTGCCAAACACGGCTGGCCGTACAAGGGCACGCGCGCCTGGCGCACTCGCACGATTTACGACACCAACGTGCGCACAGCCTACAGCGCCGGGCACTGGCAACAGATGCAGGCCACAAAGGAGCTGCGGCCGTACGGGCGCTATACTCACGGGCCGAGCCTGCGCCCGCGCGAACAGCACCTTGCCTGGGACGGCATGGTCGTTCCCCTGGACGATCCGTGGTGGGACTACCGCTGGCCGCCCAACGGCTGGGGCTGCAAGTGCTCTGTGGCTTCTGTGAGCGACCGCGATCTCGAGCGCAACGGCTGGGAAGTTTCGCATCCCAAGCCCGAGGAGACCGTCAAGGTACAGGTAAACACGCCGGACGGGCCTCTGGACGTGGAGACCGTGCCGGGCGTGGATCCGTCCTTTGCCTACAACCCGGGCAAGTCGGCAACGGGGATCAAGCTCTCTCCGCGCGGAATAGACGAAAATCTGCCCGAAGAGGGGGGAAAATGGCGCCCCATACCCTGGGGAAGCAAAAGCATGGAGACCTGGGAGAGCATGGGCAGGCCGCGGGAGATCCCTGTGGACGCGCCCCGGGCAAAATTCGCGGTGGACGTAAACACCAAGGAAGATCTGCGCCCCATTCTGGAAGAGATGCTCGGCGGGAAAGAACTCTTCGACACGGTGGACGGCGCGAAGGTGCTGCTGACCGTGGAAAAACTTATGCACATAGATCCGGAAAGAAGCGCCTATGTACCGCTTATCCCCGAAGTTTTGGCCGATCCCTATGAAGTGTGGATGATACTTCTGGAGAACAGGGAAAAGGGCAACGTCGAACTGCGCAAGGTTTATGTCAAGGCAGTTCACACAGAAGAAGAGGATATGAATTTTTTTATGGTGGTTCAGGCACTCAAGGGCGACATTGTCGGCTGGACTTTTGTGCCAACAAGCCATTTGAAGAAGCTTTCGAAGGTACGCAGGGGAAAGCTTTTATGGGCAAGGGATTAAAAAAGATGGGGGAGTTCAGGAGACGCCCTCCTCCCCTCTTAGTTGCCCTACACGATACGACCGCATAGAGCATCCGACATGGTTCGATACAGAGTCGCATTCCACCCCCAATGTCAGAGCCG
>CAZWBH010000003.1:0-99125 GCA_964632155.1 uncultured Mailhella sp.
TCGTGACCGCGCCATGCCTCAATGCCTGACGCTCAAAGCCTTCCTCGCAAATCCCACCCCTGTGCTTGAACAGGAAAAGCGCGACAGTCCTCGCAAATCCCGCCAGCGCTGACAGTCCTCTTGCCAAGACGATACGGACAGGTGGGAATTTCGTTGCGGAAGGCTTTGCCTGAGCGGCAGACAGCAACAAAGACAAAAATCAAACGTCGGCGCCTGTGCGGGACTATCCAAAGTCTTCGATCCGACTTCTAACACGAGTCCTTTCGACTGCTGGCCATACTCATTCCCGCGCTCAAAATTCGCCTTGACCGAACGGCAAAAAATTTTACTTGCATTTCAGTAGCTTATGACATTTCTTGAGCAAAAGACACTCTCCTCGACCGGGCAAAAAATTTTTTTATTTTTTTATTGACATTGAAGTTCATTTTCGATACTGTTCCCTTCAGCGAAGGCAAAAGAACTCAAGGATGCTCTCCTTGCAAGCTCGTTAGCTATGATGGATTTCTTTCTCTGTCGAAGCCGGACTCTTTGAAAAAGAAATTCAAAATACCATAACGAAACATGTTCAGGCAAAGAGGGAGACGCTTCCAAGAGTATGCGTCAACGAAAAAGTTCTTTGAAAAAGCATAGAGAGATTTCAGGCGGCAGATAGACATTTGACCTCCCCTCCACCGTCCGGCGCGGGCATACCCTCCCCTCTGAAGGTGCGCCGGACGGCAAAATTTCATGCCGCCGCCAGGGAGAAAGCAACAGCATCTCCTTTTCTCCCCGCCCCGAAGGATGGTTCTTCAGGGCATCGGCGGCGCGCATGGGGGAATGGCCTCGCGCCATTCCTTTCCTCGTTGGGAGTCGGCGTTCCGATCCTCCCGCCGGGGTATTCCCCGGCCTCCTGGTGCGGCATGGAGCGCGCCCTGCAGGGGGCGCGCTCCGAAAGCGCCTGGGCACTTTGCCATAACCGTGCGAAAGATTCCGAGGCTTTCGCATGACTCCACAGCCGGGATGCCCTATCACAACATTCCGGCAAAATTTCTTTTCGCCATTGGCTTTGAAGGCGTTCAGGCCGCCTTCGGAGCTTTTCTCCTCCGCGCGCAGACCGGAGCTTTCCTCCGGTCTGCAAAACTTGCCCGTGTTCCGTCACAGCCGCCCTCTTTCAGTCGACCTTTTTTTGCGTTCCGCTCACCGGAGGCGCCCTCTGCACGCACAGAAAATCACCGCCAGCACGCAGTGCCTCTCCGCATACGCCTCATATCGTCTTTTACAGAAAACTTCAGCGAATACAGCAGGAAACATAGAGGCAATGTTCACAATTTTTCCCGTTCTTTCCCGGCTGAGGAAAAAAAAAGCGGGATTCTGTCATGTGCCTCAATAGAAAATCAAGAAGTTCCGGGATTTGCGTTGCGATACAAAGCTGCCTGTCCTCTTCCTTCACTTGCTGGCCGAAGAGAAAGATTTCCTCTCCCCTTTCGGCGAGTTGAACCCAGGCGGCGTTGGACAGATGAGGAGCGGATACCAGCATATTCGTCTTGGGATCATGAGTACACAGGTAGAGATAGCAGAGGAGCTGAACTTTGCGCACGCTGTCGAAAAGCTCCGGTAGCGGATCGTCTTCCTCTGCTTCCCAGGAACGCAGGGCTTCCCAAAGAGACTCGTCCTTCCAAAAGTCCTTTTTGGGTATTTGGTTTTTCAGGTTGACGCCTGTCTTGTAATCAAGGACGGCAAAACTCTCTCCCCGATTATCCAGCCGATCCAACTTCCCGGTCAATTTAAAACGTTTTTCCCCGACAGGCAGAAAAGCCTCGCAGGTATGCTCCACCTGAAGCACGATGCATTCCTGCGGCTGGTTTTCCAAAAAAGCCCGCAAACGGCGGGGCGCCGCAACCTCGAGCATGAAACGGCTCTGCGCCGACAGCGAGTCTGAAAGCACACTCTCCTTCAGTTTTTTTTGAAAGAGCGCACATAACGCTTCGGGGCTGATGTCTCCCCTGCTTACCTTTTTCCCCACAAAGGGTTCGTAGGCGCTCTGAAGCACCTGATGCAACATTTCGCCAAAGCCCGCGACATCGTCTTTTTCCTGCACTTCCTCCAGGCTCTGAATACCGCAGAGGTATTGATAAAAAAACTTCGCGGGGCAGGAAAGGTAGGTATCCAGATGAGTCGGAGAAAGGCCGCGGGCAAGGAATCTCTCCAAACGGGACTCAATTTCAGGCGTCCGTTCTATTCGTTGCGGCTCACGTTCGATGGGAACGGGCATGGAAAAAGAAGAAAACTCCGGGCTGAATCTTTCTTTTCGCTGCTGTTCTTCCCTCCACAAAAGCTCTTCCACAAATCGGGAGCGCGACTTTTTCCCTTCCAGATCACCGGCAGAACTCTCCTGCCAATACAGAAAGACCTCTCTGGCGCCGACAATGAGCCGATGGAAGGTATGAGCCGCAAGTCTGTCGCGGTGGCGCGTATCTGGCAGATCCAGTTCGCGGCGCAGGTTGTCCGGCAAGAGAGGATCCTGCGTGGGAGCGCCGGGCAGGGCATCATCCGTGAGATCCAACAGATAAACCCTGTCGAAACGGAGCAGACGGGTCTCCAGGGTTCCGAGCACCTGCAGTCCGGTGAGGGGATCAGCTTCAAAGGCAACGCGCTCTTCACTTATGGCCTGGCGGAGTACCGCAAAGAGCATGGCCCGGGAGAGTGGCGCATCGGCCAGGGCGTTGTCGCAAAGCCCTGGGATGACATTCCGCATAAGCATTGTCAGACATTCGGCGTCCAAAGGGAAATCCTTCCACAGATGGGCGCCAAAATGACACAGCATTTCGCAGAGGGATCGAAGGCATTCCGCCAAAGCGCGGAGTGTGCCGACGGAACGCCAATCCGTGACAAGGACGCGAAGGGCCGTGTTCATGAGTTCGTCGACCGCGTCCAACGGTTCTTTCCGGATATGGGAAGCAATATCCACCATGCGCGATCCTTCGCGCAGTTCGCCTTCCAGCTTCGTGAGCAGAGGGCGAAGGAACAAAGCCACGCCATCGGAAGGAACGGCCAGCATACGGATATAAGGATGCCGGATAAGTCCGAGAAGATCCCGCCAGTACAGGCGCCCTTCTCCGTCCATGCGCTCCTGCGATTTCAAAATACGCTCCACAAGCCGGGCCAACAGAGAACGCTTGAGCGGGTATCCCAAAGAAATGTTGATGTCCTTTTCCGGGATATGATGAAGTGTGGGCATGAGCAGGGAATCGTGCGAAAGTACCACGGCGCGTTTTTCATCTGTTCGCGGCGTGTTTTCAAGTTCACGGCGCAGTTCCTTCAGCTGCGAATGAAGGTCATAGCCCGCAAGAAAATGAAGTCGCGGCGCGCGTTTTTCCGCCTTCCCGAGAATTTCTACCCGCGCCTTCCAGTGAGAGATCCAGCTTTTATGGTCGGCGCAACTCCAGTGCCCCTCTCCCGCGGCCACTTCCGGATCCGTGTTCAGGCAAATATACGCACCGTTTTCCCAAAGATAGCGGAAAAGTTTCTCCTCCGCCGCCGTAAGTCGCACAAAACCGGCGAGGATAATCTTCTTCCCCCGAAGCCTTCTTGGCAATTCTGGATTCTGGGAAGCGAAAATGGCGGCCCTTTGCGCATCCATGCCGATGGTACTCAGGCCACGATCCTGCATACGCCGAAGGTAATCTTCCTGAATGCGGCGCAGTCCGCTGAGCAATGCGGCGGCAAAGGGAGCAACGTCTTCTTCCAGGTGTTGAAAGTCCATGGCGCTGACAAGGTGACCGGAACACTCCTCAAGTACCTGAGCTAGGCGCACACCCCAAGGGAAGAAACGAACCATGCCATCCTCGGCGGAAAGCTGGGAAGCAAGCCGACCAAGAGCGCTGGCGGCATCTTCGCCACGGCTCACCTCAAGGACAGATTCCCGAAGTATGGCCACCTGATCCAGCGTCCCGACGTGACTGGGAACGAACGACTCCCAGCTTTCCAGGCAGAGCCTTGTGAGCTGCCGCACATTGATGATTTCCGGCAAAAGCAGAGGCCCTGAAGACTTGCTCCGATAGATGTCCAGCAGATAGCGCCTGGGGCGGTTGAGCGGGAAAACCACTACAGCCTTACCGGGCACTCCCCCCGTGACTTCATCGATGAGAGTGTGAACGCGAGAGAGGAAATCATCGTTCCAGGGCACAAGAAGGAAGGGATGCGCGCTAGGGCGTGGCATGAACATCTCCCGGAACAAAGAAAAAACGTTCGCGTCTGTCCAGATAGACAAGGGCGCCGCGCACGGGCATTTCAGACGCCCGACTGAGCAGGGCGAGGTAATGGGAAAGCTGCTTCACATGATCCTGCGAGGGAAGCGGGCCATCCGTACCGCTCTTGTACTCCACAGCGATATGGCCCTGGCCGTCATCCACAAGGAGATCCACGCGGAAACTCCGCCCCTGTTCATCCATGATAACCTGTTCCGGATTACCGAAGGCTAGCCAGTGGGCGGTCTCCGGCAAGGAGGCGTACCAGGCAAGGCATTCGACCACGTCCTTGAGAACGGCGTCCCTGTCCGGAATGGGCAGAGGAAAGGTGGAAAGCCCGCGGAGGGCTGCCTGCCGTGCATCCCTGGCCGCGGAATCCGCGCCCTGCCCTGAAATCTGAAGATAGGCAAGGCAGTGGTGGATGAGCGTGCCCCGTTGCTTCGCGAAGAAGTTCCACTCTTCCATGCGGTTATGAAAGATGCGCAGACGAGGCAACCAGGCCATGGGTCTCCAGGCATCCTTCCCGGTGGGGAAGAGATCGAAATCCTTTGCCGATCCCGAAGCCTCCTTTTCTTCTTCCTTCATGACCGGAGGCACCTCTTCCTGCGACAGCAAGGCATAGTCGGGGATCTCGCCCCACCAGAATTCTCCGCCCTTTTCCTGGAGCATGGAGCGCAGAGGAGAAACAAGGCTCTCAAAGAGGGCGGGAAGATCGTACTTTTTGTCGTTGGGGGAGGGAAGGAAGCAATGCAGTTCGGAAATGGCGCGGGTCATACTCACATAGACGAGATGCAGAGCCTCCCTTGTCTCTTCCAGTCTGCGCCGGAAGAATATACGCCCCATTCCCTCGAAAAGCGGAGCAAACATCCCGATATTCTCATGCCGCCAGAAAACAACTTCATCATTATATTTTATAGAAGAGAAAAGCCACGGCAGGAGAACAACATTGAATTGCAGGCCCTTGGCTTTATGCATGGTCATGATGCTGACGGCGTCCATATTTTCAGGAAGAGGCGCTTTTTCCTTGTAGCCTTTATCGTCCCAGAACTCCAGAAAGGCTGACAGATCTGCCATATCTTTTTCTTCGGCGTTGAACAGTATTTCTAGGAAGCGGCGGATGAACCCTTCCGCCTCCGGATTGCGCTCCACAACCCGCCAGCGGGAAAGCACCTCCACAACCGTGTCGTACGCGGTAAGCAGACCTCCACTTTCGTAAAGCGGGGCGAAAATTTCCTGCCAGATTTCTGGAAAATCCAGCCTGAACCGACGAGCTATGCCACGAGACTCACAGTGTAGCACACGCCAGTCGTTCAGGTCTTCGGGCGAAGGAAATTCCAGGCCGGAAGGCGTATGCGGCGGGAGCAAAGGACGGGACTGAAGAACAGACCAGAAGGCAAGGTCATCCTCGGGGCAGGCCAGGAATCGGAGCAATTCCACAAGTTGCGCGATCACGGGCTGGGAATTCAACGAGAGACTGCCTTCGCTGATCACGGGGATATGCCTGGCCATAAGCCAGGAGGCCGTGTTCTCTGCCTGTTCGTTACTGCGCACCAATATGCAGATCTCGCGCCAGGCATAGCGTGTCTTCAGGCGCTCCACCAAATCCGGCAGAAGTTCGGAAAGTTCCTCATCCGAAGCCTTTCCCCTGAGATTCGGAGGCAGGTCATGCAGGTGTACGGATCCCCCGGGAGCGCAATGATCCGTGAGCTGTTCAGCTTCACTGAAGGCCTGCCTGAGCCGTTCCGCCTGTTCATCAAGAAGTTCACTGTCGCCGCCCGCCAGCGGCTCAAGCAGTTTACGACACAGGGAAAGATCTCCCAAGGGGGAAAAAAGAGCGTTGTTCCACGCCACAACCCGTTCCCGACTGCGCCAGTTACAGGACAGGGTATCAAACTTGACGCCGTTGCCTGAACGGATCACTTCCGGCATACGGGTAATTTCGTCAAAGAGCGACGCGTCTCCCCCGCGCCAACCGTAGATGGCCTGCTTTACATCGCCCACAAAGGTGAAGGATCCGCCGCGGGAAAGCGCCTCCACAATCAGGGGCTGGATCGCTGTCCACTGATCGCGGCTGGTATCCTGAAATTCATCGATGAGCAGATGCGTGACGCGCGAACCCATACGGCAGAAAAGAGCGTTGATACCGCCATTTTCCCTGGCGGCGCCGACTGCTATCCGAGGTATCTGGCAGGTCGCAAGGACTGCGTTGTTCCGTTCGTAATTCTCTAGTCTCTCAAACAGAGCGCGGGCAAGTTCCACATAGGGCATATAGTCATAGGCCTCTTTGAGTACATACATTTCGGAGTTTATGCGGCAAAGAGCGCTGTACAGAGTGTTGGCCTCTTTACTGGCCCTGCCTCGAAAATCCTTCGTCAATGCCTCATCAAGGCTCGACTTCTTCAGCAGTTTGGAGTCGTTGGGCAGATCCTCCATGCGTTCACAAAGAATGCGCTTTTCAAGAGCGTTGACAAAATTCTTTTGCCCTTCAAGCTCCTCCACTTCCAAGGCGTCGTTGAGTGCGGACGCCGTATCGCGCAACTTTTTGAGCGATTCTGTGCTGTGACGTTCAATTTCATCCGGAGAAGCGATGTCGCCAAGTTTAAAGCCTTCGCGTAGCATCAGAGAAACCAGTCGCGTGACCCGTGAGCGCATCTTCTCTCTCGCCAGGAAGCCGTTCTCCCCCGCTTTCATCAGAAACTCGCAGGTACGGCGGAAGAACTCTTCAAGGATCCGGTCTCCATTCCCTGCGTCTTCGGCCATGAGATCAAAGACCGGATCCGTGAGTTCCTTCAGATCAAAATACGGCTCAAAATCCGGATCCAGGTCGAAATCCAGGGCCGAAAGCCGCACAAAGAGGTGCAAAAGACTGTCGATAGTGCGGATGTTCAGCGCGCCGTAGTCGCGCAGAATCGCATCCACAGCCTGCTTCGCCTGGAGGGGCGTCCAGCCGTCCAGTCGTTTAAGATCAAGCGCGCAGTCCTTGAGACGCGTTAAAATTCTTTCCCGCATCTCCGCGGCGGCCTTGTTGGTAAAGGTAACTGCCAGAAGTTCCTGCCAGCCGTAGTTGCCGTCCACTGGCACCCTGCATCCCATGGGCGGCCTGAACCAGGAAGCGTCCGTGGCTCCGGCCATAAGCCTCAGAAAAGCACCCGTCAGTTCATGGGTCTTCCCCGAACCCGCTGAGGCCTTGATCTGCCGCACGCGATCCATAAAGCAAACCTCAGATCAGGTGCTGCCCCGTGGATGCGAGAACAGAACGCCAGTACTCGGAACGTATATCAAGCTTACGACGGCGTCTGGTGACAAGTTCCAGAGGAAGATGCACATAGTGATCGAGCAGGCAGGCCACTACCATGTTGGTTCTGCCTGTCATGGCCGCATGAACGGCGTTGCGCCCAAGCTGACCGCAATAGACGCGATCCGTGGTGTTGGCGGGCGTGGAACGCACAAGGTAACTGGGGTCTATATACTTCAGAGAGATACCTATCTCTTTTTTTGCGAAATAGGTTTTGATGGAATTCTGGAGAAAATGACCAATATCGCCAAGGACGCGATTACCCGAAGCATCGGTTCTGCCATTGGAAGTGAGCAGATCCTGGCCAGCCCCTTCGGCAACCACGATGACGGCGTGGTTACGACTGCGCAAACGGGCTTCCAGCGCGGGGAGAAGCCCCCCCTCGCCTTCCAGATGGAAGGGCGACTCCGGCACGAGGACAAAATTCACTACATTGAGAGCCAGTGTAGCCTGGGCTGCGATAAAACCGGATTCCCGCCCCATAAGCTTAACCAGCCCTATGCCGTTGCAGGCCCCGATGGCCTCAGTGTGGGCGCAACGTAAAGACATGGTAGCCACGTCCACAGCGGTATCAAAACCGAAAGAACGGGGAATGAAATTGATGTCGTTGTCAATGGTCTTGGGGATGCCAATGACGCAGAGACGGTTCTTGCGCTTGAAAACTTCCTTCTGTATGGCCGCGGCGGCCTTCATGGAGCCATCGCCGCCGATGACGAAAAGGATATTAACATTCATGCGTTCCAGCGCGTCCACAATTTCTTCCGGTTCCTGAGGACCCCGGGAAGAGCCAAGTATGGTACCGCCGAAGGTATGGATGTCAGACACCCAGTTCGGAGTGAGTTCAATGATGTCGTGATGATACCTTGGGATAAAGCCCTCCAGCCCATAGCGTATGCCGATGATGGAACGCACGCCGTAGCTGTAATGGGCCTCCATGACAATGGCGCGGATGACGTCGTTCAGGCCCGGACAAAGCCCGCCACAGGTGACAATGGCTACTTTCGTTTTGTCCGGATCGAAATATATGTGATCTCTGGGTCCAGCCTGTTCGAAGTAGAGGGGCTTTCCCTCCATCCCGCGCATATCTTCGCCGCCGTGTTCCGCATCGAGAAAAATGGGAATGGGCTTGTCGTTGACATAGGGTCCCCGGGCCGGATTGTCTATCTTGGGGGTAGCGATGGTCATAATGCTGGTGTTGATCTCGTGAGCCATATTCAGCCTCTTGCATAAGGACAACAAAAAAACCGCCGACACTGGAGCTTTTGCCCCCGCATGGCAGTGTACGCTTTGTGCGATACAAAGGAAAACTATCCTTTTTTTTCGGCGATGTCACCTGAAAAGAAAGACGTTTCCCTAGGAACTCCGCTTCCTTTACGCCGGAAAACGTATCCTTCGCGGAGGCCGTTTGCCGCGTTCGGGTTCCTTTGGCGGGGAAAAGACCGATCTCCAGGGGGAGCCGATCTTTTCCCGCCATGACTATTGACTTAATTCAGCTTGGAAAGCAATTCTCCGCGGATTTTGTCAATGGAAAGACTGCCGTCAAGTTCAATATAAGTCGTCTCCCCCTTTGCGGCAAGGTTCTTGAAGAAATACGCGGCGGCAAGCGTGCCGTTCTTATCATCATAATAAATGTCGTGGCGCTTGTTGATGGCGGCCTCATCCTGATCGTCGGGCCTTGTCTTCAGCGCGCCACCGCAGACGCGACAGACGTTGCCGTTGGGTCTGATGGCATCGATGAAAATATTGTTGGGGTGATTGTTGTTGTTCACGCAGAGACGACGGCCCATAATGCGCTCACGCGCGGTCTTGCGGGGCAACAGAATCTCCACAACGTAGTCCAGCTTCATCCCGGCCTGTGTCAATGCTTCATGGAGCTTGCGGGCCTGTTCCATGTTGCGGGGAAAACCATCCAGGAGCCAGCCTCTGTCGCCCTGCGCCTTCAGAATATCCAGAACCATGGGAATGGTGATTTCATCGGGAACCAGTTCGCCGCGATCGATATAGCCCTTGGCCTTCTTGCCGAGTTCCGTACCGTTACCGATATGCTGCCGGAACACCGCGCCGGATTCAATATGCTGGATGCCGTACTTCTCCATGAGCAAAGCGCCCTGTGTACCCTTGCCGCTTCCGTTTGGTCCAAAAATAAGAATGTTCATCAAAAATTCCTCTATGGTTTGAGTTCACCCTTCAGGGAAAATCCGCTGACAAAGAGACAAAGCCGATAAAATCCGTACCTCTCTTTCTTGTCCGTCAGACGCCCGTCCGCCCTGTCGAAGAAAACGGCGGCGCGCCCCATGCTAAAACAAGGGAAGTTCTCCCTCTTCCACTATAAGCGCCCGCGCCTCGGTACGGATATCGTGCATCTTCAGTCTGTATTCCTCAAGGTAGCGCATACCCTCCCGGATAAACGTGGCATGATCGACCGCGCGGCTGATGCCCGGGCAGTCCTCGCGGGCCATGACAAAGCTCACCTCGTCCACCAGGTTGCCCCGAAAAAAGGGCCAGGCCCGGCACACGGCGGGCCGCGCCGGATGGATGGAACAGCCCGCGCCTGCCTTGAAAAAAAGGCAGAAGCCGTCCTCTCCGCAACGCAACACAGGCTTTCCGCCCATGATTTCGGTATAACGCGCCAGAACTTCCGCCGCCGGAAGGCGAAGATGCGCGCATAGCCGGGGCAGGTCGCGCGAAGCCACAACAATACCACCCCGACCTTCGCAGCATTTACCGCAACGCCGGCAGGAAAAGGTTCTTGTTCTATCGGGGAAAAAAGACCGATGCACGGACTCAAGGCACCTGTCTTCAACCACGGTCACGCCCGCTTTGGCCATGATCAAAACCGCCTCCGGGTTGCGTATGCCCTCCTGCATCCAGAAAAGAAGAGGTCTTTGCGGGAGAGTCAGCACTTCCTTGGCATGGCCTTCGCAATACTGTGAAGCGCGGAAGAGGCAGACTATGTCCGGCAAAAAACCGCGCTCCGCAAGTTCCGGAATGCCGCGCGCCGCGGGTATGCCCCAGACCTCTTTGCGCGCGGGATGCACGGGCATGATTTCATAGCCCGCGTTGAGCAGGTAGCGCCCCACATGTTCCGCGGGCGTCCCGGGATTGTCCCTGGCGCCAATGATGGCTATGCGTTTTGCGCGGATAAGCAACTCGCGCAGATCGGAATCGAATATCATGCCTGCTCCGAAGGATACTCCTAGGCTTTTTCCAGCCAGGCGTTCAGCCTCGCCGCATATTCTGCCTCGGTCCAGAGCATCCGCTCGTACATACCGACGACAGCCCTCTGGCGCGACGCCTCGGCCAGAATGAGCGCGGAAGCCACGGAGACGTTGAAACTCTGCACCATGCCGTACATGGGAATGTAAACTTCCCCATCCACCAGCGGAAGCAAGTCCGGCGAAACGCCTGTGTGTTCGTTGCCCATGATGATGGCCGCGGGCTTTGTGAAATCGTACGAAGTCAGCGGGAGGGACACGGGCGAACAGCTCGTTGCGAGAATCCGCATCTTTTGGGCGCGAAGGGCCTCCAGCATCTCTTCCCTGCTGGAGTGGCGCACCGTCCCCACCCATTTGAACGCCGAGGCCGAAGTCTTGCGGCTCAACTGGGGAAAGGGGCAACGGGTATAGTAGAGATGCACTTCAGGGATGCCGAACGCGTCGCAACTGCGGTAGATGGCGGAAACGTTGTGCGGATCCCAGATATTGTCCAGAACCAGCGTCAGACCCTTCTGGCGAAGGCGGAGTACCCTTTCGATCTTCTCCCGCCGACGTTCAGTCATCGCGCGCATCAGAACTCCAGAGATCCCGGCGTGCGCGGGAAGGGGATCACATCCCTGATATTGGCAATGCCGGTGAGCAACATGATGAGCCGCTCAAAACCCATGCCAAAACCGGAATGGGGTACGGAGCCGAAACGCCGCAGATCCAGATACCACCAGTAATCCTTCGGGTTCTGCCCGAGTTCTTGGATGCGGGCCACAAGCCTGTCAAGGCGCTCCTCGCGCTGACTGCCGCCCACGAGTTCGCCGATGCGCGGAACCAGCAAATCCATGGCGGCCACCGTCTCTCCGTCATCGTTCATGCGCATGTAAAACGCCTTGATATCCTTGGGGTAATCATACACCGTCAACGGAGAATGAAAATAATCCTCCGCAAGGAAGCGTTCATGTTCGGTCTGGAGATCAGCGCCAAAAGACACGGGATATTCAAATTTCCTGCCGCTCTTTTGGAGCAATTCTACGGCCTCGCGGTATGAGACGCGGGCATACTTCTCTTCTCGTATGCGCGTAAGGGAATCAAGAAGGCCGGGCGCCACAAACTTGTCAAAAAGACCCACATCGTCGGGGCACGCTTCCAGCACATGGCCGACAACATGGCGGATGAGTCCTTCCGCAAGTTCCATATTGTCCCAGAGGTCACTGAACGCGACCTCAGGCTCTATCATCCAGAATTCGGCGGCATGCCTGGGCGTGTTGGAATGTTCGGCGCGGAACGTGGGTCCAAAGTTGTACACACGCCCCAAGCCCGTGGCCAATGCCTCAGCCTCAAGCTGCCCGGACACCGTCAGGCTGGCCTGCCGACCAAAAAAATCGTTTTCAAAGGCGTTGCCGGATTTAGACTTCGGCCCGCCACCCACGGGCAGTGTGGTTACACGGAACATCTCACCCGCTCCCTCGCAATCGGAACCCGTGAGAATGGGCGCGTGTACATAGTAGAAGCCCAGTCCGCGAAAATAGTCGTGTACGGCCAGGGCAGCCTCGGAACGGATGCGGAAGGCCGCGCCGTATTTATTGGTACGCGGTCGCAGGTGCGCGATGCCGCGCAAAAACTCATCGGAATGGCGCTTCTTCTGCAAGGGGAAGGTCGCAGTGTCGGCCAGGCCAAAGACCTTCATGGAAGCGGCGTGCACTTCCCACTTCTGCCCCTTCCCCGGGGATTCCACCAAGTCGCCTAAAATACTCACCGAAGCGCCGGTGTTCACCCCGTCCAGAGCGGCCCAGGCCTCCGTGCCCGCGTCCACGATGCACTGAAGATTCTTCAGACAGGAACCGTCGTTCAATTCCAAAAAGGTGAAGTCCTTGGAATCTCTCCGTGTCCTCACCCAGCCGCAGACAGTGATGCCGACGCACGGCCCGTCAGACGTCAGCGCTTTGCGAATGCTGGTATGCCGCATGCTACGCTCCTCTTAAAGCAGTCCATGAAAACAAGGAAAGGATACGTTACGGGCAAGATTCAGGCAAGCCTTAGTCTTTTCCTCCTTGTTGGCTAAAATTCCATGATTCAAAGGGACGACCTTTGTTATCCTTCAGATATCCAAAATCCCCCACTCCATTCACCTTCACGTGGATAATGCGGCATCCACGCGACATGGAAAAATACCAGAGGCGACATCAAATCCACCTCAATTGTTATAAAATGTCTGCTCCAAAACCGTTTTTTAAAGGGACTGCATGGGGTCACGCCCCAGAAACCTGTTCAGAAGAAACAGGGGAATGATCACCGAAAGGATAAGAATAGCGCCGTAGGCGGAAGCCGGACCAAAGTCGCCGCTGCCGATATACTGGAAAATCTGAACCGTCATAGTGGACCACGGGCCATAATACAACACTATGGTGGAACTCAATTCCGCCAGGGTGGTCACCCACATGATGATGGCTCCGGAAATGATGCCCGGGAGCATTACGGGCGCCACTACCTTCATGAAGGAGCGCAACGGTGGCACGCCAAGATTGACGGAAGCCTCTTCAATGGCGGCATCGATCTGATAGAGCAAGGCCGACGTGGTCTTTACCGAAAACGGCGTTTTGCGGACGAAATAGGCGAGAACAAGGATCACCCAAGTTCCTGTGAGAATGACGGGCCCATCATTGAAAGTGGCGGCCATGGCTATGCCCAGCACGGAACCGGCGATGACAAGGGGCAGCATCATGACGAGGTCAAGCGTGTAGCCGCAGACACCGCGCCGGCGAACCACAATATAACTTACGGCCATGCCGAAGAACATCCCGATCACTGTGGCCGTGGTGGCCAGGAAGAAAGAGTTCAGGATAGGACGGGGCGCGGACTGGAGGGCAAGAGCCAGATTGTCCAGGCTGAATTGCCCGTAGTACATGACAGGCCCGCTCGTTTTGGTGACAGCGGCCACAAGAACGACCAAAAAGGGTGCCAGTGAAACAAACACAACACCCGCGCAGAAAAGCCAGGAAAGGCAGGCTTTCCACGGCGCGAGGGGCAATATTTCCGGCGGGCGCAGGGATGACATGGCGTAGCTCTTGCGTTCTACCCATGCCTTCTGGATGACGGTCAGGAAGAGGGTAACGATGACAAGCACGGTGCTGAGCGCTCCGGCCATGGATGGATTGCCGCCCATTTCACTGACAAATTCGCTGTATGCCTGTTCGGCAAGCACCTTGTAATCGTTGCCGATGATGGTGGGCACACCGAAATTTTCGATGGACATACAAAACACGATGAGCGCGCCGGAGGCGATGGCGGGCATAACTACAGGCAAAGTCACGGTATGGAAAACACGCCAGGGCGAGGCGCCCAGGTTTCTGGCTGATTCCTCCAGAGAGCGATCCACGGAATTGATGGCCGCCGAAACCATGAGAAACACAAAGGGGAAGAACTGCAACGTATACACGAGAACCACACCCTGCCAGCCGTAGATGCTTGGCGTATTCCAGCCGAAGGAGTGGAAGAACTGCGTGAGAATGCCGTTGCGCCCCAGAAGGAGCAGCCAGGCTTCCGCGCCGATAAACGTTGGCAGAATGAGCGGCAAGGTTCCCAGCGTCTTGAGGATACTGGCACAGGGCAACTTGTAGCGCGTGGTCAGGAAGGCGAAGGGCACGCCGATGAGGACGCTGAATACCGTGGCCAGACCGCTGAGGAAAACGCTGTTCCACAGGCAACGGCGGTAAAAACGTGTGGTGAAGACCGTGGCGTAATTCTCCCAGGTGAAGGCCCCAGTGTCCGCAGAAACAAGACTGGCCTGGAAGATTGAGAACATCGGGTAGACGACAAGCAACAGGAGAACAAGAATGGCCAGCACAAAGACCACGTTCCAGACGGAGAACAGGCGAGAGATCTTCATGCGCGCACCGTAACAGGGCTTTCCGGGGTAAAGCAGAGTTCTATTTTCTGCCCCGGTTCAAGCATGGCGCCGCGGGACAGAGAAGAAATGTCCACACGAAGTTCGCGGCCAAGGGCCTCTACCTGATAGACCACGGAATCCCCAAGGAACATACGCTCTCTCACCGTTGCGGAGAAGCGGTTTTCCGCGCCTTGTCCGGCGGGGATGATCCAATCGGGGCGCAACATGATATTGAGCGCTTCTCCCACCTTTGCCTCTTTGGCGCGGAAGGTGAACACGGCGCCGCCAGATTCGGCCCGCGCCATGCCGGAAGCGGCGTCAAAGGCCGTGCACATGGTTTCAAGAATATTGCAGGAACCCATGAATTCCGCGGTGAAGCGGTTGGCCGGAGAAAAGTAGACGGTGGAAGGAGCGGCCACCTGCTGAAGATGCCCCGCGTAAAAAATGGCGATACGGTCGGAAACGGCCATGGCCTCTTCCTGATCGTGGGTGACGTAGACCGTGGTGATCCGAAGATTCTGCTGAATGCGGCGTATTTCTTCACGCATGGAGACGCGGAGTTTCGCATCGAGGTTGGAAAGAGGTTCGTCCATGAGCAAAACGCGGGGCCGGATGACAAGCGCGCGCGCCAGAGCCACGCGTTGCTGTTGCCCGCCGGAAAGCTGGCGCGGATAGCGCGAAGCCATGCTCTCAAGTTGCACGGATGTCAGAACAGCTTCGACCTTCTTCTTTATTTCCTGCTCCCTGACTCTCCGGGCCTTGAGTCCGTAGGCCACGTTTTCAGCCACGGTCATATGCGGGAAAAGCGCGTAGTTCTGAAAGACCATACCCGTATCGCGCTTATGGGCGGGAAGGTGGAGTACGGATTCCTCGCCAAAAAGAATATCTCCCTCATCGGGCTGGTTGAACCCGGCTATCATGCGCAAAAGCGTGGTCTTGCCGCAACCGCTTGGCCCAAGGAGAGTAAAGAATTCACCGTCCGCGATGACAAGATTCACATGATTGACGACGGTATTCTGCCCAAATCTTTTGACGATATTTTTCAGTTCAATCTGCATAAACGCTCCAGCGGCGCGGCCATCGCTCAGGACAGTCGCGCCGCTTGTCATGCGAGTTTTTTTTACTTATTGAGAACGAGTTTCTTCCACTTGGAGAGTATGCTTTCCTTCAGGGCGCTGGCCTCAGCAGGGTCAAAAGACTTGAGGATATTCAGAGAGCCGGTGTCCGGCAGACCGCCCAGAGTGGCGGTGTCTTCACGGGCGGGGCGGCGATAGTACTTCTGGAAGATCATTTCTTCCACTTCCTTGGAAAGCAGGTAATCCACGAGCTGCTTGGCCTCCTCGGGATGCTGGCAACCCTTGACCAGAGACGCGCCCTCGGGAGCGGAGATCACGCCGTCGGCGGGGTATATGATCTTCACATCGGGATTACCGCCGGCCACATAGCGGTACGCGGCGTATTCCAACGTGATTCCCAAGGGAAATTCTCCTTCCGCAGTGCCCTTGTAGACAAGGCTGGAACTGTCCAGAATGGTGGCATTGTCCACGAGCTTCGCAAGACCGTCATCGCCCAGCATCTTGTAGACGCCGTAGACCTGCGCATAGGCCGTGCCGGACTTTTCGGGGTTGGCCATGACGATCTTGCCCTTCCAGCGGGGATTCAGCAGGTCAGCCCAAGTCTTGGGAGCTTCATTCTCGGGAATGAGCTTGGTATTGACCATGAACACCATAAGATGGGTGTTGGAGGCGATCCATTTGGACTCCTTATCGATCATCGAGGCCGAAAGCCCTGCCGCTTCGGGCGACTTGTAGGAGGCAAAGTCGGCTTTGGCGTTATCAAGAACGGCCACATCGCCGCTCCAGAACACGTCGCAGAGCGGATTGGCGCGCTCGGCCGCGATACGCTTCATGGCCTCTCCCGTACCCATGCGCACGGACGTCATCGTGTGCCCCGTCTTTTCCTTAAAACCCTGGGCAATGACGTCAAGAAGTTCGGGCTGATTGGATGAATAAAGTACCACTTCGCCGGCAAAGGCGTTCATGCCTGAAAAGCCAAGAGTCAGCCCCAGTGCAATACTTCCCGCCCACGCTGTTATTCCTTTCAACGTTACTTTCATGGATCCCCCTGTAGATTCCAGATTCTGAAAAAAAAACATAAACAAAACTTGATTAATATTCCTGAGAATCTTGGTATTGTCAAGAATCACCCCGGCCGGAAACATTCACGTTTTCAATGAAAATTCGCACTTCAACCATCTGAAATCAAAAACAAAGTTTTTTTTAAAATCATCATAAAGGTGATTCTCCCCCTGTCGCGGAACGCCGCGCTTTCCCAAGATTCGCACATTTTTCTTTTAATTTCATCCTGTTGGAATCATGTCCCTAGATAATTGACGTCCTGTTTTTCTCTTTCTTCTTGCTATTTTCCACAGGTCTTATACGGTTAATCCTGACGTCAATTTTCCAGGAGCGCTGTATGTCGCAGAATACACCTTCAGGTTCCCGGGGATCCTTCTCCGGGCGCATAGGCTTTGTCCTTGCCGTGGCCGGTTCCGCCGTGGGCCTTGGCAATATCTGGCGCTTTCCCTACCTTGCCGCCAGGTACGGCGGAGGTACCTTCCTCCTTGTCTACCTGATTCTACTGATAACCTTCGGCTTTGCCCTTATCATTGCCGAAATCTCCATTGGTCGCAAAACGCGCCTAAGTCCCATCGGAGCCTACAAATACTTCTGCCAGGAAGGTAAACATACCGGAATCATGCTCGGCGGCTGGATCAACGCCATCGTGCCCATGATCATTCTGCCGTATTACTGCGTTATAGGCGGCTGGGTCGTCAAATACCTTGTCGGCTACCTGTTCGGGCAAGGTCTGGCTGTGGCCGAGGATGGCTATTTCGGCAACTTCATTTCCTCCCCGTGGGAAGCTCCCGTCTGCTTTCTGATCTTCTTCGCCTGCACGGCCTTCATCGTGTTCAAAGGCGTCGATGCCGGTGTTGAACGCGCCTCACGATTCATGATGCCCCTGCTCCTTATCCTTGGCATCTTTGTGGCCATATATTCCATGACGCGCCCCGGGGCTTCGGCGGGCATCTTTTATTACCTTGTCCCTGATTTTTCGCGCTTTTCCATCATGACCGTGGTGTCGGCGTGCGGTCAGCTCTTCTTTTCGCTCTCCATTGCCATGGGCATACTCATCACCTACGGCTCATACATGAAGAAGGACGTGGACGCGGAACAGGCCACCAGCCAGATTGAAATCGTTGACACTCTCGTGGCCATGCTCGCGGGCTTCATGATCATTCCCGCCGTCTTTGCCTTTTCCGGCGCGGACGCCGCGGAACATATCAATGCCGGCCCTTCCCTCATGTTCATTACCATCCCAAAAGTCTTTGCCAGTATGGGCATGGGTTCCGTCATCGGCTTTGCCTTCTTCCTCATGGTCTTCTTCGCGGCCCTCACATCCTCTGTCTCTATCCTTGAGGCCTGTACCTCCACCGTGGCCGATGAGACGCATCTGCCTCGCAGATCCTGTATTCTTATCATGTCGGTCGAGGCTGTCATCATAGGCATCCCCTGCGCCCTGGGTTTCGGTTCTCTGGATTTCATCCAGGTAGCCGGCATGAGCATTCTTGATATGCTCGACTTTCTCAGTTGCTCCGTACTCATGCCCATTGCGGCCATCGCCACCTGTTTTCTGGTAACACGCGTTATCGGACTCAAAACCATGAGCGAAGAAATCCGGCGCTCCTCCGCATTCAAGCGGGAACACGTCTTCCGTATCTGTATTACCTGGCTGGCTCCCGCCATACTCATTATCGTTCTGATTTCCTCCATCGGGGCGGCTCTTGGACTTATCCGCATCTGAGGGTCAGGCAGACGGGTTCCGGTCGTTTCCGCAACGGATCTTCCCTTTCCATGCACAGGGAAGGAAAAGCGTGTCGTAAAAACCGTTGCTGAGGAAATCTCATGAAGCGTCGCCCTGACGAGGAAGATCCACTTTTTACGGATGAACGGGATAGAGGATAACGCGTTTCCCTGCTCTGCGCGCCTGATGAAGCGTATCCCTTGTGCCCAGCGAAAGCCCATCCCAGAAAGCCACAATGACATCAGCGCGGCTTACGATGTCCTTATTGCGCAGATGCCCGGCCCGTCGCCCAAGGCGCGCCCAGTCCGCACGAAATACCCTGACCGGGATGCCGCGCTCCCTGGCGAAACGCTCGCCAAGGCTGTCCGCCCCGCGCGCTCCCCCCGAAATAATTTCTTCCACGGTGAACAGGGATAAAAGTTCATTCAGTCTGCTTTCCAGAAAGACGTAATCCAGAAAGTCCCGCGAACCAACAATCGCAAGTTTCATACAGTCTCCGTTGCCATAACAGGCCCTTCCATGATAGGAGGAATTCGCTGTTGCTGCAACATGGATGCACCCTCACACCCCTGTTCTCTAAAGATTACCTTGCCGGATCCCGCCTTCAAAGACCAGGAATCTCTCATTTGCGTTTCTGCTCTTCCCTTGTCAGTCCCTAGAGAGCAGAGATCCCGCCCTTCACGGAAGAAGGGATAGAAAGGCCACCACGGAGACACTGGACGAAAAGGCAGGGAGAGGTGTACACTGAAGACAGGGTGTGTTACCATTCGTCCTGCAAGGATAAAAACATGGAAAAAACTTTAGAAGAGTTCAGAAGCAAGTTCGTCAACTACCTGAAGAAACAACACCTGCGTGTAACGCCTCAACGGGAAAAGATTCTTGAGGTATTCCTTGAGTCGGAAAGGCATCTTTCCATGGAAGAACTCTTTATCCTCGTACGTCAGCGGAATCGCAACATCGGACAGGTTACGGTCTACCGCACGCTCAAGTTGCTCTGCGATGCGGGCCTGGCCTCGGCTCTCAACTTTGAGGAAGGCATGGTACGCTATGAGCCGCTGACCGTGCATCACCATGATCACCTTGTCTGCGAAAAGTGCGGCAGAAAAGTGGAATTCATGGATCGCGAAATTGAAGGCCGCCAAAAAGCCCTGTGCAGGGAATTCGGCTTTAAACTTACGACGCATCACATGGTACTCTACGGCATTTGCTCCGACTGCCAGAAGGAAAAATCCTGATGGAAAAACTGACTGTTTCCACGCACGCGCGAGAGGAAATGCTCAACATCACCGGAAAATTGCACGACGTCGTGCGTTCCCAAGGCTGGAAGGACGGCGTACTCACAATATTCTGCCCCCACACCACCTGCGGAATCACGGTGAATGAAGGTTTTGATCCGGATGTACCCCTGGACATGACCGACTTTTTCCGCGGTCTTGTACCCCAATCTCCGGACTTCCGCCATGGCGAAGGCAATTCCGATGCGCATATCAAGGCCAGCCTCCTGGGCGCCTCCCTTCAACTTATTGTGGAAGAAGGAAAGATTCTCCTCGGCACATGGCAGGCCATCTGGCTCTTTGACGGCGACGGCCCGCGCACACGCCAACTCTGGCTGAAATGGCAGGGAGAACGTCACTGAACGCCGCGCCGTTCACCAATGTTCCGTGCCGAACCCCTGCCCTCGTCGCCTCTCTTGCTGGCGCCGCTCTGCTCACGATCGCGCTCTTTTGCTTTATCGCCTGGAACTGGCACGGTATGGGATACCCCGTAAGGCTTGCCTTACCGGGGTGCGCGACTCTCATCTGCCTGGCGCTTTGCTTCCTTTCCGAACACAAAGGGCGGCCTCGCGCGGCATCCCTCGCACTCCTGGCCTCCACGCTCTTTATCGGCCTGTTCTGGATCGCGTTCGGTCAGTGTTTTCAAAGTGGCGCGCCCCTGTGGAAACTCTGCCGCGCATGGGCGGTCTGCACCGTTCCCCTCTTTTTCCTGCGGCGCGAAATCTGCCTTTGGTATCCGCTCGTACTCCTTTTCTGCGGAGCTTCCTGCACCGAGCCCCCGCTTGGCGCGTGGAACGACGTCCATACCTCGCACCTTCTGCAACCGCTCTGTGTCTCCGCAGTGGCCTGCGCCCTCGCTCTGATCCCGCAGGTACGGGGCTTTCAGAAAACTAACGCCTGGCTGGCGCTGCCTCTGACATTGCTCATTACGGCTGCCACCACGCTGTGCGGTATGCTCATCTTTTACGATACCGCCGACTATGTCCCTTCTCTTTCAGAGCGCCTCGCCGGCCCGCTGACTCTCGCCGCAACTTTTGCCATAGCCCTGTACACGCGGCACGCCACTATGTTTTGTGCCTTGGCACTCTCCGCCCTCGCTCTTCTGAACATCGCCCTGTTGCGCCTTTTCGATAAACCCGACCCCGTGGGCACGCCTCTTGCCTTTCTGGCGGTCAACCTTGCCGCCACGCTCAGTCTCCCCCGCATCCTTTTTCTTCTTACGCGCCAAAAAAAATTTTTCCCCCGCCCGGGCCTACGCGCCATCTCCGCGCTGGGCGGCTTCCTTTCCGCGCTTTCCTTTCTCGCACTACTCTTTCTCCGTTTTGCCGATAACCCGCTTGCCCTTGTCGCCGTTGGCTCCACGGCGGCTCTCTGCGGAATACTGCTCTGGCGTGCGCGGCGCGGGAATGTTTTTTTTTCTGTACTCGCCTCTGTGCTGGCTTCGGGCGGCGCGGCCAATGTTCATATTGCGCTGTTTCCCTTCCCCACGCCTGTCCTTTTGACCGGAGTGTGGACGGCAGCGTTGCTGTTTTACCGATTCATGGACGCTCCCGCCCTGCGCTTTTCCGCCATATTCTGGGCGCTCGTCACCAGCGCGACCGCACTGCCCGCGGGTTTCCCTCTTACCGTCCCTCTTTTTCTTTTCTTCTTCCTGCCTCTGGTATGCGCCGCTTACGGGTACTTCCCCACAACTTTCCTGCGTCCGGCGGCCTTCGCCTGTACAGGCGCTCTGCTTCTGCTTCCGGCGCTTCTCGCGGATCCTCTGGCCTTCTTTTTGCCCGGATCCTTTCCCCTCAGCCTCGCTCAGAACTCTCTGGAACATTCCTTTATGCGCGCCTTCGCGCTCCTCTGTCTCGCCTTTCTGACGCGCCGCATCCTGCCACCGTTGCCCGCTCCGCGTTGGCAAAGGCTTGGGAAAAATGCCGCGTTTGCCCTGTCTCTGGCCATTATCTGGCTTTTCTGCCCGCTTGAAGGTTTGCTCTTCCTCAATGTTTCGGTGGCTGGACTCACCGACTTCTTTACTGTGCCGAAATCCAAAAGCCCCCGTGACAGCCTGTTTACGGGAGCTGGACTTACACTCCTTGCCTTAGGCCTGACCCTGACATCCTTCCTGCTTAATCTTTCCTTCCCTGAAAAAATGACGACTCTGGGCATACCAGGTCTCTGGCTGAGTACCACAGGATTTCTACTGGCACAACGCGCTCTCCCAAAAGAGCCTTCTCCCGCGGACGTCGCCCCTGTGTCGAAGCGAATTCTGCCCTTTACCCTGTGCGCCGTCCTGCTGACCATCGCCGTAACCTGGGCCACCGTGGACAGTCTGAAGATACTCAGAAACGGCAGGGAAATACTCCTTCCCCTGTCCGAAATCAAAGTGCGCTCATCGATCCTTGGGGAGACTCTGGAACTGCGCTATGAGCTTGACGCCCTGACACTTCCGCCAGGCGACCCGATTTGCCTGCCCCTCGATATCGACGCGCAAGGCATGGCCCGCCCCTCAACAAAAGGCCTCTCCCGCAGAAAGGACTGCAAAAATCTCAAGGACACACCAGTTCTGAAGCTGGAAAAGACGCCCTCAGGCGCCACGCGCGCCCGCTTGCCACGCCGCTACGCCATAGAAGAAGGCCTTGCCCCGCTTTACAAAAACGCCTCCTTCGCCCGACTGCGCTGTGATGAAAACGGTGACTGTCTCCTTACAGGTCTTACAGAAAAAGCAGGAAGTCATTATATTCACCCTCATCGGTAGCAAGCAGAAGAGGAAGCACGCCCCTAATATAGCAAAAAGGCTTTAATAATCCTTTGTTTAACATACACTTTTTATACCGTCTCATATATTACGATATATGCATGTATATTAATCCGCTAGCTTTTCATCTGTAAATCCAATTATAACAGCACATGAAACAGTCAACAGGGTACGAATCCTGATTCCATTTTTTGAGTTTTCTGGAAACAGATTGTTAGTTGTTGTCAACAAAAATCTATTCTTCCGTGCATGAAAAAACACTGTGTCGAAGATATGCCCGCTATTCTTTGCCACTATCTGTCACAACAGCAACGTATCGACAGTGCAAGTATAGTCAAAAGAAGTATCTCGCTCTTGAAGTGAGAGACTGTGAATCCGCTTTCAGCACCTCATTCAAGAAGAAGCATTGAAGGATAATCTGCGCAAAAAACACGCAAGTTAGGATGGCCTGTCTGAGGCCTGCACCTTTTAAAATATCAGATTTTTACACTCCGCGTATTTCAAAAGCAGAAAACTAGTTGGGTGTCCTGAAACCGCCTCTTCCATCGGATTGAACATGCTTGCCATCGGGCATCCAGTACCCACCGCGGCCATCGGAACGGATATGACTGCCATCGGGATTCCAGTATCCACCACGACCATCGGAGCGGACATGCCCCGCGTTGACCGGAACAGCCAGTACCAGAGTAAGGCAGATTGCCATTAGGATTGCATACAGTTTCCCCTTCATTTTTCCCTCCCTCTCCGTGTTTTCAGCAGTTTTGACTGGACGGAGTAGTTATATTTTTCTACTATGATTGAAAACGTGTCTGGACATCTCTTTCCACACTCAAGCTCATCATAATGCGGGCTTATTGTCCAGCGTCTTCTTTTTCTCTCGCCTTCTGCGCCACACTGATGTGGCACGGCGAGAAAGTTGATAGACGGAACAGGCAGGCGCAAGAGTTTTTCTTCAACATATCCAAGGAGAAACCGGTGCAAACCGTACGTGTGGGCACACTGGAAATAGGAAAAGGGCGCCCCTGTGTTATCGCGCCGCTCACCTCGCCCCACAGGGAAGGATTGTTGCGCGAGGCTTCCCACCTCGTAACTCTGCCCGTAAATCTTGCCGAATGGCGCGTGGATATGCTGGACGGCGCTATAAAGAAAGACGGAACGCCCGACACGGAGAAAATCCTGGAAACGCTGACCGCTCTGCGCAAAGCCTGTCCCCTGCCGTTGCTTGTCACCTTTCGCACAACGGATGAAGGCGGAAGGCAACCTGTCAGTGAAAGCGGGTACGCGGCGCTCTGCGAATCCGTCTCAAAAAGCGGATGCGCCGACCTTCTGGACGTGGAAGCCTTTTACCGCGGCGGAACTTCCAGAGAGATTATTGCCCGCGCCCACAGCCATGGCGTGCCTGTGGTGGGGAGCTATCACAATTTTTACGCCACTCCGACCGTTGAAGAACTAATACACCGCCTGAGCATAATGCAGGACGACCTTGACGCTGACATCCTTAAAATAGCGGTTATGCCCCGCCACCCCCTTGATGTGCTGACTCTGCTTGAAGCCACACGTCGCATGGCCGATATCTCCAGGCGACCGATCATTTCCATGAGTATGGGTTCTCTTGGCGTCATCAGTCGCCTTGCCGGTCAAATCTTTGGGAGCGCGGCCACCTTTGGTTCCGCGGCAAGGGCCAGCGCGCCCGGCCAGTTGGATGTCCGCGAACTGGATACCGTACTCGGCATACTGGATCGCATCGTAAACTGAAAACTGCTGGTTCCCGTACCGTCTTCATGCCCTTTGGCGTCCACGCGCGCAATGGCCTTGCAAGGAATGTACGGAGCAAAATTCTGACATTTCCTTCTGGAAAATCCCAAGAACTTTTTTGAAGTGTGCGTGGGCAAACTCACCGCGATCGCAGAAAAGTTCAAATATTCCAGCGTGATAGCTGAGAAAAAACACCTTGCGGCACGGTAGTTCTTTCCAGGGCGGAAACACTTAAACCACGCAAGGCCTTATTCTGTCCTGATTTTAGTCTAAAACCCGCACTACTCTGCAAAAGGGAAGGGAACGGCAAGAATTTGAAAAGATTTATGGCCCTGTGCGTTCGAGTACCCACGAGGGGTTCCAAATCCACAATCTGGGCGCACCTGGTACAGAGCCGCGAGACTGCCTGAAGTATTGCGCTCCAAAGGCCCCGCGCGAGAAAGGCAAAAACGCAAGAAAAGACAGGTAGGCCATACTCTCGTAACACATAACGCACATAAAGCCCGCAATGTCCCCGTTGCGGTGAGGGATCCAGAAGTCAGGAAATCTTTTTTGAAGGGGGGAAGAAAGAGAAAATCCTCGGCTGAGATCTCTTTTTTCGAAGAAAAGGCTTCAAGCGTGAGGGAATAGATCTTATCCAGCTCTGGAATAATTTCATCAAGTTGTTGAAAGGTCAGCGCACTGCCTTGGGAGAGTTCCAAGATTCATGGTCTTGAACCTAAAAATGAGTTTCCTTTCAAAAAGCGGCATAGAGAACAGAAGGGTATGCGATTCCTTCCTTCCGCCAGACCATTATGTCTTAACACAGGAATTTTTCAAAAAATTTTCCTCCCGCCCCTAGACGCTTTGAAAAACAGGATTACCTATAGCGGGAAAGGACGGCCTCGGCTTGAACGCGGCATCCCTAACCCCATCTTTTGTAAGTTTGAGGAGGAAATATATTATGGGCAAGATTATCGGTATAGATCTCGGCACTACCAACAGTTGCGTATACATCATGGAAGGCAAGGATCCGAAGTGCATCAGTAATTCCAACGGCGGGCGCACCACGCCTTCCATCGTGGCCTTCACCGACAAAGAACGCCTTGTAGGCGAAACCGCCAAACGTCAGGCCGTCACCAATCCAGACCGCACCATTTTTGCGGTAAAACGCCTCATGGGGCGCCGTGCCGACTCCCCTGAAGTGCGGCACTGGATGGAGCATGCTCCTTACAGCATCACCGCTTCTGCCAACGGCGACACTGCCGTCCGTGTGGACGGAAAAAACTACAGCCCCCAGGAAATTTCTGCCGTCATTCTGGCTCAGCTCAAAAAAGACGCAGAAGCCTACCTGGGCGAACCCGTGACGGAAGCCGTTATTACCGTACCCGCCTATTTTAACGACGCTCAGCGTCAGGCTACCAAAGACGCCGGCAAAATCGCCGGATTGAACGTCAGGCGTATTATCAACGAACCCACGGCCGCGTCTTTGGCGTACGGTTTTGACCGCAAGGTCAATGAAAAAATCGCCGTGTACGACTTGGGCGGCGGCACCTTTGATATCTCCATCCTTGAAGTGGGCGATAGCGTTGTGGAAGTGCGCGCCACCAACGGCGACACCTTCCTGGGAGGCGAAGACTTTGACCAGCGCATCATCAACTACATGGTGGACGAATTCAAGGCCCAGTACGGCATTGATCTTTCCAAAGACCGCATGGCTCTGCAGCGCCTGAAGGAAGCCGCGGAAAACGCCAAGAAGGAACTTTCTACCTCCTTGGAAACGCAGATCAATCTGCCCTTTATCACCGCCGATGCCTCCGGGCCAAAGCACCTCATGATGCCCCTCTCCCGCGCCAAACTGGAGCAGATGGTGGCGGATTTGGTGGAAAAGTCCATAGAGCCTTGCCGCAAGGCCCTTTCCGACGCCGGACTCTCTGCCTCGAACATTGATGAAGTCATCCTTGTGGGCGGCATGACCCGTATGCCTCTGGTGCAGAAAAGGGTGGGCGAATTCTTTGGCAAAGAACCCAACCGTTCCATGAACCCCGATGAAGTTGTGGCCATGGGTGCGGGCATTCAGGGCGCCATCCTCACCGGCGACGTCACGGACGTTCTTCTGCTCGATGTGACACCCCTTTCCCTGGGCATAGAAACCATGGGCGGCGTGTTCACCAAACTTATCGACCGCAACACCACCATCCCAACCCGCAAAAGTCAGGTTTTCTCCACGGCTTCGGACAATCAGCCCGCTGTGGACATCCATGTTCTACAGGGCGAACGCCCCATGGCCGCCGACAACATGACCCTTGGCAACTTCCAACTCACGGGCATTCCTGCCGCACCGCGCGGCATTCCGCAAATTGAAGTAACCTTTGATATAGACGCCAACGGCATTGTCAAAGTCTCGGCCAAAGACAAGGGCACGGGCAAGGAACAGTCCATTGAAATCAAATCTTCCTCCGGCCTGAGCGAAGACGAAATCAACAAACTCGTGCGCGAGGCCGAGGCCCACGCTTCTGAAGACAAAAAGAAGCAGGAAAATATTGAAGCCCGCAACCAGGCCGACAACCTCATCTATGCCACGGAAAAATCTCTGAAGGATCTTGGAGACAAGGTAGATTTTGGCACAAAGACTACCGTGGAAAATAAGATAGAGGCTCTCAAAAAGGTTATGGAAGGCACGGATACCGATGCCATTAAGCACGCTTGCGACGAACTCACCCAGGCCGCCCATAACCTGGCGGAACTGCTCTACCAAAACGCCCAGGCACAGCAAGGCGGCCAGGCTACTGGCGCGGGGCAGCAGGGCCAGGCAAACGCCGGCAAAAAGGATGACGACGTCGTGGACGCGGACTTCACCGAAGTAAAGTAAGCCTCGCCAAACGATAAAACGAAAGACCCGTTCTCCACAGGGAAGACGGGTCTTTTTCTGTGCATGCAACATTCCCAGAAGCTTGTCTTTTGGAAAAGTTCGGGGATGAGCCAAGGATGAAAAACAGAAGAGAAAAGGCCGCCCACGGACACGGACGGCCTTTATCAAACTCCTGGAAAAGGTTACTTCACGGCTTCTTTCAGCGCCTTGCCGGGAATGAACTTCACCACAGAACACGCGGGAATATCAATCTTTTCGTTGGTGCGGGGATTACGGCCCGTACGGGGAGCGCGCTTTACGATCTTAAAGCTACCAAAGCCCATCAACGTAACGGAGTCACCGGAAGCGAGGCATTCCACCACAGCGCTGATCACCGCGTCAAGAACCCGCTCGGACTTTACCTTCGTTTCCAACCCACTCTTGGCATAAACCTTTTCAACCAATTCCGCTTTTGTCATAATCCAGCCTCCCAAAAATTTGACCTCGCATGAGGTCTTGTTTTTTCAGTAGAATAAGAGAGAAATTCTGTCAAGTCGCGGAAATGGGCAAAAGAGAAGTTCTGAAAATTTCAACACAAAAAAACTTCCAAACGCAGACTGACCTCATTTTGCGGTTTCCCAGCACTTCATTTCACTAAGTCTTCTCAAGTCGAATCCAGGTGAGTTCATGTTTGTTGCAGAAAAGATGCATCACCGCGGAACCGGGAATATTGCGAAATTTCTGAACGACCGCGTGATCCGTGCGTCCTTGAAGTTTGACGGTGCAGACGAAGTTTGCGGCGGCCCCGGACTCGATCCATTGATGGACAAGGCCGAGCAAACGTTCTGGATAGCAGGCCATATCGGAAAACAGCCAGTCCACGCGCCCAACCGTCCGCGGTTCCAGGGCAAAACCACTGCCCAGGCAGTGTTCCACACCCTTCATAGCGGCTATCCGCGGCGCGAGGGGGGATTTGTCGATACTGAAGACGCGCGCTCCCAAGGAAGCCAGCACCCAGGTCCAGCCACCAGGGGCCGACCCCAGATCGAGGCAGAGTTCTCCGGCCCGCGGTCGCCTTCCAAGCAACGTGAAAACTTCCCAAAGTTTGAGATAGGCGCGGCTGGGTGGGTGGATACGATCTTCTTCAAAAAAAACCTCCCCATCGGGAAAGGGGGAACTGCATCGCGCCGAGAGCAGAAGGGTATCATGATCCCACAGTGTCCACGCGCCTAAGGGCGATGCGGGCGCGGCCATGCCGAAGTGCAGAAGTCGGATCTTCACCGGCGGGAGCCGCTGTTCCACAAGAGCGGCGCGGCGGTGGAAATTCACGGAATGGAGATGCCAGTTTCGCTGTCTTGCCTTGAGCTGACGTACGGCATCCCCCACGGAAGTCACCGGCAGAAAGCAAGGTTCCAACCAGATATTCTGCGCCCATGCCGCAGGAAAGAATCCATCGGCCAGAACAAGGCGCTCCCGCGCCTCGCGCACACGCACGCCGTTAACCTTGAGTTCTTCCTTGAGATCCTGTTCAAAGCCCCTTGCGGCAAGGTAAACAGTGAAAGGTTTACTTGGCATTGGGAAAGAGATCCGCGGCCAGCTCCCGCAACCTGAACTTTTGGATCTTACCGTTGGCTGTTCTGGGAAATTCCTTCACCACTGCCACATACCTGGGAATTTTGTGCCAGGCGATGCGACCGCGGCAGAAGTCGCGCACGTCTTCAGGGCGAGGCTCCCTCCCCTCTCTTGGAATGATGAACACCGCCACATCCTCTCCGTAACGCTTGGAAGGTATTCCCAGAGCCTGTACATCGAGTACATTCTCCATCCGCAAAAGAAATTCTTCAATTTCTCGCGGATAGATGTTCTCACCACCGCGCACGATCATGTCTTTGATGCGACCGGTGATACGCAGGTAGCCGCTCTCGTCCATGGTTCCAAGGTCGCCGGTGTGCAACCAGCCCTCTTTGTCCACGGTTTCCGCCGTAGCCTCGGGCATATGGAAATAGCCCTGCATCACATTGTAACCGCGGCAACAGATCTCGCCCTGCCGCCCCGTGGACACTACGCGGTTCGAGACAGGGTCGCGCAGTTCCACCTCTATGCCCTCCAGAGTCCTCCCAACACTGCGACAACGGTGTTCGTCACTCTCGTGTACCCCGGTCATAGTAATCACCGGTGAACACTCCGTGAGTCCGTAAGGAATGATTACCGTATCCACCCGCAAGGAAGCCATCACCTCGCGGACGAGCGGCTCGGGGCACACGGAGCCGGACATGAGTACAGCGCGCAGGCTGGAAAAATCGTACTGCGGGAAGCGCCGATGCCCAAGCATGGATACATAGGTCGAAGGAACCCCGTACATGACCGTACACTTTTCTTCCTGGATGGTAGCCATGAGCCGTTCCGGAGAGAAGGTTTCCAGGATGACCATAGTGGCCCCATGGGATACGCAGGCCAGCACCCCAACCACGCAACCCAGACAGTGAAAAAGCGGCAACGGAATGGCCACGCGATCGTTTTCCGTGAGTTCCTCGCGTCTGCCTATGCAATAGCCGTTATAACCGATGTTGATATGGGTGAGCAAAACCCCTTTTGGAAAGCCCGTGGTTCCCGAAGTATACTGCATATTCACTACATCATGAGCCGAGACGCCCGCCTTGCGCTCTTCATAGGCCGCGTCTGAAACAGTGCCAGCCAGAGCCAGAACTTCAGGCAGAGGCAGGATGCCGGGATGAGATGTGTCTCCAAGATTCAAAACCCTTCGCAGGTGCGGAAAGAGTTCACTGTGCAGATCGCCCGGCGTCTGTTTCCTGAGTTCCGGTATCACACGGTAGAGCGCGGCCATATAGTCGTAGTCGAGAAAACCATCGATGCACACAAAGGTCTCGCACTCAGACTGCCGCAGGAGATAAGCGAGTTCGCTGTCGCGGTAATTGGTGTTCACGGCCAGAAGTGTGACTCCAATACGCGCCGTAGCAAACATGAGAGTCACCCAGTTAGGCACATTGGTTGCCCAAAGCGCCAGCTTCTCGCCAGGCTCAATGCCAAGAGCCATGAGTCCTTTGGCCAGAACGTCCACGCTGGCGGCAAATTCGCTCCAGGTCTGACGGGCGCCGTGTTCTCTCTGGACGAGAGCTTCTCTCTCGGGAAATCGGCGGACGGTTTCATCAAGTATCCGTCCCAGCGTCCGTTCCTGTAACCTACTTTCAAGCATGGATGCTTCCCTGAAAAGCCGAATCCGGAACAGGCGGAAATATCGTTCTTTCCTCGCCTGCCGAATATGCGCTCCCTGCAGAGCCAAGGGCCTTTAATCTCTTCTTTAAAATGAACTTTTTGCGAAGAAGTCTTTATAGACCAGCCGCACGCGCTGTCGCTTCATGAACATACACTTCCCACCCTCCGCTACGCAACACAGTCCCTTTCATGAAATCGTGGGCGGTATGGAAATATTATGTTATCCCTTCCTGGAGCTCAAGAAAAAATAAGCGGGAAACGTTCTCCTTGGAAGGAATTTTTCCGGGCACCTTTGCGGATTGTCCAAAACGCCCTTGACAGCGCCGCGACACTTGCAGAACATAATGAAAATGCAGTGCCACTTTTTTATAAGGAAGCGCCAAAGATGGATGCAAAGGAAAAGGAAATCGAAAAGTTGCGGGCAGAAATAGACACCATCGATGATGAACTGCTCACCCTTGTGCGTCGGCGCTTCAATCTGAGCCGCCGCATCATGACCGATGAACACCGCTTCGGTTTGCCCGTGGAAGTCTTCAGTCACGCACGGGAACAAGAAACCCTGGATCGGCTGAAAAAGCTCAACGAAGATTCAGACTGCCCCATGCGCAACGCCCACATCGGCAATATCTGGCAGATGATATTCTCGTGTACGCGTGTGGGCTGGTAGCCCGCCTTCAGCGTCCCTTTAATCCCCTGCTTCCGTCTTCTCCGCCTTCCGCCTTTTTGCTCCCTCCGTCTTCCGCGCCCCTCTCCCGCCTTTGCGACAACTCTCAAAAGCATCCCGAACGCGACGAAAGGTGAAGTCTTCCGCGTCTTTTTCACTCCTTGGCACGTCCGCAAGGGCCATTTCCGCCCTGGCCATGGCTGCATGACCACCCCCTGAGCCAAACCCTTCAAAGGTCAGAGAAGCCACGGCGCCCAAATCCATACGTTCATCACCGCCGCGAAAGATGACCACCAGACGTCCCCGGCTCTTTCCGCACACCGCAATCCAGTGCATTCCGTGTACTTTGAGGAAAAAATCCGCCACCACCACAAGAAGATCGGCGCTTGCCACAGAGCCAAGCCAGGCAAAACTCCCGCGCCCACAGTCCTTCATGCTCTCAATGGCCCTGGAAAAATAGGGAAGCCACCCGGGCAGATATTCACTTCGCAATATCTGTTCCAAAATGGCCGCATCTGCAAAACGACCAAGATATTGATAGGCGCGAAGGTCAATCTCCGTGCAGTGACGGGCAAAGGTTCCGGTATCCGTGCGAATGCCGTACTGAAGCGCTGTGGCAAGGCGATGCCCCGGGCGTATGCCGGCGCCGTAGAGATACTCGGTCATCATGGTACTTACCGCCCCGTAGCTGGGCCGTATATCGCGAAAAAGGACGCGCCCGTCTTCCCGCCCCCTTGTCGTCGCGCTCTTCGAACTTTCTTCCCGCCCTGTGCCCTGCGGGGGATGATGATCTATAAGAAGGGAATATTCCACGTCGGGGAAGAAGGGGCTGTGTTCAGGCTGGGAATCCACCATGGCAAAACGCTGAATCGTCCCCTGAAGTTCCGGTTTCCAGTGAAGTGCCGGGATGTGCAGATAACGGATCATGGCGAGATTGTCTGGTCGTGAAATCCTGTTCACATAGGCGATGCTAACACTGCGCACGCGGTCGCGCATGAGACGCTTGAGAGCCAGAGCGCTCGCGAGGGCATCCGGATCCGCCATGATGAGGATACCCCAGTCCTCATCTCGGTTGAAGAGTTTACCCATGCTTGCAAGTTGAGAGGATACTATGCGAAAATAGGCCATATCAGACTCTGAAAGCTGTTTGTGGACTTTGCCCGGGTTCTTTCCGAGTGTTGTCCATTCGCTTCGTGCGGTCTGGCACGGAACTGGGGCGAAGCGCAAGGTGTGCGTCTGGAGTGGATTGAAAAAGTATTTGAAAAAAACGCCCGGCGCCAAACTGGGTGGAAAAATGTACTTTTTCCACGAAACGCCACTGCATACGCTTGGAAACCATACAAGTTCCCAACTGAAAATGCTCTAGGAAGAACGGCGGCGCACAAAGCAGAGCGCTTCCTGAAAAATTTTGTGCGGTAAGCCGCTACGACGCACCGTGTCAAGGCATTCCGCCGCCTTATCCAGATAGACGTCGGCAAGAGCGCGCGTCTCAGCGTCAAAACCAAGGCGGCGTATATCCGCGGCGATGCTCTCCCGATCTTCGGGGGTAAAGGCTCCAGCGCTGAATTTTTCCCGGAAGGCACCCTGATCCACATGCGGAAGAAATTCCATATACTTCATGATGGGTGGAGTGAGTTTTCCCTCCATGAGATCACCCGCCGCGGGCTTTCCCGTGACGGCGGGATCGGCAAAGTCCAGGGCGTCATCCACAATTTGGAAGGCTATGCCAAGGTTCAGACCGTACTCGGAAATCGCCTCTGCCTCGGATTCTGAAGCTCCGGCAAAGAGTGCACCCAGGTGACAGGCACCTTTGATGAGCCAGCCCGTTTTGCCCGCAATGATACGTTTGTATTCCTCCATGCCATGGGACAGGGAGTGTTGCAACGCCATTTCCCGCGCTTCGCCGGCCGCCGTCATGACCACGGCTTCGGAAATACAGGTGAGGAGCGCGGGAATGCCAAATTCCGCTGTACGATGACTGGCCATGGCAAGAAGAGCGTCCCCCGCGAGTATGGCCTGCGTTGTTCCGTAAAGAGTATGCGCTGTGGCCACTCCCCGACGTGAGACGGCGTTATCCAGAACATCATCGTGAAGTAGTGTGGCCACATGAACCATCTCGGGGATGCAGGAGAGCCGATACAAATCATCGCCTTCAGCACCAAAGAGGCGTGCGGCGTTAAGCGTCATGACGGGGCGGATGCGCTTTCCCCCGGCCATAAGAACATGCCCCGCAATTTCACGCAGGGAGGCGGGCATCCGTTCAAGTTCTTTCTGAAGCGCCTTATCGATATTGTGCTTCTCATACTTCAATACGGAAACAAACATCAGCATACCCATAACGGTCTCTCTGGGCGATGTGCCCCTTCTCCTTTTGAACGCATTTTATTCTCCATGCAAGCGCTTTCTGAACGCATACCGACGCCGCGGCGCCAAAAAAAGACCTATGAGCGCCTTGACAGGACTTTGGAAAAACCGCTCCTGCCGGGACACGCGCGAGAAAGGATTCACTCACCTTGAAACAACGTCAACGCCTTTCCGGCAAGGGGTAACGACCGCAAGTGAACTTTTCGCCTTCCGGGCAGTAGCCCAAGCGTTCACAGCGCGCTCCGGCACGAGAAAAGACCTCGGGGAGGACGGAACGGCAGAGCGCGAGCATACGCCAGGCCACGCCGCGGATCTCCCACTGAGCGCGAGAACAGCAACGTTCCTCAAAAAAGTTGATCAGGGCGCGACAGTTCATGGTCACCACGATATTGCTGGCAGCGGCGTTTGGCAGGACAAAACGGGCGTCTTCACGGGCGGAAGCCCCGCAACCGGATTCTTCAAGCAACGCTTTAATATCCCGATAGGCAGCGCAGGCCTCTTCCATAAAAGCCTCAAAGCGCGCCTTTGCCTTTGGGTTGGCGGCCACGGTCGGCGGCAAAACATAGGGCACGGAGGAGGCGTCCACATAACGCTGGCTCTGCTGGGAATAGCTGGCAATGCGGTGCCGAACGAGCTGATGCGTCAGGGAACGGGATACTCCTGAGAGGGCAAAGGTAAAACTCGCGTGTTCCAGAGGACTCATGTGCCCCGAGTCCAAAACGGAGGCCACGAAGGCGCCCTGCTTCTCGCGGCTCACTTCACCGGAGAGAAGACGCGGCCAAAGATCCGCCACTTCGCCCGCGTGATAACACTGGCGAAAGGCGACGTAAATGACGGAGAGCGGGTCTGGCGTATGTGCCAGAAGTTCCACACGCGCTTGAGTCTCGGCCATATCCTTCTCCTTAGACGCGGGGCGCCGTGCTTTATCGCGAAGTTAACCATGCCTCGCAGGTTTTTAAAAAAAATTGCGCTTTCTTGGGTTGTTGCTAAAGCTGTGTTTTTTGCTTTCCTCGGCATTCTGCGTTCAATCCGGCAGAAGGCTCCCCTGCCCGATGACTCCAGGCCTGTTAAGGTGTCGATAGGCCTTGGGCGTAGCCACGCGACCACGTGGGGTGCGATTCAAAAAGCCGCACTGTATGAGGTAGGGTTCGTAGATGTCCTCAATAGTGCGGATTTCCTCGGAGCAAGCCACGGCCAAGGTTTTAACACCCACGGGTCCACCGCCGAAATGGTCGATGAGTATGGTAAGAATTTTGCGATCCATATCGTCCAGCCCTGCCTCGTCCACATCCAGTCTGGCGAGGGCTTCCCGTGCCTGCGTATCATCCACCACACCCTGACCGTACACAGCGGCAAAGTCGCGCACACGACGCAAAAGGCGGTTAGCGATGCGCGGCGTGCCCCTGGCGCGACGGCCTATCTCCAGCGCGCCCTCTACCGTGACTTCCACACCCAGAATGCGCGCCGAACGCTCCACTACGCGGGCCAGTTCTTCCGGCGTGTAAAATTCCAGGCGGTTGATGATGCCAAAACGATCGCGCAGAGGCGAAGAGAGAAGCCCCAGGCGCGTAGTGGCTCCCACAAGAGTGAAAGGTTCAAGATCTATCTTTACGGTGCGGGCCGCCGGACCCTGCCCGATGATGAGATCAAGGGTGAATTCTTCCATGGCCGGATAAAGCACTTCTTCCACGTTGGTTGGCATACGGTGTATTTCGTCCACAAAGAGAATGTCATGCCAGGAAAGATTGGTGAGAATGGCGGCGAGATCGCCGCTGCGCTCCAGCACCGGACCGGAAGTGGTGACAAGGTTCACGCCGAGTTCCGAGGCCATGATCCGCGCAAGTGTGGTCTTGCCCAGACCAGGATTGCCGTAGAAAAGCACATGATCCATAGCCTGGCCGCGCTCCTTAGCCGCATCAAGGTAGACGCGGAGATTGGCACGAAGTTCTTCCTGACCGATGAAATCCTTGAGAAGTTGCGGACGAATACTTTCATCGCCACTGTCCGGCAAAGTGTTTTTTTGTGGAATTTCCACCATTTAGCGCTTCCCCTTGCCCAAAAGTCTGAGAGCTTTGCGCAGGGCCTCGCCCACGCTGAGATTCGCTTCTTCGCCAAGAACCTCCCTGAGCGCCCTGGCCGCGCTTTCTTCATCGTAGCCAAGGTTGGTAAGGCCGGTAAGCGCATCACGATACACGGAAGAAGCCCCGACCGAAGGTAGCGAAATGGCGGGAGAGCTTGGCTTCAGCCTATACTGAAGTTCCAGAAAGATCTGCTGTGCCGTCTTCTTGCCGATGCCGGGCACATGAGTGAGCGCCGTGGTATCATTTTCGGTCACAATTCGACGCAGATCTCCCGGTCGGTAGAGCGAAAGTATGGCAAGGGCCGTACGCGCTCCCACGCGATTGATACCGAGGAGCAGGTTAAACGTCTGCCGCTCCTCAAAGGTGGGGAAAGCGAAGAGTTCCTGCGAGTCTTCCCGCACAATGAGACTGGTATAAAAGGCAACCGTCTCGCCCGAACGCGGCAGGGAGGCAAGGGTGTATTCCGGCAGAAAGAGTTCATACCCAAGCCCCCCGGCAGTGACCAAAAGGCAACTCTGTTCGGTGCGTTCAAGAACGCGGCCTTCAATGTAGGCAAGCATGGCCTCTCTCCCGTCTCAGTATCGAAAGAAAGATAGCGGAAGAGGCAAAAAAAAGCAAGACGCGTACACTTGCGCTTTCTGTGTGGATTGCGTACCGTGAGTACCACGGGCAGAGACTGGATGAACAAGGCTAAACTCTAACTATGAATGAATATTTCTTGAGCGCGGAGAGATTACCATGGCGGAGGACTTTCTTCACTTCATGGCCGATCTGGCCGAAAGACGCATTGTTAAAGCCATGGAGGAAGGAACCTTCGACCATCTCCCTGGGGAAGGACGACCGCTCATACTTGAAGACGACAGCCGCATTCCCGCGGACTTGCGCATGGCTTTCAAAGTACTCAGGAACGCGGGTTATGTTCCACCTGAAATAGCTGAACGCAGAGAAATCGAGAACCTTTTGGATCTCCTGGAGGATTGTCAGGATGAAGCGGAAAAACTGCGCCAGATGCGCAAACTTGATGTGATTCTGGCACGTGTCAGAGAACGCCGTTCCCGCCCCGTAACACTGGACGAACACGACCCGTATTACGAGAAGGTGACGCGGCGCATCAGCCTCCTGTATCAACCCGCCAGAAACTGAGAGAGCAAGTTCAGCACTTCGGAGACTCGAGCAGTGAAAGCGATTCATCCCTTTTACGTTTTTTAATCTCATGTTCCCTTTTCGGATAGAGCCGAATGAACGCTTCACGATCTGCATGTATTAATCTTATTTTTTTCATATCACCGTAATATTTCTTATATAAAGATACAAAAAGAGCCGCAGATCTTGCTTGACAATTGACAGACTTCTGTGGATTGAACTCTATATCCGAAAACGCATCAAATTGGACTAATTTTTTCATTATTTCATAGTTCATTTTATCAAGCAATGCTCTAATATACAACCAGTCATAAAAAGCTGTTTCAGGATTTAATGGCCACTCGTCATTATCGCCAAATCTAAAAGATTTTAATGATCCACTCTTTTTTAGCCGCTCATCCTGTTTTGCTTCTAAGGAAGATTTTTCCAATATATCCGCATAGGGTCCTCCTTGTTCAAAGATTTTTCCTGCTTGAAATATCTTTTCAACAGAATATCTTCCGTGTCCATAATCCATCTCCAAATTAAAAGCGCTTGCCTTCCTTCCAACAGGCTCTTCAGACTTTGTAGAAATTTCCAATATCTTTTCAACGAGTAAACTTCCCTCTTCTTTTGCTGCTGCGGTATGCAAACTCCTTATCGACTGCCGCTTCTGTTCTTTTGACAATCCGGGATGCCATGTGAAGATTACCATTTTTTCCAACGGAAAGCCTTTTTCAGTCGAAATAAACACTGGACGCTCTGCCATTATTCCACTCCTTATAGTCAAACCGCGGTGCAAAAAAACATTGATTGAATTCGACTGCGACACGGGAAGAATATCGTTCAATGGCCATCAAGCTCTTGTAATCTTGCACGTAAAATCTATTGAAATACGACAGCTCAATATCATTGAGGCATAAGACTTCAGCCTGTGGGTCAATAGGATACTTAGAAACATCACCATTGTAAAACAGTTTCGTGAAAGCGCTTATTCCCTGACGATCTCTGCGATTTATGCTTGAGCATCTTTTTTTTGCAGCATTTGTTTCATTAAATAAACATTTCTTTTCGTATAATATTTTTGGAGATATTTCTATAATAACCCATCTATATTCAGGGTTCTTCATCATTAAAGAATAAAGCATTTTATAATTAGGCCACGAAATCGAAATACAAATACCATCAAGAACATTATCGTAGCGGTTATAATCATTATAATAAGTATGAATATTCATACTCCTAAGTTTTCTTCTTGATAATAGTCCATAACTCATAATATTTTTGATATTTTCGATTCTGGTAAAATGAAAACATTGTTCAATTTTTCGTGCATTGATTGCAACTTGAATTGCACTGGCGTCTTTGCAGATCGAAGCTGTAGTTTGAACTGGTACAGACACATCCCCTTCTCGAATCGCTTTATCTCTGGATCCAAGATTCTCCGGAATTTCTACCACGGGGATCGAAAAATTTAGAACAGTTTTCAGCGCTTCTTTATAATGGCTACACTGGCGAATATCAATGCGGGTAACCTTCTGTTCAGGTGTACTTGTTCCCACTCCGCCCTGCGCATCCCTCGTGGTTTTGTTCAGAGCGGCAATTTCATCCGAACCGCTTTCCTTTTCTCTCTGCGTTTCATCTTCGGACGTGTCCCGAAAGTCTGCGGGCGACTCGTTCCGCTTCCCTGGCATCGTAAAGATAGGAATTATTGCGATAAGTAAAATAACTAAAAAAAAGATAGCGCTGACCATTTCTACCATCCTCTCCGTCTACGTTGCTACAGCATGACCTTTTTCTCTTTCTCCGTATGAAACACCGTGATCAGCCTATCCATCGCCTTATCTGTCGCAAACACGGTGTCCCGACATCTGGATAAGATTTCTATCGTTTCGGAAATGACCTTGTTGGGGATTCTCAGCCCTTGCACGTCGCGATCTGCCCGCACAGGTGTTCCGAAAACTTCGACCAGCGCCAGTACTTCTGCCGAAATCCCGCGTTGTTTCATACGTTTCTCCGCGTGCGACGTTATGTTCATGTCTTTTCCCTTCCGGCTTTTGCCAGTTTCAACCTCATTTGCAAGCATTTGAGACCTTCCTCAAACCTCATGAGCGCGTTATCCGCAACGATCTCCAGGCCAAAAACGTTTTCAAGAATATTATCCTCGGAAAAGTATTGCTGTAGCTCAGGAAAACTTTTCAGCTCTTCCGGTATTTCAGGTCGCGCATCCATCCAGTAGGTCAACCGCGAACAGTATTCATCTGCAATTTTTACCTTTTTCTGTAGTGTAGAAATGTTATCCTTCTGCCATCGATTATCAGAATGCTCTCTATACATCACAAAATGTACTGCTATTGCAAAAAAAATCACATCTTTTGTCCTCATTAATTCTTTAGACATAATTTTTATTTTTTCATCGTCTTTTTTATATATAAAAAAAGATCTTCTTTTTCCTGGCAAAGAAATATTCTTCAGTTTATTATCATACAAAAGAATTTTTATCGTTTTTTCGTAATTCATAAGCTCATCGAAGACGATTTCAGCATACGTCTTGCACATCTGCCCCTTCAACTTTTCGAAGGTTTCAAAAAGCCTGTCAGGAATACGAAACGTCACTCGCTTACCCTCTTCTCTCTTTACCGTCATTGCCAATACCTCCACGCAAATTTTTTGCATTTTACCCTAAAAAATACGCAAGTAAAGATAATCATGAAGTTAAGTTGATAACTATTCACCAGGAAAAAACAAGTAACTCTTTGACATCATTTACTTTCAAAAGTTAACGTTCTTCCTGCCTTCCCGTTCTTGCCAGTTCCCCCCGTCCTGGCTTATTTTGAAGTCGCATATGTTCATGATTCTCTTCTTCTGAAATCTCGCGCTTCCAAGGACAGCCATGACTACTTCCACGCAAAATCCCCGCGCCTGTATTCACATAGAAGGAGCGCGCCAGCACAATCTCAAAAACGTCGATGTAGATATTCCTCGCGACGAACTCGTGGTGGTGTGCGGGCCTTCCGGTTCGGGCAAGTCCACCCTGGCTTTTGATATCGTTTACGCCGAAGGGCAGCGCCGCTATGTAGAATCGCTCTCCACCTACGCGCGTATGTTTCTGCCCAAAATGGACAAGCCCCTTGTGGACAAGATTGAGGGCCTTTCACCGGCCATTTCCCTGGAACAGCAGAGTACCACACACAACCCGCGCTCCACGGTGGGTACAGTGACGGAAGTCTACGACTTTCTGCGCGTCTTCTATGCCCGCCTGGGCAAGGTTTACTGCCCGCACTGCGGCGCTCTCATCGAGGCGCGGGCCTCGGACGAAATTGTGGCCGCCGTCATGGCCCTGCCTCAGGGCGAAAGAGTTCTTCTTCTGGCTCCACTGGTGGAACTGCAAAAGGGCACGCACGTGGAACGCTTCAAAAAACTCAAGGCCGAAGGTTTTGTGCGTGTGCGTGTGGGCACACTGGGCGAAGAGCGGCAGGTGTATGACCTTGATTCTGTCCCTGCACTGGACAAGAACAAAAAGCACAGCGTAGACCTTGTGGTGGACAGGCTCGTGATCAAGGACGATATGCGCACCCGCCTCAACGATTCCGTGGAACTCGCCCTGCACTGGGGCAAAGGCAGGATCCTCGTTTCCAGACCAGGAGAGGAAGACCTTGTCTTCTCCACGGATTCCGTGTGCCCCAGGTGCCACGCGACAACGCCCGTGCCCTCGCCTCAGCTCTTTTCCTTCAACAGTCCCGCCGGAGCCTGCCCGCAGTGCCTAGGCATAGGCACTGTGGCGGCCTTTTCCGAAGAACTCATCGCGCCAAACGAAGACCTCTCCCTGCGCAAGGGAGCGCTGGCTCCCTTTTCCTCGCCCTACTTCATGGCCAAAGTGGTCAAGGCTCTGGAAGCCCTGGCCAGCCGTCAGGACTTCACACTTGACACACCGCTCAAGAAACTCTCCGACAAGGCGCGCAAGGCTCTCTTCTACGGGGAGTCCGGAGGCGTTACGCGCACCGGGAGTCTGCGCCGCAACTACCTTGGCGGCACAAGTCTGAGCCGCGAGGGCGGATCGGAAAGCCTTTCCACCGCGCATTGGCCCGGTGTGATGTACCTTTTGGAACAGCGCATGAAACGCGGGGATGCCTGGAGCGAAATCCTGGGCCGCTACAGCCGCGATGTGCCCTGCCCCACCTGCCACGGTACGCGCCTGCGCGGCGAGGCGCTCTCCGTACGCGTGGACGGCCTGAACATTGAGGAGTTCTGCTCTCTCTCCATTGAAAAAGCCCTGGCATGGGTGGAAGAGCGCCGCTTCACCGGTCGCCATGCCGTCATTGCCGAACCGCTTGTCAAGGAACTCACCCACCGCCTAGGCTTCATGGTCAACGTGGGGCTGGAATACCTCACCCTTGGTCGCTCTATGCTCACGCTTTCCGGCGGCGAAGCCCAGCGCATACGCCTGGCCTCTCAGCTCGGTTCAGGCCTTGTTGGCGTGACCTACGTTCTGGACGAACCCTCCATAGGCCTGCACCCGCGCGACAATGAGCGCCTTCTCCGCACCCTGCGAAGCCTACAGAAGCGTGGCAATACCGTGCTTGTGGTGGAACACGATGAGGCCACCATACGCGAGGCGGATACGGTACTGGAAATGGGTCCGGGTTCCGGTACACAGGGCGGAAGGCTGGTCTTCCACGGATCTGTGCCCGAACTTCTGCGGGATTCCGATTCTCTCACGGCCCAGTACCTGCGTGGGGATCTTGTCATTCCCGTGCCGGAAAAGCGCCGCCACGCCCAAAAATTCCTCACGCTCCACGGCGTGACCACCAATAACCTCAAAAATATCGACTGCGCCATCCCCCTAGGCGCCCTCACCTGCGTGACGGGAGTTTCAGGTTCCGGCAAGAGTTCTCTTGTACTGGACACGCTCTACCGCCGCGTGGCCGCGCACTGCGGGCTACGCACCGAACAGCCCGGGCCACTCAAGGGTGTGACCGGGCTTGACGAAATTGAGCGCATTGTTTCCATCGACCAGACTCCCATCGGTCGCACCCCTCGTTCCAACCCCGCCACCTATACCAAGATTTTCGACGACATCCGCAAGATCTTTGCTCTGACGTCAGACGCCAGAAAACGCGGCTACACGGCAAGCCGCTTTAGCTTCAACGTTTCCGGCGGGCGTTGCGACACCTGCAGAGGCGATGGGCAAATCCGCGTGGAAATGCACTTTTTGCCCGATATCTTCGTCACCTGCGACGTGTGCAAGGGCCGTCGCTTCAACGCTGAAACCCTGGAAGTGCGCTACAAGGATCTGAACATCTCCGAGGTACTCGATCTCACCGTGCGCGAGGCGAGGGTCTTTTTTTCCAGCTATCCTGCCCTAGAACGCCGCCTCAGCGTGCTGGAAGACGTGGGCTTAGGCTATATGCGGCTTGGGCAGTCCGCCACTACGCTTTCCGGGGGGGAGGCCCAACGCATCAAAATTTCCCGCGAACTGGGCAAGAAATCCCTGCCACGCACACTGTATATCCTTGATGAACCTACTACAGGCCTGCATATGCACGAAGTGGGCAAGCTCATTTCCGTTCTGCACAACCTGGTGGATCGCGGGGCCACAGTAGTGGTCATTGAACACAATACCGATGTCATCATGGCCGCAGATCATGTCATCGACTTAGGCCCGGGAGGCGGCGAAAACGGCGGCTCCATCCTGGCTGCTGGCACACCCGAAGAACTCATGACCAACCCCACCTCGGTGACCGGATCCTTTCTGGCCGAAGAGAGAAAGAAACTCAGGAGACGGAAGGAACGGATCGAACGGATACCACTGGCGCGGAGCTGAAAGCTCGCCACTGAAAACTTCTGGCAATCCTTTAATTTTAAAGATAAAATCCACAGGATTTTTCCGTGCGCTTTCTTCTCCGCTTAGCCTCACCTGACCTTGACTGCCCTGTTTCTGCCTTCGCCCGCGTGAGCAAGGGCCGCCGCGGTCACGCTCTACCTCTCGGATATCCGTGTCACCAAAAAGTTTGAAACCGCCGATGAGGGAGTTTTTGCACGCGAACTGACAGCTCCCCCTGAATAAAGGAAGCCTGCGCTTTTCTCTTTCGAGGGGAGGTGTTGCAAGAATGGGCTTATTATTATTCCCCGCCGCCAAGGGTGCGCAAGGTTCCTTTCGCTTCATACAGAGTCAGGCCTTTGTCGCCACGACTTCGTCCCGATGCATGTCAACAGAAAAGTAAATTTTGCCTCACTCATAGCGAGGCACTTTTCTGTTGTTTTTCCGCAAGTTTTGCTTTTTATTTCAGATGGTTGAAGTGTGAATTTCATTGAAAATGTGAATGTCTCTCGCTCATGGTCGGTTGACAGCGCGGCCAGGATGGCAAAAAATAAACAAGCACATCGTGCGCGGTGGGAAGCGGTACACTACTCCGCTCAGGCCGACCCGAAATTTTTCACAGCGATAAAGATATGAAACAAATTCTCGGCATACGTTTCAACCCTCATAGACCAGCGCTCGCCTGCGTTCACGAATACGCGGAGGATGGAGACGGCCCTGTTTCCACTGGGAGCTATGCCATAGCCGCAACGGATCATGGCCTCTCCTGCGGTCTCGTGACCTGGCAACGCCCCTGGAACGAAGATATGGAACACGCGTTGCGCAAGACCAACGCCGCAGTACAACTCAACTCGAAGCTCAGCGCTCATGGCATGGAAGAGGAATTCAATGCTCCGAAGGAGGCAGAGGCGTTACCTCAGGCTCGCCGCGCCACACCAGAAGAAGAAGCCAGAAACCAGGAAAACCTCGCCTTTGCCCGTGAGGCACAGAGTTTCTGCCAGGACTGCATCAACCACCGCGGGCTTGATATGAAGCTTGTGGATGTGGAAATCCTCTTTGACCGGAGCAAGATGATCTTCTTCTTCACCGCCCCTACGCGCATTGACTTTCGCGAACTGGTCAAAGATCTCGTGCGCCAGTACCACACACGCATTGAACTCAGACAGATCGGCGTCCGCCACGAAGCCCAGATGCTTGGCGCCGTGGGCAACTGTGGCATGGTCTGCTGTTGCCGACGTTACTTGCATAGCTTCGCGCCCGTGACCGTCAAAATGGCCAAGGAGCAGAACCTCTTCCTCAATCCCACCAAGATTTCCGGCATCTGCGGTCGTCTGCTCTGTTGCCTGAGCTATGAGCAGGAAAACTACGACGCCTTCCACCGCTCATGTCCAAGGCTGGGCAAGACGTACCAGACATCGGAAGGCGCCCTGCGCGTGTTCAGAAGCAATCTGTTCCGCAATTCCATAACGGTTCACACCGACGATGGCCAAGAAAAGGAACTGACCCTTGAGGAATGGCAGGCGCTCAGGCCCAGTCGCGGTGAAAGCTCAAATCCGCAGAGTGAACGCGAGGCCAAGCCGAAGCCCGCGCCGCTCATGTTTATTTCCACCACGCCCGAAACTCTTGAGGACGATCTGGCCTCTCTTGACGGGCTGGAAGAGGAAGCGACTTTCGCCGCACACTCCCACGACCACGAAAATTCCCAGGCACCCGAGTCCTCAGGGCGACCGAACATAAAAACGTCTTCCGGAGTCAAGCCGTGAAAAGCTACTACATCACCACGCCCATTTATTACGTCAACGCCCGCCCGCACCTCGGTCACGCCTATTCCACCATCGTGGCCGATACTCTGAAGCGCTTCCACCGTATGCTTGGGGAAGACGCCCGCATGCAGACAGGTACCGACGAACACGGCGATAAGATCGTCAAGGCCGCCGCGGCTGCGGGCAAAACTCCACAGGACTTTGTGGACGATATTTCCGGCGTCTTTCGCGCCCTCTGGCCACGGCTCAACATCGAGGCGGACGGCTTCATCCGCACCACGGATCCGGCACACAAAAAGGCCGTGCAGGCCCTTTTTCAACGCCTTTACGACAAGGGAGACATCTACTTTGGCGAATACGGCGGCCATTACTGCTACGGTTGCGAACGCTTCTACACGGAAAAGGAGCTTGTGGATGGGCTTTGCCCCCAGCACTTGACTAGGCCGGAATTCATCAGCGAGAAGAATTATTTTTTCAAGATGTCGAACTATCAGGAGAAACTCAAGCAGTACATCCTTGATCACCCCGACTTCATCCGACCGGAACGCTACCGAAAGGAAACCCTTGCCATGCTTGAGGGCGGCGTGCTGGAGGATTTGTGCGTATCCAGACCCAAAACCCGCCTGACCTGGGGCATTGAACTCCCCTTTGACAGGGACTATGTAAGCTATGTCTGGTTCGACGCCCTGGCAAACTACATCACGGCTCTGGGCTGGCCGGAAAACGAAGGCAAGGCGGATGGTGCCTACGAGAAGTACTGGCCCGGAGAACACCTTGTGGCCAAGGATATTCTCAAGCCGCACGGCATTTTCTGGCCAACCATTCTCATGGCCGCGGAACTTCCCCTCTACCGGCACCTCAACGTACACGGTTACTGGCTGGCGCGCGATACCAAGATGTCCAAATCTCTCGGCAACGTGGTGGATCCCTTACGCGCCGCCGAACACTTCGGCCTGGACGCCTTCCGCTACTTCCTCCTGCGAGAAATGAACTTCGGTTCCGATGCCTCCTATTCCGCGGAAGCCCTTACCACTCGCATCAACGCCGACCTTGCCAACGACCTTGGCAACCTCTTCAGCCGCGTACTCTCCATGAACGCCAGGTACTTCCAGAGCAAGATCCCGCCCCTGGGAGATCCCACGGAGGTGGACGACGCTCTCTCGGAACTTACCGATACTTCCGCCGCGGACTACATCCAACTCTTTAAAGATATGCACTTCTCTCAGGCGCTGGAAGTCCTGTGGGCGCCCGTTCGCGCCATGAACAGATATGTGGACGAGCAGGCGCCGTGGAACCTTGCCAGGGCCGGAGAGACACAACGCCTGGGTACGGTGATCCGTACATTGCTTGAGAACATGTACAAGGTGGCTTATCTTGTCTGGCCCGTCATGCCTGCCTCTTCCGCCACCCTACAAAGTCAGCTCGGGCGTCCTCAGGGCGAATTTTCCGAAGCGGCGCTGAACGATGTGCTGAAGTACCGCATACACCTGCGTAGCGATGCGGAAACGGCGGCTTCCTCCAACCTCTTTCCCCGCCTTGAAATGCCAAAGGATAGCCCAGAGGAAAAAAGCGTGTTCAAGACCGGGAAGCCCGAAAAGGGCACAGAGAGTAAGAAAAACAGCGCCAAAGCCATCGCTCCTAGGCCGACCATTGACCTTGCCGACTTCCAGAAGCTGGATCTGCGCGTGGGGACTATTCTTACCGCGGAAAAGCATCCCTCGGCCGACAAGCTCCTGCGCTTCGACGTAGACTTAGGCGAGGAGAAAGCCCGGCAAATCGTCTCCGGCATCGCTGCTTGGTTTAAGCCAGAAGAACTCGTAGGCCGCAAGGTGGTGGTTGTGGCAAACCTCCCGCCTCGCAAGTTGCGCGGCCTGGAATCTCAGGGCATGATTCTCACCGCCGAAAAGGATGGAAAGCTGGATTTGCTGACTAGCAACGCCCCCAACGGCGCGCCCGTGGCTTAGGGACTTTTCGATCCGTCCGGATCCCCTGCCTCTTGCCCGAATCCTGCGCAACGGGCAAAACCCGATCGCATCCTCGCTCATTGCTCTAAACAACGTCCGGCGTTTGAGAAAACTTTTCAGAAATGAAGACACGGAAGGCTTCCGCAAATCACTTCATGCGAGGCTTAAGCCCGACGAAAAAAACAGAAGTGAAAGCCTGAAGCCTCATCCGCCGGAAAGAACTGGGCCGCTAGCCCCGAATTCTGCCTTTGAGTACGCGGAAGGACTCTTCCACGCCCTCTGGATTCGTACCGCCGGCCTGGGCCTGATCCGGGCGACCGCCACCGGAACCCTGGATGGCCGCGGCCACGTCTTTAATGAGCGCCGGCGCGGTGAAACGTGCGTGCAAGTCTTTGGAAACGTAGAGAATCATCTGCACCTTGCCGCCGTCCTCGGCGGTGAGGCAGGCCACGCCGGAAGGCAGTTTGGAGCGCACATCGTCCATGACTTCGCGCAGGGCCTTGACGTTCATGTTCCCAACTTTGGCGGTGAGTACCTTGACGCCGCCTATGTCTTCCGCACCGGAGAGAAGATCGCCACGGTTTGCGGCCTGTACCTTTTCCAGCTCTTTACGCAGGGCCTTCACTTCCTTTTGCAACGCGTCCACCTTGGCAGGGAGTTCCGCGGCGCGCACCTTGAGCGATGAGGAAAGGGCATTCAGCGCAGCGCGGCGTTCCGTCATAAGCTCATAGGCCTTCCAGCCGGAAACGGCCTCAATGCGGCGCACGCCCGCGGCCACGCCGCTTTCGGAAAGGATGACAAAGCTCCCGGCCTGGCCTGTGCGCGAAAGATGCGTTCCGCCGCAAAGTTCCAGAGAACAAGGCTCTTCGCCTTGGGCGCCCATGCTCACCACGCGCACGCTGTCGCCGTATTTTTCGTTGAACAGGGCCATGGCCCCGCTCTTCATGGCTTCGTCGTGCGCCATGACGCGGGTGGAAACCGGGTAATCGGCCAGAATCATGGCGTTGACCTCGCGCTCCACGGCGGCGATTTCTTCGGGTGTCATGGCCGCGATGTGCGTGAAATCAAAGCGCAAATGTTCCGGCGAAACCGACGAACCGGCCTGATGCACGTGCGTACCCAGCACCTTGCGCAGGGCGGCCTGCAAAAGATGCGTGCAGGAATGGTTGCGGGCGGCGGCAAGGCGCAGGCCTTCGGTGACTTCCAACTCTACTTCCTGCTCGGCCAGAATTTCTCCTTCCGTCACCTCAATGGCCTGCACGGTAAGAGAAGGCATGGGCTTTAGCGTGTCCGTAACCTGCGCCCGGCCTTGGGGCGCGGTAAGAATGCCAGTATCGCCAATCTGGCCGCCCGAGGCCCCGTAGAACGGCGTGCGGCTGGAAACGGCGTAGCCCTTCTGCCCTGCCGCAAGCCTTTCCGTGGGCAGGCAGTCTTCATCCAAAAGTGCCGCCAGGCGAGAGGAACAGCGCAGGCAGTTGTAGCCCACAAATTCGGATTCCAGGCCCTCTTCCAAAAGCGCCTTGAAGCGCCCGGCAAGATCCTTTTCGCCCGAACCCTTCCACGCGGCGCGGGCGCGGGCTCGCTGCTCGTGCATATGCGCGGCAAAGCCCTCTTCGTCCACGGTAAAACCGCGCTTGCGGGCCACGTCGGTGACAATGTCCAGGGGGAAGCCGTAGGTATCGTTGAGACGGAAAGCCGCCTCACCCGGAATGACACTCTCACCCCGCGCCGCCAGGGCGGCAAGTTCGCTGTCAAGGAGGGCCAGGCCCTTGTCCAGAGTGGCGCGGAAGCGATTTTCTTCCTCAAAGACCACGCGGGTGAGGAAACTGGCGTTTTCACGCAGTTCGGGATAATCCTCGCCCATAACCTCCACCACCTTGCCCACGGTTTTGTAAAGGAAGGCCTCGTGCATACCCATGAGCGTGCCAAAGCGCAGGGCGCGGCGGATGAGACGGCGCAGCACGTAGCCGCGGCCCTCGTTGGAGGGCAGGATACCGTCGGCAATCATAAAGGCGACGGCGCGGCTGTGGTCGGCAATGACGCGCAAGGCCGTATCCACATCGTCAGTATCCGGCGCGCTGAAGCGGTACGTTACGTTGGCCAGGGAGGCCGCGTACTGAATGATGTCCTGGAAGAGGTCGCAGTCAAAGTTGGAGCGCTGCCCCTGGCACACCGCGGCCACGCGCTCAAGTCCCATACCGGTATCAATGTTGGGGTGAACAAGGGGTTCGCGCTCGCCCGTGGCTTTCTGGTCAAACTGCGTGAAGACGAGGTTCCAAATTTCCAAAAAGCGGTCGCAGTCGCACTGGCCTATGCCGCAGTTTGGCCCGCAGGCCATGTCTTCGCCCTGGTCGATGTAGATTTCAGAGCAAGGTCCGCAGGGTCCGGTGTCGCCCATGATCCAGAAATTGTCTTTCTCGCCCATGCGTGTAATGTGGCTTTCGGGCATTCCGGCAATTTCCCGCCACAGAGAGAAGGCTTCGTCGTCGTCCTTATAAACGGTGACGTAGAGTTTTTCCTTGGGGAGCTTCAGCTCCTTGGTGACAAAGTCCCAGGCAAAGCCAATGGCCTCGCGCTTAAAATAGGAGGCAAAAGCGAAATTCCCCAGCATCTCAAAGAAAGTGTGATGCCGGGCGGTACGACCCACATTTTCAAGGTCGTTGTGCTTGCCACTCACGCGCAGGCACTTCTGGGCGGTGGCGGCGCAGTTGTAGGCGCGCTTTTCCTGCCCGAGGTAGAGCTTTTTAAACTGTACCATACCGGCGTTGGTGAAGAGCAAAGAAGGATCATCTCTGGGCACCAGTGAGGAAGAAGGCACGATGGCGTGGCCATTTTTCTCGAAAAATTCCAGAAATTTTTGACGAATGGCTTTAGCAGTAAGCATTTATGTTTCTCCTTGAATGGAGGGATCCTCGCTCCTAATGCCGCATACGCTGTAAGAATCCAACGGCTGAGAAAAGGTGTAGCTGCGCGGGAGGACTTTTTCTGACACGAGGCGAGCCAAATGGATCAAACAGAACCGAAGCGTCCAGCAACGCGATGACCCGACGCCGCATCAGTCCGTTGAACTCGGCGCGACAGCTTATTCCTCTTCTCCAAACCCTTCCTCTTCTTCCAGCGGCGCGTCAATGGCCGCGTCAGGATCCAGAGTGGTCTCACCCATGCCGAGGTGTTCCTTGACCTTGGCTTCTATTTCATCCCGAAGGGCAAGGTCGTTATCCAGAAGTTCGCGCACGCGGTCGCGGCCCTGGCCAAGCTTTTCGCTGCCGTAGGCAAACCACGCGCCGCTCTTGTCCACAATGCCGGCATCCACAGCCATATCCAGCACTTCGCCGGAACGAGAAATACCCGTGCCCCAGATGATGTCGAACTTGGCCTCTTGGAAGGGCGGCGCCATCTTGTTCTTCACCACCTTGACGCGGGTGAGAGAACCGTAGGATTCATCCCTATCCTTGAGAGTCTGCATACGGCGTATGTCCATGCGTACAGAGCTGTAGAACTTGAGCGCCTGACCGCCGGTGGTGGTTTCCGGGCTACCGTAGCCCATCTGGCCGATCTTCATGCGGATCTGGTTGATGAACACCACACAGGCGCGGGATTTGTGAATGGATCCGGTGAGCTTGCGCATGGCGTGAGACATGAGCCTTGCCTGCGCGCCCACCTGTGTCTCGCCCATGGCGCCGTCCAGTTCCGTCTGCGGAATAAGCGCGGCCACGGAATCAATAACCACAATATCCACTGCGCCGGAACGAACCAGCATATCGGCTATATCCAGGGCCTGTTCGCCATGATCCGGCTGGGAAACCAGGAGTTCATCGGTCTTGACGCCAAGGCGCGCCGCGTACTTCACGTCCAGCGCGTGTTCCGCATCAATAAAGGCCGCCGTTCCGCCGAGCTTCTGGCATTCCGCGATGATGTGCAGAGCGAGCGTGGTTTTGCCGGAAGATTCCGGACCGAAGATCTCCGTCACACGACCGCGCGGCACACCGCCAATACCCAGAGCTAAATCCAAGCCCAAGGATCCGGTGGGAATGACTGGAACGTGGACGTGGGCGCCGTCCGAGAGCTTCATGACCGCGCCCTGGCCGTATTTGCGTTCTATGGTGCCGAGTGTTGTGTTCAGAGAATCGCGACGCGCCTCTTCCGGAGAAAGGAGAGATTTTTTTGCCATGGTACGGGTATCTCCCTGAGATGTCGTTCCTGCAAGTCTAGCAGAAGCATGAACCAAGGGCAAGTGAAAGACTTGTCGGAGGCATTCGCGTTTTCAAGGAATTTCATGTTTCAAACGCCGTAAGCTCAAGGCGGAACTTTTAGAAAGTCGGCAACAGGGCAACTCTCTCACTTGCCATCGCGGCGCTTCCCGTTTATTGGAAAGGAAAGCTTTTCATACACAGTCGCCTTCTTCCCCGCCTCGGCGCTTAAGGAATTTCTCATGAAGCACTATGACGGACTTGCCCTCTTTTCCGGTGGACTGGACAGCCTTCTTGCCGCAAGGCTGCTCATGGAACAGGGCAGAAGTATTCTCTGCCTGCACTTTTTCTCGCCTTTTTTTGGTATCCCGCGGAAGATTCCGCACTGGAGTGAGGTCTACGGGCTAGAAATTCTCCCTGTGGACGTGAGCGAAGAATATGCAGCCCTGCTTTGCCGCGGGCCGAAGTACGGCTTTGGCAGCGCCATGAACCCCTGCGTGGACTGCAAAATCCTCATGATGCGTCGCGCGAAGAGCCTTCTTGAGGAATTTGGCGCGCGCTTTCTTGTTTCCGGGGAGGTACTCGGTCAAAGACCCATGTCGCAACGACGCGACACGCTCAACATCATTCGCCGCGACGCCGGAGTGAAGGATCTTCTTCTGCGCCCGCTCTGTGCCAGACTCCTGGATCCTGTGGAAGCGGAAACTTCGGGTCTGGTGGATCGCTCCCGTCTGCTCGCCATGAACGGTCGCGGTCGCAAGGAACAGCTCGCCTTGGCCGCCCGCCTTGGCATAAAGGAAATCCCAACGCCCGGCGGCGGCTGTCGGCTCACGGAAAAGGAAAATACCCGCCGCTACTGGCCCGTGATGCGCCGCCTGCCCGCGCCCTTGGCCTCAGACTTCCGCCTGGCCAACCTGGGCCGCCAGTTCTGGAAGGGAGGGTACTGGCTCTCCATGGGGAGAACAAACTTTGACAACGAAGGCTATGCCGCGCTACTCCAAAAGGGCGATCTTCTCTTCAAGCTCGCGGATTTCCCCGGTCCCCTTGCCGTAGGGCGCGGCGCCGCGCCCTGGGACGCCGACTCCACGCGGGAGGCCGCCGCGCTGGTGGCCTCTTACTCCTCCAAAGCCTGCCAGGCCGCGCGGGAGAACGGACACGTGCGCGTGCGCGTGACACGCGATGGTGAGGCGCAAATTCTCGAAGTTGCCCCACAACGCGAGACGCCCTTTCACGAACCTTCCTGGGAAGAGGCAAGCGAGGACTTGCGGGCCTTGCACAGGCAGAACGCCGGACGACCGCTCTAGGTGCAGGCTTCCTTATCTTTATGGCAGGACTCACTGTGTTTGCCATTGAAGTTTACGCCGCTATGCGAACGCGAAAACGGACTGATTGCCGTCCCTCGTTTCCTTCAGGAATCCTTTCCACTGGCCGAATTCCTCGGGAGCAGACTTTTTCCGTCCATGGATTTCCGAAACGATTCCGGAAGATCTGGAATCGCCGTTCCAGCGCTCCAGAAATATGCGGGAGTTGAGGGAAGACGGGAGGGAGGAGAATTCAGGCGTCCACGTCTTTATTATGTATTTTCCAGCACCCTGCGACGCCAGTATGCACCTTTCCTGTGAAAATTCCGGAGGGTATTGAAAAAGTCGCCGGAAGGTCGCCAGGCGCCAAAGTGAGTGGAAAATTTCCCAGAATGGGCGGAAACCCGAAAAAGGATCTGAAGGGTAGCGCCGCACCCCTTTCCCCACAGGACGGCTTGATGGAAGGAGTTTACCTTGCTATCTTGCGAAGAAGCCCGTTCAGTGCCTTCCGTTAACGCTTTGAAACTTTTGCTTCAGGCCGCAACTCTTCCCAAAAACCCAAACCCACAAAGGAGATCACCATGGCCAACATGAAAGCCAGATACCTCGGCGAACTGCGTGTGGAATGCACCCATCTTGCGAGTGGCAGCACCATCATCACCGATGCCCCGGTGGACAATCATGGCAAGGGTGAAGCCTTCTCTCCCACCGACCTCTGCTCCACAGCTCTTGGCGCCTGCGCCATGACCATCATGGGACTCTACGGCAAGCAACACAACGTGGATCTCAGCGGCACGGAAATGGAAATCAACAAGATCATGAGCGCCAATCCCCGCCGTATCGCCAAAATTGAAATTACTTTTCATATGCCCGACCGCGAGTACACGAACCGCCAAAAGGCCGCCGTGGAACAATGCGCCCATACCTGCCCCGTGCATTTGAGCCTGCACCCCGAAGTGGAGCAGGTCTTCATCTTTGACTGGAAACGCTGAGTTAAGCCGCTGATGACCAGCTTCCGGGGATGGTTTCTTCAAGAATTTCGAACCCCTTCCTTGTCCCTATCGGAGAGCGCCCCGGGCCAACCTTTCAATGGAAGAGAAAGGTTCTTGGTTTATGCCAAAACGAGAATTGTACGCTTTCGCAGTCTCCAGAAGCATACGTTCTCTTTCCACTTGAAAGAATGTGAGGTTCGGTTTAATCATAGGCAAGAAAACCTCTCTCTGCCCATCTTAAAAATGCTCAGAAATTTCCCTCCCAGCTTGTCATGACCCAAAAAATTAATGAACAGGCCTAGTTCGTTACCGAATTCGGCGGTTCCAACATGAAAGCCGCGAACGAAGTTCCTGCATTCTCATTGATTCGCGGAACAGGCGGAATCCTACAGAAACTTGCGTCCAGCTTGGAAAAGCAGGAATACCAGTGGGTTGCGGAACTCCGCGAAATTCTACTTGACGTCGGCATATCTCTTCAGAAGGTAAAAAGTGGTAGGCAAAGACGATCAACGCCCCGGGGCACAGGCATACGAGCGCCAACGCAGGCTCTGCTCTCTGGTATGCGCCAAAGAACTTATGAAAAAGATTTCCTGAAGTAGCTTGTTTCTTCTCCCGATGCCCACAAAGATGGAAGATACGCCATGCAACTTGAAATCCGCGATCTATCCCTGTACTTTCCCGGTCAGCCCGAACCGGCGTTGTCGCGTATTGATTTTAAGGAAAGTTTTGCCTCCCTTGCCGTCATCGGTTCTTCCGGCGGCGGCAAATCCACGCTCCTGCGCATTCTTGGAGGACTTTTATCGCCATCTTCAGGCAAAATTTTTGTGGACGGCAAGCCCCTGCCGACACAACCCGGCGAACTGCAACAATACCGGAAGGAAATTGGCTTTGTCTTTCAGCATGGGGGACTCTTTCGTCACATGACGGCACTCCAGAACATTGTAACGCCGCTCATCCATGTGCATGGTCACAACCCGCTGATGGCACAGGAACGGGCCATGGAGCTTCTAACGCAACTCGGACTGGAAAAGGATAAAGACAAGCATCCTGCGCAACTTTCCGGAGGTCAGCGACAAAGGGTTGCCATTGCCCGGGCGCTGGCCGCAAGCCCCAGATTTCTCTTGCTGGATGAGCCTACCAGCGCACTGGATCCTGAATACACAAGCGAGGTTCTCAACACCTTGAATACCCTTGGGCGAGAGGGTGTGCAGATGATCCTTGTTACCCATGAGATGGGTTTTGCCCGCCATGCCTGCGAAAAGGTCGCCTTCTTACAGGAGGGAAGACTGGTAGAATGGGGCGAAAGCAAAAGCCTCTTTAATGCCCCCCGGACACCGTCGCTCCGGCAGTTTCTAGGAAAAATGCTGGAGTGGAAAAGCTGATTCGGTCTCACTCGTCGAGGCGTTGAAGGCTTTTGTGCAGACGACCATTTTTTGACGTTTCTCTTTTAGAAAAAGAAGAGCGCATACCTACGTGTGCGCTCTTCTGGGAACCGGACACCCGGCAGCAACCGTTACCGTTGCTTCCTTTCGGATCTGGCGGGGTTGGCGGCGCGACCGCCGCCCGGTTCCCAACAGAAAACTTTTAGCTCATGCTGACACCTTTGTCAAGGAAAAGAAAGGGACGCCTTTGAGATGCTTTCCAAAAAAAATCATCAATAATTTCACATAATTGACTTTATAATTTCATTCCTGACACGACACTTTCCAGAAAAGAAATCCCCGAAGCATGAAGATTCATCCGGGCAAACCATGTTTGCCGCTGGAATATCCACCGCCCATTCCTTTCGTATCGGGATTACAGCAGACCGTTTCTGAAGGACTTTTATGTATGTCAATCAGGCAAAAATTGGAAAATTCAAATTTTTATCTTTTTCCAAAAGGATCCCCGTGACTCTGCCTATGCCACAGGAGTTGCGGCGGAAAGCTTTTCTTTGGCAGGGAAGGGAGAAGCGGCCTGCGTTTTCACGCTTTTCCCTTCCTGGGCAGCTCTGCGATCGTTAACTTCCTTGAGCCAGGTTCGAAGCAATCTGTCAAGGGCATGCGTTTCTATGGGTTTGGCCAGAAAGCCGTTGAAACCGCTGGCCAGGAAGAGGCGCCGCATCTCCAGTGTGACGTTGGCTGTGAGCGCCACAATGGGCAGATTGCGGTATTTTTCATCGGGCAGGGCGCGGATGCGCTGGGCTGTTTCCACGCCGTCCATTTCGGGCATCATGTGATCCATGAACACCAAATCATAGTCGTGTTCCTGCACGGCTTTGAGCGCTTCCAGCCCGGAAAAGGCGTGCGACATGCGCATACCGTAGACGGCCATCAACCCTTCCGCGACTTCTATGTTGATCTCGTTGTCATCCACGATCAAAATGGAGACGAAGGGCAAGGGTTCTATGGCCTCCTGCCCCAGACCGGCACGCCCGGGGAGGCGTTCAGCGTCGGCCTCCAGCGCGCGGGGCAATTGAAGGGCAAACAAGGGCTGATAGATATTAGTCCCATCCTTGTCGAGCAAAGAAACTTCCTGAAGGCCCAGAAGACCAATAAAACGCACGTTGCTCTGCCCCTCCAGTCCGGACAGCAGGGCACGGGGGGCAAGGGCGTGCGTGTATGCCCCTGTTTTCAGGCGCTGAAAAAAACATTCCTGGGTTTCGCAGTTTTCGTATGAAGCTCCTGAACTTTGGAGCGCCTCAGATTCCACCATGCGCATGGTCTCATCCGGCTCATAGAAGAGCAGGGACACATCTCCAGGGAGAGGGGCAAGCATGGGCGCCTCATCGTCTATGCCCTGCAGGAAGGTCATCACAAAGGACGACCCTTGCCCATACACGCTTGTAACGCTTATAGTCCCGCCCATCATTTCGCAGAGTTTGCGCGAAATGGCCAGCCCAAGCCCTGTCCCCTTGATTTTGCGATTTCTCTTACTGTCTACCTGATTGAAGCTGATAAACAGTTTGTCCATATCTTCAGGCCGGATACCGATACCGGTATCCCTGACTTCCATATGGAGTTGCCAGGCATCGCCCTTCCTTTCCCCGCCGATAATAAGACGCACAGAACCGTGTTCCGTGAATTTGATGGCATTTCCCACAATATTGATAAGCACCTGCTTCACCCGCCCCATATCGCCCACGAAACCGCGCGGCAGAGCAGGATCAAGTTCCGTACAGAAAAGAACCGGCTTGTGTCCGATGCGAATGGCCGCGATGGTGGTCACATCATTGAGCATCGTTTCCAGCAAATAAGGCTCGTCAATAATGGCAAACTTGCCCGACTCTATCTTGGTGAGATCGAGAATATCATCTATGATGGTGAGAAGTCCCTTGCCCGCGTTGAGAATACTCACAAGGCGATCCCTCTGTGCGGGGGGCATATCTTCGCGCAACAGTATTTCGCTCAGCCCGACGACAACGTTCATGGGCGTTCGGATTTCGTGGCTCATGTTGGCAAGAAAGGCAGACTTTGCGTCCATGGCGATTCTGCTTTCCTGGGACTGGTTATAGGCCCGCATGACCCAGAGCATAATACCCATGAAGAGCAGAACCATCCCCACCCCGACAAAGGCCAGTTCGCGAGTCATTGCTATGGCGCGTGCGGAAAGCACGGCGTGTTCGGGAACAACGGTGACAACCGCCCAGTTGTTGAAAGAAAGCGGCTGATAGTAGAGTATTTGCCGATTTTCAGCGAGGTCGATGTAGCTGGAGAGGCCCTGCCGCCTGTTTTGTATATTGTCAATAAAATCTTCAATGTTGCCATCGGTAAAACTGGCCTTGCTCAGGGCTATGAAAAGGTTGCCCACATCAATGCTTCTGGCGCGCATGATAACCGTTCCCCTGTGATTGATGATGTAGGAACGGCTTTCCTTGCCAAAACTCTCCAGCTTCAGTCCTTCCTTGAGTTTGCGCGTTTCCAGCATGGCCACAAGAGCGCCGCGCTCTCCGTCAAGGTTCAGCGGCGCCGTAATAAGTACGCCACTGGCGGCACGGTGCATAAATATCTTGCGCACATGATCGGAAACGGTGACCTCGCCCCGCAGAGCGGCCTGAAAACTTTCCGAGTTGGCTATGGAGCGGGATTCCGTTGGGAGTGTGGCGTGGAGCATCCCATCGCTCCCGGCATAACCTAGGAAAACAAAACCGAAGGCTTCATTCATTTCGTGAAGATAGGCGAGACGGGATTCGCTCCCCTCGATGAGGGGAAACGCCTGGGCGATGCCGTGGAGGATGAGTTGTGTGTCATGGATAACCGTGGTCAGATGCGATACAATGGTATCGGAAACTTCCGCAAGTCGCATGGAACTTTCTTCGGTAAACTGACGATTGAAGGCGCGTATGTATGTCCCTACGATGATTCCAAAGACGCAAACACAGATCAGAATGAGCGTGCCGAAGAGAAAATTTTTTCCAAGGCGATCGAGAACTTGCTCACTCGGCATGGGAATTTCCTCGCGCCGCGTTACGAAGGCGAGCGGCCTCCATATCCTGAAGACACGCTTTTGTATCGTATCCCCGCGCTATCATGTGGCGCTCGATATAGACGGCGTCCGCCTGGGAAAAGCCGCGAATACGCGCCCAGGCTGTGGAATCACAGTAGAGATGCTCAATTTCCTGTTGCTTTTCAATATATTGCGGCGTGGAGATGCTACCGATCTGGTTCTTGAAAACCGGGGCTGTGTAAATACCCGCCAAGGTTACATTATAATTGTAAGGATCCGCAACGAAGGTGATAAAGTCAACGACGGCATCCAGACGCGGGCTGTGCTTATTGGCAATAAGCAACGCAAGATTAGGTCCTTCAAAGGTTCCGTGTTCGGGTATGCCTATAAAGGCGGGCATGATGCCAAACTTGGACGGATCCCCGGTAAAATCCGTATACAGCCAGGTATCCCAGCAAAGCATCATGGCGTAACGGCCTTCGCGCAGGGCGCCGTCCATGCCGTCCCATCCATTTTTGATATATTCCGTTCCAAAGTAACCTTTTTCAGCCATGATGCGGTACCAATCCACGATGGCATCCATACCGGGAAGATCAGGGTAGCCCAAGCGTCCCTCATTGAGCGCTTCCAGAACGCGGGTGTCCCGAAGCAGGCTGTCCATGGCAAACTGATAGACAAGCATGGTTGGCTCTGCAAAGGGCAAGTACACAGGGGTGACGCCCTGCTGAAGCAATTTTTCGCAAACTTCGAAGAATTCCCGCTGAGTATGGGGAAGCTCAATTTTATACTGCCGGAACAGCTCCTTGTTGTATAGAGTACCGGAGATCGATGCCTCCCAGTAAGGCAAGCCGATGACCTTGCCGTTGAAAACAGTTTGGTTGAGGGCCGTGTCCGTCAGATCTTCCACCCAAGGCGCTGCGGTAAAATCATAAAAGTTGGCATCCGGGTTCAACGGTTCGAGGTTTGCCCCGCCAAAGTCGAGAAACACATCCGGCTGTTCAAAAGTGTTGCTTCCTGAAAAGGCCTCCATCAGTTTTTTTGCAAACTCAGGGCGCGAAAAGGACGCAACCTGCACGTTGTTTCCGGTTTTTTTCTCATAGCGCTCAATCGCCTTTTGCAGATACGGGCGCTTAAGGTCGTCCCCGTTTCCCCAAAGGGTAATGGTCTGGCCCTTCACCGTTCCCCAGCGGTACAGGGGCGCGGCAAAGACTTCCGGCGCCTCCTGGCGGGGTGCGCTTTTGTCGTTCAACAGATAAAACGCTATCGTCAGGCCGACAAGAACAAAAAGGGCAAAAAAACATTTCCGCATGGAGCAGACTCACATATCACCATATCACAGGTGTATAAGCTCCTTCTGTTATACCTTGGCAATAGGGGCACGCCTAAAAAGGCAACGCGCATGGCTGGAACTCTGTAAGTTTCCAACACATCCTGCTCTAATTATTAAGGTATTCCTTTAGTTCCTTTCCAGCGCGGAAAAAAGGCAGCCGTTTGGGGCAAACTTCTACTCTGTCTCCCGTACGGGGATTGCGCCCCGCATAGGAAGCATACTCCTTAATTTTAAAACTTCCGAATCCCCGAATTTCCACGCGATCCCCCTCCAAGAGGGCGTTCTTCATGCAATCCACGAAGGTACTCACTACTATAGTGGCCTCATCAAGGGAAAGATTGGACTCTTCCGCAAGATTTCTAATAAGTTCGCTCTTGTTCATATTCTCTCCAAAATGTTGTGTCTATCACTAAGCAAGGCAGGACACCCATGATGGGGCGTCACAAGGCATCCTTCCCGAAAACCGACAAAACGGAGAAGAGTAAAAACACATGGGCGCTCTCTCCGCAGTTACAACTAAAGATGTTCAATCATGCGCCGCACGTTGTCCTGTCGCAGGGCGCAACTTTTTCTTTATACCTATTTTTCCACTCTCAGGCAAGAAATTTCCAGCGTTTACCCCTGAACGCGAGCATGCCGGTACAAGAGAAAATCACGAAGAAATGTATCGATCTCACCGTTGAGTACGGCGTCTACGTCTCCACATTCACAGCCGGTGCGATGATCCTTCACAAGACGGTAAGGTTGCAACGTGTAGGTGCGGATCTGACTGCCAAAGGCGATGGCATCCTTGCCTGCATAGTCGGCCTGCCTGGCGGCATCGCGCTTGCTCTGCTCATAGGCATAGAGGCGCGCTTTTAATACGCGCATGGCGCTTTCCCTGTTACTTTGCTGGGAACGCTGATTCTGACATTGCGCCACGATACCTGTGGGAAGATGGGTAATGCGAACGGCCGATTCCGTTTTGTTGACATGCTGCCCCCCCGCCCCAGATGCGCGGTACACATCAATGCGCAGATCGCTTTCCTTGACGTCTATGGAAAGGATATCTCCAGCATCGGGGATGATATCCACCGAAGCGAACGAGGTATGACGGCGGCCTGAAGCGTCATAGGGAGAAATACGGATAAGTCGGTGTATGCCTTTTTCGCCCTGGAGAAGACCGTAAACGTTCTCCCCCTGAAGGCGTATGGTCACAGACTTGATGCCAGCCTCATCTCCCTGCAGATAATCCACAATTTCCGCCTTGTAACGGTGAAGTTCCGCCCAGCGAAGGTACATACGTTCCAGCATTTCCGCCCAGTCCTGAGCTTCGGTGCCGCCGGCTCCCGGATGTATATCTAGCAGCGCGTCCATCCTGTCGGTCTCATTGCCGAGAAGCACGCTCAACTCTGTTTCCTGAAGGAGTTTCTCCAGTCGCGCGCTTTCCTCATCGAGCATATCAAGGAGTTCGTCCTCGTCGCCGGACATCATGCCCAGGCATTCTTCCATGTCATCATAACAAGCCTTGAGTTCCCGATAACGGGCAACTTCCGCCTCAACACGGCTCTTTTCCTTGAGTACAGGCGTAAGCTTTTCCTGATCCGCCCAGGCTTCTGGGCTGGAAATGAGTTTCTCTATCTCCTGAAGACGCGTCTCCCGCGAGGGCAAGTCAAAGACGCCCCCAAAGGGAGTGAAACTGTTCTGTCAGAGCATTGCATCGCGAGCGTAATTCAGCCAGTTGGAGCATGGCAATTTCCTTTCTTTTTTTAAATGAGAGGGGGGTGACTTGTTGGGGGAAGAAAGTCAGCGCTTGTTTCCGGTGCGAAGACCCGGCGTCCAGTCCCGACAGAAGATCGCCAGAAGAAGCAACGTCAAACCAGGCAACCAGGGGTGAAGATAGAAATAAGGCGTATGTCCGTGCAAGGCAAGCACTTTTCCCGTGAGCGCGGCCTCTGTGAACAGGGCGCCCCCCGGAGAAGACAGCCTGTGTACGCCTCCCAAAGGATCCACAAAGGCCGTTATGCCGGTATTGGTGGCCCGTGCCAGGTATCTCCCCTGTTCCACAGCGCGCATGGCCGCAAGCTGAAGGTGTTGCGTTGGCGCGGCCGTGCGGTCATACCAGGCATCGTTGCTGATGTTCAAAAGAATCTCCGCGCCATCGGCCACGCGCCTCCTGCTCAGTTCCGGGAAGATGGCCTCGTAACAGATAAGCATACCCATACGGATGGCCAGGTGATTTTTGGAGAAAAATTCGAAAGGTGGATCTCCACGGCCCGGAGTAAATCCGCCCAAGCCCTGAAGCAGGGGTTCGAACAGTTTTTCGTCCAGCACAGGAGGCAGGTATTCTCCAAAGGGCACAAGGTGTTCCTTGTCGTACGATCCGACATCCTTGCCTTCTGCGTCCACAAGACTGGCGCGGTTGTGCAGGGCTGGTGTTTGCGTTTCGTCGCGCGTGCCCAGGGAACCGAAAATAAGCGGAACGCACAGTTCTTTGACAAAGGCGCGCAGACTATCGTCATAGGGGCTTTGCCCGTAGATGAAGGGCAAAGAGGTTTCGGGCCAGATCACAAGTTCTGGCACGCCTCCCAAGGAGAGATCCTCGCCAGAAGCGCCAAAAGGGCGCCCAAGGGCGGACAGGATTTCTTCCCGCACTCGGGCACGGTCATCTTCGCTTCTGTGTCCAGGAGCGGAGAGGGTGTCGGTTCTACCCCGTTTCACCGCTTCTAGGCTGAGTCTTTTGTATTTTTGCAGGGTTTCCCACTGGTATTCTCTGGTCCATTTCATGTCCTGCCGCACATTACCTTGTATGAGGGAAAGAATGACGGGTTCGCCCTCCCTGGTCAGGCGAGAGCTTACGCTTTCCATTCGCCAGAACCCAAAGCCGAAAAGCAGGACAACCATACTCCCTGCCAAGGCCAGGGCCTGGAGTCTGTCCCTCCCTCCGCCCGTGCGCTCATCCAGCCATGGCAGAACCAGCGCCTCACAGGACAGGCAAGCCACAGCGGCAAGGAATCCGGAATAAGCGTAGGCGCCAAGTACACTCAAAGGTTGCATAAACACTGGCCATGCCGCCAGACCAGAGGAAAGGCCAAGCCAGGGAAAACCCGTACCAAACCAGCCGCGCACCCATTCCAGAAAAGACCAGAGTAGGCCAGCAACAAGGCAACGCCGCCACAGGGGCCAAGCGCGCCTGCGGGCCATGAGCCAGGAAAAAAATCCGCCCCACAGGGCCACATATATGCCAAGAAGTACAGAACAGGGTGCTGCCAAAAGCCAGGGAAAGCCGCCGTAGAGGTGGGCGGCCACAGCTATCCAAAAAAGAGAGAGCGCCGATCCGGGAATGCCCGCAAGCCAGCCCATACGAAACGGCGCGTGGGAGCGTCGCGCAAAAACGTAGAGGGCAGCCGGATAGAGCAGGATGGCAAAAGGAATATGAAGCACAGAGTTGGCCACACCCAAAAAAAGCCCCAGCGAGCCGATGGCGATCCACAGGGCGGAAAAAAGCGTATTCATACCCGCTCTCGGTCAAGGACGCGGCAACTCACGGCCTCCGCCACATGAGGCAGGCGCACTTCCTTTGAATCTTCAAGGTCGGCAATAGTGCGCGAGAGGCGCAAAATGCGCGTATAAGCACGGGCCGAGAGCGCCAGACTTTCTACAGCCTTCTCCAGAAAAGCCTGTTCCTCGCTCCCAAGACGGCAATGTTCTTCTAGGAGCGCTCCGGCAAGATCCGCATTGGTGCGGCAGGATGTTCCCGAGTAGCGGAGTCTTTGGATTTCTCTGGCGCGCATCACGCGTTTGCGCATCTCGGTTGACGAGGTACCCGTGCGCCCAGCGCGAAGGTCTTCATAGGGGACGGCGGGAACTTCCACATGGATGTCGATGCGATCCAGAAGCGGCCCGGAAAGACGCGCGCGATAGCGGACAAGCGCCGCGGGTGTGCAGGTGCAGGTATGCCGCGGGTCGGTACTGTAGCCGCAGGGGCAGGGATTCATGGCCGCAACGAGCATGAAATCCGCGGGGTATTGGACGGAATAAGTGGCGCGGGAAATAGTCACAAGCCCCTGTTCCAGGGGTTGACGCAGTACCTCCAGCGCCTGCCTTTGAAATTCGGGGAGTTCGTCCAAAAAAAGTACGCCTCTGTGCGCCAGACTGACTTCGCCGGGATGCGGAGGAACGCCCCCGCCGATAATGGCCACGCTGGAATCACTGTGATGCGGCGTCCGAAATGGACGTTCAACTATGAGTCCCCTGTCGTCAAGCATACGCGCCACACTGTAAATTTTGGTAACTTCCAGCGACTCCTCAAAGCTCAAAGGCGGAAGTATACCCGGAAGCCTGCTCGCCAGCATGGTCTTGCCGCTGCCCGGGGGACCGATAAGCAAAATGTTATGAGCTCCGGCCGCGGCGATTTCCATAAAGCGTTTTGCCTGTTCCTGCCCTTTGACATCCACATAATCCAGGAATGCAAAAGATCTCTGTTCTATGGGCGGGGGAGCCACTGCTTCCAGAGGCGTCTTTCCCGACAGAAAGGCTGCGGCCTCGCCCAATGTGGAAGGAGCAAAAACCGATACACCCTCCACCATGGCTGCCTCTCTGGCGTTCTCCGGCGCAACGAGTAAACCGCGCGCTTTTTCCGCACGTGCCAGTAAAGCCAGCGGCAGTACACCTGGCACAGACTTAAGTCTACCATCCAGAGAGAGTTCCGCGGCGGAGAACCAACCCTCCAGTACCTCGGCAGGCATCTGTCCTGAAGCTCCCAAAAGCCCTAGAGCCAAAGGAAGGTCGTAGGCGGAGCCTTCCTTGCGCCTGTCCGCGGGGGCAAGATTCACGGTGATGCGCGAAGGCGACATATGGAAGCCTGAATTCTGCAATGCCTTAAAGACACGTTCCCGGGCTTCCCTCACCGCGCCTTCTGCCAAGCCTACCATAACAAACGAGGGCATACCCTGACGCTGTGAGTCCACTTCCAAATCTACGCGAAAGGCGTCTACCCCCTGAAGCGCTCCACAGGCAAGACGGACTATCATGCTGACTCCTAGAAATTTAATCCTGGCAGTTCGAGAATGACTCTGTAGGAATTTTCCTTGCCCTTGCTGTGTATCAGGCCGAGAATATGGAAACACTGATGGTAATAGCCAACGATGAAGCGGCGTTCGTAGTTTTCATTGGTTATAAGATCATCTGTGGTCAAATAATAGAAGCGAAGGCTTTTGATCGGTGTAAAGGTAAACGCGTTGGTAAGGAGGCGCTGTTCGGTGGTAAAGCGCATATCGGCAACGCGGTCGCACTTCATTTCCTCAAGATAGTTATAGGCCTTGTTGCGGGTGCTGTAAGAGAGGCTCCAGCCTCCCCAGTGACTGTTGCTCAGGCTTAAACCGGTATCGCTTCGAGTAATTCCTTCTCCGTACATGGAAACATACGTACGATTCCATAAGCTGAACCAGCGCAAGGGGGAAAGTTCTATGCTGGAGTAGGCATCCGTGAAGGGGCGACGGTCGTAAATATCGCGGAATTTTTCGCGGTGCGCTTCTTCCAGGTCGTAACCAGCGGCAACTTCCCAACGCAGGGGGTCGGCGTAAATCACGTTCTCCTTGTACGAACCGTTGGAGTTTGAGATGGTGGAGTAGCGAGTCGTGAGTATATTTGTGAGTGAAAGACGCATAACCTGTGAAGGCCGGATGCGATCCAACTCTTCAAAAAAGGGGTTCATGGTCTGATCTTCGTTGGCGATCCAGCCGTAGGTAAACCGAGGCTGTATGTGGTGACGCAACCCGGTGAGGGCGCTTTTGCCTACATTGTCTCCTGTAGGAGCCAGTGCGCGGTCAGGCAAATTCCAAATACGGGAAAGTTGCGTAAACGCTGTGACGGAGGCTTCCGGGAGGGTGCGGTTTTCCGTGCCGCTACCCCGAGTCCAAACAGCGGTGGCGTGATCCGGTACGGTATTGCTGTTATAGAGCGTCTGACGCACCCCGCCGTTTAAAAGCAGAGACGCGCCCGGAAGATGTACGGGCAACGTAAGCTCAGGGTGGACTTCCGTGCGCATCCCCCTTACGCCCTTGACGCGGTATTCGTAGGCCGTGGAAAACTCCGCCTGCGCTTCCAGTGGGAGATTTTCCAGTAAGCGCCCTTTAAACAGGTACAGGTTCAGGGGAATGCGATGCACCAGGGTGTCTTCGCTGTGGGGAGTATTCCCATGCCCCAGCGTGGGATCTTCTTCATAACGGACGCCCAGGGACAACATGAAGCGATCCCATTCCTTATAAACAAATCCCTCGCTCACGCGGTTCTTGTCAACTTCCGGAATATCCCGCCCGAAGTTATCGTACATGGTCTCGCGAGATCGGTTAAAGCCTGTGTATCTTTCGCGAAACTCGCGCAGAAAATTCTGATCCGAGACATAATCAAGGTTGTACCGATATCGCCACCCTGAATCTCCAAGGTAGCCATCACCCATGCCGCGCAACCAGTAACGTTCTTTTCGGATATTAATCTTCCCGTCAGTGTCGTTTACCGGGTCTCCACTCTCCGTATTGAAGGTGTGTTTGTCATAGAGCAGGTCAAGGGCAAGCCATGTTTTCTCTTGCGACCTTGGGTGCGACCGGTACTCAAGGCTTGGCATGAAGCCGACCTTGCCCATATAGGTACCGGTAAAGGTAAGGTCTCTGCTCTGGTCGATAACATGATAGTACGGCAGAGAAAAGAAAGCTCCGTTCAAACTACTGTACCCGAGATCAGGCAAAAGCAAACCGGATTGGCGCGTCGTTTTGGCCGGTAGCACAAGAAAGGGAGTTCCTGCTAAAGGTTGATCCAGGATGTTCAGCGTGGAGCGGTAGAGCTTGGCGTAGCCATCGATTTCCACCTCGGCTCTGTCGGTATCCAGGGACCACGCTGGAACATCGCCCTCACAGGCCGTGACTCTGGCTTTTTTAAAAACGTAGCGATCCCCGAAAAGTTTATCCACCTTTTGGCCGGAAACATACATATGCGGCCCGGCAATGAAAATGGAACCGTTTTTCAGCCAGCCGATACGGGCGTGAACGTCAAATTCAGCCTCTGAGGCGTTCAGCGTATCGCGCCCCATGCGTGCGTCCACATTTCCTTTGAGGTATACCCAGTTGGTGCTTGTGTAATATCTGGCAAAATCTGCCTTGAGATAGTCGGTCCCGCGCTGAAGGAGTACATTTCCTGTAGCTTCCACGATAACTCCATCGTCCAGGCTGACCAAATTATCGGCAAAAAGGATCCATGGCGAATCTCCGCCTGTACGGAGAGATTGCTGGGCGCCCTCTTCCGCAGCCGGAAGCGGAGAGGAGAAACACAGATATACGAACAGCAACAACAGAAAACGTCGCCACAGGGGCGGAAGATGCTTGTTGAAAAAGGACACGGCAATTCCCGGGTTGCAAGACGGACAAAGAGGCGGTAGCAAACAGGAGAGAAGTTTTTTCGGGAACGGAACCCGAGCGTTTCTTTTTCAGAAATTCATAGCATACATTGTTCATGAAAAAAAGCCCCCGAATCCCGCCAGGACATACCGAAATTTTTGATCTTCAGGAGGAAAACCATGGAGTCTCTTTGCCGCGTACGCCTCAACTGGAGCCATTTCCGCCAGAATATCAAACGGATAGCACGCGAAGGCAAAACGCTTATGCCTGTCGTCAAGGCCGATGCCTACGGACACGGTGCCATCCGCGCCGCCAGGGAACTTTCCAGCCTTGGCATAAAATGGCTGGCCACGGGTACCGTACAGGAAGGCGCCGCAATTCGGGAAGACGGCTTTCGGGGGCATATCGTGGCACTTCTCGGTCTGAACTTCGACAAAGAATCGCTCTCTTTGGCGTACGCAAAAGGTTTGACACCGCTCATACACAGCTGGGAAGGCCTGCACTTTGCCGCGAGCGCACCTGTGGAGTACGGCGGCGGCCCCATGAACATCGCTCTCAAAGTCGATACCGGCATGGGCCGTCTGGGCTTTCCACCTTCCAGCATGGAAGGCGTTTCAACCTTTCTGGCGGAAAACAGAGCGCTTGTACCTCAGGTGCTTGTCTCCCATTTTTCCGTGGCGGACGACCCCGACGAAGACGCCTATACAAGGCGTCAGGCCGAGGCTTTTTTCCGCGCTGCGGACATTTTGCATCGACGCTTTCCGACCATGCGCTGTTCCCTTGGGCATACCGCAGGGTTGCTCTGCTACCCGGAACTCGCCGGAGATATCTGCCGTCCCGGCATCGCGCTTTATGGCTACAATCCTCTTTTTGGCACTACCCGGGAAGAAGCGGGTAAGGGCTTTTTGCCTGTCATGGAAGTGAGCGCGCCCCTGCTCAGTGTTCATCCTCTACACGCCGGAGAAAGCCTTGGCTACGGTCGCGCCTATGTTGCTCCCGAGGAGCGTATGGTAGGCTGGGTAGGTATTGGCTACGCCGATGGCTACCGCCGCAATCCTTCCCCGAACACCTGCATGTGCGTCAACGGTGTGCGCGTACCCGTACTTGGCCGCGTAGCCATGCAGATGACCTGTGTGGATCTGACATCTCTCCTCGCCGGAGGAAAGCTCCCTGTCAAGGCCGGAGACGAGGTTTACGCGCTCGGCGGCCCGGGAGACGCGGTCACGGCCCAGGATCTTGCACTTTGGTGGACCACCATTCCCTACGAAGTGACCTGCCTTCTCGGCAAAAACACAAAAATTTAATTATTTCAACAAGTAAAATTTTACTTTGGTTTGTTTTACACAAGGGTTTATATGTATTAGGTACTTTTTTCCTTCATAATCAGCGTCTCTGTCCTCTCTTTTTTAAGCATTTTTCACCCCGTGCCAAAACAACAAAACACTGTTTCTGGTAAGAATGCTCTCGCAACCTTGCCTTGCCTTAATCAGCGGCAATGGCTATTCTGGCGGCGTACAGGAACTCTTCTCCAAGAAAGCCCTTTTTGGCTCAGGAATGGACGGCGCGGCATCAGGCTTCCCCGCGGGGTATGTGGAACTCTCAAAAAATTTTTCCCTTTCTCCGCCTATGAGTTCATGGTGAACCATAAATAAGGAGGGCAAAATGGAACAGGAAATCGTGAAGGCTGTACGTCTGGCCGGACTACGGGCCAGAGAGGCCTCTCGCCTCATGGCTGCGGCAAGCCCTGCGGCCAAAGCGCAGACACTGGAAACCCTGGCCACTTTGCTTGAAGACCGGCAGGAGACACTTCTTTCCGCCAATGCGCTGGACTTGGAAGCCGCCCGCCAAACAGGGCTGGATGAGCCGCGCATGGACAGGTTGCGCCTCACACCGGCCATACTTGCGGAAATGGCCGCAGCCTGCCGTTTTGTGGCCACACTCCCCGACCCCGTGGGCGCCATGGATTCACAGTGGCAGAGGCCAAACGGTCTGCTTGTGGGGCGCATGCGCATCCCGCTAGGGGTGGTGGCCATGATCTACGAGGCCCGCCCCAATGTCACGGTGGACGCTTCCATTCTCTGCCTCAAGGCTGGGAACGCCGTCATCCTGCGCGGGGGTTCCGAAGCTCTGCAATCCAACCTCGCACTGGGCGCCCTGCTCAAGGAGGCACTCCGGACTGCCCGACTCCCGGACAACGCCGTACAAGTTCTCGCCATCTCTTCCCACGACGCCGTCTCGGCACTGTGTCGCATGAACGACTATGTGGACGTACTCATCCCCCGCGGAGGCGAAGCCTTGGTGCGGACTGTGACTTCTCAGGCCACTATGCCCGTGCTCAAGCATTACATGGGCGTGTGCCACGCCTTTGTGGACGAAAGCGCTGACCTCGCCATGGCTCTCAACATTGTCTACAACGGCAAAGTGCAACGCCCGGGCGTATGCAATGCTCTGGAATGCCTTTTGGTACACGAGGCCGTGGCCCGCAAATTTCTGCCCCTGGTGGCGGAAAAGCTGGGTCAGGCCGGCGTGGAATTCCGCGCCGATGAGCGCGCCCTGCCGCTCCTTGGGTCTCACGCCGTACCGCAGAAACCTGAAGACCTGGGCCATGAATTTCACAGTCTTATCCTTGCCGTACGCGTGGTAAACAACCTGGATCAGGCTCTTGAACACATTGCCGCCTACGGTTCTCAGCACACGGAAATCATCTGCACCGAGAATCACAGGAACGCCTTGCGCTTTCTACGTGAGGCAGACGCCTCCATGGTGGCGGTGAACGCTTCCACGCGCTTTAACGACGGCGGACAGCTTGGCCTGGGGGCGGAAATCGGCATCAGCACTTCTAAGCTCCACGCTTATGGACCCATGGGTGTAAAAGAACTCACCACAACCAAATTTGTGGTCTTCGGCCATGGACAGGTACGGGATTAGGAAAGGGCGCAGGATTCATGAGCGGCATCGGCATCCTTGGCGGAACCTTCAATCCCGTACACAACGGGCACTTGCGCCACGCCCTGGAGGCCGGCGAGGCGTTAGAACTCAGCCGCGTTCTGCTCCTGCCCTGCGCCGAACCGCCACACAAAGGCGTTTCCAATCTCCTGTCCTTTGAACTTCGCGTGGAAATGCTCAAAACCGCCACGGCAAATATTCCCCTTTTGGAGGTGGACACACTGGAAGGCGAAATAGCACGACCTTCCTACACCTGGCGCACCCTGGTGGAATGGCGGAGACGTCATCCTCTGCCTGAGGGCGAACTCTACTTCATGATGGGGGCGGAATCCTTTGTTGCGCTCCCCCACTGGCGGCACGGGCTGGAACTGCCGCACTTCGCTCACCTGGTCATGCTCCCCCGGGACGGCGAGGACGGTCGCGTTTTCATTGAATGCATACAAAAGTTCTGGCCAGGGAGTCTGAAACATGGCCACCCATGCCCTAGTTCCCGCGAAACTGTGGCCCTTGCCGGAGGCGGCAGGTGTACCTTCTTGCCGGCGCCGCGGCTGGACATCAGCGCTACCTTTATCCGTGAACGCTGGTGCCAGGGGCGAAGCGTGGCGGGCCTGATGCCCGAACCTGCCCTGCGCGTTCTTGCGGCGCACGCCAAGGAAGTCAGTCGAATCTGGCCGAAGAAGTAGCCGCAAAAATTTCCGCATCGCTCCCCCCTCGAAGCTTTCCTTTTTCGCCGAAGACTCAGCGCAAAAGCGCGGTTATGTTATTAGGCACAAGGACGCGCTCCCCAGGCAGAAGATGCCAGGGGTAGGATCTATGTTCAGCGCGCAGTCTTTCCGCTATGGCCTTAGGCGTGGCAACTTTGCCTATGCCCTTTATGCCCGCCCTTTCCGCAAGGTATGCCACAATGGCCTCAGGACGGCAGCCCTGGTCGCGTAACGCGGCCAAGCTCAAACTTGCGTGCCGTTTGGCAAGGCGTTCTCCCCGTGCATCGTAAAGAAGCGGGATATGGGCAAAACGCGGTGGCGTGTAGCCCAAAAGCCCGTACAGAAAGAGCTGACGCGGCGTGGAGAAGAGAATGTCTTCTCCGCGCACAACCTGAGTTACGCCCATGAGTCCGTCGTCCACGGTGACGGCAAGCTGATAGGCCCACACGCCGTCCGAACGGCGCAGGGCAAAATCCCCTCCGCACTTGGTGAGGGTAAAGCTCTGCGGGCCACGCACGAGATCCAAAAATTCCATGCGCCCGCCTTCCCCTTCAGGACAGAGGATGCGCAGAGAGGCACGGCAACCGATGGCAAGGCGGGCCGCGCGTTCCTGGGCGGAGAGTCTCCGACATGTGCCGGGATAGGCCGCGCCCACATCGCCAAGGCCATCCGCGGCGCCGTGTGGCGCTCCAGCCATGAGACGCAGTTCCTTGCGCGTGCAGAAACAGGGGTAGACAAGGCCACGCGCATCAAGTCTCTCTAGGGCGGCGGCGTATTTCTCCCCTCGGGCGCTCTGCTCATAAGGTTCATTCGGGCCGCCAACATCCGGGCCTTCATCCCAGTCCAGCCCCAACCAGCGAAGATCGTACTCCACACCCTCCCTCCACGCGGGTCGGGAGCGTTGCGGGTCGATATCTTCCTGCCGCAGAATCAAACGCCCACCCTCTGTGCGCGCCGCCAGCCAAGCTAGAAGAAAGGCCCAGGCATTGCCAAGATGCAGGGCGCCGGTGGGGCTGGGCGCCAACCTGCCCACAGGCGGCATTGGCGGTGTGGCGAAAGCGGACTCGTTCACGGCAGACATGGGGATTCAGGCACGGTTTCAAAAAAACGTTCAATGATGCTGTTTGAGAGGAGCATACCACGGCGCGTCAGACGTAGGCGTCCTCCTTCCCGCAGGGCAAGCCCCGCGGCGACAAGTTCGGAGAGAAAGCCCGCGTGTTCTTTGGCAAGGTCACGTCCGGTGACCGCGCGGTAGCGACCCTCATCCAGTCCTTCCGCGGTGCGCAGACTCAGCATGAGGAACTCTTCCACCTTTTCGGCAAAGGAAAGAGACTCGGTGTTAAAATGCCCCAGGCGCACGGCCTCGCGCCACCCAGGCAGGGAAGAAGGCTCAACCCGGCGCCCCCCATATACGGTACTCACTGCAGAGGGGCCAAGGCCAAGGTAGTCCTCTCCGCGCCAATATCCCAGGTTATGACGGCAGGCATGGCCTAGCAGGGCGTAGTTCGAAACCTCGTACTGCCAGTAACCGGCGGCCTCAAGTATTTCCCCACAGGCAAGGTACATGGCGGCCTGAACGTCATCGTCCGGGAGTTCAACCCCTTGCCTCTCCCCAAAAAACGGTGTACCCGGCTCCAGGGTAAGCCCATAGCAGGAAAGGTGATCCGGCTCCAGAATCGCCGCCTCGTTGAGTTGTCGACGCCAGCATTCCAAACTTTCCCCCGGGAGGCCCCAGATAAAGTCCAGACCCACGTTGCGAAACCCGGCTCGACGCAAACCTTCGTAGGCGCGGAGCGCCGCGGCTTTGTTGTGGACGCGCCCAAGAACGTTGAGCAGTGCGTCATCCAGAGCCTGCACCCCCAGGGAGACACGGTTCACCCCGGCAAGCATAAAATCTGCGGCTTTTTCCGGCGTCATGGATTCGGGGTTGGCCTCCATGCTGATTTCCGCCTCGCTCTCCAAAACGAAATTTGCGGCAATGGCATCAAGAATCTCGCCCAGTAAACCCGGAGGCGCCAGACTTGGCGTGCCTCCGCCAAAGTAAACCGTCTTCACCTTGGGGTGCCCAAGGCGATCCGCCCACTGGTGCAAAGAGCTGAGAAGCGTGTCTTTCCACAGAGAAACGACATCGCCTTCATTCTGCGGGATGGACTCGGAGTAAAAAGCGCAGTAGCGACATTTGCTACGGCAGAAAGGAAAATGGACATAGAGAAGCATACGGAAAAAACCGATTTTGACTCTATTTTACAATCCTTCTTTGCAAATCAAGGAAAATTTCCGTTTTGTCAAAGCGTAAATACTTCATCGGTCGCGCACCGTTCCCATAATACATTCATCTTATTTACAATCAAAACGCTTTTAAACACAAGGCAGTTTTTCTCCCTCCCACCGTTAAATGGGGTTCTGTGTCCAGGGTTTGCCGCGCCGTATTTTTCAGTTTACCTTCAGGCAAAAGGAATTTTAACTTTGAAGAACTTCAGGCCGATTTGCATGCCTGCCTGAAGCGCTAAAACACAAAACCCTCGAAAAGACGCCAAGGGGATCATCATCTCAGACTATTTCCGCATACTATTTACCGATCTGTTGCGTTACGTCTCTGAACGCTGATGGAGCTGGGCATACGCTTATCCCTTCTATTCCCTCTGCCGCCACGTCCAGGGGGCGCCTCTCTCCACAAATGAATGGTCGCCTTGTGCATCGCTGAACCATGGTTTGTTTGACTGTTTTGCCAACAAACTGCTACCCTGCGGGGACATTCTTTGCACCACAGAATTATGCCCGGCTTTATTGGCTGAAGGCCCTGGACATCGTGGAACACGACATGGATGGAAACACCGTAGGGCTTTTCATCAAAGGAGAGGAAATTCCCACTTCTCCAGCAGAGAAAAGTCACTGAACGCGCGCCAGCACCTTAAGTTTCAACGGGAACACAAGCCCATCGGCTACTCTCTCTGATACCCCCTGTTGAAGAGGTATGTGCTGATCAATTTCACAAGATCACGCCTTTTGCCTGAATTTTCGCGCCTTCCCATAGTCGATACCCTGCTCATGCGTGTTGATGACGTCAGCGCGTACCTGTGAAATGGAGCCTTTTCGATCACTGGGATGAACTTTGGCCTTGCCAGCGCCGCCAAAGCGATACAATTTCCCTTTGCCCTGGAATTCGGCCATGCGGGCTATATGAAAAAGACGTGTTGCAACAGCCTCCACTAGATCAGGTCAAACAAATGGCTGCAAGAGACAAACGCCTTTCCCCCGGACAAGATTATAGTTGCGGAATCTATCTTGCGGCACTGGCCGCCTCCGGTCGGAAAAGCATCTCGGGGCGACGCTGGACATACTTGCCGATATGCCGTCCATCGGCATAGGGCTTTTCGGCTTCATGCTCATCTTTTTTTGCGGTATGCCTTTTTCCGCAAGCGAACACAAGCCTTCTTCTGACCGTGGTCTGTCTTTTCCTGCTTGTATCCCCGTTCTTTTGGCGTTCACACGGGAGACCGTGGAAGCTGTGAGGGACTGAAGATCTTGACTGCGGCATTGGGCATGAGCCGCACTCAAGCATTCTTTCGCCTTTGCCTTCCCGCAACTCTGGCCAAGGCCGATGTGACGGTGAAGAGCGTTCTTGACGCCCTCGAACCCCGCCACCTCGCCGTGACACGGCACATATGATACAGCAAGTCTGCAAAGACTCATCCTGTGTCCCGAAGGTCTTTTTCCTTGCCGCAGGAACGTGTACTGCGTATACTGTATGGAAGTTCTGATTTTCAAGGAGTCGACCATGCCCATTAATAAAGAGCTTTTTAACGGGGATTTCCTGAACAGCGTCTTCCCCCCCGAGCGGACGAACCAGTTTTTTGAAGCCCTCTTTGGCGATGCCGAAGACGGTGCCTACGACATACGGCTTACCCTGCTATCCTGCACCGAAAACACCTTGACTTTTCTCTTCGAACTGCATCAGCGCGGCCATGCCTGCCTTGCCTGCAACCTCACCCACGGTCTGCCCGCGGTTTTCTTGCGGCACCCTGTTATTGATATCAAGGGAGTGACTTCTACCCTCGCCCACCGCGCTGGATGGGAAGATGGCACATGGTCGTGGAGCCTTGGCGATACCGAAGAAATCTCAAGCGCCCTCCACGTCATCCCGCTCACTCTGAAGCTTGAGAAATAATGCGTATTTTCGCTTGACGCATCCGCCTTTCGGCGATAAGTCTAACTTGCTGTGTGGGACGTTCACTCAGGCGGTAGAGTACCTGCCTTTTAAGCAGAGAGTCGCGCGTTCGAATCGCGCACGTCCCACCAATAATACCCAATTTTGCTCCGAGTGTTGCTACCCACTAAATCTGGCTGAAAACGTTTGCCAGAAGAGGGTTGCGTTCTTCCGGCGTGGGTGGCTGAAGTCTTCCATATTCCTTCTTAAGTAAGTTCTGGGCACACAGGAACGTTATCCGCATATCCCTGTTTAGCACCCACCGAAGAACCGTAAAAAGATGCTTCATTTTGTCCCTAATCGTTTTTTGACTGCGCATTATGGCTCTATTCGGGCACGCTACAAGCACTAAAAGAGCAATAATTTTATATAGTTAATATGCACAGTATATGCTTTTCAAGCAAAAAGTCGCTGGTTCAAATCCAGTCGCACAACCAATAAAATCAATAGGTTACATTTGTGTGACATGACGTTCTCTGAACGTAATCATTTTCCGTTTCTACTTTCGCTAAAAAAATGAGCATCAGGAGGGGAGTTGCTACCCTAAACGAACATCCAGATTTGACTTTTAAATCAAAGGAGCAATCACGTTTGGAGTTGCCGTTGAAAAATCCAAAACCAGTGACAAAAGTTGTAAAACAAAGGCATATACTCCTTCCGTAACAGAGCAGACCTCGTCTCTGGCACGCTAAAACGAGGCCTCAGTTTTGGACGTCGTGTCCCCCGATTCAAAACCCTTGACGTTCAGGCGAGAATTTTTGTTCTCGAAGGGAAAGCCTTTTCTTTCGTTTTATAACATGCTGAACAGAGCGGTCATTCCTGGTGTTGCTGGTCAGGCGCCCTGTTCATACACTTTGTAAAATCACGCTAGCCAAAGCACGATTCCATACCCGCGCGGCATAAACTCTTTTTATGGCTTCCAGTAGCGCATGACGGGGTGGGCAGGCGTGAGTTCAGAAAGGGAAACGTGTACTTCTCTTGGGCCTTCGCTCCACGGCGCCACCTGGTAAGGGTCAAAATACAAGGTCACACCCTCCTCGTCTGGAGTCAGAACCCGAAAATTTCCCTCTCCCACCACGGTACCAGGTTCCACAAAATCCCACGAAAGGCCCTGTGCCATGAGTTCACGCCGGGCCACCTTGCTCATGATGGCTTCCGCCGTATCCGGTTCGGCAAAAAGGGCGGCAGGCTCCAGCGGTTCACCCGTCTTCGCGTCATAAAGTTGCGACAGGCGCCACAGGGAACCGTGCGCGCCCCCAAGATACTCATACACCGACCAGAAAACCGCTGTGACGCCAGGCGTTCCTTTAAGCGTCCCCTCCAGACTGAGCGAATACTGAGGCGGTGTATAGTCTTCGGGAACGTCTTCGTCTGGCTCAACGATATTTTTCCTGAACTCGTCCATCGTTTCCTGCACAAGGATTTCTGATTGTGCATCTATAGCCGCAATGCCGCTCCGTTCCCAAGAAATTTCTATCTCCCCGCCCTGCGGGAGTGTTTCGCTATACACTGTCTTGGGCGCTTCTGCCCGCGCGGAAAAAAACGGCACAGAGAGACAGAGGACAGAAAGCAAAAGAAACCCATATTTCATAAACATCTCCTGATTTTTCTTCATTCAAGAACAACGGTGCGGAACGCTAAACGTGCAACTTCCCCAAAGCGCGGGCAGGAACGCTCATGGTCATTGATAAGCCCGCAGGCCTGAAGGAAGGCGTACACCGTCACACTGCCCAGAAAGCGGAAACCCCTAGAGCGCAATTCCTTGCTCACCGCGTCTGAAAGTTCGTTGCGGGGCGGGATTCCGTGTTCATGTTCGGCATAGATCAACATGGCCCCTTGCGTAAAGTTCCAGAGCCAGGCGTCAAACGATCCGTGTTCCCGTTGCAGGGCAAGAAAGGCGCGGGCGTTATTGACCACGGCCTCAATCTTGCGACGAGAACGAATCATGCCTTGCGTGGCAAGGGCGCGCTCCACATCCTTTTCTGTAAATGCGGCCAAATCCTCCGATCGGAAATCGGCCAGACAGCGACGAAAAATCTCGCGCTTTTTCAGCATAAGGAGCCAACTCAGACCGCATTGCAGAACTTCCAGCGAAAGATGCTCAAAAAGCAGACGGTCATCATGTACTGGCACTCCCCATTCTCTGTCGTGGTATTTCAAAAGGAGCGCGTTGCCGCGGCACCAGACACAACGTGTGTCTTGTTCCATGGGTTTATCCTCCGAAAACGCATCATGCCCCCCTTGTGCAAAGATGTAAATGCCCTTTTCACGGCTTTTCCAAAGTGCCGCACAGGGAACGCCCATGCGTGTTCCGGAATCGATTTCTGTTTCCTCCACTGATTCATGCCGTTCTCTCCTTGATCCTCCTTGTTCCCCCTTTTGGCGTTGCTGAATTTTTGCCCATTTTCCAGATTTTCTTTTGACATTTATGTAAGATTTTACTAGCTTTCCCTTGTGCTTATACTTTCGGCCCTGGCCATACCCGACACTGCATCTTCCCGCCCTTCAAAGGAGCGTTCTCATGGCTAAGCGTCCCACCATCAAGAGGCCTGTCCCTCTCACTTCCCCAACTCTGCAACAGAACGGTTCCGACCCCGTGATGGGAGGGATCAATCTGCCCAAGTTCAGTGCCGAGATGCAGGCCGAAGTTAGCCCTGAGGCCGCACCGCTCTGGAATTTTGTGCTGGGGCACGCCAAGCACATAACCGTTGGCGTGCTGGCCTGTGTGGCCGTTATTCTGGCCGTGGCCGGTTGGCAGTGGTATGCCGAAGGTCAGCTCCAGAAAAGCCGGAACGCCTTGGGACAGGCCATTTCGCTCCAAGACCCAGCCCGCCGTGTGGAAGCTCTTGAAAACTTTTTGAAAGACGCCCCCTCTGAACTCATTCTTGCGGCTGAGCTGGAAATTGCCGCCGCCAGTGTGGCCCTGCAGGACTACCCCCGCGCTGCGGTCGCCTACGCCAAAGTCGCCGAACGGGAAGGCGATTCTCCCCTGGGATTTACCGCTCGCCTCAACCGCGCGCAGGTACTCATGCATAACGGCGAATACGCACAGGCGCAGAACGAATTCCAGGCCATGGTTTCCAAGGTGCCGGCGCAACTTTTGCCTGTGATGAACCAGCAGTTGGCCGAAGCTGCGGAAGCCGCGGGCGACAAAGTCGGCGCCGTCGCCGCCTACGAAGCCGCCATAAAAGCTCTCCCTCCTACTGACAACGAAACGGTTCTATTCTTCCGCGCCCGCATTGCTGAGCTGAAAAAGTGACAAAGCACACAGGGCGGCATCATGCTTCAAACATCTCAAGACGCCGGAAAGAACATTCGTCCATGGCTGGAATCTTTGCGCTTTATGGCTGGAGAAATGGGTTCGCAACGCTCCTTTCAGACAATTCTTACTTCGTTCTTGCGCACTCTTTCCCTTCGGCACGACTTTCTACGCCCGCATCTTGTACTCTTTGACCCTGAAACGAGAACCCTGCGCCTCAGCATGGCCGAGGCTCAACCCCGCGAACGCCATGGCAACTACACGCCTGGCGTAGGCGTCACCGGCCAGGTTTTTGCCACTGGTCAGCCCGTTATTGTGAAAAAGATGAAAGGTGACGCACTCTTCCTCAGCCTGCTCTTTGAGCGTACAGAGGAAGAGATGGAACGTCTGGCCTTCATCTCTGTGCCAATCCTTGCCCCTGCTGACGAAAATGTCGCCGCGGAAGTCATTGGCACTCTCAATTCCGATACACCAGCGGCGCCCACCGAAGACTTGGAACTCCGCTCTCTTTTTCTTCAGACAGTGGCCGCCCTCATTGCCAGCGAGGCCGCCCACCTTCAGGACGAACTTATCCGCCAGCGTTCCCTGAGTACAAAGCTTCCCCATGAATACGGAAGTGCCTGCTCTTCCACGCCATTAGCTTTTGTCGGATCCTCCAAGGTCATGCGCCACATCCTTGAACAGGCCGCCCAGTTCGCCCAAGGTCGCGCACCGGTGTTGCTCCTGGGAGAAGCGGGGGTTGGTCGGGAGCGCCTAGCCGCGCGCATCCACCAACTAAGTGACAGAAACGACCTTCCCATGGTGATCTGCCACTGCGCAGCCCTGGCTCCGGAACGCCTGCAAAGCGAACTCTGCGGCTTCCAGAAAGGCGCCTTCCTGGGCGCCATGCAGACAAAGAAAGGCCTTTTTGAACAGGCCAACATGGGAACGCTCTTTTTGGATTCCGTGGACGCTCTGTCTAGGGCCGCACAGAAAAGCTTACTTTTGCTCATCCAAGAAAGACAGGTGTTCCGGCAGGGAGCGAACGAACCCGTAAGGGCGAATGTGCGTGTTATTGCCTCAAGCAGCGCCATCCTGGAAAACCTTGTAGAAAAAGGCGACTTCTCCCGCGAACTCTACAACCGCCTCAGCGTTTGCTCTCTGCGCATTCCTCCGCTTCGAGAGCGGCGGGAAGACATCGTGCCTCTTGTGGAATACTTTCTCCGGAACTGCACTGAAAAGCAGGGCGAAAAAGTTAAACGTATCTCCAACCCCGCTCTGGAACTGCTCACACGTTACCCCTGGCCGGGCAATGTGACGGAACTTATGCGTTGCGTAGAAGACGCCGCAAGGAACTGCGAAAACTTCGTCATTCGCGCGGCGGATCTGCCTCCGGCTTTGCAGACGGCGGAAAGCTCTTCAACAGAAAACGAACTCTCCCTTGGGAACGCTGTGGCTCGCTTCGAAAAAGAGCTTTTGGTAGACGCGCTTATCAAGGCAAGCGGCAATATGCTTAAAGCCGCACGCAACCTCAGAACCAGTTACCGTATTGTCAATTACAAGGTGAAGAAATACGGCATAGATGCACACCAGTTCGCCTGCCGAATGAAATAACAAGGCGCGGGACACCGCCCGCCAACGAGGGAGTATACAAGCTTGAGACACCTTCTTTCCTCCCCTCCCGTGGCGTGAACAGAAATTTTTTTGCCTCCAAAAAACGTTGACAGCACGACTATCTATGCTTTGAAAATTGCTACATCCCCAAAAAACCTTGATCCCCCGCCCTTGAGCGATGAGCAACTTAATTTGGGGCTTCTTTTTTTTCAACCCCAAAAGGAAAGCCGTTTAAAAACGCCTGGAATCAGGATGTTTTCTTCTTCGCGGCGGCGTTCGCCCTTGCGGGAGTTTTTGGCTTTGCAAGCGCACCTGTCTTCTTCTTTGCCACAGGTTTTTTCGTTGTATTGACCGCCGTTTTTGCCGATGAAGTTCTTTTACTGCTTTTTTGCTTGATGCCCTGACCTGAGGGCGATAGTCTTTTTGAACCTTGAGACGAGACTTTTGTGGAAGAAGTCTTGCCCGTTCTTTTCTTTGTGTTTTTTTGGGAAGATTTTTTGGAGATATTGCCCTTACGGGAGGCCATGGCCTTGCGCGCTTCTGCCACGTCCGCCGGGGTGGCTTTTGTTACCACCTGGCTGGTGGAGGGCAAAACAACCATAGGATTCATCTGCCTGTTGTCACGCAAAAGCTCAAAATGCAAATGCGCCCCTGTGGAACGCCCCGTGGAGCCTACGCGGCCAATCATAAAGCCGGGCTGAACGTGAACACCCTTATTCACCAGTATCTGACTCATGTGTGCGTAGCGAGCCATCAGGCCATCATCCTGCTGAATTTCCACCATAAAGCCGTAGGAACGATGGAATTCCGCCTTGAGTACAACGCCGCCGCGGAAGGCCATGATGGGCGAACCCAAAGGTGCGCGGATGTCTATCCCCTTATGGGAGCGCCTTGAAGAGCGCCGCGCACCGTAGGGCGAAGTGATGCACAGGGTTTCAGATCCGCTGCAGAGGTTTTGGTTGGTATGAAGAGATGCGAGATGTCTCTCTTCCCGACTCCCAGGTCTGGGGAGAGCAATGATATCCTCGGCGCCGCTCTTGTCTCCGGGCAAGAGTTCAAGAGAGAATTCGGAAAGCTCCAAAGGGTCGCCTCTGCGCTCCACATCTTCCGAAAGTTCGGAAACACCCATGGAGTGTTCGCCCACCAAGGCTTCAGGCCTCTCTGTGGCCAGGGAAATCTCGCGATCAATGTCCGCCAGGCCCATATCGCCAGAGAGGCTGATGGGCGCGCTCGCATTCAAGGCGTATTCCTCGGGCGGTTGCGCCTTAAGGGAAGCACATGCCGTAAGCAAGACGCCCATGCAGGTTATGAGCAAAAAACGCCAAACGACGGAACATTTTTTTGCTTCACCCACGTCATCTCCTGTACGGCCTTTGAGGCGCCTCTGAGTTTCCTATGCTTCTTCGAATCACGATAACCAAAACTCACATTTATGGCAAGGCTCAGTTTTCGCAAACGGCAAGAATGCTCGCTTCGGCCCTGAGAGGGTTGATTTTACCAAGGCGCACCCTGAGTTTCTGCCCTGGGAAGAGCTTTTCCCCAAAAAGACTGCGCTTGCCGCGAAAACCAATCTGCACTTCGGGCAGACTGATATTCACCCACATATCGTTTTCTTCAAGCACTTCGGCCTCCCAACGGCACTCCTCGCCATGGATCTTTGTCTGTTGCTGCAGATACACGTATTTCCAGTAGCGCATACGGTTTTTTTGTACCTGCCCAACAGGCTCAAGGCGCATATCCAGGGTGAGAAGAAGTTCGGAAAGTTGCGCCTCGTCCCAGCGCGGCTTTCCGTTTGTCAGCACGCTGAGAACTTGCGCCTCGTTGACAAGATCGGTAAAGCGACGAAGAGGCGATGTCACAGAGCTGTATGCTGCAAGCCCCATACCCGTGTGCGGTCGAGGATGCACATCGAGAGAGGCCGGCACAAGGGAACGCGCCACGCGGGCGATATCAGGAGCGCTACGCCACACCCCGGCGTATTCCTTGGGTACCGTAACATCCTGAGTGCGGAAGAGCAGCGGTACCCCTCTTTCCACAGCCCATGCGGCAAGTGCGGCGTTGGCAAGGATCATGAGTTCGGCCACAAGAAGCTGGGATTTGCGGGCCGCTTTGTGTTCACTGATCCTCACTGTCACATCAGCGCCATCTCCTTCAAGAATGATGTCCAGTTCCGGTCGTTCTATAATGACAGCGCCTTGAAAAATGCGATACTCAAGGCGACGCTTGCCCATTTCCCAGGCAAGAAGAAGTTCGCGGGAAAAAGGCAAGGCCGCGTTATCCGCGCCGGTATCCAGCACAGCGTCACAGTCTTGGTAATGGAGGTTGCTGGCAAGAGAAAGGGAAACCACGCGAAAGTCCGGCACGCCAAGGGAACCATCCGGCACAATGTGCACACTCACAAGAAATGCAGGGCGGCGTTTGCCCGCAAAGAGGCTGAAGGCGCCTTCGCTCAGAGCCTCGGGCATCATGTGATAGTTCCCCTCCGGAAGGTAGAGACTTGTGGCGCGGTAGGCCACGGCCCTGCCAAGAGGGCTATCGAAATCCCAGAACCAGGCGGGGCAAGCCAGCGCTACCTGTACATCCCATCCGCCGTCCGGCGCCGCGGTGATAGCAAAAGCATCGTCTATGTCTCTTGTGGTCTCGCTGTCTATGCTGATGAAACGCTCCCCGCAGAGGGGAGGCAGGCGAGAAGCATCGGCCACGGCAAGGGCAAGAGCGGCTGTTTCCTCACCAAAGGCCTCTTCCCAAGCCGTGCCCGGGGCGTAATCGGCCCTGTCCAGCCAGAAATTGTAATGCTCGGGTACAAGGCCCCAGGCATGGGCCAAAAGGAGCGGCAGAAAGGGATCATCCGGCAGACCGCGTGTCACCTGCTTCCAGAGGGCTTCGTCCTCGGTGCTTTCCGGATCCTTGATGCGGGAACGTAACATGCGCACAAGGCGGGAACGCACCGGTTCTTCAGGCGCGGCGTTTGGATCAGACACTGACTTTTTGGCAAGATGGGCCTCCCAAAGCTCGCGAAACCACTCCGCCCCGCCGCTCACCATGGCTTCGCGCTGACGGGCCGCTTCCTCGGCCTGCATTTTTGCCTCCACGGTGGCGGCGTTATAAATCTCGAACTCCGGCGGTTGAAAGTGAAAATGCGTTTTGCACCGTAAAAGAACGCGCCCACAGGCGGCCACACGGTCGGCGTCGGGTTCGGTATAGGCAAGTTCCGCCAGCCACAGGGCGGAGGCCGAAGCCACTTCGCCCTGTGCCATTTCCCAAAGTTCCACAGGTTTGACTTCGGCGCTGAGTTTTTCCCGGCGTTCAAGGTGCCGGGCAAGATGTTCCACCATGACGTCCTTGCTCTGGCCCGCGGCATACACCGGCCCGGCCCAGGGGAGAACGCGTGCGGCAGCAAGAGTTGTTTCCCGACGGTTCGGAAGAAAGAGGCGGAGCTTGCCCTTCTGTTCTTCCATAACCCAGGCTATCTGCACTTCGTTCCCCTGAAGAAACTCCACAATGCAGCCCGCTCCGGGAAACTGTGTGAGTACTGGCATGAGTCCTGCCTTTTCGCGCCTGCAAAAGCGCGCTTACTGTCAGCTCCCCTGCGGGGCGAAAAACCCCGCGAGGTTAAAGTCTGCTTTTTTCAGTGCTTGAAGGAACGCTGACCGGTATAAACCATGGCCACCTGAGGAGTATGCTCATTGCAGGCCTGCACGACCTCCCAGTCCCGGATGGATCCGCCAGGGTGCGCTATGGCCGTGACGCCCTGAGCCATGACTACATCCACACCATCACGGAAGGGGAAAAAGCCGTCGGATACCACCACGGAACCGATGAGTCCGCCCCTGGCCTCGCGGGTTTCCGCCTGTATCCGTTCAAGTTGTGCGGCTGCATCGGCATCGGCCAAAGCCTTCTGCTGCAATTCGTAGAGGGAAAGTCCGTGCCGCTTGAAGGCCAGGACGTCGGCATACTTGGTGTAAGCCTTGTGTATGGCAAGTTCCGCACAACCCACACGATCCTGCTCACCCGTGCCAATGGCCACAGTGGCACCATCGCGTGCAAAAATGACAGAATTGGAAGTCACGCCGGATTCCACGGCCCAGGCGAAGAGGAGGTCGTCCGCCTCCCGCGGCGTGGGCTTGCGCGCCGTACATACCGTGCCGTCTTTCTTCTCGCCAGTAGCGGGCAGAAAATCGTCAACATCGCGGATGCGGTTTACAAAGGATTTTTGGATGACCATCCCGCCGTCTGTAAGACTCTTGAAGTCCAGCATGGGGACGCCGCAAAACTCGTCCAGACGTTCAAGGCCGGGCAGTTCGAGAATACGCAGATTCTTGCGGCTCTTTATGAGATCCAGCACATCGGGTTCAAAGGCGGGCGCGGCCACCACCTCAAAATACTGCGCGGCAATAAGTTCAGCGCTCTTCCTATCCAGGGGGCGGTTAACCACAACCGCTCCGCCAAAGGCCGCAATGCGGTCACACCAGAAGGCCTTTTCCAGTGCCTCGGAGAGAGTATCGGCCCAGGCAGCTCCGCAGGGATTATTGTGCTTGAGTATGGCGGCAGCCGGGCGGCGCGTCAGGTACTGGAGAATGTTGCAGGCGTTGTCCACATCGGTGAGGTTGGTTTTGCCAGGGTGCTTGCCTGCCTGAAGCATCTGGGCCTCGGTAAGGGCGGAAACTATGCCCTGATGTGGTTTGCGCCACTGAAGATGAGCGACGCGGTTTTCCCCTTCCACAAATTCGTACAGCGCGGCAGGCTGATCCGGGTTTTCACCATAGCGCAGGCCGCGCACTTCGCCACCCATATCCCAGGTTCGCTTACGGTAGGTGAGAACGCTCTCCCCCAGGGTGATTGTCATGGTTTCGGGGAATCCGTCCGCAACGATGGTACGATACATGTTTTTGAGGTCGCTCATGTCTGCTCCGTCTTTTATAGTGATGATGAACCGCTCCTGGGAGATTGAAACTCGCATTTATGCGAAAAAAAATTTTTATCACAAAAAAAAACGGCGGGCAAATGGCGCAAACGACAGGAAAGCGAAGGAGGAAAACGGAAAAGAAAGAAGCGAGGAACACGGGGAAGGGAAGGTTTGCAACTTTCCATTGCCCCACACACGGCAAAAACGTATACTTTGCCCACAAGAACACACGGAGGGCGGCATGGAACAAATGCTCCTGAAAATGGCCCGGTGGCTCAACGCCATGGACGAGGCCTCGCTTATGAATCTTTGGGATAAATATGTCCAGCGCGTCAAGGAATTTGACGCTTCCAAGGAATGGGAAGAAGCCGCCATTATCCTGACGCTCATCCAGGCCCCCACGCTCAAGAACCGACTTTTCAACACCCGTTGGATGGAAAGTCACGCGCTCCAGGTGAAACACATTCCCGGGGTTGATTCTCCGTTGCGCCGCCTTGTTTCCAGACCACCCAGGCGAAACAGGCAGACGCCCGAGCCAAAGACGGCCAAGATACTTCCCTTCCGCCCCAGAAAAAAAACTCAGCCCCTTTGACAGTACGGACAGTAAACCGTTGCACGGTTTGTGATTCGCAGGGAACGGAGAGGCTTGCCGCAAACAAGACAAGCCTGTCCGGCACGGCCATAAACCTTAAAACGGTTCTGGAAGGCGCCGACGTATCCCTGTGCCGTGCGATAGTCACGGATGGTACTGCCGCATTCACGGATTGCTTCCAGAAGCACGCCTTTCAGGCAGGCGTGCAAGCTTTTCAGGCGGGACAGGCTGAGCGTTTCGCCCGGGGCATCGGGCCGTATGCCCGCCCGAAACAAACTTTCACAGGCATAGATATTCCCCACGCCAGCAAGCACAGCCTGATCAAGAAGCAGCGTTTTCACGGCTCTGGCCGAGGTGAAGCGGGAGGCAAATTCCTCCGCAGAGATTTCCAGAGGTTCAGGGCCAAGGGCCTTCCAGAATTTCCAGGAAGGCAATTCCGGCACAGAAACGCCACGTATTCTGCCAAATTTTCGGGCATCATCGAAAAAAATACGGCGGCCATCGTCCAGGGTGAAAATGGCACGGGTATGCGGCCCTGGAGAAGTTTCTGCATCAAACACAAAAACTCGCCCCGTCATGCGCAAGTGGAAGGCCAGCGCTGCCAGCCCTCCTGGCCACTCCGCCACGCTCGGGAAGTATTCCGCGGCCTGCACGGCTCCTCCCGCCGTATACAAAAGCGGCCAACGGGCTGACGCCCCGGGGATTTCTCCAAGCGGCAGTAAAGGCAAAAGAGGATCGCCCGCATCCTTACGCTGGAAGAGCAGGATGAGAAGCTTGCCGCGGCGGCCTGTGCCAGCGATCACCGGTTGTAGCTTGTCAAACGCTTGCGGCTGCAAGTTTCCCTCCCAGGTGCGTTCGCTGAAAAGCTCCACATGCACAAGGGCATGGCCACACACCTCTGGAGCCAGGGTTCTGGCCACTGTTTCCACTTCCGGCAGTTCCGGCATCATGCCCTCCCTGGAAAAACGCTCAATAGGTCAGGTAGAGTTGTATGCTCTACCAAGTCGCTCTCAACTGCAACGAAAAAAATTCCACCCTGACTACGGGTTCTGCGGGAGAAAGAGCTGCTTATAAAAAGCTGACTTATGCCGCAATTCCGTATTCAACGCCTTCAGCCCCATAGTCTCCAACAGTGTTTTTTCACCGCTGAACAGGGAGACGCCAAGGCCCAGTCTGTGCCTTGGCAGCATGATCCCCATACTTTCCAGTAGCGTGGGGGCCATATCAAATGAGGCGCACGGTCGATCCTGTTGCACTGCACTATACGTTTGGGCGTTGATAAACAGGTTGAAAATAAAACGCTTTTCTGGATGTCTCTCAAGGTAACGGTCGGAAAGTGGACAACGCCCCATGAGGTGATCGCCCAGGACAACAATCGTTGTATTTTCATACCCTGGTTGCTTTTTCAGCCAATCCAGAAAATCTGCCGCCATGGTATCCGCTGCATTCAGAACATCGCGATACCCGCGCCCGTGATCATTTTTCGGCTCCAAATATCCATCATAGCCATGTGTATCTATACTTTGGACAAAGAGAACAAAAGGTTTGCGAGACTTCGAGAGAGCTTGATATCTCTTCTTTGCCCAGCTGTACATGAACGAGTCGGGCACGCCCCATAGCCCATTCATCTCTTTGTCTTTGTACTTTGCAAGATAATTCGCGTCCTGGATAAAGGTTCGACTGTGTGAGTTGAACATCTTGTCCGTGCCGGCAAAGCGCGCCGAGCTACTCAAAACGTATTCCATCGTATACCCGTGCGCGCTAAGGATATCCAGAACAGAACACGCTTCGGGCATATACTCTCCAAAAAGAACATTCCCGCTATTTTTAAAGAGAAGCAACGGAACGCCAAAAAAATACGCGGTCAGACCGGCAATGGTGAAGTTTGTTCCATAGACCTGATATTGTTTGGAAAAGGAAATATTTTCCTTTTGCAACTGTGTAAGGTTCGGTGTAAGCGATTCCGGAAAAATGCCGCTGTCGCCATAGGTATTTTCCATAGATTCAAGAAAAAGAAAAACGGCATTTCTTGTTTGTGAAGAGAGAGAGAGAGAGAGAATTATTAACTGAATCTGCCATTATTACATCATTACTCTGCACTTTTACATAATTATTTTCTATAAAATGAGATTCCTTTTCAAAGAAATATGACAGCGCGTTATATTTAACTTCAGCGTAACATAAAGAAAAAATAATGAAAAAAACGGCCATCTCAGTATGCCACAGTGAAGAAAAAGGCCGATAAAAAGCCTTTATATATTTTGTTTGCGAAAGTTTTATACAGATTGGTTCATGAAAAAAGACAACATAATAGCAGATAAGAATTGCCAAAGTGATCCCCAAATAGCGTATTCCCCACAGAACAAGCCCCTTGTCCATACCATCCCACGGGGCCATGAGATGAAAAAAAATCTGATCGAGTGTGACTACTCCAAACTTCTTCGCGATTCTCCAGCCACAGAAGCAAACTATCAAAAAAAAGACGAAAGTCAGAAAATGCGCTAGCTTCGCCGCTCTCTTAACCGAGATCTTCATAAACATTCTCCACAATTGTTGCGATACATTAATAATCTTGCTTCTCGGTAGTCAAGAAACAGTCTTTAGCGCAGGTTAAAAAACATTGGGAAACTACCACGGATAACAAAAGCCGCCCGGCTTGCGCCGGACGGCTTTTGTCGTTTGCAAGAAATTTTTTTACTTGATGCGCTTATTCAGCTCCCACACCCGTTCGGTTTTGGGCAGGGGCTTCATGTAGCTAAGCCAGGTGTGACTCTTCAGCGCTTCGGGATCCATCTGCATTTCACGGCTGAATTCCAGAATGGGTGGAACAAGCTTGGTGATGTCTCCGGAAACGCCTTCAATGATGGCGCCGTTAGTGGCGGCAAGGCAGAGTTCCACGGCCTTCTGACTGTACTGTGCGGAACTCATGAGCGCGTCCAAAGCGCGGGTGGGATTGTGGAAGCCAACGCCATTTTCGGCGGAGACCATATCCCAGAAGAACTGTCCCTTGCGGGTCATCTCGCGGGCTTCATCCATAAGGCTCGCGTAGTTGGCGTTTTTCTCGCCGGCAAACTCATTAGCCAGGCGCACGGCTTCGTGGGCGCGCACACTGGCTTCCTGTGCCTTGAGGAGCTGGGCAAAGGTTTTATTCTGGGTGTCCAGCACGCGACCGCGAAGGTATTCGGGCGACTTGTCAGCATGGCACTTGCGGCAGGCACGCAGTTCGGCATCTTTGAGGGGCGAAGTCCACCAGTGGCTGGAGAACTTCTTGCCGTCTTCACGCTGGTACGGCATATGACAGTCGGCACAGGTAACGCCGGCGGTTCCGTGCGGACCGGTTTTCCATGTTTCGTATTCAGGGTGCTGAGCCTTGAGTATCTTCACCCCGGAAACGGCGTGGATGAAATCATAGAAGGGTTGATTGTTCTCGCCCTTGTCGTTGTAGTATTCATACACCTGTTCGATATCAAAGCCTTTGTCCCAGGGGAAGGTAACCTTGTTCGGCACGGCGCCAGGAGCCTTGGCAAAGTAGTATTCCACATGGCACTGGCCGCAGACGAGAGCGCGCTTTTCATTGCGCGACATGGCGGCAAAATCCTGCCCGGTGCGTGAAAGATAATCCTTCAACGGGATGGAATAGAGCTGAATGTCCATGTTCGTGGTGTCATGACAGGTCGCGCAACTGATACTTTCGTCGAAAACGTTGAAGTTTTCGCGCAGTTCGTTGAAGTCACGAGACCAGAACTTATCACCGTCTTTCTCCACCCACTGTACCATGTTGGGAGTTTTGCAGTTCCAGCAGGTGGCGGGCTGATTGCCCTTGCCGTCGGGAGAGTAGCGGTTGATGCGGTCAATTTCCAGAATATCCTGCACGGCATGGGTATGACCGCGGGCCGCGTTGTACTCGTAAGCAAACGCATAGCCCAGCCATAGATTCTTGAGGTAGGGTTGCGCGTGCTTCCAGCCCTGCGGCGGAGTCTGGTGTACATTGTCGTTTTTGCGGTAATTGGAGGAGCCGTTGTACTCCGTCATCACCGTGCTTTCATCATTCTGCTTGTAGGTGGCGTACTGCCTAGGGAAGACCTTCTCGAAAGGAGACGCCTGATTGGTGAACGCGGGAATATTGGTGTTGTAAACAGGCGCTTTTACAACGTGCGTATCGTCACAGCCGGCGCAAAGCATGGCGCAGGCAAGAGCCGCGCCCACAAGGGTCAAAGGACTTTTATTCATCCGCCGCCTCCCTGAAGCTGACAGGTGCTTTTTTCTGATGCGCCACGCTCCTGTGGCAGTCAAAACAGTATTCCTTGACATCTAGGGCCATAACCTCCCGCACCGTAGTCCGGTGGCAGGAAATACAGTTGGCGTTCAAAACCTCGCGCGTTTCAAGACCGGCACGCAGAGGCGCCTCAAGGCCGCGTATATTGTCGATGAAGTCCCTGATGCCTTCCTTGGCCTTGAAGGGCAATTTTTCCACAATAAAGTGCGGCGCATGGCATTCGTTGCAGGCAAGGTCGGCATGGGGGGACTGACTGTGTGTGATCGCCGCCTGTTCCATCACATGGCATATGGAACAGAAAGGCCTCGAATCGGAATAGCGCATCCCTGCGGCGGCCGCCAAAACGAGTACGGCGCCAAAGACCGTGCCCGCCGTCAGGAACTTCCATGGCTTGAGCTTTGCTTTTTCCATCGCTCTTCCTCCCCTCTTTCCTTCTTGAGGGCTGAAAAAAGCTGTAAAGAAGATTATAGAAAAAGTAGACGGCACGGTGACAGAAAACTGTGATTTAAATCACAGTTGAAAAAAAATTAAAGAAAAAGTATTTTGTCCTCTACGTGGCGCGAAAGAACGAGAAGAAGCCCGTTGGCTGCCGGATCGAAGACTTTATTCAACGCAAGGCGCCCCAGCACCCGAGGGGAGGAATCCATGGAATACAAAGAATCTGTAGAAGGTATATGCCATGAAAAGGCGCTGGCACTGCTTCTGGGCACGGCCATAGGGGACGCTCTGGGCGTGCCCGTAGAATTCATGCCGCGCGGAAGCTTTGAGGTGACAGATATGCAGGGCTACGGCACGCACCATCAGCCACCAGGCACGTGGTCCGACGATACCTCGCTCACCCTTGCCCTGGCGGACGCCCTTTGCCCGGGCAATGTCAACCTTGAAGGGATAGCCAGAAACTTCGTGGCCTGGTACGACAACGCCACCTACACGCCGCACGGCCAGGTGTTTGATATAGGCGGCGCAACGGCCTGGGCCATACGGCGCCTGAAACAAGGCGTAGCCCCGCAAAAGGCCGGCGGCAGGAGAGAGTGCGACAACGGCAACGGCTCCCTCATGCGCATCGCACCGCTGACCTTCCTTCTCTCCCGCGCAGACGACGCCAAAGAACGCTTTTGCCTTGTACGCGATGTCTCTTCCATCACGCACGCCCATGACTGTTCCGTAACGGCCTGCTATATCTACCTTGAACTGCTGAACAAGCTGCGCGTGGGGCGCGAGAAGAGAGCAGCCTATGCCGAACTTCGGGAAGATTTTGCGCGCGGTATGCCCTTCCTTGACAGGAAGACGCTGGAAAGGTTCGAGCGCATCCTGAAGCACGACATCAGCGCCCTGCCGGAACAGATGATTGAAAGCAGCGGCTATGTGGTTCACACACTGGAGGCTGCGCTCTGGTGCTTCCTGAATACAGACACCTACAAAGACGCTGTACTCAAAGCCGTCAATCTTGGGGAAGATACCGATACCACAGGAGCGGTGACCGGAGCGCTGGCCGGCCTTGCCTACGGGCTTGCCTCCCTCCCGCGGGAGTGGCGAGAAAAGTTGGCCGCCTCTGAGGAAATAGAGCGCATCGCCCTCAAGATTCCCTGCTGAGACGGCCTACAAAAAACGTCTTAATCTCCTTGCCCGACCCTCCGAGGCGGATGAGCGTCCGTACAGGCAATGCTCAGGCTTTGCCCTCCCCGGCAAGTTCGGCCAGTCGGGAGCGAGCGTGTTCATGCCCCTGCGCGGCAGCTCTTTCAAACAGCTCTCTTGCCTTAATAAGGTTTTTTGAGACGCCGCGACCGCTGATATAAAGTTCAGCCAAACTGCATTGGCAGCCGGCGTGTCCCTGCGCTACGCCCTTTTCGTACCATTCCCTTGCCTTGGCATAGTCATGCTCAACGCCTTCGCCAAATGTATAGATATCGCCCAGCCAGCCAAAGGCGTCGGGGTTTCCTTGCGCCGCCGCCTTCTCAAACCACGTCATGGCCTTCAGGCAATCCGTGGGAACGCCATGACCAAAGCAATACATCTGGCCGATTGCGACTTGCGCATCGCTGAAGCCCTGAGCGGCGGACTTATCGTACCATTCTCTCGCCTTTCGGTAATCCTGTGGAACGCCTAAGCCGAAATAATAGATGTCGCCCATGCCCAGCTGACCCTGGACATTTCCCTGTGCGGCCGCCCTTTCAAACCACTCTCTCGCCTTTCCATAATCTCTCGGAACGCCCGTGCCTCTGCCGTAACACTTTCCCAAGGCCACCTGGGCATCGGCATCCCCCCGCTTCGCGGCACGTTGAAACCATTCCAGGCCCTTTTTGTTGTCCTGAGGAACGCCCATGCCCAGGGTGTACATAATCCCAAGGCTATACTGCGCCCTGGCATTTCCCCGCGCGGCGGCCTTCTCGAACCAATCAAGTGCCTTACGGTAATCCCGCGGACCGCCCAAGCCGTCTTTGTAAAGAAAAGCCAGATTCGACTGCGCCGCGGCAAAGCCCTGTATCGCCGCCCGGTAAAACAAATCTCTGGCCTTTACATAATCCTGAGGAACGCCCAGGCCATCCCTGTAGTTTACCCCCAAATTGTACTGAGAAAGAGGATCGCCCTCCTCCACAGGTATGCGGTAGTATTCCGCCGCCTTCTTATAGTCCTTGGGAACGCCCATGCCCGTGGTATACATATGCCCAAGGCAGGCCATTGCGGGCATACTGCCCAGGGCAGCCGCCTTTTCGTACCATTGTCTGGACTTATTGTAATCCTTGGGGACACCCTGGCCAAAGGTGTACATTTCGCCCATCATAAACGTGGCCCACGCATGCCCCTGCGCGGCCGCCTTTCCATACCATTCTCTGGCCTTCTGATAGTCCTGCTCCACGCCCTGACCAAAGGCGTAGGCATTGCCCAAAGATGCCTGAGCTTCGGCATCGCCCCGAGCCGCTTTTTCAAAGATGTTCATTGTTTCCTCCTTGGAATACTCTGTTGGAATCCTTTCAAGTTTCCAGTCTGCTACCTTGACAGAGGCTTCTGTCAAACAACACTGCAGAAAATCCCCTTCAACACTCACGGAAGAGAAGAAGTGTCTATAACTCTTCTCCCTATGATACACTGTAACAAAAAAAAGATATTGTCAACAAAAATATTTTGTTCAAAAAATAACGTTCTTTTTTGAACTTATATGAACCACGTATCTGAACAAAAGCTTTTAACAGGCCATTTCTCCACCTTATTCCGTGTTTGCGACATAAAGCACAAAAGACCAACGCACTCATAGAAAATACCTGGGAAAGATCACTGTGTTCTTTTTCCAGAAAAATTCCCGTTTGAGTCTGCGTAAAAAAAGGGTTATCCTGTTCTCCCGTCAAACTCCTTCAGGAAAAGCCATGCCCACACGCGCCTCCATCACCGAACACCGAAGCAAAGGGCGCCCCCGCGCCTTTGACCGCGCCAAAGCTCTGCGTTGCGCTCTGGAGGTTTTCTGGAGACGAGGTTACGCACCGGCATCCGTGGCGGAACTCTGCAAGGCCATGGGCATCCGGCCTCCCAGTCTTTACGCCACCTTCGGCAACAAGGCCTCGCTCTTTCTGGAGGCCGTGCATTTTTATGAAAAAACCTACTGGGAAGCCCCTGCGCAACGCTTTCTTGCCGAGACCAACATCTTTTGCGCCGTTGAGAACTTCTTTCAGGAAGCCGCGCGGATACTGCTCTCTCCCGATACGCCCTGCGGTTGCATGGTTGTCCTCGCGGCCATCAACATTTCCGATGGGGAACAGGAAATCATCGAAGCCGTCCGCGCTCTGCGCTTTTCCACAAGGAATATGTTTGCCGAAAGACTTGAACGCGCCGTTGCCGAAGGGCAGCTCCCTGCCGATACGGACATCCCCGCCCTCGCGGTGGCGCTGAACACCCTGCTTGAGGGTCTGTCCCTCCAGGCAAAAGATGGTCTCTCCCCTGCTGAACTCCAGGCTGTCGCCAGCCACGTCGTGCGACTTCTGCCCAGGCCGTAACCCGGAATGAGCAGTTCCATGACTTTTTTTGACGCCGGAGTTGTGAAGGGACGCTAATTTTGTTGCATTGAGATTGAAGGGTACGCTTCGATATGAATGGCAAATCTACTGTTTGATTGATCGAAGAGCAAAAGGAACAACTAAAGTCAAAATATCTCTTTTCACGAACCTAAACTTCGTGTTTCAACAGTTCAGAATTTTTGGGATAGGGAATACTACAGTGTCATCTTCATCGGCCCTGTTGTAAAAAACTGAGCCTTTCCAGCGGCATGGGCGGATCCGGGGCGAACCGGCCGGGCAGCAAACGCATTGACTGCCGCCTCTCCCTCATTGCCAACGTCGTTGACGGTTCCCGCCCGGGTTGTGGACATGTCCAGTCCTGGCGCTCCAAGCGAACGTGTCGCCCGGGTTCTGGCCAAGGATGAAGACCATCTGCCCGAAAGCCGGGATTCCTTCGCCCTTTCGCGCGGCGTCAGGCACAGGGAGTGCCTGCGATACGCCTCATCAAGCCTTGGGCGATCAGGCTTTGAGCAAGCACCTGAAGCTGGATTCAGAAGCGCCGGACGTCATAGGAGCGGGGGTCGCCGGTCTAAGCGCCTCGGCCGCCTCGCGGATGATGCCCGCGGGCGTCAGGGGGACGGACACCCAGTCCACCCGCACACCAAGAAGCGCGCCAAGGGGAAAGACAGTGACGTGTAGGTTATACGGTTCAAGAAAGCGCCGCAAAGCCCGACTCCAGGCGCGTCCGGACCCGGGCCAGACGCCTTCGCCAAAAAGAAGGGAACTGCGCACGGTCACGGAACAAGCGGGGATGCGCTTGCGCACAAGGCTATAGAGCTTCCACGGGAAAACGCTTCCGGAAAACGCCCCCTCTTCTTGAGCGGCACGGCGCGCCTCACTCCCACCGGCCAGGGAAAAGCGGTTCCAGTCGAGAAGAATCATGCCCTTCGCGGTCACGCGCCGGGCTTCCAGAAGCGCGTCCGCGGGCTTCTCCCCGGGCCGTAAAAAACTCGCGTGCCCATCCCTCGGGCATTGATGCGCGAGTACGGCGTAGTCAAACTCCCCGTCTTCAAAGGGGAGGTCATCGGGTGAAGCCAGGCGGTAGTCCACCCTTGATCCGGTTTGGGCGCGGGCCGCCTCCAGACGCTGTGGCGAAACATCCAGAGCCGTGACGTCAAAGCCCATGTCCCAAAAAAATTCCGGGGAAAGGCTCAGGCCAATCTGCAAAAGCGGGGTTCCGCGCCGACGCCAATCCGACATGAGTTCGCGCAGAATATGCTCCCGCGCCAAAGTGAGAAATCGCCGGCGTTCCTCGGTCATGGTCTTTCCTCAACGCAGGATTTGTCTTTCCTTTTTCCTGGCAAAAAGTTCAGCGACCGCTTCACTCGCCCTTTCCCTCTTCCGTCACCCAGCGGCTCAGGGCCTCGGCGAGACGCCGCGCCTGCTCCATGCTGGAAATAACGAACTTTGAATGCAGGCGGTATTCCCCGCCGACCTTTTTGTAGCGGCGCAAGGCGCAACGGATCGGCCCGTAGCTATCGTTTTCGGGTATCCATTCCTGATAGCGAAAGAGTACCGTGGCCCAAGCGCCCTTGGAGAGTACTTCCCTGCCCAGTTCCCGAATCTTGAGAATGCCGTCCTCTTCGTACTCCACGGTGAGTTCATCCACGCTGTTGTTCATGATCCCTTCCTTTGGTTCTTCCGGCTTTCCTCACGGGCATATCGCCTCATCGTCCTTTCTCGCGCATCCCCCTGCGGCGCTGAAAAAAATTCCGCAGGATTTCGGCACAGGCCGCCGCTTCCACTCCTCCGTAGCTCCACGGGGGCTGACCCGTCCGCGCGTAGTCAAGCCCCTCGATGCAGGAAATCACGGCCCCGGCCCGGGCGTCGGTCGCGCCGTAGACCACGCCGGAAACTCTTGCCTCGCGCAGAGCGCCCGTACACATGAGGCAGGGTTCCAGAGTCACCACTAAAACGCAACCCTCCAGCCTGTGATTGCCCACGCGGGCAGAGGCGCGGCGCAGGGCAAGGATTTCGGCATGGGCTGTGGGGTCGCGCGCGCCCTCGCTTTCGTTGCGGGCTCCGGCCAGAATTTCCCCCTCGCCATCCACCACCAGGGCGCCCACGGGCACTTCCCCTGCCCTGGCAGCCTGTCTGGCAAGGCGCAAAGCCTGGCGCATAAGGCCTTTCCAGGTTCGCCCACCCGGGGGAATCGGCTCCGGACCCCAGACTGGCAAAGCCTGCCAGCATTCCGGGGCGGAGGCAAGGTTGCGCAGGCCCATGCCCGCCTTAAACCACCACGCGGCTACGTATGATGGAGATCACCTCTTCCGGCGAGTCGCACATGGTAACCAGCTTCAGCTCTTCGTCGTCAATATAGCCGCCGCTCACCATCGCATCCTTCAGCCAGTGCAGAAAGCCTTTCCAGAAGTCGCTCTTGTAGAGAATGATGGGGAAGGGCTTGATGCGGTGTGTCTGCGCGAGGACAAAGGCTTCGGAAAGTTCATCGATGGTTCCCATGCCTCCGGGCATGACCACATAGGCCACGGAATACTTCACAAACATGAGTTTGCGGATGAAGAAGTAACGGTAATCACTGCGCAGTGTGAGGTATTTATTGGGTTCCTGCTCCATGGGCAGATGGATGTGCAGGCCCACGGAAGGCACGCCCGCCTCCTTGGCGCCCTTGTTTCCGGCCTCCATAAGGCCAGGCCCGCCGCCGGTGATGACGCCGAAGCCAGCCTTGCCAAGGAGCTTGGCCACCTTCTCTGTTTCCCTGTAGATGGCGCTTTTCGGAAGGGCGCGCGCAGAGCCGAAGATGGATACGCAGGGCGGCAGTTCGCTCATATCCTCAAAGCCGTCCGCCGTTTCGGCCATAATGCGGATGAGGCGCCAAGATTCCTGGGCTGAAAGGGAATCCAAAACATATTGCTGGTTCTTGCTCATATATCCTCCTTGCTAAGCCGGAACACGGCAGACTTTCATGTTCTCTCTATCCTGACACGGGAAGAAAAAGATGGCAAGGCGCGACTCCGTGCGGATGAGAAAACGACGGCGCGCTCAAAGCCTAGGGACTGAGCGGGAGACGCGTGTCTTTTTTTGGGGAAAGACTTCGGCAAAGAAAGAGCCATACCTTCAGATTTCCCGACAACACCAGATCACACGCCCGATAATGCGCACCGTTTGCGCCAAATCACCATGCAGATCAACATGGATGGGAGAATAGGCGGGGTTTCGGCTACGCAGAATCAACTCCCCGCCCGGAAGACTCTCCACCTGTTTGATGTAAATTTCCTCATTAATGCCCATGGCATATATGGCATGGCCGTAGAGCTGATTTTTGCCCTGGTCGACGAGAACCATGTCGTCGTGATGGATGTCCGGTTCCATGCTGTCCCCGCAGACTTTCATGAGAACCATCTTGTCGGGATTTCCCTTGCGACAGAGCCAGTCCTGACGAAAGGAGAAATAGGAAAGAACCTCGCCTTCGGTCTCAAGGCTGCCCGTTCCCGCGGCCAGACGGGCCGCCACAAGAGGAACCATGACAAGATCTATGGACTTTTCCTTTCCGGCCTGGACTTCTCCGTAAAGGCTCTGGCCCCTGGCAAGGCGTTGTTCATTCTCCCCGCCGGCGGCCTTGCCCGAAGTATTCTCCGGATCCCTGCCGAAAAAAATCCAGTCCGTGGAAAGGCCGAAGCGCGCGGCAAGCCTCAGCACCCAGCCATCGGGAATGCGCCCCTTGCGCCTGGCCTGACTCACCGCCTGAGGAGAGACGCCAAGGACTTCGGCAAGCTGACTGTCGCGGCGAAGCCCGACTCCTTGAAGAAGACGATCCAGGGTATCGTGGGAAGAAGTATCCATCTTAACTCCTTGACGTCTAAATTTTAGTAAAAAAAAGAAAAAAAAGTCAATCAAAAAAATTAAAAGTAAAATTTTTATAAAAAAATAAATTTTAGATTGACAAACGAAAAAAAATATGAGAGGAAAGATTTACTTTTTGACTATCTCTGATGGAGGGAATCAATCATGGCCATGAGCGACAATATCCGTAGCGTCCGTTCTTTTTTGGGATCCCTGAACCGCGAGAACTTCAACCCCGCGCTTATGGAACTGGCCTGTAGCAACCTGGAAGCCCTTGCCGAGCAAGTGGAAGCGCTGGAAAACATTCCTCTGGCGTTCAAGACTCCCCGCCGTTCTCCTAAAAACGTTGCCGCTTCGAAGACCTGCCCAGTTCTTCAGTAGTCTTACTCATCCGGCGCCATAACTCCTCTCCCTGAACGAGACCATCCACTCTGTTGCCCGCAATGCGGATGCGAGCGAGTTTCCCCTTCCGGACTGGCCCGCGCCCGGAGTGGATGGCCAAAAAAGGGGTGGACGGCGCGCCTTTCTTCTCCCTTTCTCCGCCGGATCCCCCTTCCTCTCAAATCTTCTGCGCGCGGCTTCTCCCTTCCCCTATCCTTATAAATAATAAGTCTATTTTCTCAAGGGATGTTCCACCGCGGGCGCGGGGCGCTCCCCGTCTGCTTCCGTTTCCCTTTTTTTTCCTTCTCCTGATGTCCCCCCCCTCGGTCTTTTTTCCTGACCTTCTTCCTCTGGCCTTTCCCGTGGTCTCCCGCGGCGCCCCTTCTTTCCGCCATCCGCTGTAACACTATGAAAGAATAGACTTTTTTCGCGCCGAAAAGGTACGAAAAAATCAATGACGCCCTGCCAACACCCTCTTTTCACACGGGATTTTTTTCTTGCGCAATCTTTCAAACGGCATTTTTCCGTTTTTTTGCCTTTTGCGAAAATCTTGCCAAGCGCTATAAGGTGCTTATCTGCAAAAAAGGAAAAAGGAAACCTTCCCCACACGGAGAATTTGCCATGCCCCTCTACGACTTCCAATGCCAGGACTGCGACCACCGCTTTGAAGAACTGGCCTTTGCCGACGACGATCTTCCCCGTTGCCCGAAATGCGGATCCCAGCGCACGAGTCGGCTCGTTTCCGTCCCCAGCCCGCTGAAGACGGGAGCCTTCCCCTTCAGTATTGGCCCGCGCCCTGCCTGGCTAGACAATAAAAGGCTCAACCGCAACGCGCCCTGCCACGGCGATTGCGCCGCCTGCGGCAGCGAAGCGGGGAAGAAAGCCTAGAAAAGGGCATCCATGGCTCGGAATGGATACGTTCAAAAGCCTTCCCCCTGTACGCCGAAGCAAGCCTTTTCCCACAAATTCGAATCTGCTTCACAAGGAGAACAATAATGCAGGAATTCCTCAAAAAAACGGTATTCGCCGTCACGGCCCTCTTCTTCATGACCTCAAGCGCCAGGGCCTTTTCCATGCTCCCGGATTTCGCTCCCCTCGCCAAATCCGCCGGACCCGCGGTGGTCAACATCAGCACGGAGCGCGAAATCGCAAGCCCTGTCATGAATATGTTCAACTTCCCCGGCATGGAACGCTTCTTTGAACAGTTCGGCATCCCCTTTGACACGCGCCAGGGTCCGGCCCCCACACGAAAAAGCACGGCGCTCGGATCCGGATTCATCATTTCATCCGATGGTTACATTGTCACCAATAATCACGTCGTGGAAGGCGCGGACAAAATTACCGTGATCATGAACGGAAAAGAATCGGAACCTCTCCCCGCCAAGATCATCGGTACCGATTCCGAAACCGATCTCGCCCTGATCAGGGTGGAAAGTTCCAAGGCTCTGCCGGTGCTGAAATTTGGCGATTCCGACGCCATGGAAGTGGGCGAATGGGTTGTGGCCATCGGCAATCCCCTCGGCCTTAACAATACGGTAACGGCCGGCATCCTGAGCGCCAAGGGCCGCAATATACACGCCGGGCCTTTTGACAATTTCCTTCAGACCGACGCTTCCATCAACCCGGGCAACAGCGGCGGACCCCTCATCAATATGAAGGGCGAAGTCATTGGCATCAATACCGCCATTTCCGCCACAGGTCAGGGTATTGGCTTCGCCATCCCCAGCAGCCTTGCCTCCAGGATTATCGAAGAACTGCGCGAAGGCAAAAAAATCAGCCGCGGCTGGATGGGCGTGACCATTCAGGATGTGAGCGCGGACATGGCAAAAGCTCTTGGACTCAAGGAAAGTAGCGGCGCGCTCATCGGCTCCGTTGTGGAGGGCGAACCCGCGGAAAAAGCCGGACTCAAGGCCGGTGACGTCATCACCCGCGTGGGGGAGACGCCCATAAGCAACGCCTCTGAACTCACACGTGCCATAGCCATTCTCAAGCCAGGCACAAAGACCGAAGTCACCTTCCTGCGCAAAGGCAAGGAATTCACCCGAAGCGTCACCCTTGGCGAACGCGCCGCGCATACCGACGCGGGCACGGTACGGAATGAAAAGGAACCCTCCAGCGCCATCGGCATGAGCGTACGACCCCTCATGCCCGACGATCTCCGCGCCCTTAGGCTCCAAAAAGGCGTGAAAGGACTTCTCATCACGAGCGTGACGAACGGCAGCCCCGCGGCCGATGCCGGTCTGCGCTCAGGCGACGTCATTCTTTCCGCGAACCTTGACCCCGTTACCGATACGGACGATCTTGCCGCCATCCTCAAGCGGGAAGGCAAGGAACGCGGCGCCGTCATGTTCCAGATTAACCGCCGAGGCAATATCTTCTTTGTCACCGTTCCGCTGGACGGCGAAAAGAAATAGTGCTCAGCCGTAATCTCCGAACCTTTTTCACTCCCCGCGGCGGAAGCGGGAGTTTTTCTGTTTTGGCGCCCACGAAAAGACTTCCGGCAAAAAGGCCCGTGAATACCGCTTCCCGCGAAAGTCAGTCCTTCAGCGTTTCCATGAGTTCCACATAAAATTCGCCAGGCCCGGCGATAAAGGCGCAACGGAGTTTCCTGTCGGGAATGGTGAAAGGCTCAAGCGCCAGGCGAACGCCCGGGGACGAACTTGCCGCCATCCTCAAGCGGGAAGGCAAGGAACGCGGCGCCGTCATGTTCCAGA
>CAZWBH010000003.1:99225-118773 GCA_964632155.1 uncultured Mailhella sp.
GGAGTTTCCTGTCGGGAATGGTGAAAGGCTCAAACGCCAGGCGAACGCCCGGGGCGGCGAGCGTTTCCTCCAGGGCCTTGTCCAGATTCTCCACGGAAAAGGCGAGGTGATTATAGCCGCAGACTTTTGCCGCGGGTTGGGGAAGCGCCCAGTCGGCGTCAACCTTCTTCAGGCACAGTAAAAGCCCGTCCACAAGGATTTCCGCACTGGGGACGCCCCGCAGAGGCTTGCGGTTCAGCAGTGTCCCGTGCAGAACTTCGGTCACAAAGTTCACCGCGGGGTCAAGATCCCTGACAAGGATATGAAGATGGGCAAGTTTCATGGCGACTCCTGTTTTGAGGTGACGGACGCGAAGAGACGTCTCATTTCTTTTCCCTTTTCGGCGTATCTCATTACATTTTCCCTGTATCTCACTCTCCGCGCGGCGTCAAGGTGTTCCCGCTTTTCGGGATTCCCTCCAAAAGTTCCCGCTTCCCTGTCTCGGGCGTCTTGCCTTTTAATCGGCTACTCGCTATCCTAAAAAAAGAGGAAACATCATAAACGATTCTGGCTCAGCAAAGGCGATCTTCGCAGAACGCCTTCCGTTGCGTCCCCGCCCGCATCCTCCATCCCGCCGGCGCATCCCCTTTCTTCCCCGCCTTCCCGGGATACTGTTTTTTGCCTGAACCGCGCCCCAGGCCGGTTTCTTTTCCCCGGCGCTGGAAAGTCTTTTTCCCGCCCTGAACCCTTTTTAAAGGAGTATCTTTTGGACGCCGACCCCCACAGTAGTCTGTGGTCAAAACTGTGTTCCCTCTTCTCTGGAAAAACGGAAGATCACCTGGAACAGGTCATCCGCGAAGCCCGTGAAGAGGGAGAGCTGAAAGCGGAAGAAGGTTCCATGCTGCTTTCCATCCTCACCCTTGATGAACTTCAGGTGCAGGATATCATGACCCCCCGTACCGATATAGACTGCCTGTCCTCCGGAACAAGCATCCGCGACGCGGCTGCCGCTATTGTGGAAACGGGCCATTCCCGTCTGCCCGTCTATGCGGAAACGCGGGACAATATCATCGGCATCGTTCACGCCAAGGATATGCTCAGCTCCCTCATGCGGGCCGAAGCCCAGTCTCCTCCCGTGGACAGCATCATGAGCGAACCTTTCTTCGTTCCTGAAACGAAGATTGCGAGCGAACTGCTCCAGGAATTTCGTAGCCGCAAGACGCACCTTGCCATCGTTGTGGATGAATACGGCGGAACTTCCGGCCTGGCCACCATCGAAGATCTGCTTGAAGTCATTGTGGGCGATATAGAAGACGAACACGACGCGCCCAAGGAAGAAGACATCGTTGCTCTTGAAGACGGCTCTTACCGGCTCTCCGGGCGCGCCTATCTGGAAGACCTCACGGAGAGGGGCATGGCCATGGAATCCGATGAAGTCGATACCATTGGCGGCTACCTCAGTCTTGACGCCGGGCACGTGCCGCAAAAGGGTGAGGAATTCCGCCTGAACGGCTGGATCTTTACCATAGAAGAGGCCGACGCCAAGCAGATACACACCATCCTTGCCCGCAGGGATGCCGGGTGAAGGCTTCGCCTCCGCTTCCCTCCCCCCGCGAGGCGGATCCAGCCCCGACGGACACAGACGTTCCGCAGAAAGACCGCGGAACATTCCCCGCACGGGCCGCAGGACAAGGACACGTTCATGGGTATGATCGTGGACGGAAATTGTCGGTCGCGCAAGATTCGGATCCGGCCTCTTCACCGACATGACCACGGGCAGACCTTCCCTTTTGCCCCCCCCTTCATGCGGAAACCCATCGCCAGCGGCGTTCTTCTTGCCCTCGCCGGAAAAAAGACGGGGCATTGATGTATCCACCCCAAAATAAAAACATCCTTCAGGAGTCAAACTCATGGGTAACTATCGCATCGCGGTCATCCCCGGAGACGGCATCGGGCCTGAAATCATAGCGGAAGCCCTCAAAGTTCTGGACAAAGTCGGCCGGAAGTTCGGGCACAGTTTCACCTACACGCAACTGCTCATGGGCGGCGCGGCTTACGACGCCACAGGTGTGTGCTTCCCCGAGGAAACACTGCCTGTGTGCCGAGAGCATGACGCCGTTCTTCTTGGCGCGGTGGGAGGGCCAAGGTGGGATCATCTCCCCGGCGAGGAACGCCCGGAAAAGGCACTGCTCAAGATACGCGAAGGCCTTGGCCTGTACGCAAATCTCCGCCCCGCAATCATGCACCGGGCCTTGAGCGCGGCCTGCCCCATCAAGCCTGAACACGCAGGCGACAGCCTGGATCTCGTCATTGTGCGCGAACTCACCGGCGGCATCTACTTCGGGGAGCATGGCTGGCGCGAAGGCAAATACGGGCAGGAAGCCTACGATGTGGAGCGCTACAGCGAAACGGAGATACGCCGCATCGCCAGAGTGGCCTTCGAGGCCGCCATGACCCGCCGCAAAAATCTTGTGAGCGTGGACAAGGCCAATGTGCTTGAATCCTCCCGCCTGTGGCGGCGCGTCGTCTCGGAAATGGGCACGGACTACCCGGACGTGGCACTCTCGCACATGTACGTGGACAACGCCGCCATGCAGCTTGTACACCGCCCCGGCCAGTTCGACGTCATCCTGACCTCCAACATGTTTGGCGACATACTCTCCGACGAGGCCAGCATGATCACCGGCTCCTTGGGTATGCTCCCCTCCGCGAGCCTTGCGGACGGATCCTTTGGCCTGTACGAACCCATCCACGGCTCCGCGCCGGACATCGCCGGCAAGGGCGTAGCCAACCCTCTGGCCGCCATCCTTTCCGCGTCCATGATGCTACGTTATTCCCTGGGTCTGAAGGCGGAGGCCGACGCCATAAACGCCGCCGTCACCGCCGTACTCGACGCCGGGATCCGCACCCGCGACATCGCGGAACCCGGCGCGCCTTCCGTGGGCACAGTGGACATGGGCGCCGCTGTCTGTGCGCGGATTTGAAATCCATCGCGATTTTGGCCTGTTGAAGCAAAAAGCGCGCTCCCCGGACAGGGCGGCGCGCTTTTGCGTGCAGGGAAAAGGAACGCTACGGCAAGAGTATGTGCCTTTCTCTCATACTCATGCTACGCCGCGGCGAAAAGACGCCTCTCACGCTTTGGCATCGCCCCTGATTTGTCGCAAGCAGGCTTTAGTTCAGACTTTCTCACCCCAGGAGGACAAGCGCCCCTTGAAGTGACTTATTGAGCGCTTCATACACCATTTTTACCGGAATACCGCGCACATCGTCGTTAACGTCTGAAACCGCAGAGAAATTCATCGGCCCGCGTGGAGTCCAGAGTCTTTCCGACCATGGATAGGTTATGGATACAGTGGGTACCTTCATGGCTCCGGCCAAATGCTGGGGCGACGATGTGCAGGAGACGAAGGCGTCGCAAGTCTTTAGAAAAGCAGCGGTGTACTGTAACGATTTTTTGCCGACGAAAAAATGCAGTCTCGGGTGTTCCATGCCGCGGTATGCCTCCAGAAGCGGCACATCACTTTCTCCGGCCACGATCCACACATCAATATTGGTATTCTTTTCCAGCAGCAGGCGCGAAAGTTCCACGAATTTTTCAATAGGCCAGCGCAATCCCGTTTTTTTGATGTTGCCAATGAAGATGCCCACGCGCTTCAAACCGGGTACGGGCGGGAATGTTTCGCGTACAGAGTTCTCCATCTCTTCAGGCAGATGGAAACGAATTGATATGTCGGGATGTTCATCGTGCGGCAAAGAAAATTCCGTCTCCAATTCCCTGAGCATAATGGCGGAGTAGTGGGTACCGTCTTCAGGACTGCCGCTCCATGGTGCAAGACGACCTTTATTGAGTACGCCCTTCGTCCTACCGCGTGCCAGAAAGGAAAGCAATCGCAGCGTGCGCGACCTGCCATTGAAATTCACTACCAGGTCGTGCCTTTCCAGCAGATGAGGAAGCAGACAAAGCCATGAGCATGCTCTCTTTTTTTCATACACGAGTACATGATCAATATCAGGGTTACCTTCCAGCGCCAACGCTCCGAGAGGACTGGCAATGACATCCAGAATGGCTTCCGGGTATAGCACGCGGAGACGATGAAGGACTGGTGTACTCACCAGCATATCGCCGATGCGGTCAGTTCTGAGGCAGAGGATACGAAACTTCTTCAAAGATCCTCCCTGTATCTGTGCGAACAAATCGCTCTACTGACCTGCCTGGGCGCGGGTGGCGTCCTCCGCTTCCGGGTCGATCCTTTTGCCCATGCGCCGCAGGATAAAGGTATAGACCGGGCCGGAAAGCACATAGACAAAGAGGATGAGGAAGCAGAACAATCTGGGCAGGGAGAAGATCATGCTCAGGATGAGGAGCACGCCCACCATGACGCGAAAGGGATGCCTCCGGATGAAGCCGTATTCCTTGAAGGAAAAATAGCGGATGCGGCTGACCATGAGCAGGGGCACGACAGTGGCGAAGATCAGTGTGACAACGGGGAGGGCCGGCTCCAGAAATGAGGGAAAATAGGGCATGAAAAGCACAAAGGTGGCCATGATGCAGGCGCAGGCCGGAGAAGGCAGGCCCACGAAGAAGCGCCTGGAAGTCGTGTTCACGCCCACGTTGAAGCGGGCCAGGCGCAACGCGGCGCAACCGCAGAAGAGGAAAGAAACAGCCAGACCAAGGCGCCCGAATTCATGCAGTTGCCAGGCGTAGGCCAAAAGTCCGGGCGCCACGCCAAAGGCCACATCGTCGGCCAGGGAGTCGTATTCTATGCCAAAAAGACTGGAGGAACCGGTGATCCTGGCAACCTTGCCGTCCATGCCGTCCATGACGGCGCTGAATATTATGGCCCAGGCGGCATCATCAAAGCGACCGGAAAAGGCCAGGATAATGCTGAAAAAGCCCGCGAAGAGGCTTGCCGTGGTGAAGAGGTTGGGGAGTATGTAAACTCCCCGGGAAAAGGGCTTGTTGGGATCGCGCATGGTTTCTTCCTGAATCTTTCTGTTTTTGGGGCACACGGCCCTCGGAACCCTGAAGAAAGGCTTTCGGCGATATTTCGGGCGACAGAACCCCTAAACGTCAAGCGTTTTTTTCCGGGCAAGAACGCTCTGGCCGGCAAAGACCTTGTCGCCGATGCCGACGGCGGGGTCATAATTCGCGGGGAGATAGACGTCCACGCGGGAACCGAAGCGGATCATCCCGAAGCGCTGACCGCGGCGAAGCCCGTCTCCCGTTTCGGCGCGGGCGACTATGCGGCGCGCCACAAGACCGGCAATCTGCACAAAAGTCCAGCTTTCGCCGGATTCCCCGCGCATCTGCCAGAGGCACCGTTCATTGTCCGAAGAAGCCTTGTCCCATGAGGCATTGAAGAAGGCCCCGGGCACGTAGCGTATGTCGGTCACCGTCCCGGTCACGGGCGCGCGGTTCACATGCACGTTAAAGACATTCATGAAGATGGAAACGCACAGTTTCTGCTCGCCGTCCATGGGATCCGTGCGGCGCTCCATGCGGATGACGCGGCCATCGGCAGGGCTGACGGCGATATCGGCGTCCTGCGGTATTACCCGTTCCGGGTCGCGGAAAAAATGCGCGGTGAACAGCAAGAGGATCAGTGCCGGCACGGCGAGAGGCCACCAGTCAAGGCCGGCCATACAGACGGAGACGACGGCAAGGAGCGCGAGAATGGGCATCCCTTCCGGAGCGAGACCAATGCCTGGCTTGTTCATCAAAACTCCTTTGTGGTTTGAAGGCTTCCCCCGGTCGGCGTCAATCCTTGCGGCGCAGTATGACCATATGCTTGAACGGCCCTTCTCCCGTACTGCGTGTCTGGACTTCGGGATCGTCCTGAAGCGTCAGATGGATAACGCGGCGCTGATAGGCGCTGAGCGGGCGCGTTGTCTGCGGCTTACCCGTGGCCTTGACTTTTTCCGCCAGAGAGAAGGCCAGTTCCTGAAGCCGGGTATCCTGACGCATATGATAGTCGCCGGCGTCCACCTGAATGCGCACCTGCGCCCCCAGGGCACGGGTGACTATGCGCGAGGCCAGATACTGCACTGCCGCCAGGTTCTGGCCTTCGCGACCGATGAGCAAACCCGTCTCGTCGGTTTTGACGGAAACCAGAACGCGGTCGTCACTGATCTCCGCGGTCAGATCCACTTCTTCGGGATTTATGTCGAGTATGGGCGCCACAAGGTGGGCAAGAACGCTCCGCGTCTGCTCAAGAACTTTCTCCTGATCCAGTTCCTTCAGGGGCAGAAGCGGCGGGAGAGTATCCGCCGCGCCCTCTTCCTTCCTTTCCGCTTCCGCCTTCGGGGCGCGCGTCCGCCGCTCGTGGAAGAGGCTAATCTGGGTGAAGGCGCGGGCGCGGCGCCCCGCGGGGACTTCCTCATGCGGATGAACACTGGAATCTTCCCCGGCGGCCTCTTCGGCGGGAGGCGCCGGATCGGGGCTTTCCTGTTCGGGCGCGGGGGGAGAAGGCTGCTTGACTTCCTGAGTCTGCGCCGGGTCCTCATCCCGCTTCGGGGTTTCACCCGGCACGTCTATGTTTTCCTCACTGATTTCGACATTGTCACGGCGGGTGCGGCGGCGCTTTCCCTCGGGAGCGGAAGTCTTCCGCACGAAGTCGGGCAAGGTGGCCACACGCGCCTTGATGCGAGCCTTGCGCGCGCCCACAATACCAAAGATGCCGGTTTTGGCGTCCTCAATAATTTCTATTTCCAGCTTTTCGCGGGGCACGCCGTAAAAGGAACACGCCTCGGCGATGGCCACGTCCAGAGACTTGCCAAAAAATTCCGTAAAATCATTCATCGGCTTTTCCGCCTTACTTCGTCCTGCGCAATGTCCAGGCCTGCTGCAGGATGGAAAGGATATTGTTGCACAGCCAGTACACTACCAGTCCGGAAGGGAAGTTGATGAACATGACTGTGAAGACCACGGGCATGATGAGCATCATCTTCCTCTGCCTGGGGTCGCCCATGGCGGGGCTGAGCCATTGCTGAAGGAACATGGTGCCGCCCATGACAAGGGGAGTGATATAAAACGGATCCTTGACGGAAAGATCGGCCAGCCAGAGCAGATCCGTACCGGGCAGGTAGGTAATAAAGGAGGCGTGGCGCAGTTCTATGCAGTTGAGCAACGCCTGGTACAGGGCCACAAAGACGGGGAGCTGAATGAGAATGGGAAGGCATCCGCCCATAGGGTTGACGCCGTAGGTTTTGTAGAGCTGCATCATTTCGCGGCTCAGGGCTTCCTTGTCATCCTTATACTTCTCCTGGATCTGCTTCATCATGGGCTGGAGCTTCTTCATCTGCTCCATGGACTTGAAGCTCTTGCGCGAAAGCGGCCAGAACACGACCTTGATGAGTATGGTCAAGAGAATGATGGCCAGACCCCAGTTGCCCGTAAAGGAATCGAACCAGGTGAGCAGCATCAGCAGGGGCACGGCCAGAAAGCTGAAAATGCCCATGTCGATGGAAGACTTCAGGTTATTGGGAGCATCGGCCAGAAGTTCGCGGCTCTTTGGCCCTATCCACCAGGAAGTATTCAGCGTGGCGGGTTGCCCGGCGGAAAGCTCCACGTCGCTCAGCTCCACGGCGGCGCGCCAGACGTCGCCTTCGGTGATGCGGCCCTTGAAGGTAGTGTTTCTCCCCTTTTCGGGGATAACGGCGGAGAGGAAGTAATTGCTCATGGTTCCGGCCCAAGCGATGTCGCCGCCCGCCACAACGCCTTCCTTGGCGAGATCCTCAACATCGGTATCGCGCTCAAGGGTGCCCTTGAGGTTCCAGGCCATGCTCATGACATCGTACTGGTTTTCGCTGCTGAAGTTAGTGGCGCCCAGGTTGTAACTCATGCGGGCCATGCCGCTTTCCGCCGAAGTGAGGGTGACTTTTTCCTCCATGAGGTACGTGGATGCGTGAAAGGTGATCTCGCGCAAAATACGTATGCCGTTCATCTCGCCCTGAAAGGTGAGCGTGGCGTCGCCGCTTTCCAGGCTGACGTCCTGGCCGTCGAAGCTCCACTTCCCCATATTCCAGGAAGGCTGACCGTTGATGAGCAGACCCATAGGCGCCACGGTGGCCGCGGCCGGAGTCACCATGTTGAGATCGGGGGATTCGGGAAGAATGCCGGCCTTGTAGCGCTTGAGGGTGAAGGAACGGAGGACGCCGCCGCCGGAATGGAAAACGGCGGTATAGAGCGGGGTATCCACGCGCACTTCGCGGCCCGCGGAAGGCAGAAATCTGGCCTGAGGCAAGGGCGCGACGGGCACGATCTCCTTCTGCCCGGGATCGGGCGCGGCCTTTTCCGCAACGGGTTGAGGCGGCGCGGGTTCCGGCAGCCAGCCCATGTACTGGGCAAAGGCCTGCCAACCGAGAATGATGAAAATACAAGCAACTACGGAAAGAATGAGACGACGGTTATCCATGAGGTTCCTGAAGATTCGCGTGTGGAGCGGAAGAGTGAACGTTGAGAGGGGGAACGGGGTCGTAGCCGCCCGGATTTCCCGGGTGACAGCGCAGAATGCGCCTGACGGCGAGCCATAGCCCCCTTACAGGGCCATGTACCTCGATGGCTTCCATGGCGTAGCTAGAACAGGAAGGATAGAAACGGCAACAGGGCGGGAAAAGAGGCGAAATACAGCGCTTGTAGAAGCGAATGGGCAGGATGAGGGCCTTCTTCGCAAAGTTCATGTGCTTTTGTCTCCTTCCTCATTGCGTGCCAGGGCATGAAGCAGGGGAAGCAGTTCGCTTTCCGCAAGGGCCAGGTTGAACTTGTCCGCCCGCAGATGCTTTCTGGGTATGACCACCATGGACAGACGGGGTATTTCCCGCTGATGCAGGCGGAAGAAGGAACGCAGAACCCTCTTTATACGATTCCGCGCCACGGCGTTTCCGCATTTTTTTGAAACAGCGAGGCCCACGCGCCCATGACCGACGGAAGCGCAGGCATATACCACAAAATATTTCGTGAAGCGGCGCGCCCCGTTGCCGTAGCAGGCGGCGTATTCCGCCCTGCCGGTAAGGCGCCGCTCTCTGGGCCAGGTCAGGGGCATGGGGCGATCACGATGCGCGTTCAAAAGGAAAGCCCGGGCGGGGAATCATGCCGCGCCGCGAAGCGGAAGCCGGAGGAACATGGCCGCATCACGCGGACAGACGTTTACGCCCCTTGGCGCGCCTGCGGTTGATAACGGCGCGACCGTCGGGCGTACTCATGCGGGCGCGGAAGCCGTGCGTGCGCTTTCTTCTGATCTTGCTGGGCTGATATGTTCTTTTCATGGTAAAAGACTCCTTTATGATCTGAGAACAAAAAGATATAGCCTACCCTTCCCGCCCCGTCAAGTATGTAAAAAGGGGCCGGGCGCGCCCTAATTGAAGAGCGGGCGCTTCACCGGGTGATCCGGTTCCACATGATCCTCCACTTCCGTGCCCCGAGGCGGCGTGAATTGAAAATCAGAGTCCCGAAGCCCGGCGTTGATCTTCACTTCCTTCAGTTCCACGGTATTGACGTTGCCGTAGAAATCCGTGATGGAAACCCTGCGGATAAGGAAGCTTTTCGTGTCGATCCAGATCTGCGCCTCGCTGAGTTCGGTTGTGGGTTCCCTGGGAGTGAGCAAAAGGTGAAGGAGCCCGTCCCGATCCTGCTGGGCGGGCTCCACGTTAAAATCGCGATCCAGAGAACTTTGACCGGTGACCACCCGCAACAGGGATCGGGAATCTTCCGCCATGGCGCGGGGGTAGCGGTAGGCCAGTTCCTCGTCGGGCAGATAGTTCCAGATTTCCTTTTCCGTCACAACGAGAAGCTCCGGACCCGGGGTACGCGTTTCCCAGCGCACGAAAAGCGGCTTCCGGAAGAGCAGGACGCCGCCGCGGACTTCCTCAAGGCCGCTCTCGCGCTGAAGGAGCCTCTGCTCAAATTCGGCGCGGAAGTCCTTCATGTTGGCATAGACTCCCCGCACCTTCTCCAGAACGGCGGGAATATCGGCGGCTCGCGCCGGAACGGCCACAGAACACAGAAGCACAAGAAAAAACAGCGGGAATATTCTGCGCATGGAAAACCCTGAAAGTTCATCAAACGTTGGGGAGAAAGCTTATTCGCCCTCATCCTCCGCGGAGGAAAGCCCGTAGTGATCCGCCAGTACAGGCCCGTAGAAGAAGCTCATATCGTCCAGTTCCTCCTCAATGCGGAGTAGCTGATTGTACTTGGCGATGCGGTCGGAGCGGCTGATGGATCCGGTTTTGATCTGCCCGGCGTTGGCGCCCACGGCAAGGTCGGCAATAAAGGTGTCTTCGGTTTCGCCGGAACGGTGCGAAACAATGGTGGCATAGGCGGCGTTCTTGGCGATCTCGATGGTATCGAGGGTTTCGGTGAGCGTGCCGATCTGGTTCACCTTGATGAGTACGGCGTTGGCCAGGCCGTCTTCAATGCCCTCCGCGAGAATGGCGGGGTTGGTCACAAAGAGATCGTCGCCCACAAGCTGCACACGGTCGCCCAGGCGATTGGTGAGGAGCTTCCAGCCTTCGCGGTCGCTTTCCGCCATGCCGTCTTCAATGGAAATAAGCGGGTAGCGCCTGGTGAAGTCGTCCAGCCAGTCCGCCATTTCGGCGCTGGTGAGTTCCAGTCCCTCTCCGGCGATGACGTACTTTCCGTTTTTGTAAAATTCGGAAGAGGCGGCGTCTATGCCAAGAGCCACTTCCGTTCCCGGGATATAGCCCGCGGCCTCAATGGCCCTGGTGAGGTAGCTGAAGGCTTCATCGTGGCTCTTGAGGTTCGGGGCGAAGCCGCCCTCGTCGCCCACGGAGGTGACATGACCATCCCTGGCAAGGATGCTCTTCAGCGTGTGGAAGATCTCCGCGCCCATGCGCAGGGAATCGGCAAAGGTCTTGGCGCCCACGGGCATGATCATGAATTCCTGAATGTCCAGATTGTTCGGGGCATGGACGCCGCCATTGATGACATTCATCATGGGCGAAGGCAGGGTTTTGGCGTTCACGCCGCCAAGGTACTGGTACAGGGGCAGGCCAAGGTATTCGGAGGCGGCGCGGGCCACGGCCAGGGAAACGCCCAGCATGGCGTTGGCACCAAGGCGGGACTTGTTGTCCGTGCCGTCAAGGTCGATGAGCGTGTTGTCCACCTGCACCTGACGCAGAACGTCCAGCCCCACAACGGCCTCGGCGATTTCGCCGTTCACGTGCTCCACGGCCATGGTCACGCCCTTGCCCTTGTAGCGGGATTTGTCGCCATCGCGCATTTCCAGGGCTTCACGGCTGCCTGTGGACGCTCCGGAAGGCACGGCGGCGCGCCCGGCATGGCCGGATTCAAGGCTAACTTCCACTTCAACGGTGGGATTGCCGCGGGAATCCAAGATCTCGCGCGCCCATACGGAAGTAATGGTACTGTTGCTCATAAAGAAAACTCCTTAGAGGGCCGGACGGCGTCCGGGTAAGAAAAACGTTTGCGTCAGCATCCGCGCCCGCTCTCAATCCAGAGCAGTTTTAGCCCTTCCAGGATGAGGTCGGGGCGAACGACGTCAAAGGCGTGGCAGATATCCGAAAGTTCCCTGGCCGCGCCGCCCGTCCCCACAACAAGGACAGGCCCGGGCATATGCCGCTTGAGCCGCGCGCACAGGCCTTCCGTCATGGCCGCGAAGCCGAAGAGAAAGCCCTGCGCCATGCTTGTGGCCGTGTTCTTCCCGATGGAAAGCTCGCGATCCACCGTGGCCAGAGAGATGCGCGGCAGTCTGGCCGTAGCCGCGGCCAGGGCGTCGCGCGCGGAAAAAAGTCCGGGGCAGATAAGCCCGCCAAGATAGGTATTGCCTGCCACGCAGTCGAAGGTTGTGGCCGTGCCAAAATCCACGGTAATGATTGAAGGTGCTTCGGGGAAAAGGCGGCGCGCGGCGCAGGCGGCAAGAAGCCTGTCGGCTCCCACTTCCCGCGGGTTCTCATAGCCGTTCTCCAGATCCACGCTGAAATCCTCCGGAAATGAGAGCGGGCTGAGCTTCAGGTAGCGCTCGCAGGCCATGCGGAAAAGCGCGGCCACATCGGGAACCACGGAACAGACAACGCAGGCCTTCAGGGCGGAGCGATCCACGCCGTGAAGGGCGAGAAGTTGCCGCAGGGAAAGCCCCAGGCTGTCCGCGGTATGGGCGGCCTTCGTGGGCAGGGAACAGACTGTTTCCGGCCTGGAAAACATGATCTTTATGCTGGTGTTTCCAATATCCGCGAGGATGAGCGCGTCTGCCATACGAGAACTGCCTGAAGATCGGTCATGGAATTCCTATGAAACACGGCTTTGGAGGGTTTGAAGCCCTCCGGAACCGTCCGGAATGAAGGGGATTTTATCTTCTCCCCGCTTTGGACGCAACAACTTTATAAGCGGGGAAAGAACGGACTCATTCCACGGCCTTCCCGTTTTCGCCCGGGCCATGTCCGCTCTTCTTTGAAAGGGGGTGCGCGGTGTCGTAGACGCGGGTAAGGGCGCTCAGATCCAGATGCGTGTAGCGTTGCGTGGTTGAAATGCGGCTGTGCCCAAGCAGTTCCTGTACGGCGCGCAGATCCGCCCCCCCCTCGAGAAGATGCGTGGCAAAGGAATGGCGCAGGTCGTGGGGAGAGAGATGCTGCGGTATGCCCGCGAGGCTGGCCTGCCTGGAGAGTATGCGCGCGGCCTGACGGCGGTTCAGGCGCTTCCCCCCGCTCCCGAGAAAAAGCGCCTCTTCCCCCTCTTTCGGAGGAACGGCGGCGCGGACGGCAAGCCAACGGGAAAGGGCCACGATGCAGGTATCGCTGAGGGGTACCACGCGTTCCTTGCTGCCCTTGCCCAAAACCCGCACCTGGGTCATCCCCGCGCGAATATCCCCCGTGTCCAGGCCAAGGGCTTCGGAAATGCGCAGGCCCGATCCGTAGAGCAGTTCTAGGAGCGCCATGTCGCGGCAATGCAACGCCTGTTCCGGAGTCACGGATCCGCAAAGCTGCATGGCCTGCACCCCCGCGCCTTTCGTCTCTGCCGGGCTTTCGCCGGGTAGCGCCCGCTGATCCGCGAGCAGTTCGAACATCTGGTCGACATTGAGCATGGCCGGATGCTTCTGGCTTTGGCGCGGGTTGCGCACGCCGACGCAGGGATTGACGCTCGTCTTGTGCGTGCGCGTCAGGTAGCGGAAAAGCGATCGCAGGGCCGAAAGTTTGCGCGCCGTGGAAGATCGGGAAAGGCCCTGCCTGTAAAGATAGGCGGAAAAGCCCTGTACCGTGAGCGCGGTAATTTCCCCGGGCCTGGCAAGGCTCTCATCCCGAAGGCGCAGGTAGTTTTCGAATTCCAGAAGATCCACGGCATAGGATTCCACCGTGGCCTCCGAGGCGCCCTTCTGAAATTCCATCCAGGCCAGAAAGACCGCGGCGCATTCCGGCAGTTGCGCACTTATCTCATCTCTCCGGCTCATGGGCATACCTCGTACCTGGCGTCGGCGGTGCGCCGTATCCGCCGGTTCACCTCAAGCATCATGAGCGCGCTCGTCACGCGGGCGGGCGTCCAGGAAGGGTCGCGATCCAGCGCGGCGCAGAGCAGTCCCTCCGGATCCAGAACCGATGAGGTGAGGATTTCAAGGATCGTCTTTTCGTCCGGAGATCGGGGGGAAGCGTCATCGACCCGATGGGGGAGCTTTCGGGGGGCGCCTTTTCCGGCTTTCTCCCGCGCGGGGGAAAGGCTTCCCCCTTCTGGCTTTGCCGCGGAAAGGCGGCGCGGGGCGGGCTTTATCTGGGGCGCGATGGCGACAAGAAGTTCCGCGGCGTCGCCTATGGGAGTGGCGCCCTGCAAAAGCAACGCCTTTGTGCCTTCGGGGTACGGGCCGCCAAAGCGATCCGGCGCGGGTACGCAGACTTCCCGCCCCTGTTCCGCGGCCAAGCGCGCCGTGAGCAGACTGCCGCTGCGGATCCGCGCCGCTTCGGTGACAAGCACGGCCAGGGAAATGCCGCTCATGATGCGGTTGCGCGCCGGAAACATGTAGCGCAAAGGGCGCGTTCCCGGGGGAACTTCGCTGAGAAGAAGCCCCTCCTGGGCGATGCGCCGGTACAGGGCGCTGTTCGCGGCCGGATAGGGAACATCCAGGCCCGAGGCGAGTACGGCAATGGTGGAAGCGCTGTGGCGCAGGGCTTCCCGATGAACGGCGGCGTCCACGCCAAGGGCCAGGCCGGAAACAAGCGTCACCCCGGCGGCGGAAAGCTCCGCGGAAAGGCGCGCGGCGAAGTTCAGTCCGGCCTGGGAACACTGGCGCGAACCCACAACGGCGACGCATGGCCCGGAAAGCAGGGAAAGATCGCCACGCGCGTAAAGCAGGGCGGGCGCGTCCGCCGTTTCGCGCAGGAGCGCGGGGTATCGCGGATCCGTCCAGAGCAAGATCCGGCCTTCCAGGCGGCGTGCGGACTCCCATTCAGGGAGCGCCGCCTGGCGCCATTCCTCCCTCTGGAAGGACTCCGCGGCGGACTCATCCCCCCAGAATTCCTTCCGGCGCACAGCCGCCCATGCGGAACCGAAACGGCGCAGGAGACAGGCCAGAGCGGCCGGTCCGATGCCCCTTGTCCGGCGCAGGGCAAGAGCGGCCCAGTATTCTCTGCGGGCGTCATCGTCCAGAAAGTCCAGCGCTCCCATGCTTATGCCCTTTCCTTTTCCCCGGAAGGTTCCCCGGAAGGTACCCCGGAAGGTACCCCGGAAGGTACCTGGGCGCGGAACAGGGGGGAGGCGTGGGTCAGGGCTTCGGCCGTGGCCAGCAGAAAGACCACATCCCCCGCTTCCAGGCGGGTATCCGCATGGGGGCTGTTGTCTATCCTGTCGCCGCGCCTTATCCCCGCGGCCGTCACGTCATGGCGGCGGCGCAGTTCCACCTCTCCCAGGGTTTTGCCGTCCAAGGCGCAACCCGCTTCCACATTGAAGGCCGAAAGCTGGAGATTGGGCAGGCTTTCCATGATGCTTCCCCCCATGTCCAGCTGGCGCCGCATGCCGTAATTTTCCCGGCGGATGGTCGCCACATAGCTGTCTATGGTCTGGCGCGGAACAAGGTAGTAGTTCAGGACGTGGGCGAAGATTTCCAGAGAGGTTTCAAACTCCTCGGGAATGACCTCGTTGGCGCCAAGGCGGACATAGGTGTTGACTCGGCTCAGGAAGCGCGTGCGCACCACGATGTGGAGCGCGGGGTTCATGGATCTGGCGTTGGAGATAATGGCCTGGCCGCCCGCCGGATCGGAAATGAGAATGGCCAGGGCGCGCGCCGTGGTCACGCCCAGATGTTCCAGCACCAGCGGAAATGAGGCATCTCCGTGGCGAATGGGTTCGCAATGGCGGAAGCGCGCCACGGTATCCGCGTTCATTTCGGAAATGACATAGGGTATGCCGCTCTTTTTCGCGCCCCGCGCCATGAGCTGCCCGCCGATGCCAAAGCCGATGATGATGAGGTGATCCTTCAAAAGGCGGCCGTCGCGGATGATGCCCCCTTCCTCGGAAGGATCCTCGCGTTCATCGTCCATGGCGGCCAGCGCGGTATTTACGGAGGATCGGCGCAAAAGAAAATCCGCCGCGCGGGGGGAGGACTCGATGAGGAAGGGCGTGAGCGTCATGGTCAGGATGCTAGCGGCCAGAAAGATCTGGTAGGACTCGTTGCCGATAAGCCCTAAAGCCAGGGCCGAACGGGCCAGCACAAAGGAAAATTCTCCCACCTGGGCAAGGCTGAAGCCGGTCTGAAGGGCCGTGCGCATGGAATAGCGCAGGAGGCGGACGGCCGGAAGCATGGCCAAAATCTTTATGACCACGATGGCCGCGGCGCAGAGCAGAATGAGAAGGATGTGCGAAGCGAAAAAGCGCACGTCCATGAGCATGCCCACGGACATGAAGAAGATGCTGGAGAAAACTTCCTTGAAGGGCAGTATGCTCTCAAGGGTATTGAGACTGTATTCCGATTCCGCGAGCATGAGCCCGGCAAGGAAGGCGCCCAGGGCCAGAGAAAGCCCCGCGTGGTAGGTGAGCAGCGCCACGGCAAGGCAGAGGCCAAGCGCTGTCATGTACATGAGTTCGCGGCTGCGCGCGCTGACCACTTTGAACATGAGGCGCGGCAGGACGAATTTCCCGAAGAGAAGGATGGCGCCAATGACCAGAAGCCCCTTGCCCACGGCCAGCGCCATGGACTGGTAATCGAGTTCCATGTCGCCGCCGAGGAGCGGGAAGAGGAGTACCATAGGCACGATGGCCAGATCCTGAAAAATGAGTACCGCCAGGCAGATGCGGCCCTGCGGCGATTCCGTTTCCCCCTTTTGCTGGAGCAGACTGAGTACAATGGCCGTGGAGGAAAGCGTGACCATGCAGCCGTAAACGATGCCGAGGCGAACCCCGCTCCACCAGAATGAGACCAGAAAGACCGCGCCCACGGTGAGGAGCACCTGGGCGGATCCGCCCAGAAGCAGGGGGCGCTTCAGGCGCACAAGTTCCCGCGAGGAAAGTTCCATGCCGATGGAAAACATGAGAAAGGCCACGCCGGCCTCGGCCATGATGTTCACCACTTCCTCATTGGGCGCGAGGCCCAGGGCAGAAGGCCCGCAGATCGCGCCGGTGAGCAGAAAGCCCACAATGGAGGGCAGGCGGAAGCGGTGGCAGACCAGCGCCACCAGGATGGAAAGGACAAAAAGAATGACGATCTGGCGCAAAATAAGTTCTTCCATGGAGGCTCCCGTTGCCTTGTCGCTGTTTTTTTTACTGGGAAGCGCCGCTTCTCATGTGAAGTCATGCCATGATTCGCCTCCCGATGCAACGAGCGCGCGCTGTAAAAATTTTTGGCGCCCTCTTCCTTTTTTCTCACGAAAAAAAGAAAAAAATAAAAATTTTTGCACAAAGTTTCATTTTTTAACGCTTTGTTCACATAACATTTACTTTATTTTCCTGTTTACGGGGTGAAAGTGCGCTCATGGAAAACGAGGGAATTTTCCATGAATTTTCTTTCAAACCTTTTTTCAGAGGAATGTTACCATGAAAAAGATTACAACGCTTCTTCTGGCCGCGGGAATGGTCTTTGCCGCGTCCGCTCCCGCGTCCGCCGTGGATGTGAAGGTTGACGGTCAGTATGTCTTCGACTATCAGATCGGCGGCAAGGTGGTCAACCATAGAGACTATGGATCAAAGACAGGCACAACGGCCAACAACTACGAGGGCGCCGGTCAGCGTCTGCGTTTCGGTCTCACCCTCGCCACCTCCGAGAACCTCTCCGGCTATGTGCAGTTCCAGGACGACCAGATGTGGGGCGACTCTCCCTATAAGCATGGCGACATGGAAATCCGTATGCGCCAGGCCTATATCGACTGGATCATCCCCCAGACCCCGGTCAAGGTGCGCATGGGCCGTCAGCAGATCGGCCTGCCCGGGGATGCCATCTACGACTCCTGGAACGCCATCATGACCACCTCCTGGGGCGGTCGTGACGCCATCACGGTTTCCGCTCCCGTGGCCGACTTCATGAACGTCACCGCCTTCTGGAACCGTGTGGACGCCGATGGCAACGCCGCTGAAGACGTGAACGTTCCCAACACCGACGCCTTTGGCGCCGTGGTTGACCTGAAGTTCGACGGTCTCTCTGTGTCCCCCTACATCATGTACGCCAATATGGACGCGGGTGTCTTGGGTCATGTAACCTATGGAGCCGGTGACTCCGCTAAGGATACTGCCACCACATGGACTGGTGATGCCGATGCCTATCAGGATATGGTCGATGCCGACGCCTACTGGTTCGGCTTCAGCTCCAAGCTGAACTATTTTGACCCCTTCACCTTCAAGCTCTCCGCCGCCTACGGCGTCAAGCAGTACAGCGGCAACGATGGTTCCGGAAATGAACCCGGCGACCGCAAGGGCTGGTATGTGCAGGCCAAGGGTTCCTACAAGACCGCCTACGGGTCTCCCTTCATCGGCGGCTGGTATGCCTCCGGCGACGACAAGGACGACTACGGTCGTCAGGGCTGGATTCCCACTCTGGGTGGTCGTTTCGGCGCCACGCCCATGTACAACCCCAATACCGCTGCCGCCACCGCTTCCCATCCCGGTGCGCGCAACAACGTTGCCGGCACCTGGGGCCTGCAGGCTGGTATTGAAGGCGTCTCCTTCCTGGAAGACCTCACCCATACCCTCCAGGTGACTTGGATTCAGGGCACCAACCACAGCGGCAACGCTTATTCCAAGACTGAAAGCGCCTGGGATTATCTGACCACCGAAGACAACCTTGTGGAATTCGACCTGTTCAGCACCTACAACATCTACAAGAACCTCTCCGCCACGCTTGAACTCGGCTACATCATCGCCGACATCGACGACGGCGCCCATAGCGACAAAACCACCAAGGCCAACTACAATGACGGCGCCTGGCGTACCGGCATGACCTTTGTGTACAAGTTCTAATGCCCCGCGGGCTTAGCCCGCACAAGAGTTAACCTTTTTGGGGGGGAGCGTTCGCAAGACGCTCCCCCCTTCTTGTTTTGGGCGGTGCGGGTGTCATCGGGGGGGCAAACCCTCTCCCTTCGTTCTTCAGGGCGACTTAACCGGAAATCACGGTTAGATAATGGATTAAAGAAAGCGCGTTACGGCGGAACTTGTTTTTTATACGCTCAGGCAGGCAAAACACCTTGAAAATACTGGCTTTACCCGGGAGCAGGCTGAACGCAGGACCCTATCATGACAAAAATTGTTGCTGAAAAGATGGTTGCCAAACAAGATCTTCAAGAAATGGAATTGCGACTTACCCTGATCACCGCGGCTGTGGCCGTTCTCTTGCGGCTCTGGTAACTTTTTTGCGCTGATTTTGTCCTGCTTCTGTTTTTTTTTGGGGGGGGGGGAGTGTTCGAACACTTCTCCCTCTTTTTATAAAGCGCCTTGCTTTTGTGCGTACAATCGCCTGTTCTCTCTCTGGAGAGAATTTTTGGAAAAGGAGCAACGCAACATGGCAAAATCGGCAAAGGTATACGCCCGTATTGAGCCTGAACTCAAGGAGAAGGCGGAAAACATCCTTTCCGCGCCTGGTATTCCCGCGTCCAGCGCGATCACTATGTTCTACAGGCAGATTGTACTTCAAAAAAGTTCGTGCTCCAGGTCTTCGCGCGGAACCACGGCGGGCGCGGAACGCATGAGCCTGGCAAGGAGCGTGAAGCATGAGGGCCGGAGGGAAAGGATCCGCCCTTCGCAGAAAAGCGTGTGCCGCCGGGGATCCAACTCTAGGCCCGCCCAGCGCAAAACGCGGGAGACGTTCTTCGCCCGGGCGATCGTTTGCGCCCCGCAAGTCCGCTGAAAAAGTCCAAGCGGGGAGTCCCTTTCAACAGCTGATTCCCCTTCTCCGCGCGGCGCGCTTCTGAAAAGGGGAAAGAGCGCTTCGCTTCTTCCCGCCCAACTTCGGCTCCCCCTCTTTTTTTAGCCCGCGCTTCTGAAAGGGAAAGGATCAACGCTTCACTTTGCCCTGACCCCTTTCTTCCCGCCCCGCTTCGCCCTGACCCATTTCGCCCTGACCCATTTCGCCCTGACGCATTTCTTCTAGGCGAAAGCCCACGTGGGAGACTGTCTTCAGCACGGGTTTGCCC
>CAZWBH010000004.1:0-13038 GCA_964632155.1 uncultured Mailhella sp.
GCGGTCAGGCTTTGCCTGCCGCGCATGGATACGAGCGAGGAGCGGAAGAAGGTCACGCGTTCCTCCGGCTTTGCCGGTGAACATGGTTGCGCCGCCGAAGCGGGTAAGGTCACGAGCGAGGAGCGGAAGGAAGAAGGAAGGGGCTGAAAAAGAGAAAAGAAACAACTTCCTTGGCCGCCGGAGGCGCGGGCGGTAGCCCGCTGATAGCGAAGGCGGCGCGTTCATCCGGCTTTGCCGGTGAACATGGTTGCGCCGCCGTAGCGGGGAAGGTCGAGCGAGGGCGCGGTCAGGCTTTGCCTGCCGCGCATGGATACGAGCGAGGAGCGGAAGAAGGTCACGCGTTCCTCCGGCTTTGCCGGTGAACATGGTTGCGCCGCCGAAGCGGGTAAGGTCACGAGCGAGGAGCGGAAGAAGGGAAGAGCGCTCAAACAGAAAATCCCGGGGAGCGGAGGCTTTCTAGGGATTTTTTTGCAAAAGGGTAAAATTCAGGCCATGGAAGGCAATATTTTCAAGATCCGCACTGCAACTGGACACCTCTTTTTATGAGTCTCTTATGAAAGAGGAACTTACTTCTTCAGGCCTTCGGTTTTAATGTTCTGATTAGCTGATCGCGGGTATCGTCTTCGCGGTTTTTGTCTCTGTCTTGCCTTTCAGCCTGCCAGACCTTTCAACGCCCGACGTTATTCAGTATTTTCGCGGTGCCTGTATGGGGCGGCACAAAGGACACAAGAGGAAGATCGTCCGCACACGGGCAGACGTATCTTTCCTAACCGCGGGACTGCCCCCCCCCTGTGCCCGCCTGTCAGCCGGATAGGCTTTCGCTTTCAGCAACCCGGATGCCACCGCACTTCCCATTGCGGGGCGGAGAACAGCGCCTTTCCGGCGACTTCCTGAAAGGTTTCCGGGAGTTGACACAGGAATTTCATGAAAAATGGAAACGCCTTGTAGGGCGAACCGCACTGACACCGGCGTTGCCGGCACAAAGATGTCATCGGATTTCAGCCCCCCCCACTTTTGAAACCTCTCGGAAAGAGTGGGCGAAGGCGTCAAAACCTGTACCAAAAGTATGTGTCGTTGTTACCAAAAGTATGTGTCCGCGGTACAGGCGGCTCTCTGCCTTCCTCCACTCGTTAAAAATGAAGAGGAAGGGCAGGGTAAATGATAAAGATGGGCGGGGGTAAACGATGAAGAATGGCGGGATTAAGAAAGAAGGGGGGTAGGTGTACAGGTGGTGTACAGTTTCCCCCCTTTATTTATCGGACAGCAGTCCGTAACCTTTTGATTTTATTGGTGCCGGAAGAGAGACTCGAACTCTCAAGGTGTTGCCACCGGCGGATTTTGAGTCCGCTGCGTCTACCATTTCCACCATTCCGGCACACTTCCTTCCTATCTTTTTTCAGAGGCGAAGTCAACCGTTGGGGCGTTCGAATCATGGAATGGTTGAAGGCGCTTCTCAAACGGCAAAATCCGACACAGGCGGGCGATGGCGGACTTTGGAGGAAAAAAAACGGCGCCCGCCGCGAAGTTTCGCAACGGGCGCATGAGAAGAAAAGGAAAAGTTTACTGAATGGTCTCGGGATCGACGAAGATCCAGCCCTTGTCTGCGGTGACGGGCATGTTCAGCTTAGCCTGCTGTTCCGCGGACTTCTTGGCATGGTTGATGGTCCACACGGCCTTCTTGTCCTTGGTGGGTTCGCCGGGCTTGCGGTTGATCCACAGCTTGAGTCCGCCGCGTTCCACGTCCACGCTTTCCAGCATGTAGGTGTCGGAACCGGTGGAGTCGCCGCCGGCCATGATGGGACGCTGCCACTGGTTGATGTAACCGATGGTGGAACCCTGCTTGCCTTCAAACCAGGTCATGGGGTTGGTGAGGAAGGGCGTGGTCATATAATGCATGTACTTCTGCGGGTAGCCGGCCGCGTCGTACTTGCCGTCCGCGATCTTGATGCGGGAGGTGGTGAGTTCGCCGGTCTTGGGATCCTTGAGCAGCGTGGTCACGCCGATGACCTTTTCAGGATCGATGTTGTAGCCGTACTTGGGATCGCACGCGATCATGCGGATGATTTCTTCATGAGCGGCGGTCATGATGTACACGTCGATGCCGTTTTCACGCAGTTTGGCATAGAGTTCCTGCATACCGGTGAACATCTTGGGAATGGGCAGTTCCACGGTGACAACCTTGTCGCCTTCCCACACCTGGCGCTTGATGGGTTCCTTGAGAGCCAGCAGTTCGTCGAGGTTCTTCTTGAGTTCCTGCAGCGTGAAGCCGGCGAAAATCTGCGAAGCCCAGGGATAGCTGATGAGGTCGTGCATTTCGCACAGACGCCAGTAGTAGCTGGTCATGTTTTCCTTGCCGTCCTTGAAAGCGGGATCGTCCTTGAAGGGGATGAGCTTCAGGGAAGGATCCATGGTGTCACGGGTGAGCAGGCCCTTCTGATCCATATAGGCCAGGAACGGATCCAGCAGGTCGTAGCGATAGGTGGTCTGATCCATGTCAAAGGTGGCGTACTGGCCCTTGTTGGCATTGGCAGCGATCATGGCCTCGATCTGTGCGGCGGCTTCCTTGGGCCAGTGCTTGAGTTCCGTACCCGCGTTGGCGCTGTTCACTGACGGAGAGTTCGCGCAACTTATGAGAACGAAGCATAAGACGGAAGCGAGAAGAAACTTGAGATGGTTCTTGAACGTCATGGAGACCTCCAGAGAAAGGGTTTATGTTCTGGGCCGTTACCGAATGTATTTGTTGATGGTGGCCGCGCCTTCCGCGTTGGCGCGGAAGAAGACGCGGACTTCTCCGTTCCCGTCAAGGTCGAAGCGCGATTCCTCCAGCAGACCGTTGGATTCCGCCGTCATGAGGGCCGTGAGTACATCCGCCCTGTTGAGGGCCTTGAAGCCGTCGTAGACGGGGCGAAGCGCTTCGATGACATCGTCGGGGCAGGCTTCCCGACCATCGGTGAAAAGCTTGAGTATGGCGAAGTTCAGAGGCATCATGGCTCAACCCTCTTTCTTTCGAGTAAAGAACGCCAGGGGATTGGTGGCGATGGTGAAGATACCGACGATCATGAGCACGGCGGCGATCCAGGCGATCAGAGGCATATTCCAGCCGTCGATGCCGAAGACAAGCCCGATCCAAATCCAGCAGAAGAAGGGCCCCCAGAAGGAGAACATGCCGTTGCAGGCCATGCCGAGAGCCGCACCGCACATGGCGTTGCCCTTGTACCAGAGCATGAAGCCCCAGTAACAGGCGAAACCGCCGACAACGAAGAACTTGAGGGAGCTGAAGTCGCACAGCGCCTCGCCGATGACGTGGAAACCATCGGCGCCGCCGATCATGGCAAGGATGGGAACCATGACGAGGAGGTTGGAAAGGCCGTTGGTCACTTCGCGGATGGTAATGCTGATTTCCGGATCGATCATGGAAGAGGCGTAGCCGCCCACACAGCCCTCAATGCCCCAGCCAAGGGCCGCGCCAAAGCCGAAGAGCAGGCCCACCATCATGTGGGGATGCGCTTCCGTGCCGCCCATGCTGGACATGCCGATGAGCGCACTGGCGCCGAAGCAGATGACTATGCCCAGCATCATGCGGGGGGTAAGAACTTGCTTGAAGAGTATTCTGGCGAGAATGGCACCGATGGCCGGGCAGAGCGCGCTGATGGGAACCACTATGGAGCCGGCCTGCTGAAGCCCGACGACATAGGCGGTGGAGGCAAAAGGCCCGCCAATGAGCGCCGCGCAGGCCAGGATGGCGCCGGGCCTTGTCTTGAAACTGCGGCCAAAGTCGCCAAGTTTGCCCTTCCAAGCGGCGATGAGCAAGGCCCACAGGGCGCTGAAGCAGTCGGTCAGGGCCGCGCCGAGGGCGCTCAGCATGAAGGCCACGGCAAAGGGAGTGAACCCTGAATTTTCCCCGTACCAGCCGGCCCAGATGCCCACGGACATGGCAAGGGTCATGAACGCCGTGTAGTTGCCGTAGGTGACGCCCGACATGAAGGCCGTCACGATGCCTCTGCGCCGGAAACTTTCCGTGAGCTGCCGTTTGGCTACCGCCGCCTGAAGGTTTGCCTGCGCCATGGAGCCTCCTTGTTTTGTTTTTCCGAACGGAGAGGGAATTCTCCCGGAATCCGACAGAGGGAAAATCATGCTTCCCCGGGCTGAACCCCGCCCTGTGCCCGAGGCAAGGGTGACAAGTTTGGATGTAGTATAACCTTCCCCCTAGGGGAAAGGTCAACCCTTAGGCGCTCAAAAAAATTTTTTTTGCCTGTGCCGGACGTTTTTTTTCAGTGTTCCGCAAGCCCTTGTCCGCAGAATCGGGAACGCCCGCGCGCCGGCAAAGGCTTCCCGCGAAGCCCGGGCATACCCTTGAAAAGGCGTCCGTGGGGCGAAAAACGGGCGCTTTTTATGTTTTTTTCTTCTTTCAAATTCTTCCGCTTTTTTGTGGAAAGAGCCTTGACATTTCCCCTTAGGGAAAGGCTATGATTCGGATATAATGAGGAGAGAGAGTATGAACTATCAAAACGAGGCCATGGGCCTGATCGAAACCCTCGGCATGGTACCCGCCATCTACGGCGCGGACGCCATGCTGAAAGCCGCCGATGTCCAGCTTTTCTCCTACGAAAATGTGGGTTCCACACTGGTGACCATCATGGTTCGCGGGGATGTGGCCGCTGTGCGCGCTTCGGTGGAGGCGGGAAAAGCGGCGGCTTCGTCCATTGGCAAACTTACGGCGCACAACGTCATGCCTCGCCCCGTGCGCGGGGTGAGCGATATCGCAAGGGTACACAGCGTTCTGGAGGAGCCTGTGGATCCGCCTTTGCGCGCTCTGGCGCTCCTGGAAACCTTTGGCGTCGTCTTTATGCTCGAGGCGGCGGACGCCATGATCAAGGCCGCGGACGTTGAACTCATCGGCTATGAAAACGTTGCCTCCGGGTATGTTTCCGTACTCACGCAGGGCGACGTGGCCGCGTGCAAAACCGCCGTTGCCGCCGGAGTCAAGGCGGTGGAGCGCATGGGTACAAAGGTGTACAGTTCCTGCGTCATTGCCACGCCGCACAGGGAACTTGTCAAGATGACCAGGCGCTACGCCATCGAAAACCTTCTTGGCTGAGCGGGGCGCAGGGGGCGGATCCATGATTGCCGATAAAGACTTGCTCTCCATGCAATACGCCAGAATTCTGGCGGAAAACGCAAGAGAGGCGCAGAAGAAGCTCGCCTGCTTTCCACAGGAAGCTCTGGACGCCATCGTCGAACATGTGGCGGAATCCCTGGAAAGTCATGCCGCTGAACTGGCGGCGCTCGCCTTTGAGGAAACGGACTACGGTCGGCAGGAAGACAAGCAGGTGGAGATACTCTTCGTCTGCCGCAAGCTAAGGCAGGCTCTGCGCGGTATGCGTTGCGTGGGCGTGCTGAAGGAGGATGAAAAGGGGAATATTCTGGAAGTCGGCGTGCCGCGCGGGGTCATTGCGGCGCTCTGCCCTTCCACAAGCCCGGTTTCCACAACGCTTTACAAGTCGCTCCTGGCCGTCAAATCCGGGAACGCCATCATTTTTGCCCTGCATCCGCGCGCCGTGCATTGCATGGCGAGAACGCTCGATCTCATCATGGCCGCGGCAAAGGACGCCGGTCTTCCGGACGCCTGCATTTCCTATCTCGATATTTCCACAAAGAGCGGCACGGTGGAACTCATGCGGCATCCAGCCGTTTCCCTTGTGCTTCTGACGGGCGTGACCGGCATGGTGGCGGCGGCGGAAGCGACGGGCAAGCCGCTCATCTGCGGTGGCACGGGCAACGGGCCGGCCTTTATTGAACGCAGCGCCGATGTTCGCCAGGCCGTGCGCGACATTATCTTGAGCAAAACCTTTGATTGCGGCATCGCCCCCTCGGCGGAACAGTGCGTGGTGGTGGAAACCTGCATTGCGGAAAAGACGCGGCGCCTCTTCGAGGAGGAAGGCGCGTGCTTTTTGGGCGAACGGGAAAGCCGCGTTCTTGCAGCGACGCTCTTCCATCACGACGGCAGACGCCGCCGCGACATGCTGGGGATAGACGCCCCTGCCCTGGCGCGCAGGGCGGGCTTTTACGTGCCGGAAGAGACAAAACTGCTCATTGTTGAGCGCAGCTACGTTTCCGACGCCGATGTGTATAACCGGGAACTTCTGGCGCCCATACTGCCCTGGTATGTGGAGGACGACTGGATGCACGCCTGCGAAAAGTGCATAGAACTTTTGCTCTATGACAGGGCCGGGCACACCCTGGTCATCCATTCGCGGGATGCCGAAGTCATACGCCAGTTCGCCCTGAAAAAACCCGTGGCCAGACTGCTTGTGAACACGCCGGCGGCCCTGGGCGGCATGGGCGTTACCACAAATCTCTTCCCCGCGCTCACCCTTGGCAGCGGGCTTGCCGGGCACGGCATGACCTCCGACAACGTCTCTCCCATGAATCTTGTCACCATCCGCAGGATTGGTTATGGGGCGCGGAGTGCGGAAAAGCTGCTTTTTGAAGGCGGGGATGCGCCCGATCCGGGCGCGAGGACGACAGAGGAAAAGGTGGATGCCTTGCGCCGCATTCTGCGCGAGGCCGCGGCGGCGCTTTCCGCGGCGGAGGGGTAAAAATTTTTTGCGGGGCTTTTGCCGCGCAGGGAAGAGCGTTTTTTTTGAAAGTAGATCAAGGATATTTTTGAGGTTGGCCCGGGAACGGGGATAAATTTTCAACGGAGGAACCATGGTAGACATTCACGAGTTTTCCAGCAAAATCGCAGAGGCGACCAAGAATCTGACCCCTGCGGAACGAGAGTCTCTGAGAAAGATCTTTGAAGGCGTGACTTCCGAGCTTCTCCAGAAGGCGACTGAAGCCATCCCCGCAAAGCCCGCCCCTGCCGCGGAGACGTCCGCTACGGGAACCGGCATTCCCAACGGGCCAACCGAAAGGCATAAGCGCCTGAAGGCAAACTTTCTCAAGCAGGTGCCCAGCATCTCCATCCACCGCGCCCGTGTCATCACCGAAATCGACAAGGCCAATCCGGGCCTGCCCAAGATTGAACTGCGGGCGAAGGCCTTCCGGCGTTGCTGCGAAACCGCGCCCCTTGTCATACAGAAAGACGAACTCATTGTAGGCTGCCCCTGCGGCGGGCCGCGCGTGGGCGCCTTTTCTCCCGATATTTCCTGGCGCTGGTTGCGCGACGAGCTTGATACCATCGCCCATCGCCCGCAGGATCCGTTCTTTGTTTCCGAAGAAGACAAGAAAGTCCTGCGTGAGGAAATCTTCCCCTACTGGGAAGGCAAGTCTGTGGATGAATACTGCGAGGCCCAGTACCGCGAGGCCGGCGTGTGGGAGCTTTCCGGAGAATCCTTTGTCTCGGACTGCTCATACCACGCGCTGAACGGCGGCGGCGACTCCAACCCGGGCTATGATGTCATTCTTATGAAGAAGGGCATGATCGACGTGCAGCGCGAGGCCCGCGAGCATCTGGAAAAGCTGGACTACGAAAACCCTGAAGACCTGGACAAGATTTATTTCTACAAGTCCATCATCGATACCACGGAAGGCGTGATGGCCTACGCCCGTCGTCTTTCGGAATACGCGGCGGAACTGGCGGCAAAGGAATCCGACCCCGTGCGTCGGGCCGAACTTCAGAAGATTTCCGAGGTGAACGCCCGCGTGCCCGCCCATGCACCCACAACCTTCTGGGAAGCCATTCAGGCCGTGTGGACGGTGGAATCCCTCCTGCCCGTGGAAGAAAACCAGACGGGTATGTCCATAGGCCGCGTGGATCAGTATATGTATCCCTTCTTCAAGGCCGATCTGGAATCCGGGCGCATGACCGAATACCAGGCCTTCGACCTTGCGGGCTGCATGCTCATCAAGATGTCGGAAATGATGTGGCTCACCAGCGAGGGCGGTTCCAAGTTCTTCGCCGGCTATCAGCCCTTTGTGAACATGTGCGTGGGCGGCGTCACCCGCGAGGGGCGCGACGCTACCAACGATTTGACCTACCTGCTCATGGACGCCGTGCGCCATGTGCGCATCTACCAGCCTTCCCTGGCCACCCGCGTGCACAACAAGTCTCCGGAAAAGTACCTGCGCAAGATTGTGGACGTCATCCGTTCCGGCATGGGCTTCCCGGCCGTGCATTTTGACGACACGCACATCAAGATGATGCTGGCCAAGGGCGTATCCATGGAAGACGCCCGCGATTACTGCCTCATGGGTTGCGTGGAACCGCAGAAGGCCGGGCGCCTCTACCAGTGGACTTCCACCTCCTACACGCAGTGGCCCATCTGCATTGAACTTGTACTCAACCACGGCGTTCCGCTGTGGTATGGCAAGAAGGTCTGCCCCGATCTTGGCGACCTTTCCCAGTTTGACACCTGGGAGAAGTTTGACGCCGCGGTCAAGGAAGAGATCAAGTACATCACCAAGTGGACGTCGGTGGCCACGGTCATTTCTCAGCGCGTACACCGCGAACTTGCGCCCAAGCCGCTCATGTCCATCATGTACGAGGGCTGCATGGAACACGGGTGCGACGTCTCATCCGGCGGGGCCATGTACAACTTCGGACCCGGCGTGGTGTGGAGCGGTCTGGCAACCTATACGGACTCCATGGCCGCCATCAGGAAACTGGTGTACGATGACAAGAAGTACACACTGGAACAGCTCAACGAGGCACTCAAGGCGGACTTCAAGGGCTACGATCAGATCCGCGCGGACTGCCTTGCCGCGCCCAAATACGGCAACGATGAAGACTACGCAGATTACATTGCCGCGGATCTCATCGCCTTCACCGAGCGCGAACACCGCAAGTACAGAACACTCTATTCCGTGCTGAGTCACGGCACGCTTTCCATTTCCAACAACACGCCCTTTGGCCAGCTCACCGGCGCGTCCGCCAACGGTCGCCATGCTTGGTTGCCGCTCTCCGATGGTATCAGCCCCACGCAGGGCGCCGACTACAAGGGACCCACGGCCATTATCAAGAGCGTTTCCAAAATGGCCAACGATAACATGAACATTGGCCTTGTGCACAACTTCAAGCTCATGAGCGGCCTTCTGGATACACCCGAGGGCGAAAACGGCATTGTCACGCTCCTTCGCACGGCAAGCATACTGGGCAACGGCGAAATGCAGTTCAACTACCTCGACAACGATACCCTGTTGGAGGCCCAGAAACATCCCAAGGATTACCGCGATCTGGTCGTCCGCGTGGCCGGCTACAGCGCCTTCTTTGTGGAACTGTGCAAGGACGTGCAGGACGAAATCATCAGCAGAACCGTACTGCGTTCCCTGTAGTCGGCGGAGACGGGGCTGGAACAGGAGAAGCAAGGGGAGCGTTTTGCCGTGGAAAGAAAGGCGCTGATATTCAACATACAGAAGTACAACCTGTATGACGGGCCAGGTATCAGGACGCTCGTTTTCTTCAAGGGCTGCCCACTGCGTTGTCTCTGGTGTTCCAACCCTGAAGGGCAAAGGCGCGGTTTTCAAATCCTCTTCAAAAAGGATCGTTGTGTGGACTGCGGGTCCTGCGCGGCAGTCTGCCCCGCGGGCGTCCATGTCATGGAAGGGACAGGGCACGTGGTGAAGCGAGACGTTGAATGCGTGGGTTGCCGCCGTTGCGAAGAGGCCTGCACCCAGTCCGCCCTCGGCGTTTCGGGCGAATACCGCGCCATCTCCGACATTATGGGAACCATAGAGGAAGACAAGCCTTTCTATCAAAGCTCGGGAGGCGGTGTTACCCTGAGCGGCGGCGAGGCGCTTATGCAGCGCGAGGCCGCCCTCAATCTGCTCACGGCCTGTCGTCAGAGGGGCATCGGCACCGCTGTGGAAACCAGCGGCTACTGCAGGCCCGAGGTGATGAAGAAAGCCGCGGAAGTGACGGACATCTTCCTCTTCGATCTCAAACACATGGATCCGGATCAACATCATCACTTCACCGGCGTGCGCAACGAACCCATTCTTGAGAACCTCTGCTGGCTCCTGGAAAACAGGGCCAATGTCAAGGTGCGCATACCCCTGCTCAAGGGCGTCAACGATGGAGACCGCAATATGGAATCCATGGCCCGCTTCCTTTCGCCCTACAGGGAATACCGCAATTTTAAAGGTATAGATCTCCTGCCCTACCACAAGCTGGGCGTCAACAAATACGCCCAACTTGGCCGGAGTTACGATCTGCCCGGGGATCCTTCCCCTGGCGAGGACGACCTTGAACGCGTGGAAGCCCTGTTGCGGCGCTACGATTTTTTGGTCACTGTGGTGCGGCACTAGGCTCCCTTTGCGGAAGAAGGAAAACTAATGTTCAGCTCGGAGTCTGCGCGCTCCGAAAAGATTAACAGAAAAACAAGGAGAATGCCATGACTTCCACCAATGCTTTGGGCATGATTGAAACCAAGGGGCTTGTGGGCGCTGTTGAAGCCGCCGACGCCATGGTCAAGGCCGCCAACGTCACGCTTATTGGCCGCGTGCAGGTGGGCGGAGGGCTTGTCACCGTTATGGTACGCGGCGACGTGGGTGCCGTGAAGGCCGCAACGGACGCCGGTTCCGCGGCCGCGCAGAAGGTGGGCGAACTCATCAGCGTGCACGTCATTCCCCGCCCCCATTCCGAAGTGGAACTCATCCTCCCCCAGAGGGAAGATTAAAACTTGCCGGGCCGGGGCGGAACTCCGGCCCGGAACAAGACGCGCAAAGGACTGAGAGACGGGTATGGATAGTCTGGGCGTTGTGGAATCAACAAGCATTGCCGCCGGTGTGGAATTGGCCGACGCTATGGTCAAGGCGGCCAATGTGGAGCTTGTGCGCGCCACAACCCTTTGTTCCGGGCGCTTTCTCATTTTTGTTGCCGGAGATCGCGAGGCCGTGGAAACTTCCGTGGCGCAGGCCGGGCATTCGGGCAAAAAACTTGTTGGATCCTTTGTTGTCTCCCACATTTCGCCACTGCTCATTGCCGCGCTCAGGCACAGCGAGCCGGCTCTGCCGGGGGAGGCTCTGGGCGTGGTGGAAAGCCGCCTGGTTTCGCCCGGAGTTTACGCTGCGGACAAGGCCGTGAAGCGCGCCGCCGTGCGTCTTTTGAAATTTGTTTCCGGCCAGGGCATTGCCGGAAAGTCCTTCTTTATCCTTGCCGGGGATGTGGCCGCCGTGCGCGAAGCGGTGAACGCGGCCAGGGAGTCGCTTGGCTCCTGGCTCGTTGAGTCCGTGGTCATTCCCCACCCCTCTGAATCCGTGGCCGGCGCCGTAACGGGTGCCGTGAGGTCGCTATGAAAAAAGAATTGATCACTGTGGATAACCTCGATTCCCTTGTCTGCATACAGGACGGGAAGGCCTACATAGGCCAGGGCAGAATGCTGACCCCGGGCGCCAAGGATGAACTTTACCACCGCCGCCTGGAAATCGTGTACGGAGACGCCCCCGTCCAGTCGAAGGGCGCGTGTTGCGGATCCTGCGCCACGGGCAGAACGTTTTATGTTGGCCCGGAAGCCTCTCCCCTGGGTTCCGCGGGGAGTCTGGAAAGCCTTACCGCCATGGTGGCCGGCATGTTGCGCAGGGAATACGGCGTTACAGACGAGAAGGAATGCCGCAAGCTGACGCTGGAAGCGCTCAAAACCATGAAAAACAACGTTTGATTTTCAAGGCGCAAGGTAAAGAGCTGCGAGACGTCCCGGCGGGAACGCTTCCGTACCCTGCGCTATGATCGTGTTGAAAACGTTGCGATAAAAACAGGGTGTCATCCCGATCTCATTCCGTTCCGGCGGACGTGGGAAGTATTCAAAGAAAGGCGGAGGAGTCGCGTGACGCAGTTTTGCGGAAAAACAAAGATTTGCTACGGTAAATATGCCCTTGATACGCTGGAGGATCTGCCCTGCACCCGTGCCTTTGTTGTGACGGATCCGTTCATGGTCAAAAGCGGCTTTGTCGAACAGGTCACCAGTCACTTGGAGCGCCGGAATATTCCGTACGCCATTTTCTCCCAGGTGGAGCCGGATCCCTCTTTGGAGACGGTGAAGCGGGGCACTGTGGAATTTGCGTCTGCCCGGGCCGACCTCATCGTGGCGCTTGGAGGCGGATCCGCCATCGATGCCGCGAAGGCCATGGCTTTTTTTGCGAACAAGGCCGCGCCGGAACTGCCTCGCCCTCTCCTCGTTGCCATTCCCACCACCAGCGGGACGGGATCCGAGGTCACGGCCTTTTCTGTGGTTACGGACAAGGCGCGGGGAGTGAAGATTCCGCTCAACGATGAATTGCTCATACCGGACGTGGCCATCCTCGACGCCCGCTTCACCAGGACAGCGCCGCCTTCAGTCACGGCGGCCACGGGCATGGATGCCCTGACCCATGCGATTGAGGCCTATACCTCGCGTGAACACAATGCCTTCAGCGACATACTGGCCGTCCAGGCCATACGCTATGTGTTTTCCTTTCTGTTCAAGGCCTATCAGCAGATGGAAGATATGGAGGCCAGGGAGATGATGCTTCTCGGATCCTGCATGGCGGGGATGGCCTTCACCAACAGCGGTGTCGGCATCACACACAGCATGGCCCACGCGCTGGGCGGACAGTTCCACGTTCCGCATGGACTGGCCAACGCTATGCTCCTGCCCCATGTCATACGCTTCAACAGCTTCGACGCCGGCGTCCGCTATCGGGAACTCGCGCGCGTCATCGGGTTGCCCCACACCAATGTGGAAGAAGGTGTCAACGCGCTCATCAAGGCCATTGACAGCCTGAACGAAAATATGGGCATTCCCGCCCGCGTCCGTGAACTCCATATAGAGGAAGCGGCCTTTCGGGCGAACCTCGATGTCATGGCGGCCCATGCTCTGGACGATGTGTGTACAAAGAGCAATCCCCGCAAGCCGTCTCTCCAGGATCTCAGAACTCTTTTTGAGCAGGCCTGGTAAAGTTTGCGGCTGGCGCCGTGGAAGAAGGCGCGCCCCGCGGCATCTATCGGTATTCCTTTCTGTTCCGCGGAGTCTTATTGTCGAGATCCGGATATGCTGAAGATCATGGTCATCGGAGAATGGAAATCGGGCAAGAGTACGCTCATCCGGGCGCTTTCCGGGG
>CAZWBH010000004.1:13138-35378 GCA_964632155.1 uncultured Mailhella sp.
CGTACCTTGATGAGCAGCTCGGTAACGTGGAAATCGCTGTTTCCCGTGGTCCAGTCATCGGAGAATGGAAATCGGGCAAGAGTACGCTCATCCGGGCGCTTTCCGGGGCGGACTACACGCCGCGCAAGGTACTGGCCATGGATTTCTTCCGGAACTTTGTGAACACGCCCAGTGAATTTCTGGAAAAGCGCCGCTTCCATTCCGCCATCATCACCGCCTCCGCCGACTGCGACGTACTGGCCTTTGTGCAGGACGCCACACGCCGCTTTTGCCTTATTCCTCCGGCCTTTGCTTCCATGTTCAACCGCCGCGTTCTGGGCATTGTCACCAAGTGCGACCTGCCAGAGTCCAATGCGCTTCGCGCCGAAACGTTTTTGAAAAACGCCGGTGTGAGGGAAATTTTCCGTGTGAGCGCGGCGCGGGGCATGGGCATGGAAAAGTTGCGCGCCGCCCTGGAAGCTTAGACGCCCTTTCTGCGTACCTTGATGAGCAGCTCGGTAACGTGGAAATCGCTGTTTCCCGTGGTCCAGTAATCGGAAACATAGCGCTCTGAACATCCTTCTTCCGCCGCGTAGGCGTGGCGATCCAGCCATGCAAGGCATTTTTCGTAGCTTTTTCGCACCTGTTCCAGCGTGCCGATGTGGTAGCATGAGGCCATCATGCAGCCGCCAAATTCCATGCGCTCTCCGCCGCCGCCAGGCTCTATGGTTTTCTGCATGACGCGAATGGCCTGCGGATTTCCTTCCATCCTGTCCTTTATGCTGGAAAACTGAATGTACACGGGTCCTGTGATGGCGTTGCCCGTTTTTTCCACATATTCCATGAAGCGGAGATTGATGATGGCGGATTTGATGTCGCCATCGAAGGACTGTTCCTGGAAGAACAAACGGGATCCTGTCATGTATTTGACCGTTGGTTCGCACACGCCTTCAGCAAGAACCAGTTCGGCCTCCCGGATCAGCTCATGCCAATCGCGGACTGAGGTTTCGCAACGTGCCAGTTCCGCCCGCATCTTTTGCAGTTCTTCGAGTTTCTTTTCAAAGGCCGCAAGCAGGGCGGGGTACGCCGCTCCACCCCCCCCGGAAACAAAGGCGCGCATTTCTTCCAGTCGAAAGCCCATTTGCTTGTAATACTTGAGTACGGGCAAACGCAGAAGTTCTTCCTGAGTGTAGGCGCGATAATTGTTGTAATCCTGGCGCAGAGAAGAGAGCAACCCTTTCTTTTCATAGAAACGGAGCGCCTTTTTGGAGACGTTGCAAAGCTTGCTTATTTCCCCGATGGAATACTGTTTGCGCGGCATGAACCCCCCAAGGCGTTTTTTGCACATTCTTTCCATGAGCCGCTGAAGGCGCGGAAAAGGAAGCCCCCCCCTGTTCGCCAGACAACACCGCCGTGAAAAAGATACCTTTTTTCTTTTTTTTTCGCAAGGTTCCGGCCAAAGAGAGACATCCACGTTTCCATGAAATTCACACTTCACCTCTGAAACCAAAAAAAGTTTTCAGAAAATCATCATAAAAGTGATTCTCTCGCCAAAGAGCGAAGGCGCCTCCGCAAGGCGCGCCAAAACCCGTACCGACCTTGCTTGACGCTTCAGCCCGGGCAGCCTAAATTAAACACGCCAGCGGAAACGCACCCGCGCTTTCCCGCGCAAACGCGAGGAAATGCCATGATGGAACAGCCGAATTTTGCCCCCACTGTGGAAGAAAGCTATCATCGCCTCCTTGCCCATATTCCCGGCATGGCGTATCGCTGCCGGGCGGAAAAGGTTCTGGAGGACGACGGCGTGCAGCACTTTGAATATGTGCTGGAATTTGTGAGCGAGGGCAGCGAACGGCTCACAGGTATCCCTCCCGGCGTGCTTATGGGGCAGAATCAGAACGTTATTGAACGGATGACGCATCCTGACGATCTGGTCAGACTGCGACAGGAAACCTATAAGAGTGTCCTTGCCCATGAGCCGTATCAAATCATTTATCGACTGCTCCTGCCCGGGAATGTGATAAAATGGGTTTGGGATCAGGGTGAGGGGGTGTTTGGCCCAGACGGAGAGCTGTGGTATCTGGAAGGTCTCATCATGGACGTGAGCGAGCAGAAGCTCATGGAGCTGAGCCTTCGAGAAGAAAACAGGCGTTTCCGGGCCTCTTCCTCCAATCTTTTCGGGCTTGGCGATCTCGTCGGGCAGAGCGAAAGTATGCGTCGTGTCTACGAACTTATCTTGAAAGCCGCCGAGACCGAAACCAACGTCATTATTTATGGAGAGACCGGTTCCGGCAAAGACGTGGCCGCGCGCGCTATTCATGCCTTGAGCGGCAGAAAGGGTCCCTATATTCCGGTAAACTGTGGCGCTATCCCCGAGGCGCTTATGGAGAGCGAATTTTTCGGCCATACCAAGGGAGCCTTTACCGGTGCCGCGGCGAGCAAGGAAGGGTACATAGCCGCGGCGGATGGCGGAACCCTCTTTCTTGACGAGATAGGGGAACTGCCCCCGCTTCTTCAGGTAAAGTTGCTGCGCACACTGGAAAACAAGATGTATACTCCCGTTGGCAGCCATACGCCCAAAACTTCCTCCTTTCGTCTGGTGGCGGCCACAAACCAGAATCTTCAGGAGATGGTGAAGGAAAAGAAGATGCGCGCCGATTTCTACTATCGCGTGCATGTTCTGGCCATCACACTGCCGTCCTTGCGGGAACGCCTGAGCGATTTGCCGTTGCTCATTGCCGCCTGGCAGGACAGGCACGGCGTGCCCGTGGAAATCCCCCTCAAGGTGCGCCTGGCCATGGAACGCTACCCGTGGCCCGGCAATATCCGCGAACTCTACAACTTTCTCGATCGCTACGCGGTTTTTGGCGAAGCCGCGCTGGATTCCCTGGGCGAGGCGGCAAAAATCACCTCTTCCCTCATGCCGCAGGACGAGGTGGAAGGGTTGACGCTGGAAGAGGCCACGCTTCAGCTGGAAGAAAGACTCATACGAAAAACACTGGAACTCTGCCACTGGAACAGGGGCGAGACCGCGGAAAGGCTTGGCGTCAATCTGCGCACCCTGCAACGCAAAATGAAGCGGCTTGGCTTTGAGGGCAAAAGGGGCAGAAAGGAGAAGAGTTAGTTTTTTTGCGCTCTTATCCAGGCCAGAGCTTCGGGCAGATTGAGCGTGCCCTCATAAATGGCGCGACCGGAAATGACTCCCTGGAGATTGGCGTGTACGCTGAGCGGGTACAGTGCCTTGATGTCCTCAAGGGTGGCCACGCCGCCGGCGGCAACCACGGGCACGGAGCTGACCTTTGCCAGGTGTGTGAGCATGGGCAGGTTGACGCCGCTTTGCATGCCGTCGCGCGCGATATCGGTGTAAATGATAAAGGCCGTGCCGTCGTCCGCAAGGCGGGGTAAAAGCTCATCCGCGGCAAGCCCGACATCGGCTACCCAGCCGCGGCTTTTGAGGCGGCCCTCCACCGCATCCAGAGAAACCCCTATACGCCCGGGGAAACGCGCGCAGAGTTTTGCGTATTCGCGGGGCTTTTCCAACGCCATGGTGCCAATGATAAGCCTTGATACACCGGAATCAAACCACAGGCTGGCGGCGCCTTCATCACGCACACCGCCGCCAAGTTCCACAGGAATATCGAGCGTTTTGCAGATTTCGGCCACCAGTGCGGCGTTCACACTGCGGCCCTGAAAGGCGCCGTCAAGGTCTATAAGGTGCAACCATTCCGCGCCCTCTTTTTGCCAGTGCAACGCGGTCTCCACCGGGTCTTCACTGAACACCGTGGACTCATGCGCCTTGCCTTGCCTGAGGCGCACGGCCTTGCCGCCCTGAAGATCCACCGCGGGAAAGAGAATCATAGTCCAAGTTCCTCAACGGCCTTGACCATGCCCTCGGTCGCGAGTTCCTGGGCGGAAACCCACTTGGCCTTGCGTTTGAAGAATGAGACTATCTTCGTCACGTTGCTGGCCAGATCCTGCTGTTCTTCCGCAAAATGTATGCGCTGAAGTAGAGTTACCGGATCGCGGGTGTCGATGAGATAGAAGTCTTCATTCACCGAAGCCGGGTTCATGGCGCCCGCTTCGCCGCCCACGCGTTCGCGCATTTCCACAATCTGCGGCACAAGAATAATATCCGCGCCTGCCGCCTTGCCCCTTTTCGCCCATGTGGCAAGGGCACTGCGGCGACCACGTGCGTCGCGCGCAAGTTCGTCATCTATATCGGCGCGGCTCAAGAAGACGTATTCCCTCTGGGTGCGGGAGAGTTCCCGGCGGAAGGCCTCATCCAGACTGTTCAGCACGTTGTCGTCGATTTTGACCTGAGCTTCGGGAATAAAACCGGAGAGCAGATCCGCCGTCTGGCGGGGTTGGGTGAAAGGCGCGACAGCCACGGAAAGGTCATCCAGGATAAGGAGCTTGGGATCTTCCGACTTTTGGCAGGCGGCAAGGAGGCAGAGGCAGAGAACGGGAATGAGGAAACGAAGGGCGCGCATCAGTCTAAACTCCCCTTGGTGCTGGGTGTGCGGTTGCCGTTCACACGCGCGGCCCGGGACAGGGCAAGGCCAAGGCCCTTGAACGCGGATTCCAGCAGGTGGTGACCGTTTTTTCCATAAAGGAAGGAAATATGTACATTGCACTGTGCCGCGGAGGCGAAAGCCTTGAAAAATTCGCGCCACAGGTCTTTTTCTTCGTGGGCAAGGGGGTTGGGCAAAAGCTCATCGCCTCGATATTCCAGCCAGGGTCGGCCGGAAAGATCAACGGCGATATCGGCCAGGGCTTCATCCATGGGCACGCGCGCAAAGCCCGCGCGGTCAATGCCAAGCCTTTCTCCCAGCGCTTGACGCAGTGCCTGCCCTAGGCAGAGGGCCACGTCTTCGACGGTATGATGGGCGTCCACATGAAGATCGCCGGTACAGACGAGGGTGAGGTCAAACTTCGCCCAGAAGGTCAGGAGCGAGAGCATATGATCCAGCATACCGAAGCCCGTGTTCACGGAGACTTGGCCTGAGCCATCGAGGCACAGTTCGAGCCGAACGGAACTTTCTGTCGTGGAACGCGAAATTTGCGCGGAACGGGGCGCTGTCATAATTTTTCCTTTTCTTCGGCGTTTTGGTTTTTCTTTCTGTAAGCCATCCCGGCCACATAGATACTCACCTCGTAAAGCAGGAGCATGGGCAGGGCCATGAGTACCTGAGAGAAGACGTCGGGCGGGGTGAGTATGGCCGCCACAATAAAGACCACAAGTATGGCGTACCTGCGCGTGCGGCGCATGAATTCAGGGGAAAGCAGGCCGAAACGGGCCAGAAAAAAGGCGAAGAGCGGCATCTCAAAGACGACGCCAAAGGCAATGAGGAGCTTCAGGGCAAAGCTCAGGTATTCTTCCACGGAGATCATGGGCACAATGGAATCGGTGGCGAAACCCATGAAGAACTGGAAGGCTATGGGGAAGACAAGCAAAAAGCAGAAGGAGGCCCCGGCCAGGAAGAAAACGGATGAGAAAAAAGCCAGGGGCAGAACGGCGCGCCTTTCCTCACGGTACAGACCCGGGGCTATGAAGGCCCAGATTTGGTAAAAGGAAAACGGACTGGTGCCAAAAATGGAGGCCACAAGGGCCACCTTCATATAGGTGAAGAAAGCCCCCTGCGGCGAGGTGTACACGAGTTTGCTCCCTTCGGGCAGGTAGACGCGCAGAGGTTCGGAAAGGTAGGCGTAAAGCTGTTCTGAAACCCCGTAAAAGGCCACAAAACCCAAAATGACCATGATGACTATGCGGAAGAGCCGACGGCGCAGTTCATTCAAATGCCCCATGAGGGGCATGGGCACATCGTCTTCCGCGCCTTCGCTGTTTCCCTTGTTCGCGTCGTCTTCTGGAGCGGTGGGGAAGGCGGAAGACGCTTCGCCCTGTTTTTCGCCGGGCCGCTCCGTTTGATGGTGGAAAGAAGCAAATTCCGGAGGCGCGGATTTGGAGTTTCCGGCGTCTTCCGGAGACGGGCTTTCAAAGGACTCGGATTTTTCCGCGTCTGTGTCCGTTGCGGGTTCTCCGGGGGAAAATTGATGATCCGTGGCCGCCGCGGAGGCCGCGTTTGCGTAGAAGGCGGCCATATCCTTTTGGCGCGCGCCTTCCTGCCCGCCATTCTCTTTCTCTTCCATGGCGTTCACGATGCTTTCCCGCTTTCCGCGTTCTTTTCCGGCGCGGGGCTTTCCGCGGGTTTTGACGCCGCGGCCTTGGTTTTGGCCGCCCGCTCCTTTTCTTCCTCAAAGGCTATTTCGGTATTGAGCGTGCGCTGAAATTCCGTGGAAACGCGGCGGAATTCGCCCATGGCCTTGCCGAACTTCCGCGCCACCTTGGGCAGATTTTTTGGACCAAGCACCAGAAGCGCCACAATGAGTATGACAAGAAATTCCGTACTTCCAATGCCGAACATGGCCTATCCTCCGGGGTACGCTTGCGCTTTGCCGCAAAACCTGTGACAGGATAGCCTGAATGCCCGCATATGGCAAGAAAGGTGTTCCATGGCCGTGGCGAAACAGAGACTCAAAGTCCGCGTTTTTGCGGGGCGTGTGTTTTTCCCCGCGTTTCTTCAGCGTGTTTTTATGCGGAAAATCGCTGTGATAACGTGCGCTGACGCCGCTTTTTGATACCTGACGCGGAGACTTGCTAACAGAGGAAAAGTTCCACCACAAAGACCAGAACGCAGGCGGCCACGGATACCGCGAACAGGCTGAAACCCTCCCATGCCAGGGCCACGGCCACGGCAAGGCCCGCAAGACCCGACCATTCGCTACCCGTGGCATCCAGTATGGCGGGAAAGGTCATTACCGAAAGGGTAACATAGGGCAGATAATAGAGGAAGGATCGCACCGTGACGTTGCGAATTTCCCTGCGTATGAGCGTGAGAGGAAGAACGCGGATGAGGTACGTCACCGCGGCCATGACGGCAATGTAGAGGTAGGCGTCACGCATGCCCTTCTTCCTCCGGCTCTGTCTCTCCGGCTGGATTTTGGCGTACGGGGAAGAGCAGCGCGGCCGCGCCGGAAAGGAACACTGTGAGAAGGATGACCTTCATGCCGCCGGAAATGCTGTCAAAAAAAGACAGGCGCGCAAAGATCCAGCTTGCCGACATGGAGACGAGGATGAGCAGGCCGAGCAGTCTGTTCTTCCGCGCGGGGGGTACAATAATGGCGATAAACATACCGTAAAGGGCCACGCTGAGGGCCGTTACGATACGGGCGGGCAACACGTTGCCCAGAACCACGCCAAGGCAGGTTCCCAAGGCCCAGGCGGGCGCGGCCACACTTATGGCGCCGTAGGTATAACAGGGGCAAAGACGCCCCGGAACGTTCACCGAAATGCCGAAAATTTCATCCGTAACGCCATAACCCACGAGCAGACGGTGAAAAAGCGGCGTATCCGGTGCCAGTTTTTGGGAAAGCGAACACGACATGAGCATATAGCGCAGGTTGATGACAAACTGCGAGAGCGCCATTTCCCAAAAGGAAGAACCAGCCGCCATGATGCCCAGTGCGGCGAATTCCCCCGCCGAAGTGAGGTTGGTCAGGCTCATCACCGTGGCCTGCGGGGCGGACATACCGATATTGCGGCAGGCGATGCCCAGGGTGAAGGACACGGCAAAATAGCCCAGCGCAATGGGGATACCGTCGCGCAGACCATCCAGAAAGCCTCTTGTCCGCTCCATTTCCTTCTCCCCTTTTTCAGCAGGATTCGCCTTCCGTTTCCTGCACTCCACTCACATAGAGCTGTTCGCGCAAGGCCCTGATACGGTCGCGCACATCCGCGGCCTTTTCGAACTCCAGCTCCCGGGCCGCTGCCCGCATTTCTTTTTCCAGTGCGCCAATGAGCCTGGCAATATCCGCTGGGGAAGACGCTTTTGGCGTTTCCGGGTTCTTGCGTCCCTTGCTCCTGCCGTCTTTGCCACGTCCTTTTTTGCCGCGCCCGCTCTCTTCTGAATCGCCGTAGAGATGGTTCAGCGGGTTTTCCAGTGATTTATGCACGGTCTTTGGCACGATGCCGTGCTCCGCGTTATAGGCGATCTGCCTGACGCGGCGGCGTTCGGTTTCGTCCATGGCCATCCGCATGGAAGGCGTTGTGCTTCCGGCATAGAGAATGACGTGCCCGTCGGCGTTCCGCGCGGCGCGGCCAAAGGTCTGGATGAGAGCGCCCGCGGAGCGCAGAAAGCCCTCCTTGTCGGCATCCAGTATGGCCACCAGTGAAACCTCGGGGATGTCTAGCCCCTCGCGCAGGAGGTTGATGCCCACGAGTACGTCAAATTCTCCGGCGCGCAGAGCGCGGATAATGGCAATGCGCTCCAGGGTGTCGATGTCGGAATGGAGGTAGTGGGATGAGACGCCCATATTGTTGAAATATTCAGTGAGATCTTCAGCCATGCGCTTGGTGAGCGTGGTAACAAGCACGCGCTCCCCGCGGGCCGCACGGGCCTTGCACTCGCCGAGCAGGTCGTCCATCTGCCCCTTCATGGGGCGGATTTCAACCTCTGGATCCACAAGTCCGGTAGGGCGTATCACCTGTTCCACCACAAGTCCCTGGCTGCGATCCAATTCCCAGCGGCCTGGCGTGGCCGAAACAAAAATAGCCTGGCCAATGCGCGCCTCAAATTCCTGAAATTGCAAGGGCCTGTTGTCCAGCGCCGAGGGCAGGCGAAAGCCGTAATCCACAAGCGTGTTCTTGCGGGATCGGTCGCCTTTAAACATGGATCCCACCTGGGGGATGCTCATGTGCGATTCATCCACAAAGAGCAGAAAATCTTCAGGGAAATAGTCCAGCAACGTGCTTGGCGGCTCGCCCTGCGCGCGCCCGTCCAGGTGTCGGGAATAATTCTCTATGCCGTTGCAATAACCGAGTTCTTCCATCATTTCCAGGTCGAGCTGCGTGCGCTGCTCCAGCCTCTGCGCCTCCAGGAGCTTGTTCTCCGCCTGAAAGAACTGAAGGCGTTCGCGCAGTTCTTCGCGAATGGCGCCCATGGCCCGTGTGAGGTTGTCGCGGTCGGAAACGTAGTGGCTTGCGGGATAAACCACTGTTTTGGAAACGCGCCCCAGGGATTTGCCCGTGAGAGGGTCAATTTCGCGTATGCTTTCGATTTCATCCCCGAAAAATTCGATGTGCAGCGCCTTTTCGTCTTCATAGGCAGGAATGATTTCCAAAACGTCGCCGCGCACGCGAAAGGCGCCGCGGTGGAAGTCGTAGTCATTGCGCGTGTACTGAATGTCCACAAGGCGCCCGAGGAGATGCTCCATGGAAACGTGCTCTCCTTCCTCCAGGGGCAGGATGAGTTTGGCGTAATAGTCGGGCGAGCCAAGCCCGTAGATGCACGAGACAGAGGCCACAATGACGACATCCCGCCGCGTGAGAAGGGCGTGCGTGGCGGCATGGCGCAGTTTGTCGATATTGTCGTTGATAGCCGAATCCTTCTCTATATAAGTGTCTGAGGAAGGAACGTAGGCTTCGGGCTGATAGTAATCGTAATAACTGACAAAATATTCCACGGCGTTCCGGGGAAAAAGCGCGCGGAATTCTCCGTAGAGCTGGGCGGCAAGAGTCTTGTTGTGCGCGAGGATGAGCGCGGGCCGACCCATGCGGGCGATGACGTTTGCCATGGTAAACGTCTTGCCTGAACCCGTTACTCCAAGGAGTACCTGATCGCGAACACCGGACTTGAGATTGGTCACAAGTTCATCGATGGCCGCTGGCTGATCTCCAGTGGGCATAAAGGCGGATTGCAGGAAAAAAGGGCTTTCCATGACCGGCTCCGAAATCGTTCAGCGCCCGTGCAAGAGAAGGGGAGGAAGCGTTCCGCCTCCTCCCCATAAAAAGATCCGTTCAGGTGAAAAAATCAACCGAGGGCGTTTACAGCCTTGGTAAGACGGGACACCTTGCGGGCGGCGTTCTTCCAATGAATGATGCCCTTGCCGGAAAACTTGGAAACGGTGGACGTTGCAAGCACAAGAGCCTTTTCTGCGGCGGCCTTGTCCTTGTTCTGAACCGCGGCGCGCACGGCCTTCACCACTTTTTTGATGCGGGTACGGGCGGCGCGGTTGCGCGCGTTGCGTTTGATGTTCTGCTTTTGACGTTTAATGGCGGAAGCATGATTGGCCACGGGAATCCTCCAAAAGAATATGTCCCAGCGGGGATGTAGGCACGGTATGGCAAGGCGACCTGAAAACGCCCTTCAATGCCGTGAAGGGTTATTCTTATGCGCCTTCCCCTTTTCTGTCAAGAGGTGGAACGGGGCAAAAGTGTCGCGATAACAAGGAGAGTTCAGAGAAATCACTCATAACGCGGCACTTCTCCACACGGGGCAATCTCTTTATTTCTTTTCCACGGCATCGGCCAGGGCGGCCACGGCGGGAAGCGTTTTGCCTTCAAGGACTTCAAGGAAGGCGCCGCCGCCGGTGGAGAGGTAGCCCATGCGGGGAGCCAGCCCGAAGGCTTCCACAGCAGCCACGGTGTCGCCGCCGCAGACCACGGTATACGCTTTGCTTTCCGCAAGAATGTCGGCCAGGGCGCGGCTACCCCTGTCGAAGGGTTCCGTCTCGAAGGCGCCCACAGGGCCGTTCCATACTATGGTTCGCGCGCCGGAAAGCAGTTTTGCGTATTCGGCGACCGTTGCTTCGCCGATATCGAAGGCGCTGTCCGCGGGAGAAAGTTCGGAGACGGGCTTTGTCGTCGCTTCGGAAGCGTGTTCAAAATCCGGGGCAACGACGACGTCTGTGGGCAAGGGCAGAGCAACGCCGCGTTCCCTGGCGAGTTCGATGAGGCGTTTCGCTTCGGGGATAAGTTCCTTTTCCACCAAAGACGCGCCCATGGCATATCCTGTGGCCTCCAAAAAGGTATTGGCGATGCCGCCGCCCACAATAAGGCCGTCCACGTTGTTGATGAGGTTCTCCAGCACAGTCAGCTTTGTGGAAACTTTCGACCCGCCGATGATGGCGAAGAGCGGGCGTTCCGGCGTTTCAAGGAGCTTTGTGGCCGCTTCCATCTCGGCAAACATCAGCGGCCCGGCCACGGCCACGGGCGCTTTTCGCAGGGCACCTTCCGTGGAAGCCTGGGCGCGGTGCGCGGCGCCAAAGGCGTCCATGACATAGATGTCCCCCATGGCGGCATAGCGCGCGGCCAGTTCGTCCGAGTTTTTCTTTTCGCCCTTGAAGAAGCGTACGTTCTCACACAGCACCACCTGCCCGGGTCGACAGTTCACGCCGTTCAATGGTTCGGCGCAGAAATCCACGGGGATTCCGAGCAGTTTGCCCATATGCGCGGCCACGGGGCGCAGGGAAAATTTTTCCTCAAATTCTCCCTCCACAGGGCGACCCAGATGCGCCAGCAAAATAACGCCCGCGCCGGCATCCAGGGCCTTGCGTACTGTGGGGAGAATGGCGCGGATGCGTTTGTCGCTAGTGATGACGCCATCATGGATCGGCACATTGACGTCCACACGCATCACAACGCGCTTACCCTTCATATTCACATCGTTCATAGTCAGCGCTTTCATACGCTTCTCCTTTGTTTACAGAATTTCCAAAGCCTGCTCCACGAGGTTGTCCACCGTGAAGCCAAAGTGCGGGAACAACTGCCCCGCGGGAGCGGAAACTCCAAACGTTTTCATGCCAATAACGCGACCGTCAAGGCCTGTATACTTCCACCAGTAATCCCCGACAAGCGCTTCCACCGCAATGCGCGCGCGCACGGAAGCAGGCAGTACGAACTCACGGTACGCCGCGTCCTGGCGGTCAAAAAGCTCTGTGCAGGGCATGGAAACCACGCGCGCACGGCGCCCCATGGCCGCAAGTTTTTCCGCCGCCTGCACTGCCAGCTGTACTTCAGATCCGGTGGCAAGGTAAATGAGTTCCGGGATGCCTTCGCAATCCTTGAGGATATAAGCGCCGCGCCGGATACTCTGAACAGCCCGGCGCCCTTGTTGCGGCAGTGTCTGACGGCTCATGACCAGGCAGACTGGCCCGTCTTTGCGCTCCACGGCAGAAATCCAGGCCACGGCCGCTTCCAGGGCGTCGCAGGGGCGCCACACGTCCACATCGGGCGTCAGTCTCAGGGCCGCCAGCTGTTCCACGGGCTGATGGGTAGGCCCGTCTTCACCTACGCCAATGGAATCATGCGAAAGCACCCAGATCACGCGCTTCTTCATGAGTGCCGCCGAGCGTATGGCGCTCTTCGCATAATCAGAAAAAACAAAGAAGGTTCCGGCGTAGGGCAGAAGGCCGCCATGGAGCGCAAGCCCGTTTATGATGGAACCCATGCCGAATTCACGCACGCCGTAATGGATATAGTTCCCGTTGCAGGTGTCCGCATCCAGCGTTTTCGCGGTGCCGTGTTCGGTACCCACGGAACCGCTGAGATCCGCGGCTCCGCCCACAAGTTCAGGAAGCGCCGGAGCAAGAACGTTTAGAACAGCCTTGCCCGCCGCGCGGGTTGCCGTTGCCTTTGTTTCGGCGGCGGCAACGGCAAGAGCCTTTTCGCAGGCCTCACCCCAGGCCTCGGGGAGTCTGCCGGCCATGCGGCGCTCAAATTCCCTGGCGAGTTCAGGATAGGCGGCGGCGTATCCGGCCATCATTTCCTTCCACGACTGTTCCGCGGCGGCTCCGGCTTTGCGGGCGTCCCATGCTTCTCTGACGGCTTCCGGTACGGTAAAGGGTTCGGCCGTCCAGCCAAGGGCGGCTTTGGTGGCCTTGGCCTCTTCCGCGCCCAGCGGCGATCCGTGGCAGGAAGCGCTCCCCGCCTTGGTAGGCGCCCCCTTGCCAATAATCGTTTTGCAGATGATGAGAGAAGGCTTGTCCGTCACGGCCACGGCTGTGCGCAGAGCCATATCCAGCTGATCGGAGTCGTGCCCGTCTATGCCGCGCGCCACATGCCAGCCCAGTGCCTCGAAGCGCCCGGGCACGTCTTCGGTAAACCAGCCGGAAACCTTGCCGTCTATGGAAATACCGTTATCGTCATAGAGCGCGATGAGCCGCCCCAGCTTCCATGTACCCGCCAGGGAACAGGCCTCCTGCGTCACTCCTTCCATGAGGCAACCATCCCCAAGAAAGACCCAGGTGTAATGATTCACGATGGGGAACCCTTTGCGGTTGAACGTTGCCGCCAGCATCCGCTCCGCAAGCGCCATGCCCACCGCCGTGGCCATGCCCTGCCCAAGCGGCCCTGTGGTCACTTCCACACCCGGGGTAACGCCGACTTCCGGGTGTCCCGGAGTAATCGACCCTAGTTGGCGAAAATTCCTGATGTCTTCCATGTTGACGGCATAGCCCGTGAGGTGCAGAAGCGCGTAGAGGAGCATGGATGCGTGCCCGTTGGAAAGCACAAAGCGATCCCGGTTTGGCCATGCGGGATTGGCAGGATTATGTTTCAGAAAGCCGCGCCATAACGCTTCGGCCATTTCGGCCATGCCCAAGGGCGCCCCAGGATGTCCGGATCCGGCCTTTTCAATGGCATCAATGGAAAGCGCGCGGACAGCGTTAGCGAGTTCTGAACGGGTAGGCATGAAACGCTCCTTTTCAAGAAAAAGAGAAAAGTTATTCCCCCGCGGACATGAAGGCTTCAAGCCGTTGTCGATAAGGGGGATGGTTGAAAAAGGCGGAACCCGATACCAAAACGTTTGCCCCGGCCCGTGCGAGAGGCCTGGCGTTTTCAAGGTTTACGCCCCCATCCACCTGAATAAGGCAGTCCGCGCGGCCCGCGGCGTCGAGCTTTTGGCGCAGGGCGGTCACCTTGCCAAAGGTGGCGGGCAAAAAGGTCTGGCCCCCGAAGCCGGGGTTCACGCTCATGACAAGAACCATGTCCGCATCCGTCAAGACGTAGTCCAGCACGGTAAGAGGCGTTGCGGGGTTGAGGGCGACCCCTGCCCGCATCCCGAGACGCCGGATTTCGGCAAGAGTGCGCTGAAGGTGACGCGTGGCTTCGGCGTGGACAACGAGCATCTGCGCTCCCGCGCTTTTGAAGTCTTCCAGATAGCGTTCAGGCTCTTCCACCATGAGATGCACGTCGAAAAAAAGTGCGGAGGCAGGACGCAAGCCCTTGATGACGTGCTGACCAAAAGTCATGTTGGGGACAAAACGCCCGTCCATGACATCCCAGTGTACCCACTCCACGCCGGCGTTTTCCAGCTCCGCCAGCGTCCAGGCAAGGCGGCCACAGTCCGCGGAAAGCAGGGAAGGCGAAAGGATCATGCGTGTTCCTCCGCGGAAGCCCTGGCGGAAAGCAGGGCGCGCAGTTCGCGCAATTCCCGTGCTACGTCTCTGAGTACATCGTCCGCGGCGGTATGCGGGATCGCCTTCCTTGCGGCTTTGGCGGCGGGAGAAGCGCTCCCTTGGGAAAGCACGCGGCGGGCGCCTTCTATGGTCATGCCCTGTTCATGGAGCAGAGATCGGATGGCGCGCAGGGTCGTCATGTCCTGTTCGGTGTAAAGTCTCTGCCCCCTGGGTGTGCGTACAGGGTGGAGCATGGGGAACTCGCCTTCCCAGAAGCGCAGGACGCTCGTCTGAAGGTTCAAGGCCCGGGCCGCTTCGCCGATGCGGTAGACGCGATCAGATTGAGGCTTTTTCCCGCGCATAGTCTTATCCTTGCCCTGGGGGTTGAAAAAATGACATTGCCAGTAACTCTGATCAATCACGGTAAGGCTCCATGCGTGAAAAACGGAAACCGGAACAAGGCGCGGGCCATGTCCGTTTGAATCTTCACCCTTTTGCGAAAAGACACCGGAAAAAGATCGAAAAAAGTATGGGTAAAGGTTACGGGTGTGCGGCGTTTTCGTCAAGAGCGCTTAGTTACAGGTCTCTCCCGCATTCAAAGAGAGGGCCGGGCTTCGAGTTCGGCTATCTGCCTTTCCAGTTCGTCAAGCGCCGCAAGCCCTTGTTCCGATTTTTTCACAATTTCATGATATTCCCGAAGCAGTTCAGACGTCCTTGCGCCATCCGCGTAAACGGCGGGATCGGCAAGGAGTTTTTCCAGCGCGTCATGCCGCGTGAGTACACGCTCCACATCGGCTTCCAGCGCGGCGTGCTTGGCCTGAAGCGGCTTCAGTTTTTTATAGAGGGCGTTGCGCTTTTCCGCCTGTTCCCGCTTGATGCGCTTGAGATCCTCGCGGGAACGGCTCAGGTTTTCTAGGTTTTTTTCCGATGACTGCGCTTGAGGAAGTGCCGACGTTTTTTCAGCAGCCCTGGCCGCGTGGCGTGCGGCATCGTACTGGGCGAAGCCTTCCTTGTACACGGTGATCCCCCCCTCATCCATAGCCCAGATTTCATCCACGGCACGGGAAAGCAAATGGCGATCGTGCGCCACAATAAGGAGCGTGCCGTCAAAGGCTTCCAGCGCTTCCACAAGGGCATCGCGGCTCTCCAGGTCGAGGTGGTTTGTGGGTTCGTCGAGTACAAGGACATTGCAGCGGCGCAGGAAGAGCAACGCCAGTGCCAGGCGGCTGCGTTCCCCGCCGGAAAGCGATGAGACGGCGCGGTCGAAATAGCCCTGCCCCAGAAGGAAAAGCCCGAGCACGCTCATGAGTTCCTCTTCCGTGGTTCGCGGATCGGAAAGGCGGCGCATCTCGCCGAGTACCGTTCCCCCGAGATCCAGCGTTTCCGCCTGCTGCTGACTGTAGTAACCAAGGCGCATTGTGGAGGCCATGTTCAGTCTGCCGCCCTTGCGGGAGAGGAGACCTGCCAGAATTTTGAGCAGCGTGGACTTGCCGCAACCATTGTGGCCCACCAGGCCCACGCGCTGGCCCCTGAACAGCGAAAAGGTCAGCGGCGGCCAGAGACTTGTGCCATCTGGAAAGGAAAACGCAAGATCAGCGGCGGAAAGCACCACCTTTTCCGAAGGAGCGGCCTCGGGCCACTTGAAGGAAAGTTCCTTGCGCTTTGGCTCCGGGCGATACCGTTCTAGCTCCTTTTCCAATTTTTTGGCCTGCTTCTGGCGCGAACCTGCCTGGCGGGCCTTTGTGGCCTTGGCCTTGAAACGGCGCACAAAGTCCATTTTGCGGTCAATTTCTTCCGCAATTTGCTTTGCTTCGCGCTCGCGCTGTTCCTCAAGCTCGGCCTGAAGTTCCATAAATTTGGTAAAGCTGCACTTGCGAAAGACCGGCCTGGAGGCGCCAAGGTAGAGTACGTGCGTCCCCACATGATCCATGAACACTCTGTCGTGGGCCACAAAGACCAGTATGCCCTTGAAGTTCATGAGGAACTCTTCCAGCCATTCCACGGCTTCAAGATCCAGGTGATTGGTGGGTTCGTCAAGAAGCAGGGCGTCTGCCCCTGCCGTGAGTACATGGGCCAGTTTGGCGCGCTCTCTCCAGCCGCCGGAAAGCTGGCTCAGGGGAAGGCGCCACTTTTTGCGGGAAAAACCAAGGCCGGAAAGCACGGCCTGGGCGCGTTGCTCGGGGTTATAGCCGTAGCGTGTTTCAAGATCGTGCTGCCGCGACATGAGGCGAGTAAGCGCGCCTTCATCGCCTTTGGCCTGGGCCTCTTCCCATTCCTTCCAAAAGTCTTCCCAGTCCGGAAGCGCGGATTGCACCCACTCAAGCAGCGGGCGATCCAGCGTTTTTTCGTCCAGAATCTGTTCCACATAGCCCACGCGGCAACCCTTGGGGAAGATGACCCGACCGCCGTCCGCCGTTTCCACGCCCGCCATCATGCGCAAAAGCGTGGATTTGCCCGTACCGTTTGGCCCGCACACGCAAAGGCGCATGCCGTCTGTGATGTCCAGCGAGAAATCCTTGAAGATTTCGTGCCCGCCGTACGCCTTGGAAAGATTCTGGATGACAATGTTCATCAAAAATTTCTTTATGGTTTGAAAGTTCTCCCTTTTTGGGGGGAATGTGACAAGACGGCGAAGCCGCTGAAATTCTTCCGCCGCCTCTTTTCTCAGGGAGGAAGCATGCGACTTCTCTCCGCTGCTTGCAGAGGGGCGACTGCGGATTGAAACAGGGCGGAAAAGGGACGAGCGTTCAAAAGAAGCGGATCGCCCCCTGTTCTTGGCCATCGTCAAAGTTCATACTCAGGGTCATTGCCGTGCAACCTGACCTGGCGGGCCGCCTCCTGTTTGCGCTCCCGCGTACCCAGGGGGATGTGCGCGTCCCAGTCGGCACTCCGTTCCTGAAGGCGGGAGAAGACCAGAAAGGCCGTGTGCGCAATCATGCGGTCGGCTGGACGGAGGCGCCCCGGCACGGGCTTCCAGGGACGCACCAGCACTTCGCACACCTCGGTTTCTTCAAAAGGCCCGGCCTCCAAGGCGGTAACAAGGGTCGAAACCTGCTCCACCGTGGGCAGAAGAAAGGCCAGAGGCGCCCCGGGAACAAGGGCTTCGCGCGCGGCATCAAGGTGGATCCAGGGCGCGCGCACGTCCAGAAAGAGGGCGTCCGCGGGCTTGCCGCCCAAGATATCCGGATCGTTCAGGCCAAAGCCTTCGGCAATGTCCCGCAGGTGCAAAGAAACGTTTTGCCCCAGCCCCGCCCAGGCAAGGTTACGTTTGGTCAGTTTGAAAAATTCCTCGCGGGCTTCAAAGGAATGCACGCGCCCGTCTCTGCCGGAAAACCACGAGAGCGCAAGGGTAAAGCCCCCGGATCCGGAACCCGCCTCAAGAATGGTGCGCCCGTGACCCACGCCAAGTTTGAAGCAGATAAGGCCCATATCCTTGGGGTACATGATCTGCGTCTGCCGCTTGACGCCCATGACCAGATCGTAAAGCTGCGGCTGTTCCAAGCGGAAGGGCACGCCGAGCGCCGTGCGCACTTCCGTGCCAAACTGCGCGCCGATCAGGTCGCTGGCACGCAGAACGCCGTCCTGTGTGTGCAAGTCCTGACGCGGGTCAAGGCGGTAGATATGGCGCTTGCCGCGAGGCGTTGCCAAAATGACCAGGTCGCCGTACTGAGGCATGGCAGTCCCCCATCAGAGGAGATGGTTGAAAAAATACTCGTACAGATGCCGCAGAAAAAGAGCCAGCCCCACAAGCGAGTTTTGATCTTCCGGGCGATCGGCGCGCCTGAGCAATTCCCGCGCCGTAGGCGTGAAGTCGTCTTTGCCGCTTTTCGGCAGATGCGACATGATGTCCGAAATCAAAACCACGTAGGTATCGGCGTCCTTCATGCGTTCCCACAGGGAATCGCGGTAGAGCATATAGGCCGCCTCCTCCAAGTCGGGGAGGGCGCTGGACATGGCCAAGCGCCACATTCCGATACAGAGCGCGTTAAAGAGGACTTCCATCTCCCGCCGACGCCGAAAAGAAAAGCATCCCACGCCCACGAACCTGAGAAAGCCGGGAAGATCCGCTTCCGCCAGCAGGGTTTCAAAGGTCTCCTTCAGGGCTTCCGGAGTAACTCTTCCCGCCTGAGGATCGGCAACCGTCATCAAGGCCACGGGCTACTCTCCTTCCGACCTGTTTTGTGAAGCCTGAGCAGGCGCCACCTCCGCTCCCTGGGAGGAAAGGCGGCGAGAACGGCGACGGGATCGGCGGCGTTTGCCCTCGCGGCCCTCGGAAGCAACGTCTTTTCGGGATATTCCTTCGGGATCGGGATTCTCTTCTTCAGGCGCAACGTCATCGCCTTTTCGCGGATCCGCCGCGCCCTCGGGAGAAACACTCTGTCGCTCTCTGTTTCCGCGGCGTTTGCGGGAAGAGGGGCGTTCTTCCCTGGCGCGGGGCCGCGGCAAGGTCTGCTCCAGCCCCAGACTGCGCTGATAGTCGGCATCCATGAGCAGGGCCAGCAGAAGAATTTGATCTTCATCTTCTCCCTGCGCCAGGCTTTTGACCAGGTTCACATAGCGCCGGGCGCGCTCAAGCTGGAGACCGGTGCAGGCGCGGCGCCGGGCGTCCAGGAGGGTCGTTTCGCGCTGGCCCACGGCGCGGGCCACGTCTTCATCCGTGGGGTTGGGAAGCGGCAGAACTTCCATGCGGTAGAAGGAAGCGATGCGCAACAGTTCCATTTTCTCCATGATGTCCACCAGCGAGATGACCGTGCCGGCCGCGCCCGCGCGCCCTGTACGTCCTGAACGGTGTATGTACGATTCGCGATCCTCCGGCGGTTCATAGAGAAAGACGTGGGACAAATCAGGGATGTCAATACCGCGGGCGGCCACGTCCGTGGCCACGAGCAGGCGCACCCTACCTTCGCGCAGACGGCCAAGAACTTCTTCGCGTCTGCTCTGGGAGAGATCGGCGGAAAGCTCGTCGGCATTGTAACCAAAGCCCTTGAGTACGGCGGCAAGATAGTGAACATTGGCCTTGGTATTGCAGAAAATGATGGCCGAGGCGGGATTTTCCGTCTCAATGAGGCGAACAAGCGTGCGATCTTTATCCATGCGGTCGCATTCCACAAAGCAGTGCTGAATGGCCGCCACATGCACCTGCCCCTGAGAAAGGCTGAGCATCCGCGGTTTGCGCAAAAATTCTCCCGCCAAGTTCAGGACGTGCTGGGGATAGGTGGCCGAAAACAAGGTGGAGAGGAAGGGGCTCTTCGGCAGGTAACTCTGTATTTCCTTCATATCCGGGTAAAACCCGATGGAAAGCATGCGATCCGCTTCATCGAGAACCAGGGCGCGCAAAGAGTCTAGGGAAAGGGTGCGGCGAAGAAGGTGATCGAGAATACGCCCCGGGGCGCCCACGATAACCTGCACTCCATGCCGCAAGGCCTCAAGCTGGCGCCCGTAGCCCACGCCGCCATACAGGGCCGCCACGGAGATACCCGTTCCCGCGAAAAGCGCCCGCGCTTCATGTTCCACCTGGTTTGCGAGTTCACGTGTGGGCGCAAGGATGAGCGCCTGGGGGCAGTGTTCTTCCGCATCCACAAGCGTGAGGAGCGGTAAGAGATAGGCGCCCGTTTTGCCGCTTCCCGTGCGGGACTGAACCATGACGTCCCGCCCCGCCATGAGGTACGGCAACGCGCGTGCCTGCACGGGCATGAGACTTGTCCATCCAACGCGGGCGCAGGCGTCTTGCATGACCGCGGGTAGCGATTCGAGAGAACAGGGAGAAAGGGAATCTTCTGGCGCAGTGATGTGCGCTTCCTCATCCAGAGGGGAATTTTCAGCCATGCAGGCAATCCTTTTTTCTGAAAAATATACTGGCAAAGGAAGAGAATAACCTAATCATACCCGCTTGCCAAGATGCGCACTTCCTCGCGCGGGTCCATCCGCATGAAGAAGTGTAGAGAAAATTCCTTCACAAGGTTCCAGATCCGGCAAGGAAAAAGAACGAATTTTCATGGAATGAGCATTCAGGTTTAATCACAGGCAAAAGGATGTGCCGATTCTCAAAGTGCCCGGAACTTCCCGCCTCAGCCGGTCAGGATCCTTTTTCAGGATGCTCCCGCGGATTGAGCAAAAAAAGCGGGCGCCGAAGCGCCCGCTCTGCGTTGTCACCCTTCCTACTCTTCTTCCCACTTGATGAAGCCCGGCTTCACATCGGTCATGGCATTGACAATGAGTTCCACAAGACCGCCGTACTGGATGCTGTTCTTTTCAAGAAGACCGTCCTGTTCAAGCAGATCGCGGATCTGGCCCTTGCAGTTGGAACAGGGCGCGCAGACGTACTTTTTGACTTCCGGCCCAAGGCATTCCTTGAAGGCGCCGCAGATCTGCTCCAGCTTTTTACGACCGGTGATGTTCATGCGCCATTCGTTGATGTTGTTGCGCGTCATGATGGCAAAGCCGGAACCGCCGCCGCAGCAGTAGTTTTCCACGCCGTGAGGCGTCATTTCGCGGAACTGCGGGCAGATAGCGTGCAAGACGTCGCGCTGAGGTTTCACCACACCCATGAGCCGCACCAGGTTGCAGGGGTCGTGCAGGGTGACGGGGAAATTGTTGCGGCTGGGGTCGAGTTTGAGGCGACCGCCGAGTACGATGTCGCGCAACAGGGGGAAGCAGCTTTCGCGCGGGATGCTGAGATCGGGCGGCAGGATGCGGTCGGCAATGACGGTGAGCGCCTTGTGGGCGTGGCCGCATTCGCCGATGACAATTTTCTTGACGCCCAGTTTCTTGGCGGCTTCGGCGTGCTTGATGGCCACACGGGCGGCCTGGACGTCATCGTAGAACACGCCATAGTTCACGGAGTCGTAACCGGCTACTTCTGAACTCAGGGTCCAGGAAAGGCCAGCGGCTTCAAAGATGATGGAGAAAGCTGCGATGTTGTCGGGCCAGGCGAGCATTTCGCCGGCATTGTGGATGAGCAGGATGTCGGCGTTTGGCACGTCCCAGGGCGTTTTGAACTCGTAGCCCGTGGCTTCCACATAGTCTTCGTCGATAAATTCCACGGTTTCCTGAACCACGTTGGAGTTCATGCCGGTGGAGGATCCAACCTTGAGTTGCAGCTGTGTGCCCTTTTCATGCAGTTCGCGCGGCGTCCAGCCGAATTCCTGACTGAAGAGCTTGCGCAGTTCGCGGGCGATAAGCCCGTTGTCCACGCCGATGGGGCAAACCTGGGCGCAACGGCGGCACAAATTGCAACGGTAGGCAAGTTCCGCCAGACGCACAACGGTTTTCCAGTTGAGTTCGGTGTCGCCGTAGCGCCATTTGGCCAGAGGTTCCTTCTTCACATACTGCTTATAAATGCGGCGGAAGATCTCGGAGCGGAAATTCGGGCGGTACATCTCATGTTCGCCGGACATTTCGTACAGATGGCAGGCTTCAGAGCAGGAATTGCACTGCGCGCAGTAGTCCATGGTGGTGTCCAGCATGGCAAGGCACGTCCAGTTGTTTTCGGGGGTGAACAGCTTGCGCATGCCATCAAGGAAGCGATTGACCATCTCTTCCTCTTCGGCCTTGGTCTTGGGCACGGGAACAAGCAGAACGTTGATGTCGTCCAGCAGGCAACAGTATTGTTGCTTCTGGGCGTCGGTGATGACTTTCCACGGATAGGTCTGATGATCCACGGCCAGAGGGCGCAGGGTTTTCGCATCCACGGTGGTGAGCTGCCCTTCTTCCCTCGACAGATCATTAAAGGTAAGTTCCTGCGAAGTTTTCATGTGCGGCTCCTTAATCCTGCAGCTCAGGGTTGGAAGTGGCGACTTCAGCCCAGGTCTTCTTGCCGTCGCCCTGAACGTGCGGGGCGCGCCAGCTGACGGGCAGGTTCAGGTTGTTGATCAGCTGTTTCTGGAGCTTGGGATTGTTGACGGCGGGGGCGTCTCCCCAGCGGATGTCGTGCCAGGTGAAGTACTTCATGAAGAAGTGGCCGAGGAAGCTGTAAGGCACCCAGAAGAACATCGCGAAGCCGAGCAGCAGGTAAAGCATATACAGAGGC
>CAZWBH010000004.1:35388-88183 GCA_964632155.1 uncultured Mailhella sp.
ATGCGTGCCCGTGAAGGTCAGCATGCCATAGATGAAGCTGTTCCCCATGCAGGCGAAATCGTACGCCCCGTAGCCGAGACAGAGGAAGATCCCGATGAGTCCGTACACGCCAAAGAGACCGAGATTGAAGAAGTGTTCGTTTGTGGTGTACTTGCGCAGGCCCTTGTCGCAGAGGCGGCGCTGGATCAGGCTCACCGATCCGTAGAGAATGCCGACAAAGCCAAGCACGTCACAAATCACGGTGAGGACGGTGCAGAACGTCACAAAGCCATCGGCTTCGGCAAGCATACCAAGGGCGGAAAGTACGGTCAGGCCCAAGGCTCCCATAAGCAGGTAAAGGCCGATGTGGAAGGGATAGGTGCGCACCCAGAGCGCGCGGTTATGTTCCCACACGGCCTTGAGGAAGAGCGCCTCAATGAGAAAACCCTTGAGGGCGCCGACCATGCAACTGCGATGCTTGTCCTTCCACCAGTCGACCTTTTCAAGGTAACTGCCGCCGTATTTGACGCGTTCGGGTTCTTCATGCGCCACGGGATACAGTTCCCAGCGCAGATGCTGAGGTTTTTTGAGATAGCCGATGATCTTCATCAAGGCCACGGCCACAAAGGCCAAGACCGCGAGATAGGCCAAACAATAGAATAAGATGCTCATGGTTGTCTCCTGTCGCGTTTGCGCCAACTTGCATCCCGACGGGGCGTCCGCCCCGACCGTCAATTCTTCCGCGCCTCCATATATTTTGCCGCAACGTGGCGAGAACGAGGGGAAAGCATCCCTTTCATTCCGGCACTGTCACAGGGTAGCGGCGCCGATGTTAAGTTTCTTAAGAATACATGACTCAGGGCAAAAAAACAAGCCTGTTCCGCTTAAACTTTTTTTATTCACGAGCTTTCATGCCTTAACCGGACACGCGGGCTTTTTCCATCTTTTCTCGCGGCTTGCGTGGCGCGTCGTCTGGACGTCAGACACTCCGCCAGAAGGTCACTCAAAGATCCTGGAGCGTTTCTTTTCTGGCGCGAAGCAGGCGGAGCATATTTTTTGAAAAACGGGGCTTAATCCGATGACTTTTGCCCGGCGTTTTCAGCCCTGACGGGCGTTTCCTTTTCTTCATGCCGCCGCTTCCATTCCTTGATGTATTCAAGCCTCTGCCTGCACCTAGCCTCCAGCCCCTGGGTGGTGGGGACGTAATAGCTACGGTCGAGCAGGGCATCGGGCAGGCAGCGCATATTTGTCAGCTTTTCTTCGGTTTGATGGGCGTATTGGTAACCCTTGCCGTATTCAAGTTCCTTCATGAGCCTTGTGGGCGCGTTGCGCAAGTGCAGGGGCACGGGTTCGTCGATCATGGAGAGAGCGTCCTTTCTCGCCCTCAGATAGGCAACGTAAAGACTGTTGGACTTGGGGGCAAGGGAAAGGTAGATCACGGCCTCGGCGAGGTGTACGGAACATTCCGGCATACCGATAAAGTGGCAGGCCTGATAGGCGGAAACGGCCAAGTTCAGCGCGTGAGGGTCGGCCAGGCCCACGTCTTCGCTGGCGAAGCGGGTGACGCGGCGGGCGATGTAGAGCGGGTCTTCTCCCGCCTCCAGCATACGGGCGAGCCAGTATACCGCGGCGTCCGGGTCTGAATTGCGCATGGATTTGTGCAGGGCGGAAATGAGATTGTAATGCTCTTCGCCTTTTTTGTCGTAGAGCAGCGACTTGCGCGAGGTGCAGGCTTCCAGCGTTTCCTTGGTAATATGTACGCTGTCTCCTTCCATTTCGCCGTTGAGTACGGCCATTTCCAGCGTGGAGAGGGCCGCCCGGGCGTCGCCGTTGGAAAAGGCGGCGATGATCTCCAGCATATCCGGCGGCATACTGATGCGCTGAGAGCCGAAGCCCCTGGGGTCGCGCAGGGCGCGTTGAAGCAGGGCCTTCATGTCTGCTTCGGAAAGTTGCTGGAGTACAAAGACCTTGCAACGGGAAAGCAGGGCGCCGTTGACCTCGAATGAGGGATTTTCCGTGGTGGCGCCGATAAGAATGATGCTGCCCTTCTCCACAAAGGGCAGGAAAGCGTCTTGCTGTGCCTTGTTAAAGCGGTGTATCTCGTCCACAAAGAGCATGGTGCGCCTGCCGTACTGCCTGGCTTTTTCCGCCTGCTGCATGACGGCGCGTATTTCCTTGATGCCGCTGGTCACGGCGGAAAAATCAATGAATTCAGACTTCGTGCGCCCGGCGATGATGCGTGCCAGAGTGGTTTTGCCGACGCCTGGAGGACCCCAGAAGATCATGGAGGATATCTGGTCAGACTCTATGAGTCTGCGCAGGATCTTGCCCTTGCCAAGCAGGTGTTCCTGGCCAAAAAACTCATCCAGCGTGCGCGGGCGCAGGCGCGCGGCCAGAGGCTGAGAACTTTCGTTGTCGAAAAAGGAATGCTGTTCCATAACGCCTCCCTGTTCAAGCCTAGCTCGAAACTTGCAAAGTTCCAACTAAAATTCCCAAGCCCGCGAATAAGTATAAGATTTTTTTGCGCGGAATCAGGCAAACACCCCGGATCCCGCGTTTATGAACGGGGAAAGGAACGCGGAGGAAGCGCGACCTCAAAGACGTGCATGACGGAATTGTTATCCGCTGACATAGAAAAAGTTTCAACATTTGTCAGGGCTTGACAAAGACTATTGAGCGGTGAAAGTATAACGGATATCGCGGCTGTTCCCGATTTTTGCCAAAATCGTCAAACATCATGGCAGACATGCCCGTTTGAACGTAAAAACGGGAATCTTTTTTCATCACAACGTCCCTCCTCCCTCTTATGGAGAAAGAAATCGACCGGAGAATTTCATGAAAGTTCGCATCAGCCTTCCTTTGCAGATGGCTATCGGCATGGGGCTTGGCATCCTTGCGGGTATCGCGGCGCCTGCCGTGGGCTTTGACTCCGCATGGTTCAAACCCATCGGCCAGCTTTTCATCAACCTCATCCGCATGGTGGTTGTGCCTCTTGTCATCGCCACCATCATTGCCGGTGCCGCCAGTGTGGGCGATCTGAGCAAGCTGGGGCGCGTTGCTGGCAAAACGCTTGTCTATTACTTCACAACCACGGCCATTGCCGTGACTATCGGCCTTGTCCTGGCCAATCTCACGGATCCGGGCCAGGGACTCGATCTCGCCAAAGACGGCCTTCAGGCCCAGACCGCAAAGGCGCCTAAGCTGGTGGACGTGTTCCTGAACATCGTGCCTTTGAACCCCGTGGATGCCATGAGCAAGGGCAATATGCTCCAGGTCATCTTCTTCGCCATGCTCTTTGGCTTTGGCCTTTCCGCCGTGGGCGAACGCGGCAAGACTGTACTCAGCTTCTTTGACGGTTGCGGCGAAGTCATGATTAAAGTGACGAATATGGTCATGCTCTACGCCCCCATCGGCGTATTCGGACTCATCGCCTCCACGGTGGCCACTCACGGACTCTCCATACTGCTGCCCCTGATCAAGGTCATCGGCGTCATGTATGTGGCCTGCCTGTTCCATGTGCTCATCTGCTACATTCCGCTTATCAGGCTCTGCGGACTCAGTCCCTCAACCTTCCTGCGCATGGTGTCCACCCCCTTCATGATCGCCTTCACTACTTGCTCCAGCGCCGCCGCGCTCTCCACAAACCTCATTCAGGTGCAGAAGCTTGGCGCGTCCAAGCCCGTTTCCTCGTTTTCCATTCCTCTGGGCAATACCATCAATATGGACGGAACCGCTGTGTATATGGGCGTGGTCGCTGTTTTTGTGGCCGAAATTTACGGCATACCGCTGCCCTTCGACAAGCAGCTTGAAGTCATCCTCGTGGGCGTGCTTGCCTCCATTGGCACCGTGGGCGTGCCCGGAGCCGGATTGCTTATGAGTACCATTGTCTTCACCCAGGTAGGTATCCCGCTGGAAGGCATCGCCATCATCGCCGGCATTGACCGTGTCATGGATATGTGCCGAACCTCTGTCAATGTGCTGGGTGACGCCACCGGTGCTGTTGTCGTTTCCAAGTGGGAAGGCGACTTCGACCCCGAACAGGGCGCCCTCTTTGCCGCGGAAGAAGAAAACCGCTGAAATCCCGAAAAAGTCCAACCACTGTCCGACGCATCCTGAAACACGGATAAACGTTTTCAACCGACCGGATTCTCCCGATGTCTCTTCGGGGAGTCTGGTCGGTTTTTCGGGGAAAAGCAGTAAAGTCTTCAGCATCCCGCGGTTCTCCCGGGCAGGGGCGCGGAACGAAAATCCTTTTGCTCGAACGCCCGCAAGCGTCGGCCATGAAAAATCTGCGCCTGTTCAACGGAGAGAAGCACTGTTATGGTGATTTTCTGAAAAACTTTGTTTTTGGTTTCAGAGGGTTGAAGTGTGAATTTCTTTCATGGAGGGCGTGGATGCCTCTCAACGGAGCGTGTCTTGACAATATTGAAAGGAACATCCATTAATGTAATGAACAAACTCCTTAGGGAGACGTGGCGCCAACTTTAACAGCGAGAAAGGTATGTCTATTTTTTCCAAGATTGCCTGTTGCATCAACCTGTCTGAGGATCCGGACATTATTGCGCAGTATACCCGTGACATTGTACGCCAGAATGGCGCGGAGCTTATTCTTATCCATGTGGCCCCAAGCACGGAACAGGTTCTCAACCGCGCAAGCGGCAAGGGAATGCTTGAGGAAATTTTTGAAAGCAGCCGCAAGGCCAGCGAGGAAGCCTTCAAGGCCTATGCGGAAAAACAATTCGGGGATCTCTCCCCCGCCGTTGTTTTCATGACGGGCAAGGCCGAAAAAGAAGTCTTGCGGGTGATTGATGAATACTGCGCCGATCTTGTGATCATCGGCAGTGTGTCAACCAAGGGATTCTTCGGTTCCCTGTTCAATAAGCCTTCCGAGCAGATTATCGGTCAAACCCGCGTGCCGGTTATGGTCATACCGAATGATCTGAGCCTTGAGTGTCAGCCGCATTTCTAAAGCCCCCCATCGGACAGATGGCAATGGATGAAAGGCTTTCAGATCGACCGACTTTTCCTGTACTTTTTCAGAGAAAGTCGGTCGTGTTTTTTCCAAAGGCATTCAGCGCAAGAGATCGTTTTGAAAAAAGCCTTGTTCCGTAAAAAAGGCTCCTTCGGCATGTGGGCTGAGGCGCCAAACCCGTAACGCTGATGCGCTCCCCCAAAAAAAGCCATGAAAAAAGCCATCGCGCTCCTTCTTGTTCTCGCGGCTTCCGCCTTTGCCTTCTGGCGTTACCGGACGCTTCCCCCCGAAGACGAACTTCGGCTCTACGGCAACGTGGATATTCGCCAGGTCTCCCTGGCCTTTGAAACAGGGGGGCGGGTGGCCGAACTTTTTGCGGAAGAAGGCGATCGCGTTTTCGCAGGTCAGATTCTGGGGCGTGTGGACGTGGAGGGGCTTCTTCTGGAACGAGCAAAGACTGCGGCGGATATTGCAATTCAGGAAGAGAACGCGCGCAAAATGCACAACGGGAGCCGCCCCGATGAGACGGCCCGCGCTCGGGCGACTCTGCGTTCCGCGCAAGTCAGCCTGAACCAGGCAAAACGCGACCTTGCCCGCATGAAAAAAATGCGACGCGACAATTCCATCAGTCAGCAGGATCTGGAAAACGCTCAAACAATTTTCGAAGTACGCCAGGCCGCCCGCGATGAAGCGGAGCGATCCCTGGCGCTCATTGTGGAAGGCTACCGCGAAGAAGACATCGCCATGGCCGAAGCTCAGCTCCGCTCCGCCCGCGCCGCCCTGGCCGTACTCGACTACCGCATTTCCCGCGGCAAACTCACTGCCCCCTGCGATGCCGTGGTCTCTTCCCGCCTCCTGGAACCAGGCGACATGGCCTCCGCGGACACTCCCGTTTTTCTGCTCTCCCTCTCCAGTCCCAAATGGATACGCGCCTACACCTCGGAAAAACAGCTTGGCCGCATACGCCAGGGCATGAAGGCGGACATCCTCACAGATTCCTTTCCCGATCCCGTGCCCGGTCAGGTGGGCTATATTTCATCGTCCGCGGAATTCACGCCCAAGAGTGTACAGACCGAAGAACTGCGTCCTTCCCTGCTCTACGAGGTGCGCGTCATCGCAAACGACCCCGATGACAAACTGCGCCTGGGTATGCCCGTCACGGTACTCCTTCAGGAGAACCCGCCCCATGTTCAATGAGGGAGATGAGGTCGCGGCTGTCCGTACACGCGCTCTTACCCGGATCTTCAAAAGCTCGCAAGGCACGGTTAAGGCCCTTGACAGTCTGGATATGGATGTCCAGGCCGGGTTCATGTCCGCGCTTGTGGGTCCGGACGGCGCGGGCAAGACCACGCTCATGCGGATCATCTGCGGTCTTCTCGTTCCCTCGTCAGGATCGATCGCTGTACTCGGGCAGAATCCCGCCGTGCATGCGCGGCGCGTACAGGATCGCATCAGCTATATGCCGCAACGCTTCAGCCTGTACGAAGATCTGAGCGTCTCCGAAAATATGGAACTCTATGCCGACCTGCACGGTCTTCCCCGGAAAGAACGCCGTGCCCGCTTCTCCCGTCTTCTGGATCTGACCGACCTTTCTCGTTTTTCCACGCGGATCGCGGGCAAGCTCTCGGGAGGCATGAAGCAGAAACTGGCACTGGCATGTTCTTTGGTTCGCTCTCCCGATCTGCTTCTTCTGGACGAGCCAACCGTGGGCGTCGATCCCCTCTCGCGTCGCGATCTATGGGACATCATCGCGCAGATGGTACAAGAGGAACGGATCTCCGTACTTGTCAGCACGTCCTCCATGAATGAGGCGGAACGTTGCAAAAGCGTCTTCGTACTGCACGAAGGCCATATACTGGCGCAGGGAACGCCCGAAGCGCTCCGCGCGATCACTCGGGGCTTGTGCCGCGTTCTGCCTCTTCCCGGATCCGTGCCCGCCCGTCGGGTTCAGGCCTGGTTGCTGGATCATCGCGACCTCGTGCTGGACGCCGTGCCCGAGGGCAGAGATGTCCGCTTTCTGCTCACGGCGGAAAACAAGGAAGAAAAACTGAACGCGCTGTTGCCGTCTCGCGGATTCGGGCCTGTACGCACCGTTGAACCCCGACTGGAAGACAGCTTCATGTTCCTGCTGAAACGGCACGGAGAGGCGCGGAACCCCGCCCGATCCTGGCCACCGATGGAATCGAATACTGAAAAAACGGTGCCGGAGATCGTCATTGAGGTCAGGGATCTGGTACGCAAATTCGGTGCTTTCACGGCTGTGAACAAGCTTTCCTTCAGCGTACGCAGGGGTGAAGTCTTCGGCCTGCTTGGACCCAACGGCGCGGGTAAGACCACCACCTTCCGGATGCTCTGCGGTCTGCTCCCCGCCACCGCAGGCTCTCTGCGCGTGGTCGGTGAAGACTTGCGCAGGGCTGCGGCGCAGGCGCGTTCCCGCATTGGTTACGTCTCCCAGAAATTTTCCCTGTACGCCAATCTTTCGGTTCTGGAGAACCTGCGCTTCTTTGGCGGTGTGTACGGCATCCGCCCCGCGATCCTGCGCCGACGCATAGCCGATATTCTGGAAAAATTCGATCTCAAGGGTTATGAACACGAACTCAGCGACTCTCTGCCCGGCGGTTTTAAACAGCGCCTGGCCATGGCCGCGGCTCTGCTGCATGAACCGGAGATACTCTTTCTCGACGAACCCACAAGCGGCATCGATCCCCTGGCCCGCCGCCTTTTCTGGCGACGCATCACCGCGCTTGCCGATGCCGGAACTACCGTCATCGTCACCACCCATTTCATGGAAGAAGCCGAATACTGCGACCGCATGCTCATCCAGGACGCCGGAACCGTTCTGGCCCTGGGAACGCCCTCGGAAATTCGGACTCAGGCCGGAAATGCCGCCACCATGGACGATGCCTTCATCCACATTGTTGAACAGGCACGGAAGCGAGGTCACCCATGAAGGCTTTTCTCTGCCGCCTCGCCGCCCTCACTCTCAAGGAATTTCGCCAGACGGCAAGAGACGTGAGCAATATCCTCATCGGCCTGGCGTTGCCCATCGTCCTCCTTCTCATCTTTGGTTTCGGGCTTTCTTTAGACGTTGAACACGCGCCAGTGGCCGTGGTCATGGAAAAGGACACGCCGCTGGTGCGCGATCTGCTCTCGAAGCTCAATGGTTCCGTCTCCTTCGCGCCGCGCTATGTTTCTTCCATGCACGAGGCCGAAGCCATGATGCGACGCCGCGAGGTGGACGCCATCCTGCACACATCCAGCGATTTCGACAGTCGCTTTGCACAGGGGCGCGCCGAAGTCCAGCTCATTCTGCACGGCGTGGATTCCACAACGGCCACGCTGATCAGCCAGTATGCAAGCGGCATGCTCGCGCAGTCCGTGCGGGCGCGCCTGGAAAGAAGCGGACGGAACGGGGGCGACGGATCGGTCGTGGTTCAGGGGCGGATCTGGTTCAATGAGGCTTCCACCAGCACATGGTATCTCATTCCCGGGCTGATAGTCATCATCATGACCCTAGTCGGGGCGTTCCTGACGGCTCTCGTCATGGCCCGGGAATGGGAACGGGGAACCCTGGAAGCGCTCTTCGTCACCCCCGCGGGGCGCGTGGAAATACTGCTGGCCAAGATGGCGCCCTCATTCTTGCTCGGCCTTATCGGTCTGCTCCTTTGCCTTGGCGCGGCGCGCTGGGTCTTTTCCGTGCCCTTGCGCGGTTCCCTCATCGTGTTCTTACTCTGTTCCACACTCTACCTCGTTACTGCACTGGGCATGGGCCTGGCCATTTCCTCCGTCACTCGCCGACAGTTCCTGGCCTGTCAGATCACCATTGTGGCCAGCTTCTTGCCCGCCGTCATCCTCTCCGGTTTTCTCTTTGACCTGCGAAGCGTTCCCGCCATCGCGCGCATCGTCGGTCAGATCCTGCCTGCCACCTATTACATGGAACTCATCAAAACGCTTATCCTCGCCGGAGACAATCCCTCCATCATCTTCCGTAACTGCCTGGCGCTCGCCGGCTACGCAACGTTCTTCCTGAGCGTGGCCCTGCGCTTCACGCGAAAAACCCTGGACTGAACATGGACAGGCTTTCCCTCCTCCGCATCGCCAGTCTCTGCGTCAAGGAACTGCTCATCATCCTCAAGGATCCGGCCAACCGCCTCGTACTCGTCGTTCCGGTACTCATCCAATCGTTGATCTTTGGCTACGCCGCCACCTATGACCTCAACTATGTCCCCTATGTACTCTGCGATGAAAGCCGCAGTCTGCTTTCACGGGAACTCACGGCGCACATCGACAGTACGGGCGTCTTCTCCCGCCAGGCTACCTTGGACAATGCCGCCCAGGCCGAGGCATGGCTTTACGATGGCAAGGCGCTTTTCTGTTTGAGCATCGCTTCAGACTTCGCGGACAGGCTCCACACTGGCAGGGACGCCGCTGTTCAGATATTGCTCGACGGGCGCAATTCCACTACCGCCGCCATAACCCTGGGTTACCTGTCCGAAATTGTCAGTGAGTGGAACGCCCGCAGGGGGCACGCTCTGCCCGTCACGCTTAAGAGTCGCGCCTGGTTCAACCCTCAGCTGGAGACACGCTGGAACATCATGCCGGCCATGATCGCCTCGCTCAGTCTCATCCAAATCATGGTACTCGCGGCGCTCTCCGTGGCGCGGGAACGCGAACAGGGCACCTTCGAACAGATGCTGGTCACGCCTCTGGCGCCTTGGGAAATACTTATAGGCAAGGCCGTCCCCACGGTCATCGTGGGCATGGTACAGTCATCCATCATCTTGGCGGTGTGCTTGTTTTGGTTTGATATCCCCTTTGCGGGCTCTTTCCTTGCCCTTTACCTGGTGCTGGCCATGTTCAATCTGAGCAGCGTGGGCATCGGACTTTGCCTCTCGGCCATTTCTCTGAACATGCAACAGGCCATAGTGTACTGTTTTTTCATACTTGTGCCCATGATCATGCTCTCAGGCCTGGCAACGCCCATAGCGGCCATGCCTCCCGCGCTCCAGACGGCCACCCTCGCCAATCCCCTGCGTTTTGCCCTCGTCTGCGTGCGGCGCATCTACCTTGAAGGATCGAGTCTTGGTAGCCTGACGCTCAACTTTGTGCCCATGATCGCCGTGGCAGCCGTCACACTCCCCCTGGCGGGCTGGCTTTTCCGCCATCGCCTGAGCTGATTCTCTCCGCAAGTGCAGGCATACGTCTGAAGCAAACGCAGGCTCCAGCGAGAAAGAACGTTCAGCGCAGGCCATACTGGTATTTTATATGCAGAGAAACATGAAGGGCGGGGCAACGGATAACGCCGCTGACGGCGCGAAGTGCCGAAGCGTTTAAATTCAGGTCTGCCGGAAGAGACAACGGTGCGTCGGTGAGGGATTCGTCCTGAAGTGCCGTGTGGAAGTATACGGCGTGGGCGGGGCACTTCTCTTCCCTGGAATGGGGTTCTGTTCACGCCTATGAAGGCGCCGTTGCTCAGGATAGGGAACGCTTCGGGCTGGAATCCCTCACGGTGGAGACACGCTGAGCCATGTTCATCCCCTGCGGGGCGCGTTTCCGTTTTGCCAGGCCCTTCCATGCCGACGATTGCTCGCCGTGCGCATCTTTGCCTTCTCTCCCTCCGTCGGGCAAGGAGAGTATCGCTTTATCAATGACAAAAGTTCATCGATGCTCCCGTTTACACGAAATCGCTGGAATAAGGCCTCTATGCAACATTTCTGACGAACGGGTGACAATGCGTTCTTTGCCTCAATCGACCGGGCCGATGTCGTTGTTATGCGTTCTTTTCTTCTACCTTGTAAGTATTTTTTTCTTGTCGTAACCGGTGACTTCCTGGCATCCCGGAGGAACACGCATAGAAATCAATATACCTTTTTGTTCTCCACAGATTGAGTCTGTTGAAAAAACCGGTCAGGGCTTTGAAACGGCGATCACCCCATTCCCAAGCGAAGCTTTTTTCTCAAAAAAAACTCCGCGGGATGCGCGGAGTCTTGAAACATGGTGGACCCGGCAGGGATCGAACCTACGACAATCCGGTTATGAGCCGGGGGCTCTACCAACTGAGCTACGGGTCCAACAGAGGAAGTATGCCTAGAAACAAAAGACTTGGCAAGCGGAAAAGAGAAAAAAGAATACCACAAAGAACCCAAGACGGACGATTTGCGGTTAAGAATGGGGAAAAGCGATCTTTTCCTCTGTTTACGCTTCTGCAATGGCCTGGAAATAGGCCTGCGGATGGGCGCAGGCGGGGCAGCTTTCAGGCGCTTCCGTGCCCACATGGATATAGCCGCAGTTCTGGCAACGCCACACGCGGGGCTTTTCAGCCTTGAACACCGTGCCCGCTTCTATGTCGGCGGCGAAAGCAAGGAAGCGTTTTTCGTGGTGCTGTTCCGCCACGGCAATGGAGCGCATGACGGCGGCAATTTCCGGAAAGCCTTCTTTCTCTGCCACTTCCGCAAAGGAAGGATACATTTCCACATATTCTTCGTGTTCTCCGGCCGCCGCGGCCTTGAGATTATCCAGCGTGGAAGCGATGACACCCGCAGGGAAGGCGGCCGTTACTTCCGCGACCCCACCCTCCAAAAACTTGAACAGGCGCTTGGCGTGTTCTTTTTCCTGATCAGCTATCTCTTGAAAGGCCTTCATCATCTCAATGTAGCCGTCTTTTTTGGCCTGGCCTGAAAAATACGTATAGCGGTTGCGGGCCTGAGATTCGCCGGCAAAGGCGGTGAGAATGTTCCTTTCCGTCTGTGTGCCTTTCAGTGATTTCATGGTTGTTCTCCTGGTCAGAGTTTTGTTCGGCGACAGGCTCGTCTCTGCTACGAAGCCTGTTTCTGGAGATCGCTTTTTTCCGATCTGGACAGACACTCTTCACAAATTCCGTCATATTCCACGCGGACAGCCGTAACCATAAAGCCGGGGACACGGACGTTTTCCTGAAGGGCGCAGGGTGAAGCCTCGCAGGAAACATCCGCCACGCGACCGCAGACCTTGCAGAATATGTGCCGATGAGGGGTAATATTGCCATCAAAACGGCGCATGGTTCCCGCCGAAGACAATTTGACCACTTTTCCCGTTTCAGTGAGGAAGTCCAGATTGCGGTACACGGTGCCCAGGCTGATGCGAGGTATACGCGCCTTCACCACAGCGTACAGTTCATCCACGGTGGGGTGAGTATGCATCCTGCGCAACTCCTCAAGAATAATCCTGCGCTGATTTGTCATCCGTGTCTTGGGCATGGCAAAACCCCGGTGGGTATTCTGATAACAGTCTGACAAGAACTCTTGTTAGGCAGTAAAGAGTGTTATCCAGTGGAAACTCCGTAAAAAAATTTAAGTTATCGGTAATAATAATAATTGTCAATAAAATTTTGCAGGAGTCTTTCCTGTTTTCAATGAGATTTATCTTTCAACCATCTGAAACCAAAAACAAAGTTTTTCAGAAAACTCTTATAAAGGCAAACGTGTCGTTTCAGAAAGGAAATTCTAAAGTCCATCACGGGAAAATCTTGATATTTTTCTGTGGAATTTTCTCAAAGGCAATACGGTCAGTTTCGCGCTTTTTCCTTGAATAAACGCCAAGGCACTCTGTGCGACCTTACCATTATCTGAAAAAAACGGAAAAATGCCCGGAAAACGCTTGATAAATTTTTAACATCGGGTTAAGAAAACGGTGTACAGTATGCTGTACGCAAGGAGCTTATCAATGCACGGCAAGTTCCCCACTTCCCGCAACAACGGCTGGTGGTGGCGCATCTTTTCATAAGGGGAGGATGCGGTTTCGGTGCTTGGATAAAACTGTATTGCCTAAGGATACGCCGTTCCTCCCCGCGAGGAGCGGCATTTTTTTTATACTCTCAAGCAGGGGTGTTTGTATGGCAGATCATTCGTTGCCTGTTCGTGTAGGTCAGCATGTTCGCTGGCTCCCGGCGGATATGGATACGCCCATCAGCCTGTTCATGGGCATGGCTCAGGGCAAGACCGGCATTTTACTGGAAAGCGCGGAGGTGGACGGGCGCTGGGGCAGGTACAGTGTACTGGCCTGCGATATGGCGCTTATCGCGCGCTGCACGGAGGGAAAACTCGAGTGCGCCGTCAATGACGGACGCCTAGAAGAACTGAAGCGTTTCAACGGGATGCCTTTCGTGGAAGGGCTGCGTTCCCTGATGCGCAACCTCGAGGTTACGCCCGACCCCGCGGCGGTGGATCTTCCGCCCATGACGCGGTCTTTATGCGGTTACTTGGGTTTCGGCATGGCTGGTCTGTTCAATCCCAAACTGGAGCGGGTTCTGCGCCCTGAAGATGCGGAATGCGTCCTTTGTTTACCCGGCACAGTGATGCTTTTCGACCATGTGTACAACCGGCTTGCCCAGGTGAGCCTTGGGGAACACAAGCCGGTGTTCGGCGGTCACGCGGCCATGTATGGCGAACTCGACGCCTGCGTCATTGATGAAGCGCTTATCGCTTCCTGCCCCGATGGACAGGGTTATCAGTCCATCGTGGAGCGTATCAGAGAAATGTTGCGCCAGGGCGAGGCAATCCAGGCGGTGCCTTCCGTAAACTTCAGCGCTCCCTTTAACGGCGACCCCATGACGTTGTACCGCCGTATGCGCTGTAGCAACGCGTCTCCCTATATGTTCTTCATGCGTCTGCCGGGCGTCACCCTCTTTGGCTCATCTCCCGAAGTCATGGTGAAGTGCGACGGCGGCAGATTGATCACCTCTCCCATCGCGGGAACACGCCGCCGTGGGCGTACCGAGGATGAAGACGAGGCTTTGGCCTCCGAACTGCTCGCCGATCCCAAAGAACGGGCTGAACACATGATGCTTGTTGATTTGGGCCGCAACGATCTGGGTCACGTCGCGAGGCCAGGAACGGTTGAAGTGGAGCGGCTCATGACCGTGGAACGCTTCTCCCACGTCATGCACCTGACAAGCCGGATCACCGCGGAACTTCTGGAAGGCCTTGACGCGCTGGATGTGCTTGCGGCCACATTCCCTGCGGGAACGGTGAGCGGCGCGCCCAAGTTGCGCGCCATGGAGATCATCGCCGAAATGGAGCAACGTCCGCGCGGGCCCTATGCGGGTTGTATCGGCTGGATAGGCCTGGATAAGGACAGCGTGCATCTCGATACCGGCATCACCATCCGCAGTATGTGGGTACGCGGAGGGCGCCTGAACTGGCAGGCCGGAGGCGGTATCGTGTTTGATTCCAATCCTGCTCTGGAATGGAAGGAAGTTCGCAACAAATCGGCCATCATGCGTCTTGCCTGTTCGGCATCGGGAGATTCCTATGTTCCTGCTCATCGATAATTACGATTCGTTTACCTATAATCTGGCCCAGGCCTTCTGCAAACTGGGGTATCAACCCCTTGTTGTGAAGAACGACGATCCTGGCCTTCTGGCTCTGGCCAACGATCCTTCCCTGCGCATGGTCTGCATTTCTCCCGGACCGGGGCATCCCTCCAGGGCCGGACTCTGCCTTGACTTTCTCAAGCAGCTCAGCCCCAAGATTCCGGTACTCGGCGTCTGCCTTGGCCACCAGATCCTCGGACTCTATGCGGGTTCGGAAGTAGTGGTAGGGCCCGTTATCATGCACGGAAAAACTTCAGAACTCGTCCATGACGGCAAGGGCATCTATCGCGGCGTGCCCAATCCCATCACCGTGGGCCGGTACCATTCTCTGGTTGTGCAGATTGACGACAGACACCCCAATCCGCTCATTCAAGTCAGCGCCCGCGGTCCGCAGGGCGAAGTCATGTCCATGCGCTTCCGGGATCGCCCCTGGGTGGGCGTGCAGTTCCACCCGGAATCCATCTTGACGCCTGACGGTTTGCGTATCCTGCGTAATTTTCCCGACGCGCTCCTCAATACTCCTCACGCCGCGCCCACCATCAGTCAGGTGCTGGAATCCGTGGCCCAGGGCAACGATCTGACCGACGAGCAGGCGGAAGTGGCCTTTGGCTCCATGCTTGACGGCTCCATGACTCCGGCCCAGGCGGGCGCATTGCTCATGGGCTTGCGCATGAAGGGCGAAAAGGCTTCCGAGTTGGCGGCCGCCATCCGCATCATGCTGGCCCGCGCCGTGAAGGTGGAAGGCGTTCCTGAAAAATGCATAGATATCGTGGGTACGGGCGGCGATGGCAAGCATTCCTTCAACTGCTCCACGTCCGCGGCGCTCACCCTCGCAGGACTCGGCTATCGTGTACTCAAGCACGGCAACCGCGCCGTCTCTTCCACCTCCGGGGCCGCGGATGCCGTGGAAGGACTCGGTCTGCCGCTGGAAAAGGATCCCGCCGCCATCATCGACATGCTGAAGCGGCGGAATTTCGCCTTCCAGTTCGCGCCATATTTTCACCCTGCTTTCGCCAACGTCGGCCCGGTGCGCAAGCAGCTTGGCATGCGCACACTGTTCAACATGCTTGGACCCATGATCAATCCAGGTTGTCCTGACCACCTGATGATGGGCGTGCCGCGGCCTGAGATGGTCGATCTTGTTGCCGACACACTGATCCTCCGGCCCATCCGTCATGTGGCCGTGTTTTGTGGCGCAGGCGGTTACGATGAACTGACCACCATGGGGCGGACGCGCATCGTGGAAATTCGGGACAAAGTGAAGAGAGAATTGATTTTCAATCCCGCCGATTATGGCTTTGAATCCTGCCGCCCCGAAGACGTGGAAGTACACGACCGCGAGGAGGCCGGCGCAGTCTTGAAACAACTTCTGGCTGGCCGCGGGCCGAAGCCCATGCAGGACATGATGATCGTGAACGCCGCCTTCGCCATCTACATGCTGGAAGACGACAAAACGCTGAGCGACTGTATGAGCATCGCCCGCAAGGCGGTGACGGAAGGCGTTGGGATGAAGGTACTCGGCTGATGGAACTTACGCGTTTTTACCAGGCCAAGCAGGCGGAAATTGCAGCGTTGGAAGGCATAGATTTCGAAGCCCTTGCTCCTTGGCCTTTACCTCGACCTTCCTTCCTTCAAGCGTTGGAGAACGGAAGGGGCGGGATTCTGCCAGTGATAGCGGAATACAAGCGGGCCTCCCCCTCGCGGGGAACCATCTGCGAGAGCCTCGAGCCTGAAGAAGCGGCCCGGGAATATGTGGAAAACGGGGCCAGTGCCCTTTCCGTACTCACGGAGGAAAGATATTTTCGCGGACGACTCTCGTTCATCCGGCGCATCGCCGCCATGATGGAAGCGGAACGAACGCTTGAGACTACCGGGCACAAGGGCGCGCACAGCAAGGTGCTTCTCCCGCCAGTGCCCATACTGCGGAAGGATTTTCTCTTTCATCCGGCACAGGTGGCGGCCACACTGGCAACGCCCGCTTCGGCACTTCTGCTCATCGTGCGCCTCACCCCGGACGCCCGTGTTCTGCGAGACCTGCGCGAACAGGCGGAAAGAGGCGGCGTCCAGGCCGTGGTGGAGGTGTTCGATGCCCGGGATCTGGCCCTTGCCCGGGAGAGCGGCGCACGCATCGTTCAAGTGAACGCACGGGATCTTGAAACACTGAAGGTGGACAAAGAAGCCTGCCTGCGCTTCATTGAATCCTTACCTCCGCAGGGAGGCGAACGCTGGATCGCCGCAAGCGGTATCTCCTGCCGGAAAGACCTTGAAGCCGCGGCAAAGGCCGGCTACCATGCCGCGCTTGTCGGTTCCGCGCTCATGGAACACGGTACGCCTGGGGCGGATCTGCGTCGCCTGCTCACGGGCAGGGAGAGCGAAGATGTGGATTAAAATCTGCGGCATGAGCGATCAGGCGGCCATCGATAAAGCCGCGGAGTTGGGCGTTGACTTGTGCGGCTTTGTTTCCTTCTCCAAAAGCCCGCGCAATATAGACGCGGAACACGCCGCCAGATTGGACACGCACGGCATGGCCCGCGTGGGCGTTTTCGTCAGCGCCGACATCCCTGAGATACGGCGTTTTGCGGAGACGGCCCGCCTGGACTTCCTCCAGTTGCACGGAGGACAGAGCGATGAGATCGCCCGCCACTTTCCGGCGGAAAGGGTCATCCGTGTGCTGTGGCCCAAAAACTATGAAACGCCGGATGCGCTTCAGGCGGATATAAACCGCTTCGCCCGCACCTGCGGTCGTTATCTTCTGGACGCCGGAATGGGCAGCGGTAAAACGCTGGACTGGACGGTGCTGGACAGCCTGCGCTTCCCGCATCCCTGGTTTCTTTCCGGAGGCCTCGGGCCGCAAAATATCGGGCAGGCGCTCAGGATATGCCACCCCGATGGCGTGGATCTCAACTCGAAACTGGAGGACGCTCCCGGGCACAAGTCCGTATCGCTCATTGAAGACGCCGTGAGGGTGGTACGGAATGCGTCGCCGCAAACGGGGAACCAGCCTCGAGCAAGAAGGAACATCCCATGAAAAAAGGATATTTTGGCGAATTTGGCGGCTGTTTTGTGCCGGAACTGCTCATGCCCCCGCTCATGGAACTGGAACAGGCCATGCGCGATATCCTGCCCACAAAGGCCTTTCAGAAAGACTTGGACGATCTGCTTTGCAATTACGTGGGGCGCGAGACGCCCGTGACCTTCTGCCCCACGCTTTCCCAAAAGCTCGGCTTTGAACTGTGGCTGAAACGCGAAGACCTCCTGCACACCGGAGCGCACAAGGTCAATAATACCCTGGGGCAGGCGCTCCTTGCAAAATACATGGGCAAGACGGCGCTTCTGGCGGAAACCGGTGCCGGTCAGCACGGCGTGGCCACCGCGGCGGCGGCCGCCCGCCTGCACATGAAGTGTACTATTTACATGGGGGCAGAGGACGTGGCAAGGCAGTCGTCCAACGTGCGCCGTATGCGCCTTTTGGGGGCGGAAGTCAAGCCCATTGAAAGCGGATCCTGCACGCTGAAGGACGCCATCAACGCCGCCCTGCGCGCCTGGATTTCCGAACAGAAAACCACGCATTACTGTTTTGGCACGGCGGCCGGACCCTATCCCTTTCCTGATCTGGTGCGCGAATTCCAGAGCGTCATCGGGCGCGAGGCGCGCGCGCAGATGCTGGAGCGCACAGGGGCTTTGCCCGACTATGTGGTGGCGGCAGTGGGCGGCGGATCCAACGCCATTGGTATGTTTCACGCCTTTGTTCCGGATGAAGGGGTACGGCTCATTGGCGTGGAGGCCGGGGGCACGGGCGAGGCAAATTGCCTGAATTCCTGCTCCATCAATCTTGGGCGCCCGGGAGTCCTGCACGGAGAATACACCATGCTTCTGCAAACCGAAGACGGGCAAATCCTGCCTTCCGGTTCTATTTCCGCGGGGCTGGACTATCCTGGCGTTGGCCCGGAACACGCCTACCTGAACGCCGTTGGGCGCGTCCACTACGGCGTGGCCTATGACAGCGACGCGCTGAAAGCCTTCCAAGCGCTCTGCCGGGATGAAGGCATTCTGCCCGCGCTGGAATCCTCCCACGCCCTTGCCTATGTGCTGGAACACAGTGCGGAATTCAAGCCTGGCAGCCGGGTGCTGGTCAATCTTTCCGGTCGCGGGGATAAGGATATGGACATCATTGAACACGCGCTTGGTCTCAAGTGATACAGTGTTCGCATAAGGATGAAAAACTATGCATATTCTCGAAGAAAAAATCCTGACCGCAAAAAAGGCCGGTCGCACGGCACTCATCCCCTTCATTACCGCGGGATTCCCCAGCCTTGATTCCTTCTGGGGCGTTGTCCGTGAACTGGATGCCCACGGCGCGGATATTATAGAAATTGGCGTACCGTTTTCCGATCCTGTGGCCGACGGGCCTGTGGTGGAGACCGCTTCCCGTGAGGCCCTGGCTCATGGCGTAACCCTGCGCGGCATCATGGACTTGCTCAGAGAACACAAGGGCGAAGTCCGCGCCGGACTCGTACTCATGGGCTACATGAATCCCTTCCTTCAGTACGGCCTGGAACGCTTTGCAAGAGAAGCCGAAGAAGTCGGGGTACACGGTTGCATTGTGCCCGATCTTCCCGTGGACGAAGCCGAAAAAATGCGTGATTTGCTCGCCTCACGCGGCATGGCTCTCATTGCGCTGGTAGGCCCTAATACCGGCAACGAACGTATGAAACTCTATGCAGGCGTTTCGCAGGGCTATGTGTATGTGGTCTCCGTCATGGGTACCACGGGTGAGCGTGGGACTCTGCCGCCCGAAGTGCCTGCGGTCATGGCCCGCGCCCGCAAGATATTTTCCTTGCCCGTGGCCCTGGGCTTCGGCCTGAAAACTCCGGAACAGCTGGACTCCCTGAAGGGCGATGCCAAACCGGATGCCGCCGTGTTCGGGAGCGCTCTGCTCCGTCACCTTTCGGAGGGCAAGTCCGCCGCGTCCTTCATGGACAGGTGGACAAAGTAGCAAGGAGGCTAAACTTCGGCAAATGGCGAAGCCGTTTTCCCTTGATCTGGCGGCTTCCAGCCTGCCGGATTAAAAGGAGTTTCCTTATCGGTATCTTCTGAGGATACGAAGGGTTTTCTTGACCAAATCCTCGTTTCGATGTTTGTACTATCCTTCGTTTTCTTTGACTGGCAACGCGGACGTATCGGGGGATTTCGAGACAAGGTTTGCCTGGCAACGATCCTGTGTTTTGCTAAGCGTCCGTCATCGCGTAACGTTTTCAACCTTGCGCAAAAAAGATTGCCGAAGGCTTCTTTGGCGCCCGATCTCCTTCCGCCGGATTCCCTTGAAGAAACTTCGCATACTTTTTACCTTCTCAGTTCCGTGCCGCCCCGACCGTGTACAGAGGCACGTCACTCGTCCCGCATTTTTGGCGAGAAGAGTTTGCCATCATTTTTCTCTCCGGAAAAAGTCCGGCGAGGAATTTGCCTGACACAGGCTGCGTCTTCCCTGTTGCGCACTAAAAAAGGGGAGGCATCGGAACGCCTCCCCTTTTATTATCCTGCCGGGATGAACTAGCGATGCGCCGCCACGCGGAGACGGTTTACGGCTCTCGTCAGCGCAAGTTCGGCGCGGGCTATATCGGTATCCGATTCGGGCGCTTTAAGACGTTTTTCCGCACGATCCTTAGCCTCTTCAGCCCTTTTCACATCGATGTCCGAGGCCAGTTCAGCGGCCTCGGCAAGCACCGTCACCTTATTTTCCGAAATTTCAGCGAAGCCGCCGGATACAAAGACCCACTTGACCTCGTCGCCCTTGCGGTAATAGAGTTCGCCGACCTTCAGAGCGGAAAGCATAGGCACATGATCAGGCAAAAGACCGAATTGCCCATTCACCCCCATGGCGCCCACATAGTCCACGTCCGCGCCGAGGACTACGCGGTCTGGAGTGACGATATCGAGACGAAGGGTTGCCATGGCGCGCTCTCCCCTAAGCCTGCCGGCGCTTGTTATACTTCTCAATGGCCATATCAATGCCGCCCACGTTGAACACGTCCGTCTCGGAGAGATAGTCGTATTCGCCGTCCAAGAGGCCCTTGAAACCCTTGATGGTATCTTCCAGCTTCACATATACGCCAGGGATGCCGGAGAACACCTCGGCCACATGGAAGGGCTGAGAGAGAAAACGCTGGATACGGCGCGCGCGGGCCACGGTCAGTTTGTCCTCATCGGAAAGTTCGTCCATGCCAAGGATGGCGATGATATCTTGAAGATCCTTGTACTTCTGGAGTACCTGCTGCACACGGCGCGCCACGGAATAATGCTCTTCCCCCACAACATTGGGGTCAAGTATGCGCGACGTGGAGTCCAGAGGATCCACGGCCGGATAGATGCCCAGTTCCGCGATGGATCGGTTGAGTACCAGCGTACCGTCAAGGTGCGCAAAGGTTGTGGCGGGCGCGGGGTCGGTAAGATCGTCGGCGGGAACGTACACAGCCTGCACCGAGGTAATGGAGCCAGCCGCCGTGGAGGTGATGCGTTCCTGAAGGCCGCCAAGATCCGTACCCAGCGTCGGCTGATAACCCACGGCGGAAGGCATACGACCCAGAAGGGCGGAAACTTCGGAGCCGGCCTGGGTAAAGCGGAAGATGTTATCGATGAACAGGAGCACGTCCTGATGTTCCTCATCGCGAAAATACTCGGCGCAGGCCAGGGCCGTGAGTGCCACGCGGGCGCGCGCTCCCGGCGGCTCGTTCATCTGACCGTAGACAAGCACGGCGCGCTGCAAAACTCCGGCTTCCTTGAGTTCGCCGTAGAGGTCGTTGCCTTCACGGGTACGTTCGCCCACGCCGGCAAACACGGAGTTGCCGCCGTGCTGTTTGGCGATGTTGTTGATCATTTCCATAAGGATAACGGTCTTGCCCACGCCGGCGCCGCCGAAAAGTCCGATCTTACCGCCCTTGGGGAAGGGAATAAGCAAATCCACAACCTTGATGCCGGTTTCCAGAAGTTCCACCTGGGTGTTCAGGTCGGTAAACTCGGGCGCAGGGCGGTGGATGGGGAAGTATTTATCCGTTTCCACGGGTCCAAGCCCGTCCACGGGTTTGCCAACCACGTTCAAGATGCGTCCGATAGCCGCCTTGCCCACGGGAGTCATGATGGGCTTGCCGGTATCGATGACTTCCATGCCGCGGACGAGACCGTCGGTGCTGTCCATGGCGATGGTACGCACTACGTTGTTGCCCAGGTGCTGAGCCACTTCACAGATCAGATCGGCGGCGTTGGGATTATTGGTATTGTGGATTTCAAGCGCGTTGAGGATGTTAGGCAAGCGTCCTTCAGGGAAGGACACGTCCACAACGGCGCCAATGACCTGTACTATCTGGCCTTTGTTTGCTGTAACTTCTTTTTCCAGGTTAAAAGCTGTCATGCCCTCATGCTCCTACTGGCTTTGCTGCGCATTCGCGCCGCCAACGATGTCTATGAGTTCGTTGGTGATGGTGGCCTGACGCGTCTTGTTGTACAGGAGCGTCAGGGTGTTGATCAGCTCATCACAGTTCCGCGTGGCGTTGTCCATGGACGCCATGCGCGCCGCATGCTCGCTGGCGGCATTGTCCAGGAGTCCGCGATAGATCTGAACATTGACGTAGCGAGGCAGAAGTTCTGCCATGAGCGCGCCTGCCTCCGGTTCGTACAGGCGTTCGGCGGGCGCTTCGCCTTTTTCTTCCCCTGCAACGGCCATAACCGGCAACATGGTCATAGTGGAAGGAACCTGGCGTGTCATGCTCACAAATTCGCAGTACACCAGGTGTACTTCATCCGTCTCAAGCCCGGCATAGAGTTGCGTGATCTTTCCGCCCAGGTGTGAGGCCAGGGTAAAATCAAAGGTACCCATGACATCCCCGTACGATTCCAAAATGGTGTACGGAGTTTTGCGTATGGCGTCGCGGCCTTTGCGGCCCACGCAGATGAACTGGACGGCAAGACCCGCCTCTTCCCGAGATTTGGCCAGGGAGAGCGCCGTGGAAATCAGATTGATGTTGAAGCCCCCGCACAGGCCGCGATCGGACGTGAAAAGCAGAATGACTGCCTTCTTCGGCTGACTGTGCGCCTGGAGCAACGGGTGTGCCGCGTCCTCCGCGCGACCGGAAAGGGAACCCAGCATCTCGTTGAACTTTTTCGCGTACGGACGAAAACGTTCAATGCGGTTCTGGGCGCCGCGCAATTTCGCCGAGGCAACCATGCCCATGGCCCTCGTGATCTGCTTGGTCTTCCCGACGCCGGATATCTGGAGTTTTACATCTTTCAACGAAGGCATGAGTTACCCCCGCGCCTTGAAGGATACCTTGAACTCATTGATGGCCGCGGAAAGACGGGCTTCAAGATCATCGTCCAGTTTCTTGCGTTCGCGGATATCGGCGAGGATATCGGGCTTCTCGTTGCGAAGCATTTCCAAAAGACCGCTTTCAAACGGCAAAACATCGCTCACCTCAATATCGTCCAGGAAGCCGCGAGAGGCAGAGAAAATGGAAGCCACCTGCTCTTCGGTGGGCATGGGGCGATACTGGGGTTGCTTGAGCAGTTCCGTCATGCGGGCGCCGCGGTCAAGGATGGCCTTGGTGTCCTTGTCCAGGTCGGAACCGAACTGGGCAAAGGCGGCCATTTCACGGTAGTGGGCAAGATCCAGGCGGAGCGAGCCGGCAACCTGCTTCATCGCCCTGATCTGGGCCGCGCCACCCACTCTGGATACGGAAATACCCACATTGATGGCAGGCCGAATGCCGGCGTTGAAGAGGTTGGTTTCGAGGAATACCTGCCCGTCAGTGATGGAAATCACGTTCGTCGGGATATACGCCGAAACGTCGCCGGCCTGCGTCTCAATGACGGGCAGAGCCGTAAGGGAACCAGCCCCGAGGTCATCGCTGAGCTTGGCCGCGCGCTCCAGAAGGCGGGAATGGAGGTAGAACACATCGCCGGGGAAGGCTTCGCGCCCTGGCGGACGGCGAAGCAGGAGGGACATCTGGCGGTACGCCACGGCCTGCTTGGAGAGGTCGTCATAAATGATGAGCGCGTGTTCGCCGTTGTCGCGGTAGTATTCGGCCATGGTACACCCCGAATACGGGGCAATGTATTGCAGAGGCGCGGATTCGGATGCGGAGGCGGACACGATGGTGGTGTACTCCATGGCACCGTACTTGCGCAGAGTTTCCGCCACAAGAGCAACGGTGGACTTCTTCTGGCCGATGGCCACATAGAAGCAGTGTACGTCCGTGCCCTTCTGCGCCAGAATGGCGTCTACGCAGATGGCCGTCTTGCCCACCTGGCGGTCGCCAATGATGAGTTCGCGCTGACCGCGGCCAATGGGCGTGATGGCATCAATGGCCTTAAGCCCCGTGACCATGGGCTCGTGAACGCTCCTGCGCTGCATGATGCCGGGAGCCTTGAGTTCCACGGGACGGATTTCCGTCTGTTCAACAGGGCCGAGGCCGTCCAGAGGCTGACCCAGGGGGTTCAGCACTCGCCCGGTAACGGCTGGCCCTACCGGCACGGAGAAGATGCGGCCCGTACGCTTTACCGGATCGCCTTCCTTGATGCCGGTATCGTCGCCCAACAGAGCAACGCCGACATTATCCTCTTCGAGGTTGAGCACCATGCCCATGAGTCCGCCTGGAAATTCCAGCAGTTCCATGGACATGGCGTTCCGCACGCCATAGACTCTGGCGATACCGTCACCCACATAGATTACGACGCCGGTTTCGCTCATTTCCACATGCTGGTCGTAGTTGCGGATCTGCTCCTCGATGATCTTTCCGATCTCTTCAGCCTTGATGTGCATGGCCTACTCACCCCTCTTGATGACTTCCCTGAGGTTATCGAGCTGCGCACGCAGGCTTGCGTCATACACCCTGTCCCCCACGCGGAAAACTATGCCGCCCAGAATGGAAGGATCGATGACATATTCAAGCTCCAGCTTGCGCCCTGTCTGCAATTCCAATTTCTGCTTGATGGTATTTTTGCGCTCTTCATCCAGCTCTATGGCCGTCGTGACAACACCGCGTGAAAGGCCGCGAGCATCGTCCAGCATCGCGACATAGTCCGCCGCGATGGCGGGCAGGAGGGCAAGCCGCCCCTTGTCGGCCAGAAGCGCGCAGAAGCGCTGTTCCATGGAGCCGCCGCCCGCCACTTCCAGAAGAGCCAGTGCCACGTTCTTTTTCTCTTCCGCGGACAGGGCAGGGTTGCTGAAAGTCTCCGCAAGCTTTGGAGTCTTTTCCACAGCCTCACCCAAGGCCCGAAGCGAGTCTCCACACCGTTCCAATTCCTCCATGCCGACGCCCTTGCCCAGGGCAAAGAGCGCGGAGGCATAGCGGCGAGACACGACATTGCCGATCACTGCAACACCACCTTGGTCAACGATTGGTCGATCAACTTCTGATGCGCCGGGGCATCCAGAGTTTCAGCAAGGGATTTTTCCACGGCCAAAACCACGGCGTCCGCCAGTTTGCAACGGACAGCCTCGAGTTCAGCCTTGCCTTCCTGTTCGGCCGCCTGACCGGCCTGCTCCACAATGCGGGCCGCCTGGCGCTCAGCGTCGGCAAGAATGGCCGCCTTCATGCGTTCGGCCTGTGCGCGGCCTTCTTCCAAAAGACGGGCGCATTCAGACTCGACGTTGGCGATCTGCTTCTCCACCTCGGCAAGATGCGCTTCAGCTTCCTTTCTGCGGTTGGCAAGATCTGCCATTTCCTGAACGATGCCGGCGCGGCGCTTGACGAAAAAGCCCTTGATGAGCGCGCCAGCTACCTTCCAGATAATCCACAGAAAACACGCGGCAGTGAGTACGCGGAGCAGAAAGTCGCCCCAGGGAACGGCGTCTTCCGCGTTCGCGTATGCGGCCTGGCAGGATATCAGCACCAGAGCGCAGGCTGACATCATACGATAAATCTTTTGCACGCCTCTCTCCTCCGCTCTTGCTAGCCCAGCATGGATTTCACGGCCAGCTGGGCAAACTCGCCCACGCGACCTTCAAGTTCAGTCCTGGCCGCGCGGCTTTCTTCCTGAATACGGGCAACAGCCTCATGGCGGATGCCCCTAGCCTTTTCGCCCGCACTGTTCAGCGCTTCCTGTGCGCTCTTCTGCGCACTGGCCTTCACAGCATCGCGCAGGGCGGACACTTCGGCTCTGGCCTTGGCAATACGGGCCGCATAGCTTTCCCGCTTGAGCTTTGCCTCACCTTCCAGGGTTTCGGCATTTCCTCTCAGCGCGTCATTTTCCGCCCGACGCCGGGCAAGAATGCCGCGTATGGGACGGATGATGAGATAATTAATGATCGCCAGTGAAATGAAAAAATTCACCAGCTGGATCAGGAGGGTGATGTCAATACTGATCATGAACGGAGACCTCCAGCCGCCTTGCCATCGCGAATACTCGCGTTTTCCGCCCCATGTTCATCACTGAGGCATGTATTGCTTCAACGTACCCTGTCCCTTTTTTTTTGTCAAAAGCCTTTCGCCGAAAAAAGTATGGCGCGGCGCCGCCCTCCAGAAAAAAGATCGTGCCAAAAGGAACAATGGCAAAATTTCTCTATCAATGTAAAATAATTTACTTAAACTGTTTTTCTCTTTTTTTCTTCCGTTTGAGGGAAGGCACGATCTGCCCTGCCTCGCCCCTCTTTTTTTCTCTTTTTGGGGAGAAAAAATTAAAAAATTTTTTCACAAGCAGGAACCGGAAAAGGCTCCGCAAACATACCGCAACATTTTCACCCCGCGCGGCTCTAATTTTTGAAGACGAAGCGGCGCATGGAAATATTGAGTACAATGCCCACAAGCGCGCAGTTCACCACCAGAGCCGTTCCTCCGTAGCTGATGAAGGGGAGCGGCATGCCGACGACGGGCATGATACCCACTACCATGCCGATATTCACAACGATCTGCCAGAAGAAATAGAAAAAGATGCCGGCCGCAAGCGTACTCCCAAAGCGATCCCTGGCGTCGCGCACCGTTGCGTAAAGGGCGGCGAGGAAGAAACAGAAGAGAGCGATGAGCGCCAGGCACCCCACAAAGCCCCATTCTTCCCCAAATACGGCGATGGCAAAATCCGTGTGCTTTTCGGGCAGAAAGCGCAACTGGCTCTGCGTGCCCGCCAGGAAGCCCTTGCCGAACATTTCCCCGGAACCGATGGCGATTTGAGATTGGATAATGTGATAGCCCGCGCCGCGAGGATCTCGCGCGGGGTCGAGAAAGGTTATGATGCGCTCACGCTGATAGTCGTGCAAGGCAAACCAGCCAAGGGGCAGAAGCAGGGGCAGAACCACAAGGCAGACGCGCAGTACCCGCCACTTCACACCGTGGAAGAGTACCATGCCCCCCAGGAGTACAAGGATCGTGAGTCCGGAACCCAAATCCGGCTGGCGGACAATGACGAGAAAGGGCACCACGCCTATGGTCAGTACCTCGGCGAGTCGTTTCCAGCCCAGCGTTTCGCCATCGCGGCAGAGAACTCTGGCGCCCATCATGAGTACGGCAAACTTGGCCAGTTCGCTGGGCTGAAGATTGATAAAGCCGAGATCTATCCAGCGCTTGGCGCCGTAAACCGTTTTGCCCAGCACGGGAACAAGCAGGAGCAGTATGAGTACGGCGACATAGCACGGGACGGCCAGACGCTCGATGCGCCGGTAATCCAGGAGCATGCAGAAAAGCATGGCCGCAAGCCCAATCAGCCCCCAGAGAAGCTGCTTCTGGTAGAAAGAAGAAAGGACAAAACCTCCCTCAACGCGGGATCCGCTGGCGGAATAGAGGTTGACCATGCCCACGGCGAAGAGCAGGAACGTGGTCAGCACCAGTCCCCAGTTGATCCGGAAGATCATCCTTCTGTCAGGCATCTGCATGGAAGAACCTCTTGGCGGGAAAGCGCCGAATCCATGGCGCGTGCGGCGGATACAGGCATTATTGCTTCGCTATCTCTTCATCGCGCTTCAGGGCTTCAAGTACGGCATCCGTCACATGTCCGCGCACGGCGCAGCGTTCCAGGTGATTGACTCCGCGTATGGTCGTTCCCGCGGGAGAACAGACCTTGACGCGCAGATCGGCAAAACTTTCTGGAGATTCTAGGCAGAGTTTGGCCGATCCCTCCACCATGGCGGCCACCAGCCCCCTGACCTCGGAGTCCTTCAGGCCCATAGTGATACCTGCGTTCTGCAGTCCTTCCATAAAAAGAAAAACAAAGGCGGGTCCGCACCCCACAAGCGAGGAAAAGGCAGGGAAACGCGCTTCCGGAAGAACCACGGCCTTGCCCATGCGCTGGAACAGCGTCAGAACTTCCTGCTTTTGCGCTTCGGAAAGGGCGGGGTCGTCAAAACACAGGGCAAAGACGCCCTTGCCCACAATGACCGGCAGATTGGGCATGACACGCGCTACAGGGCAAATCCCGGCCACGCCCCTGCGCAGTTTTTCCAGGGAAAAGGCCGCGGCCAGAGAAAGCACCAGCTTGGAGCCGTCCAGCGCGGGGCGGATTTCCTCAAGCATGGCTTCCATCTGATGTGGTTTGACGGCAAGGATGACAAGATCTGCGCGTCGAGCGAGTTCCTGTGGATTCTCCACCCACTCCGCGCCTGCCGCGTCCACCCTGGAACGGCTGTGATCATGCCCCAGGATGCGGTATTCTCCCTGCGCGACAAGGCCGCGAAGCACGCCGCCCCCCATGTTTCCGCAACCGATACAGCCTACGCTCTTCATGGCTACCCCACAATTTCCGTCTGGCTGAAGAAAAACGCGATCTCCCGGGCAGCCGCCTCCGGGGAATCCGAACCGTGTACGGCGTTGGCCTGCTTGCTCTGCGCGTACTTTTTGCGAATGGAGCCTTCGGCGGCTTTGGCGGGATCCGTACTCCCCATGAGGGCGCGGTAGGCAGGTATCGCATCCTCGCCTTCCAGCACGGAACAGAGTACAGGCCCGGAAACCATGTAGCGCACAAGTTCCTCATAAAATGGGCGTTCACGGTGTACGGCGTAGAAATCCGCGGCCTGAGCTTCCGTCAGGCGGAGCATCTTCATGGCCACAACGCGCAAACCGGAGGCCTGGATCATGGCCAGTATTTCTCCCTGAAGGCCTCTGGCCACAGCGTCCGGCTTGATAATGGACAGCGTTCTCTGCAACATGGTTTCTCCGTGTTTTCCGGGTCCTTCAATTTTTGAGTTCTTTGAGCGCGGGCAAGGTTTTGGCAAACTGCAGGGCCATGCGGAGCTGATTGTCGCGGGCAAGTATTCTTGTCGTCTCTTCGAGTTCAGCCGCGGCGGTCTTCTCCACTCGCTCACTCTCCTCCTTCCGATCCAAATGGCCGCGCAAGTCCTTCTCCCGCAGGGAGAATTCCGGCTTTTTTTCTTCGCGGGCAGCTTCCCAGGCGATTTCAAAATCGGGGGCAATGCCCTCCGCCTGTATGGATTTGCCCGAGGGCGTGTAGTAGCGGGCCACCGTGAGTTTGAGGCCTGAGCCATCGGAGAGAGGGATGAGATTCTGCACCGATCCCTTGCCGAAGGTTCTTTCGCCCACAATGAGGGCGCGCTTCTGGTCGTGCAAGGCTCCGGCCACGATCTCCGAGGCGGAAGCGGATCCGGCGTTCACAAGCACAACCATGGGGCAGGTCACGTCCTTCGGAGAAGGTTTGGCCTTGAACACGCGCATCGAGTCCGCGTTGCGACCGCGCATGGACACGATGTCTCCGCCGCTCAGAAAAAGGTCGGAAACCTCCACGCTCTGGTCAAGGAGTCCGCCGGGATTGTTGCGCAGGTCGAGTACTATGCCCTTGAGTCCGCTCCCTGCCTTGGCCTTTTCCAGCGCTTCGGAAAGTTCTTCCGCGGTGCGCCCGCTGAAGCGCGTGAGACGTATCCAGTGATAGCCGGGTTCCAGCTCTCTGGCCTTGATGCTGAGAAGCGGTATGGCGTCGCGCGTGATCTTCACGGTCACGGGTTTGGCCTCGTTCTTGTGCAGAACCTGAAGTTCCACCGTTGTGCCGCGCTTGCCACGCATTTTGGAAACCACTTCCGTGAGAGACATCTCCATGGTGAACTGGCCGTCTACCGCAAGAATGGTGTCCCCGGCCTGAAGCCCTGCCTTATAGGCCGGCGTGTCCTCAATGGGACTTACCACCAGAACCTGGCCGTTTTCCATGGTAATTTCCACGCCCACGCCGAAAAATTCGCCGCTCGTGGTCTCCTGCATTTCCTGAAATTCCTTCTCGGTCATGAGCGTGGAATGAGGATCTAGATTCTGAAGCATACCCTTGAGCGCGTCTTCCAGGAGTTCTTTGTGGGAAACCTCGTTGACGTAGTGCTGCTCCACAAGATCCAGTATCTGGCTGAAACGGCGCAGTGACTCGTAGTCCGCTTCCGCGCTGACAGCCTTCATCGCTCCTCCGCCGGCAAGAAAAAATAACAGCGCGAGCGCGGCAGCGTTCAACAGCGAAATTTTCTTCATGAAGGCCCCTCCCATAAGATTTGAGAACCGCTCAACCATAGAGTTCTTTGCGTCAAAACGCAATGTATTTTCCCGCATGAATGCTATGCGAAAACGAGATAACATACAGAATTATGCGTAAAAAAGAAAGGACATAGTTCAGAGACTCTGGTAGAGAAAGTTATTTGGAAAACAATCTTGCAAGGAGTCAGGAACTATGTCCGAAAAGATGGTACAGTTCAACGAGAAAGTAATCAGGGAGTTGGCGCGTGGGAGTGTAGAAGAAACGCAAAACTGCTTGAAAAGGAGGCAGAAAAACTGACTTAAGCAGGGCGATACGAGTGCAACGTGTCATTCACTTGAAAAGGTGAAATTTCTGCTTCGTCAATTTCCTATCAAAGGCTTTATACATATACCTTGCAGCAACAGACGAGAACGGCTTCCATTTTTTACATTTGTGCTGAACAGCCGTTGGAGAAAAATCGCTAGTATTATATGTCCATGCGTACCCCTGCAAAAAAGCGGCATCTTCAAAAGGAAGCACATCCTGTCGATCTAACACAAATATCAGATACATTTTCGCTGTCCATGTGCCAATTCCATAAATACCTGTCAATATATTCATAATCTCATTATCGGTCATGGACACAAAGTCATCAAACACGATGTTTCCGTGTTCAATTTCTTGTGTGAGACTCCTGATTGCTTTTACCTTTCTGCGTGATATCCCGATGGTTAAAATTTGTTCGTCTGAAAGAGCCGTTATGATATCCGGACTCACCGTCCCGCCACATATGTTTTTCATCCTTTCGTATAGGTTATCTGCTACCTTGATTGATAGCATTTGTTCTATGATTTCGCGAACCAAAAAAGCATATCCGTCCGAGTGTGGAAAATATGATATACTGCCAACCATAGAGAAAACCTTTTTAAATCGTTTATCTTTTTTGCATAAATACTTGATTGACGGCGTATTTTCATCAAGCGTTATCAGCGACGTCATCATTTGCTCCTGTTCCACAAATAGCGCTTATCTCATCTTTTGCCGCCGCTGTTGTAAAAACAGCGAATAGACATTTTTTCCAAGGTCAAAGGATAACTGTTTGCACTTCACTGCAGTGTTCACATGTGTGCAGCAAGTATAAAAGAACGTCAAAGTTGTCTCCATAAAACAAGGTATTGTCACTCTTTCCGTTTATGGATAGAAGGCTTTTAAATTCAGTTCCTGTATGGGAAAGAATATCTTCTTCGGAAATTTTCCCATCGTAAGACAAAACTACTGGTATCTTTTTTCGCATAACTCCATTTTTAGAAGGAATCCCTGTCGCCATGAAGCACTCCCCCTTTAGCCATTCTTCAGTGAGCCTTTCATCGATCATTCGCAACGTAATGACCTTAACCTCGCCCGGAGACCTTTCTTCTCTTTTTGAATAGTCTTCCCACAGGGAACCGAGCAACAACCCCCATCATTCACGAATATGACTTTCGTCTTGAGAGCGTGTGCGAGTCCATAGGACAGTATCTCATCAGCACAATTTTTGTATCCGCTTGGGCGCCACCCCTATCGCCTTCATATCGAACCAGTCCAACGGCGTATATCTTCTTTTTGTCTTTTGACGATATGACCATATCCAATGGGCGACTGTCGTTCGGGAAGTCTTCCCAAATTTCTTTTGCCTGCACGTCGGAGCCAGCTCGTCTTGGCCCAAGATTAAACAGGACATCCTTTCCTCTGAACCGCCTTCTCACGCCCGTCAAGCGAACCTTCCAGACGCAAGAGAAAGCGCTTGATGTCGAGACCAGGGCCGTAGCCAGTGAGACTTCCATCCGCGCCCACGATGCGATGACAGGGCACAACGATCAGGATGCGGTTGACATGGCAGGCCATGCCCACGGCTCTGGCCGCCCCAGGTTTACCCAGAAGCCGCGCTATGCCGCCATAGCTTCGCACTTCGCCGAAGGGCACGGCGCAAAGCTGCCGCCACACCGCCTTCTGAAAGTCCGTGCCCTGGAAGCGCAGGGGCAGGTCGAAGACCCGCAGGCGCCCTGAGAAATACGCTTCAAGCTGGCGGCAGGCTTCGGCCAGGAGCGGCGTCCGCTCTTCTCTTTCGTCCGAACTGCCCGCGTCGCCTGCGTAATCCATGCGCGTGAGCGCTCCACCCTTCTCTTCCAAACAGAGTCGACCTATGGGCGTGAGCGTGGTAAAGCGGGGCATGGCGAAATTCTCCTTGAAGGGGCGTTCAATCATACATAACAGAAAAAGAGACGGCAGAAAAGCTCGGCGAGGCATCCCCGCGCACTTGACGAGGCGGCAAGGGCATCGTACCCAAAAAGGAAAAGGGGAGATTATGGAACAGCGCATTGAAACGCCTGCATGGCTTGAACCCTGCCGCCCTGGCGACGATCTCTTCGCGAACGCCTACGAGAACACTTCGCCCGAACGGCGCGCTCTGCTCAAAACGGCACTTGCCTTCGCCTTCCACCGTTGGCCCGGTAGGGATGGATGCACGGCAAGATCGTTTCAGTCCTTCCGCCGCGGCTTTCGGCATACCGAGTGCCGCCGCGCCGCGGACTGGGTTCTGGCCTGCCTTGGTTCCGGCTACGCCTCCCCCGCCCGTTTCCTCGCGCCCATTGCGTCGGCCCTCGCCGCGGGCGTTGGCCGTGTGATTGCCGTTTCCGCGCGGGAATATTCCCCGGCGCTCTGCACCGCCCTGGAACTGGCAGGGGTGGAAGATTCCTTTGTGGTGGAAGAAAATCGCCTTCCTGGTCTCTACGGAGACCTGCGTTCCGCCTCTTTCGAAGGCCGCCTTCTCGTTTTCCCCGATGAAAACGGCGCCTTTTCCCCCACGCAAAAGGCTCTCTGGCACAGGGCGACCGAGGATGGCATACCTCTGCTCATCGACCGCCCCTTCCCTGTCCTGCTCTCGTTGTACGCGCCCGGCCCGACCGCCGAGGCCCTTGCCCTCCGCCTGCACTGGCTCTACCCCGACGCCGAACTTGTCTCCCAGCCCACGGTAAATGCGCGCATTGCCTTCGCCCCCGGCGAAAAGACGCTTTTGCCCGGATTCCGGGGTACGGTACTCGGTCCGGGCATGGAAGCCTGCTGGCCTGGCCCTTCCCCTGATTTTTTCCGCTCTTCCACCTGTTCCGCCTTCCTCTTCACGGAGTAGCCCGCATGAAAAAAGATCGCATGGATCTCCTTCGCAACATCGGCATCATCGCCCATATTGACGCCGGAAAGACCACGCTCAGCGAACGCATACTCTTCTACACCCACAAAATACACCGTATGGGCGAGGTACACGAAGGCACGACCACCATGGACTTCATGCCCGAAGAACAGGAACGCGGCATCACCATCGTTGCGGCCGCCTCCACCTGCCGCTGGAAGGAATGGACGCTGAACCTCATTGATACGCCGGGTCATGTGGACTTCACCATAGAAGTGGAACGCTCCCTGCGCGTACTCGATGGCGCCGTGGGCGTGTTCTGTGCCGTGGGCGGCGTGGAACCGCAGTCCGAAACCGTGTGGCGGCAGTCGGAAGAATTTGGCGTGCCCAAGATCGCCTTCATCAATAAAATGGATCGCGTGGGCGCGGATTTCTCTGCCGTGTTTGCCGCTCTGCACGAACGCCTCGGAGCCACGCCCGTAGCCGTGACCATCCCTTTGGGCGAAGGCCCGGAATTCCACGCCCTGGCCGATGTCGTGCGCATGAAGAAGCTCGTCTTTGATGAGCTTTCTCAGGGCGCCGAAATGGCGGAACTTCCCCTTGAAGGCGAGGAACTCAAGCGGGCCGGACTTTGGCGTGAACGCACACTGGAAACCCTGGGGGAAAACGACGATGAATTCATGGAACGCTACCTGGAGGAGTCCTTCACCGAGGAAGACATACACGCCGCGCTGAAGCGGGCAACCTTGAAGCGTGCCGTCACTCCGGTTCTGGCGGGTTCGGCCCTGAAGAATACCGGCGTTCAGCCCGTTCTGGACGCCATAGGCCGTTACCTGCCCTCGCCGCTGGAAGTCGCTCCGCCACGCGGCGCAAGCGTGGACGGTAAAGAGCAGAAAACGCTGGACATAAGCCCAAACGCGCCCTTCTGCGGACTTGTGTTCAAAATCCTCATGGAAGGCGGACGGAAGACGGCCCTGTTGCGCATCTACTCCGGTCGGTTGAAAGAAGGCGACACCGTGTGCAATGCCGCGCTGAAAAAAAACGAGCGTGTCTCGCGCTTGTTCCGTATGGACGCCGATCACCAGGAACAGCTTACCGAAGCCTGCTCCGGAGACATCGTGGCCGTACTAGGCCTGCGCTCCGCGCGCACGGGCGATACCTTCGCGGCGCATGGCCTGGACGTGCTTCTGGAAAGACTGGAAGACGTAAAACCCGTGATCTCCAAGGCGCTGGAGCCGCGCAACGCCGATGAAGGCAAGACGCTGGACGAAGCCCTGGCACGCTACGTGGCGGAAGATCCCACCCTGAGCGTCGCCGTGGATGAGGATTCCGGCGACCGCATACTCTCGGGCATGGGCGAATTGCACCTTGATGTGGCGCTTGAGCGCATGAAGCGCGAATATGGCATCTCGCCCAGAACCGGTCAGCCTCAGGTAGTGGCCCGTGAAACCGTGCGTCGTGAAGCCGAAGGACACGGTCTTTTTGACCGTGATCTTGGCACCGTGCATCACTTTGGCGAAATCAGCCTCACCGTGGCGCCGCGTCCGCGTGACTCCGGCAATACCGTCGCTCTGAGCGATGAACTCACCCGCCCTGAAGACCCGCGCGCCGCGCTGCCCCGCGCTCTTGCCGATGAAGTGCTTCAGGGTGTGAAGGACAGCCTTCTCTCCGGCCCGCAGACAGGTTACCCCGTGCAGGATGTGGCATTCACCGTCACGACCGTGACCAGAGAAGGCGCCACCGCCGCGGGCTGCCGCATGGCTGCTTCCCTGGCTGTGCGCGAAGCCATGGCCAGGGCTGAAACCGTGGTGCTTGAACCTGTTATGGATGTGGAAATCGTTGCCCCTGAAGAAGCCCTCGGCGCCTCCATCAGCCTCTTTCAAAACTGCGGCGGCAAAATCGAAGAACTGGGCGAGCGCGGCGGCAGGCGCTTTTTTTCAGGCATGGCCCCCATGCGTAGACTTTTCGGTTTTTCCACGGCTCTGCGTTCCGCCACCCAGGGCCGAGCGAGCTTTACCATGCGCTTCAAAAAATACGATACCCTGTGAGATCAGGCGGACAGCATGAGCGCCCCTTCTCTCTTCGCCACGGCAAAGGCCAAAAAGAGCCTCGGCCAGCATTTTCTGCGCGATGAGCGCGCCATACGGCGCATCGTGGAGTTGCTTGACGTCAAGGAAGGGGAGCAGGTTCTGGAAATAGGGCCAGGGCCGGGCGCTCTCACAGCGGTTCTGCGCCGTATGGCGTGGAGCCGCCTTCTTCTCCTCGAAAAGGACGAATACTATGCCAGGGAACACGCCGCCCGCCCGCTCCCCGGGATGGAAGTCATAACGGGGGACGCCCTCGTCTACCCATGGGAGAAGCTCGAAGGCCCGTGGAAGATTGTTGGCAATCTCCCCTATAATGTGGCGTCCCCGCTTATGTGGGAACTTTTCTCGCGCACGCCTTGCCTGGCCCGCGCCGTGTTTATGGTTCAGAAGGAAGTCGCGGATCGCCTTCTCGCCGCGCCCGGGGGGAAGGACTTTGGCGCCCTCGCCGTGTGGACGCAAAGTTTTGTGAAGCCGCGAAAGGGCTTCGTCCTTGGCCCGACGGCCTTTTCCCCTCCGCCAGGGGTCGATTCCGCCGTGGTACTCTTCGATCCTCTCCCGCCCGGGGAAAGGCCAGAACACCCGGAGCGCCTCGCCAGACTCATCAAAATCTGCTTCCAGCAACGCCGCAAACAAATCCAGAACATTCTTCGCCATGCGGAACCCGGGCGTTTCACTCTCGAGATGCTCGACAAACTTGGCATAGACCGTACTCAGAGACCAGAAACGCTCGACATTCCGCGCTTCCACAGTCTCGCCACGGCGCTTTTTTCCTGAAAATTCCGTGTCAAGCGCAAGGAAGTGCTTGACGTTGCGCCAAAAGCGTGTCCTAATATGACTTGCATCTTATCACTTTAACCTAAAAGAGGATATTCTCATGACCAAAGCGGAACTCATTGCCAAAATCGCTGAAAAAAGCTCCATCACCAAGGCCCAGGCTGAACAGGCGCTGAACGCTCTGCTCGACGCCATGAAAGAAACCCTCGCCACCGATGGCAAAATCTCCCTCATTGGCTTTGGATCCCTTGTGGTTCAAGAACGCAAGGAACGTAAGGGCCACAACCCCCGCACCGGCGAGCCCATCACCATCCCCGCCAGCAAGACCATCTCCTTCAGAGCCAGCGAAAACCTCAAAAAGAAAGTTCGCTGACCTGTCACGGTTCATGCCGGTCTTGGATTTTTTCCTTTCAAGGAGTTCTCATGCTCATGCACGGTGAAAACGGGCAAGGGCCTTTTCCGTGGACTTTGCCCCTGTGGCAGCCCGATTACGCCATTTTTTTTGGCGTACTTTACGCTGTTCTCCTTGTTCTCGCCCTTGGTCTGACTCTGGTTTTTGCCCGCGCCCTCAAGGACGCCAAAAGGCCCGACCACGAGTAGTCCTGATGGCGAACGTCCGCCTGGGAACCGTTCCTCATCCGCTTTTACCCCTTCCAAGGCATCTTCCCGGGATCAGGCGGCAAGAGCGGGGGTATTTTTTTTCCTGAAAATTTCCCTTTCAGGGGATTGCTTTTTGTGTGAAATCCGACTAAAAAATTTTTCCTTCCGGCGGCTGGAGACACGGTATCCGGAAGCGTATGTTCATTACCTGTCTGATCCTCTTTTTGATGGTCGGCGGAAGATGATTTGCTGAAAAGGGGGTGATGCTCATGCCCGGAGTTTTTCTCAACGAAGACGATTATAATTTCGATATTGCTCTGCGTCGCTTCAAGAAGCAGGTGGAAAAGGCCGGCGTACTCTCCGAAATGAAGAAACGCCAGCACTATGAAAAACCCAGCGTCATGCGCAAGAAAAAGAAGGCTGCCGCCCGCAAGCGTCTTGTCAAGAAAATGCGCAAGGTAAGCCTGGGATAGATCTTTTTTTGTCGCTGTTTGCACTGCACCTCTAATTGAGCAAGCCGCTTCGGGAGCCGGAAGCCTCCTTCCTCACGGGAACGGGTTCCGGCTCCTCTACCATTCTTAAAAACCTTCTTCCGACGCCGCCCACGTTCCCCGAAGGCGCCGAAAAATGCAAGGAACACTGTCATGAGCATCGCGGAACAAATTGAGAAAGATTACCTGGAAGCCTACAAGAACAGGCAGCAGACCCGCCTTGCCACGCTGCGCCTTTTAAAGACGGCCGCCAAGAATCGACAGGTGGAACTTCTGCACCCGCTCTCCGAAGAAGACTATCTTTCCGTCATCATGCACGAACTTAAGCAACGCCAGGATTCCATCGAGCAGTATAGTGCCGCAGGGCGTTTTGACCTTGCAGAAAAGGAAGCCGCCGAGGCCGAAGTGCTCAAGGCCTATCTTCCCGCCCAGCTCAGCGAAGAAGAGCTGACCGAGGTGGTGGATCGCGTAGTGGCACCGCTTCTTGAAGGTGGCATGAAGAACATGGGCAAGGCCATTAGCGCCATCATGTCCGAATACAAGGGGCGTGTAGACGGCAAGGCCGTGAGCGCCGCCGTGAAGGCACGCCTTCAGCAAAACCGCTAAGTTTCCGCTTTCTGTATGGACGAACGCACGCTCCGCGCTCTTGAGTTTTCCCGTGTTTTGGAAAACCTCTCATCCTTTTGCCTCTCCGAGGCCGGCAAGGAAGCCGCTCTTGCCCTGCGCCCCATGGACAATGCCGCCTCTGTGCGCGAAAGCCAGCTTCTCTACGAGGAAGAATGTTCCTGGATGGCGGAAGGCGACTTCGATCTCGCCGCCTTCCCCGATATTTCCGGCCTTCTGGACTATGTGGAACATCGCCCGGATCCCATACCCGATCCGGACGCGCTCTGGGCGCTCAAGGAGGCGCTGGGACAGGCCTGCCGCGCCGCGGAAAGCATTCACGCCGGGTCCGCGAGGCGGCCGCTTCTGGACGCGCTTGCCTGCGCCCTGCCCCTGCCGGAACTTGTACTCTCTGCCCTGAACCGCTGTGTGAGCGACGAAGGCACCCTCCGGGACGAAAGTTCCCCTGGCCTGCTCCTTGCGCGCAATGAACTGCGCGGCATACACCAGAACTGTCTGCGCCGCGTGAAGGAATTTGCGGAAAAGTACAATATTGCGCGCTTTCTTCAGGACGACTACATGACCCTCTCGTCCGATCGTTACGTCCTGCCCCTCAAGGCCAATTTTAAAGGGCGCATACAGGGCGTCATACACGACTATTCCCGCACCGGCGAAACGCTCTACTTCGAGCCGCTCTTCCTGGTGGAGCAGAACAACCGGCTCCAGGAACTCAAACAGGAGGAGCGCGAGGAAGAGCGCAAGGTTCTCCGCATGATCGCCGGACTCATGGTTCAGGAAATGCCTCTTCTCCGCGCCGCGTGGAAGCTCCTTGTCCAGCTCGACCTAGGCCGCGCCAAACGTGCCCTGGGCAACGCCTTGGACGGTCGCTGCGTACCCCTGGAAGAAGGTGCGCTCCTGCATCTTCCCGGCGCGCGCCACCCTCTTCTGGTGCTGGAATCGGCCCGCCACGCCAAGGATCCTTCCTATGCCGGCCCGCGCCGCATTGAGCCTTTTGACCTTCTGCTCCGCGAAAGCGACCGCGTCCTTGTCATCAGCGGCGGAAACGCGGGTGGCAAGACCGTGGCACTCAAAACCTTGGGACTTGTCACCCTTATGACGCTCTCCGGTCTGCCCGCCCCTGTAGAGAGGGGCGCAACTCTGCCTTTTTGGAACAATGTACGCGCCTTCATTGGCGATGAGCAAAGCCTAGACGATCACGTCTCCACGTTTACCGGCCAGATTCGCCATCTTTCCGCCATCTGGGAAGAACTCGACGCCCATTCCCTGGTTCTTCTGGATGAATTTGGCGCGGGCACGGATCCTTCGCAGGGCGCGGCCCTGGCCCAGGCCGTGCTGGACGGACTACTGGAAAAAGGCGCCTTCACGGTAACAGCAACCCACTTTCCGGCACTCAAGAGTTACGCCCTTACCCATGAGGGTGTGCGCGCCGCCTCCGTACTCTTCGATCCAAAAACCAGAAAACCCCTCTTTCATCTGGCCTATGATCAGGTGGGCGCGAGTCAGGCGCTGGACGTGGCCCGCGAACACGGCCTGCCGGAATCCGTCCTGCGCAGGGCGGAACACTATCTGCTCATGGACGGGGATGACGTCGGCGCCATCATGGGCAGGCTCAACGATCTGGCCAGAGCGCGAGAAGAGGAACTCGCCCACCTGAAGGAAGAAGAGCGCCGCTTCCACGAAAAACGTTCAGCCCTTCAGGAAAAGTTGGACAAGGAGCGCCAACGGCTGGACGAAGAAGTGCGGCGAATGTCTCAGGAACTCATGCGCGACTACAAAAGCGGCAAGACCACGGCCAAGCAGACACAGCGTGCCATGGCCAAACTCCGCGTCGCTCTCGTCTCCAGGGAAGACGAGGAAGAACGCCCCGCTCAGGATACTTCGATCTTCACCGTGGGGTGCGAGGTTGTGTACCGACTCTGGAACAGAAAGGCCGTCATCCGCGAGCTGGATGAAAAGAACGGCAAGGCGAAGATCGACTTGAACGGCGTAAGCATGTGGGCGCGCCTTGAGGATATTCGGCCAGGAAACGCCTCCCCAGGCCCAGAAACCGGCATCACCGCAAGGATATCTCACTCCGTCCCCTTTTTACGTCTTGACTTAAGGGGAAAACGTGCTGAAGTAGCATTGATGGAACTGGAACGATTTCTCGACCACGCTCTTCTCTCCGGAACGGATGGCGTGGAAATCATTCACGGTCGAGGCACGGGCGCGCTCCGCAAGGCCGTCCATGAAATGTTGCGCACCTTTCCCGGCGTGGCCGACTACCACGTCGCCCCCGAAGATCAGGGCGGCGATGGCATGACGCAGGTTTTTTTCCGCTGAATAACGCAGGCAGCAACCATGAGGAACAACGACGTCATCCAGATGATCAAGTCGCGCATAAGCCTGGCCGACCTGGCCCGGCGCTATGTGGAACTGCGCCCTGCGGGTTCCCGCCTCATGGCCCCCTGCCCTTTCCACCAGGAAACAAAGCCATCTTTCTCCATCAACGAGGAACAGGGAACTTTTTACTGTTTTGGATGTCAGGCGTCTGGTGACATTTTCGACTTTTACGGGCGGATCAACGGTCTGGACTTCAAAGAGACGCTCGCGGCCCTGGCCGAAGAGGCTGGCGTGCAGCTTGAAGCCTGCCGCCCGGATCCCCATGCCCGCGAACAGCGCTCCCAGAAGCGCGATATGCTCCGTATGCACGAACTCGCGACCGCGCATTTTCGCGGCAATTTGCGCCGCGAGGATGCCCGCGCCTGCCGCGACTACATCGCCGAACGCGGCATTTCCCCGGACATTCAAGAGGCCTTTGGCATAGGCTGGGCACCGGATTCCTGGCAAGATCTGGGCGACACCCTGCGCCGTGCCGGCTATGAGATCCAGACCGCTCTTTCCTGCGGTCTCCAGTCCAAAAGCAATTCGGGCCGTAGCTTCGACCGCTTCCGCAACCGACTCATGTTCCCCATCCGCAACCTTTCGGGGCAGACCATTGCCTTTGGCGGGCGCATCATCCCCGCCCTGGCCAGGGATGACGACGCCAAGTACATCAACAGCAGCGATTCGCCCATCTATAAAAAAGGCGAACACCTCTTCGGACTCTTTCAGGCGCGTCCGTCCATTGCCGTGAAGAAGAACGTCATCCTTACGGAAGGCTACATGGACGTCATTACCCTGCATCAGTACGGCTACACCCAGGCCGCCGGCGTTTTGGGCACCGCGCTCACGCCCGAGCAGATCAAGCGCCTTTCCGGCTTCACCGCACAGATGGAACTCATGTTCGATGGCGATGCCCCCGGGCGCAAGGCGGCCTTCCGTTCCTGCGAAATGCTGCTCAGCCGCGGCCTTTCCTGCAAGGTTGTGATCTTCCCCGATGACAACGACATTGACAGCATGCTCCACAGCTACGGATCTAAGGAGGTGGAAGATCTGCGCGCTCATGCTCAGGATGGACTCTCATTCTGCGTCTCCGTCCTGCGCGGCATGGCCCCCAGGGATGCCGTGGAATGGGCGCGGCATTTTCTCGGCGAAGTCGAGTTGCCCGAACTCTTTCATCGTTTTGCCGCGGAACTGGCCGCAGGACTGGGGCTTTCCGAAGCAGCCCTGCGCAGCGGCGCGCTTGAACGCAGACCAAAGACCGGGACACCTCGCCCCAAACAGCCTGCCGTGCCCAGGGCAATCACCGTGGATCGCGAGATCATGTCCTTCCTCGTTCGCTACCCGCATTGCTTCCAGGAACTCAAAGATTCCGGGGCCGACATGGTCTTGTCCGCACCCTGGGCGTTCAAGCTTTGGAAGAAAATCGCACGGCGTCGCTCTGACAGCGCCTTCGATGAACTGGAACCGGGCGAAAAACAATTCTGGATCCACTGCAGAGGGGATGACGCCCCTCCTCGCAACAATGAACAGGGCGAACTTTCCGCCATCCGGCGTTTACTGGATGAACAGCAGAAGGCGTCGCACAGCGCCTCCGTTGTGGCCGCGCTCCGTCAGGGTACGGCCGATGAGAATACCCAACGCGAATATTTACGCGCTCTCGTTAGCGCGAGGGAGGCAAAGTGACCAAGACCACGAACTGCGGAGAGAGTATGCATGACCGCAATCTCGAGGATAATCCTCTGGTACAGGAGCTCATCTTCAGGGGCAACTCCACTGGCTACCTTACCTCCGCGGAAGTCAGCAAGACTTCGGAAACGATAAGCCATCAGGACAGCGACGGAGATTTTAAAAGGGTGTGCGGCGAGATCATGTCGATTTGCAAACAGAAAGATATTCCGGTCGTTCCGATCGTGGAGTCTGAAAAGGAAGGCAAATCCGTTGGCGAAAACCATGCCGACATGGAAAATGAACCCATGGACATAGACATGGACTTCGAAGGCGATATGGATCCCTCCCTCGACTATTCCATCAACCTCAACCCCGATGACAACGGCGACTTTGCCAACCGTTACACTGACCCTGTGCGTATGTACCTGCGGGAAATGGGCGCTGTTCCGCTCCTGAATCGCGATGGCGAAGTGGCCATCGCCAAAAAGATCGAAACGGGCGAGGAAGACGTGCTTTACGCTTTGGTGGAAGTCCCGGTGGCGGTGGAAGCGCTCATCAACGTGGGCGAAGATCTCAGGCAAAACCGCATCAAACTTAAAGACGTGGTCAAAACCATTGAGGAAGACGATCCCACTGAAGACGAGATGAACCAGCGGCAACGCGTTATCAAGCTCCTGGACGAGATCAAGACCGTCTATAAAAAGAAGCACAAGATCTACCAGAAGCTCGACGCCTGTTGTACCCTGGAGCGTCGCGTGGCCGGGACGCAGAAGGAGATTCTCCAGTACAAGGAAGAGGTGGTGAAATGCCTGCGCGAAATCAAACTTGAGAAAACGCTCATTGAAGATATCGTTGAAACCGTCAAGAACTATGTTTGCCAGATGCGCAATTACCAGCGCGAACTCGATGACTACGTAAAGGAAACCAACAAATCGCAGGAAGAACTCATGGCGCTCTTCGAAAGCCTGGACAATCGCACAAGGCCCATGCAGGAGGTGGCCGCGGAACTTGGCATGAGCGTGGATAAGATGTTTTCCTACAGAGAACTCATTATCGGCAAAGTCGAAAGTCTCCAGGCCCTGCGCGAAAAGTGTTGCCACAACGTGGACGACCTTGAGGAAGTACTCTGGCGCATAAACCGCGGCATAGCGGCCTCGGGCTTTGCCAAGCAGGAACTCATCCGCTCCAATCTGCGCCTTGTGGTAAGCATCGCCAAAAAGTACACAAACCGCGGTCTGCAGTTCCTCGATCTCATTCAGGAAGGCAATATCGGGCTTATGAAGGCCGTGGACAAATTCGAGTATCAGCGCGGCTACAAGTTCTCCACCTACGCCACATGGTGGATACGCCAGGCCATTACCCGGGCCATTGCGGATCAGGCGCGCACCATACGCATCCCTGTGCATATGATTGAAACCATCAACAAGCTCATCCGCACATCACGCTATCTGGTTCAGGAACTGGGCCGCGACCCCATGCCCGAAGAGATTGCCGAACGCATGGACTACCCTGTGGAGAAGGTGAAGAAGGTACTCAAGATCGCCAAGGAACCCATCTCTCTCGAAACGCCCATCGGCGACGACGATGAATCCATCCTGGGAGACTTCATTGAGGACAAAAGGGCTATAGCCCCCGACAATGAAGTAGTGAACACCAAGCTTTCCGAACAGATCGCCTCTGTACTTGCCGATCTCACGCCCAGGGAAGAACAGGTCTTGCGCAAGCGCTTCGGCATCGGTGAAAAGTCCGACCACACCCTCGAAGAGGTGGGCAAGCTCTTCAATGTCACTCGTGAGCGCATACGGCAGATCGAGGCCAAGGCCTTGCGCAAACTGCGCCACCCCGTGCGCAGTCAGACTTTGCGCTCCTATTATGATAACTGATCCCGTCAGGGCCGCGTACTCGCCACAAGAAAGCGGCTCTGGCACGGGAAATTTCCACCCATTGCCATTCTCAGCGATTTTCTCCCATGCCCACCTATTCCTGCATCATCGTCGGCGCCGGTCATGCCGGCTGTGAAGCGGCCATGGCCTTGGCACGTATGGGCCACGACGTTCTTGTCATCACAAGCAACGTGGATCGCATCGGCCATCTCTCCTGCAACCCCGCCATAGGCGGACTGGCCAAAGGGCATCTTGTCCGCGAAATAGACGCCCTTGGCGGTTGCATGGGCAGATGGGCCGACGAAGCGGGCATACAATTCCGCATTCTCAACGCCAGCAAGGGACCTGCCGTACGCGCCCGTCGCGCGCAGATGGATCGCGATACCTACATGGCCGCGGTCAAGCGCGATATTTTTGCCGAGGAACGTCTCACCGTCTGGCAGGATATGGTTACGGACATCCTCGCGGAAAAGCATCGCGTCCAAGGTGTTCGCACACGTCTGGGCAAGGAATTTTCAGCTCCCCATATTCTTCTCACTACGGGAACCTTCCTCTCCGGTCTGGTACACATCGGTTTGACGCATTACCCCGCGGGCCGCTTTGGCGACGACGCCTCCCTGGAACTTTCGGATTCCCTGCGTGCCCTCGGCCTGCGCCTGGGCCGCCTGAAAACAGGCACCACGCCAAGACTCAGGGGAAGTACCATTGATTTCGATACGCTGGAGGTACAGCACGGAGACACCCCTCCCCCTGGCTTCAGTTTCAGCGGCCCTGGCCCCGTACTCCCGCAGGTTCCCTGCTATATCAGCTGGACCAATGAGGCAACCCATGAAATCATTCGCTCCGGGCTTGACCGATCTCCGCTCTTCAACGGCGTCATCACCGGCGTGGGAGCGCGTTACTGCCCCTCTGTGGAGGACAAGGTGGCCCGCTTTCCCGAGCGCGACAGGCATCATGTTTTCATTGAGCCGGAAGGGCTGGATCGCAGGGAATACTATGCCAACGGCATCTCCACCAGTCTGCCTCTGGACATTCAGGAAAAAATGGTGGCCTCTATACGCGGTCTCGAACACGCCGAGATTGTGCGCCCGGGTTACGCCATCGAATACGACTACGCAGACCCCATTCAGCTCCGCCCCACCTTTGAAACGCGATGCGCGCAGGGCCTCTGGCTGGCCGGACAGATCAACGGGACTTCCGGTTACGAGGAAGCCGCCGCACAGGGTCTGTGGGCCGCGCTGAACATCGCCGCGGAACTCGAAGGGCGCGCCCCCTTCCTCCCCCGCCGGAATGAATGCTACATGGCCGTTCTGGCGGACGAACTGACCACAAAGGGCACGAGTGAACCCTTCCGCATGTTCACCTCGCGCGCCGAGTACCGCCTGCTCCTGCGCGAAGACAACGCCGACGCCAGACTCACTCCCCGTGGGCGAGAACGGGGGCTGATCACCGACGAACAATGGCAACGCTTCTGCGCCAGGCAGGAGGCGCTGCAAGAACTCCTTGGTAAGCTTAAACACACGCGCCTCACGCCGGACGCCGCCACGACCGCCGCCTTTCTCGCCATGGGCGAACCCTGCCCCAGTCAGGCCGTCACTCTGGCCGACCTTGGACGGCGCCCGCAACTCAGCCTTCGCCGCCTCTCTCCCTTTCTCCCGGAACTGGAAACGGCCAGGGAGGACACTGTGCGGGAGGCGGAGATAGTCCTCAAGTATGCCGGTTACCTCGAACTTCAAAACGATCTCGTGCGCCGTGCGGAACGGCTGGAATCCCTGCGGCTCCCTGAAGACATGGACTATACCGACATCGCCGGCCTGTCCCGCGAAATACAGGAAAAACTGAACGCTGTGAAACCCCTGAATTTAGGGCAGGCTGGGCGCATCTCCGGAGTCACTCCCGCGGCTCTCGCCTGCCTGGAGGTGGAACTCAAACGGCGCGGCCTTCTCTGAACCGTAATTTTTCTCGCGAGGCCAGGCGGACGTTGTTCCGCCAAATTTCCTGGTTTGCCGGAATATTGGCGCAACAGTCAAAAAGGTGTCAATGTTGCGTTCACAGCTTGAAAAAGACGCTTCTCGGCGTTGGTTGCAGATAGGGCAAAGAACGGAAAACGTCATACCCCTTCGTCCATCTGCCGTTCCAGGTCGGTGAGCGCGTCTTCCAGCTTTTCGCTCAGGGCATTTGCCTCCCGCGGCTTCCAGTTGGCAAGTGCCTCGCGCATTTCCCCGAGGCGTGCCGTCACCGCTTTCGCCCAAGGGGCAAGACGCTGTTTCCTTGCTTCCGGCATATCGCTGAAGCGAACGGCGTCAGACGCATATTCCGCAAGCTCGAGGACTCCGCGCCTCATTCCCGCGGAGCCCCAGGCATTAAGTTGCGCCCAGACAAGTTCCGCAAGACGCGGCCAGGTTCTGACGACTTCCTCTTCATCGTAGGTCCAGGCACTCACACGGATCTGAAGCACTTTTCCCATGCTTATTTTCCCTCGCTCCAGTCCCTTTGCACACGGGAGATCATATCTTCCACGGATTCCTCCTGATCGGGCGGGCATACGACAATAAGCGGCGATCCGACGTCCACATTTTTATTTTGATCGAAGCAGACTTCGTAAATAATCCCTGAAGGCCCGACATAGGAGAGAGGAAGCTCCCGCTTCATTCGGGAAACGATGAAAAGCTCCATGCCCTCCTGCACCGACACTGTGCGGCAACCCAGAATTTTGACCTTCTTGTCCACTTCCGGAGCAAAATAGTATCGCGCCCGTTCCGGGGCGCGGAAGGTGTACAGGCTTTCCATAAGAAGCCTGCTCACCACTTCCTGCCGCGAAAGATAGTGCCGGACAACAGCCAGTACCGTGCCCGCCTCCACAAAGGCGCCGTCGAGTTCGCGGCAGAGCTTCTTGATCACACCGCGCTCCACGGCCTCTATCTTTCGCGGATTGCGTTCACGCGTGATGGTGGCAAGATGCGTACCTGGCGTTTCCTTCCACTCTCCACTGGGTCCGAAGATTTCGCTTCCCTCTTCCACATTGGCGAAGCAAACCACGCCGGTATGCGGGGCAAGCACAGTCTTTTCCGTATAGGGAGCGGCCTTGAGTTCCGCCATCACTTCTTCGATGTTTCTCATAGCCTTCCTTTAACGGTAATAAAGATTGCGACCGCCCATGGTTTCGATGGCCTGGCAGAGATTGGCGCGTACCTCGCGGCGATCCCATACGCCCTGGATGTGTCCGCGCGAAAGCGCATGATAGCAGTTGTGATGGTTCGGCGGCACATCGACGCCCGTAGTATTTTTGATGACAGCCGGACCCGCAAAACCGATGCTGGAAGAACGGATGGCAAACTGGTAGAAGGAACAGCCAAGAAAACTGGCCACGGGTCCGCCATAGGACTTGGTGTCGTACAGCACAAGGTATAGTCCGCCGGCCTCAATGTATCGGCGCACGGCCACTGTGCAACGGGGCATTTGTATGACGCCGTGCGTCCCTTCCTGGATCCGTATGCCGGCCGTACCGTGGCAATACACGATGAACGGGCAACGCTTACGGCGCGCCCTGTCCGCAGCGGCCACAAATTTGGATCCCTCGGCCACGCCCACGGATCCCCCCCGGAACGAAGCCGCCAGAATGGCCACAACCACCTGAATGCCCTCCAGCCGTGCTTCAAAGGTAATACATGCGCTCTTCAGCCTCGTCTTTTTTCTGGCTACCGCAAGCTTTTCCTCAAAGCCGGGGAAATGCAACGGGTTCCCCGCCTCGACTTCCGTATTGAATTCATAAATGGAATCCTCATCAAAGCAATTATACATAATCCACTGATATTCCATGGGAAAATGATGTCCGCACGAAGAGCAGACACCAGCGAAATCATTGTAGAGGTCGAAGGCCCACATATCCATGCAACCGCGACGCGCGGCATAGGGGCAGGTGACGGCGCGATCTTCTTTGGCCTTTTCGCTGATCCAGGCCCAGCCGTGTTCCTCTTCCGTCCAATCCGAAACTGATGTCAGCTCTTCTTCCGCCGTGGCATCCTGCGTTTCCTGTCGCCTCCAGGTATGTGAAAGACGCATTTTGAACATGTCCCATTCCGAACTGATCTCTTCGATCATATTCCGAAATATGCGCCGATTCCGGTGGTAGAAATCGTAAATGAGCCGGTTATAGATTTCCCACCACTGTTCCGACCACGCATCGCCCAGTCGCCCGACGAAGGGCTGATGGTTCTGGCAGACTTTATGCGACGCCTTAATAAATTTGTTCTGGCGCATTTCCACAAGGCGCTGACGGGCGGCGCGGGAAAGATCCCAGCGGACGTAAAATTCGTCAAGATTCAGCTCCTTGTCGTGAAGACGGTGCAGTGTCACGGCACGCAAGGGCGCGAGACCTCTGGCCCTGAGTACCACTTCATCCGTTGCCCTGATCAATTCCTGCCGCAGAGAGCGAAAGAATTCGTAATGATGCGGTCGCGCGCCCAGGACGGGCTCCTGTATGATCTTGTCTATATAGCCGAACTTCAAATTATCCTCAGCCGTGAGGTGAAGATCTTTCGCGCAGCGCTCCACAAGTTCCGCGGAAGCCCGCTCTCCGCTCTTTAGTCTCCCTTCAATGGCCGCGGCCCCTTCAGGCGAGATGACGGAATAATACCCGTGAGACAACATGAGGCGTTTGTCGGCAAGAGAGATGGCCTCGGCCCCGCCAGAGCCGCCTTCGGAAAAAAGGGCGATGATCGGCACGGTAAGACCGGCCATTTCGTAAATATTGCGGGCAATCTGTTGAGCCGCGCCTGGGTATTCCTCCAGAGGATATCCGCCCGGGGTAAAGACATAGGCGTGGATCGGCACGCCTTCGGTTTCCGCCACGCCCATGTAATGCTTGGCTTTGGCGTTGCCCCAGGGCTTGGCTGAACCGCCGTTGCGGAACTCTTCGCCGTGCCCCTTTTCGTGCCCGATGACGAACACCGGCTGATGGTAAACCTTACTGCCGCGCTTGCGTGTTATATAGGCCCTTGCGATGAGCATGGCCGGATCGATGGTGTGTTCATCCTGCCCGCCTATCTCGGTGTAGTTGTCGTACACATTTTCAAGAATATCCCGGAGGCAGATGCGCTGAGGATGCCGCACGATGCGCACCTTGTCCATGGGTGTGAGCCTGTCTTCCAACTTGCGCTCAGTGGAAGAGAACAGGTCTTCAAGCGCCTCCGTCTCGGCTTTGGCCTCTTCCCTGGAACAGCTTTCCAGACGACTTCGCCCAGCCTTGAGGCGGGACTGTAGCAGAGACAGTTCTTCCTCGTGCTTGCCGGGAAAAATATCTTTGAGATAGCTCAGGCGATCGGCAAGCTGGCGCAGTCTCTTTTCGTATTCAGGCATAGAGTATCCCTTCCCTGTTGAAGCCGGAAGGTCAAAAGCGGAGTATCCGCTCCGTTTTGTTCTTCAAAAAGTCCACGTTGGAGCGCAGAGGCTCGCCCTTGCCGTCATGGCCTTCAAGCTGGAGATGTTCCAGAAATTCCATCCCTCGGGCGCTCACGTCCGCAAGATTTTTTCCCCAGACTATGGCGAGCGCAAGATTCGGGTCAAATTCCGTGGGAATGGTGTAGGGCGACTTTGGATTCACTGGAGGCACATGGGTATGCAGGGAAAGCCATTCCCGCGGAACCCATTCAAAGCGATCGATATCGCCCATCCAGGGAGTAAAGCCGTTCGCCGGATCTTCGGCAATGATACGGTATTCCATACCCACACCATGAAAGCTTATGTCGTTCTGTGTATAGCCCAGGGGTTCGCCAAGCGCGGTGCGGATCTGCTCCGCGATGAGATCCACTTTCTGCCCCTTCACCCGGCTGATAGCGGCGGAAACGCCATTTTCCACCTGTATGCGCGTATTCACCTCCATGAGGAAAGGGCGCCCATCGCGCGTGACAACCCATTCCCAGGTGCCCACGCTGTCATAGCGTACCTTGCGGGCCATTTTCAGAGAATGCTGCACAATTTCATTGAGAAGAGAAACGGCGTCAAAACGGTATTCGATGGAGGAAGGGTCAAAACCGGGCGCCACTTCAAGGCGTTTCTGGCGCCCGGCGGACTGTATGGAACAGTTGCGAGTGCCAAAATGCACGGGATGACGCCCACTGCGATCGGCAAGAATCTGTACCTCCAAGTGATTAAAATCCATGATGCGCTGTTCGATAAGCACGCCATCGTCTTTGAACTGGCGCAAGGCATAGTTGCGAATGCGCCTGTAAACCAGGCGAAAGAGGTCGATATCGCGCACCTCTTCAATGCCCATGCCGCCTCCTCCGGCAGAGGACTTCACCAGTACCATGGGTCTGGCTATGCCCTGCTGGGCCTGGTAGTCGAACAGGGAACGGGCCACCTTTTCGGCTTCCATCTCGTCATAAATGGGTCTGTCAGTTCCCGGAACCGTGGGCACATCGAGGCTTCTCGCCAGATGTTTCGTGTTGATCTTGTCGCCCAGTTCGCGGATGATGCGCCATGAAGGGCCGATAAAAATAAGTTTTCTGTCGCGCTCTGTCACACGGCGGGCAAAGCGAAAATCTTCGGCAAAAAAACCGTAACCCGGGTGAACCGCCGTTGCGCCGGCATCATCCGCGACGCTCAAAAGTTCGTTGGCGTCATGGTAGGAAGAAATACGGTAGAGACTCTTCGCGCCCCCCATTTCCCTGGCCAGAGCGACATGTCCGGAGCGGGCATCCTCCGCGGTGTACACGCAGACGAAATCAACCCCAAGTTTTTCGCACGCCTGAAGGATGCGAACAGCAATCTCGCCGCGGTTGGCAATGAGCACTTTATGCCGTTTTGTATTCACGCCGTTTCCTTAATTACAGGGAAAGGACTCTGAAAGACCATCGTTGAAAAAGGCAGGACGGCTCTCTCCTTCGTCCTGTCAGGCATTCCGCCGGAAACGCAAAAGCGGGGCGTCACTGCAGACAGAAAACGACTCCCTTCCTTGAGAGGGAAGGAACGGACTCGAAGCCGTCCGTCAAGTATAGCCTGTAGCCTGAAAGAATCAAGTCCTAACAAGGTGAAGGCGGCAGTAAAGGAAGAGCCGCTATTGACTGAGCGCGCTTTCTTTTACGGAAGAGCCTTCCGAGAGTTTTTTCTGTACGGCGCGAATGTCTGGTTGCTGAGTGACTGTGGTCTGCCCCTGCAAAAATTCCACGGCTGACGTCTCCGCCAGTTCTCCGCCGGAGGCATCCTTCACTACGGTCACCCTGTTGTAGACATGGTCGCGCACAAGGAGTACAGAAGGCTTCAGCACAGGGTCATTCGGCCTTGTGACCACAAGAAAGTATTCGCGGTAGCGGCGCGGCGCATCCTCAAAGCTCACGCGGCATGAGACAAGCCAGTCGTTCCCGCCGTCTCCATTCCAGTCCGCAAGAGCCACAAGATCAAGTTCCACCACGCTCAGGCCCTGTTTGATGATGGCCTTGTTGCCCGCAACGAGTACCCGCGCGTCGCTTGTAAGCATGGCGCGAAAGGTCGGAGGCAGGGCGCCATGACTGTCGGGGAAACGAAAAGCCGGAGAGAGGCGATCCACCAGTATCTCTCCGCCGTTTTGCGGCGGGAAAGAAATCAACGGGGCATACCAGTCGCCCTGGGCATTCACCAGGGAACGCTCCAACATGGCCGGACGCATGGCTCGCGACATACGCACAAATTGCGCGCTATCTAGGGTATCAACCATTCGAACGCCCCGCGGGGCGCATGCCGAAAGCATTGCCAAAACCAAGGCCAGAAGAGCAAAACGTATTTTCATGAGTCCTTCACTCCGCATCGCGGGCAGTGATCCTGCATTTCGCAACGTACACATGCCGGCTTGCGCGCATCGCACACATCCCGACCGAACCAGACCATGCGATGATTCACGTCTCCCCATTCCTCGCGGGGGAAAAGTTCCATAAGATCAGTTTCCACTTTCACGGGATTCGTGTTCTTGGTAAGATTGAGGCGAAAGGCGAGACGCTTGACATGGGTGTCCACGGCAAGGCCCTGATTCAGGCCGAAGCCCCCCCAGAGTACGACGTTGGCCGTCTTGCGCGCCACGCCGGGCAAGGTGGTCAATTCTTCGATGGTGCGGGGCAATTCCCCGCCAAAGACTTCCTTCACCCGCCTGGCCGCGCCTAAAAGATTCCTGGCCTTATTATGAAAGAAGCCCGTGGGTCGGATGACGGACTCCAGTTCTTCCTGTGCGGCATCGGCCAATTTTTCGGGTTCGGGCCAGCGCCGGAACAGCTCCGGTGTGACGGTATTCACCCTGGCATCGGTACACTGAGCGGCCAGAATAGTTGCCACAAGAAGCTCCCAGGGACTCTGATGTTCAAGCATAGTCTTCGGTTCCGGATAACGGGCCTTCAGACGTTCCAGTATAAGCGAAGCCCACTCGACCTTTTCCAACTTCTTCATAGTCCCCTCGCAGGATTCAGTTGGCACGGAAAAATACGGATTGACGTCTTTTGCCGCAAGTCGTGCCGCGGGGATAAGACAAAGCCCTCGTCAATTTTCCCGCCTCAGGCCGACGTTTCGTCCGTGCTGGAATGCGCTACCGGATGCCTTTGCGGACAGGACTCAGCCGCGGCTTTCATCATGTTGTACAGGCGAAGCGTATACTCCGCTCTTGGATGATCTCCGTCAAGGTCGTTGACCGAGTGTTCAAACCAAATTTCATCAAGCAGCGTTTCCCCCTCTTCTTCGGAAAAATAACAGGGATCGAGTCCGGCTTCGAGGAGCAGAGCGGCGGTCTGAAGCAGTTCATCTCCGTCATGATTGAACATCAGGGAGGTCATGCACCAGGCGCCTGCCTCGCCTCCGTTTCCGCACACATCGAAACCATGATCAAGAAAGAGGCGCGTGATCTCTATGATATGGGTTTTGAAACGCCGCCAGCAGTCGTTGTCCCAATCTCCGAAGTCGCGGTAAAAGGAAGAGAGCAGATTGTCATCATCATCCGTCGCGTTGATATCAATGCGTTCTGTGGATAGAAAACGACGGACAGCCTCGACATCGGGCGGACAGGCGATACAGAGCTTGAGAAAACGCTTTTCTTTTTCACCAAAAGACATATTGTCTCTTTCCCTCATCGCCTATGGGGACGATTTCAAGGGTTTTCTGACGCGGCGCGGAGTTGTATTCTTCAAAAAACTGAGCATAAGGGAGAGAAGCGGGGAATGTCAAAGAGAAAGTCGCTTTTCGGTGTAATGCATCTGGAAGGGAGAGAGCCATTTTTCTGCTGGGTTTCTGAAAATTTCGCTTTGATCTTCCGAGGGTTGAAGCGTGGATTTTCACTGAAAGCATGAAGTTCTTACGGAAGGGAGAGAACCGTTTTTATGATGATTTTTGAAAACTTTGTTTTTGGTTTCAGAGGGTTGAAGTGTGGATTTCATTGAAAACGTGCATGTCCCACGGAAGG
>CAZWBH010000005.1:0-55132 GCA_964632155.1 uncultured Mailhella sp.
TTTTCCCCTCTTCCTGCATCAATAAAAATTTTTCCTCATATACCCGCAAGCATAACATATGCTTCGACATGGCGGAAGTCCCCAAGCTATTTCTGCTACCTGAGGTCATCAAAACCCCTACAGAAGAAAGGCTTACTCTAATTTCCTGCCGTTAACTTGAAAAACGCCCATCGAATGTTTATCAAAAGCTTTCTCAATCAGCTCCAGCAAAAATCCGCCTGTAACAGACTGCTCAAATTGAAAAAATAGGGCAACGGAACAATGAAAAAACAACTTTTGCAAACTCGCTATGATCTAAGTTTGTTACCTGAATTTTTTAAAAAGTCTTTCGCAAAAAGAGTAAGTGTTCAATGTCAAAGCCCTACTCTTGTCAGAGTGCCGTGGCGGATCGTCAGAAAGGCGGACGCCGTCCGCCGCAAAAACTCTCTGTCGTGGGAGACTACCACCAGTGCCAGGCTTTCCCGCTGAAGCAGGGTGATAAAATTTTCCCGATACGCCTCGTCCAGAAAATTCGTCGGTTCATCGAGGAGCAGTGCCCTTGGCCGCATGGAAAGAACGGACGAAAGCGCAACCATTTTCTTCTCCCCGCCGGACAGGCGATGTATCGGCTTCTCCGCCAAGTCGGCTATACCCAGGCGTTCAAGTGTCTCCATGGCCCTGTCCCGCGCGTCTTGCCGCGTCATACCGAGGTTGAGAGGCCCGAAGGCAACGTCTTCCAATACGGTGGGGGAAAAAAGTTGATCGTCGCTGTTCTGCAGGACAAAACCAACAGTACGGCGAAGACGGTAAAAGTCCTGCCTTTGGACAACAGGGGAAGTCTCCAGGAGCAAACGTCCGGCCTGTGGTCGCTCCAAGCCCATGAGGAGCCTGAGCAACGTTGTCTTCCCGCTTCCGTTGGGTCCGAAAAGCCCTATCCTCTCATCTTCATGCAGGGAAAAGTTCAGACCATCGAAAAGGGGGGGATCGCCGAAATAGCCAAAACGAACTTCCTCCAGCGAAATAAGCGCACAGTCAGGCATAGCGGCACACCGTAACGTCCGCCCCCAGCAGGCAGAGAAGAATCAAAAAAAAGAAAAGGACAAAGACAATATCCCGCGTTTGGGCGCGAAACTCCGTGAGTGTGAAAAACTGGCCGACAAAACCGCGCATAAGCATGGCTTCATAGATTTTACGCGAACGCTCCACGCTGTTCATAATGGTCAGGCCAAGCATACTTCCAACTGTTTTATAGGTGTGCAGGGATGTCCGCGGAATAAAGCCGCGCAGGGCGGTCGCGGTTTGCAATTTTTTCCACTCCTCCCCAATGAGATGGATGTATCTGCATGTGAAAAGAAAGAGAAAAACCAGTTTACGGGGCAGACGCAACTGTTCCAGAGCATAGCCTACGAGAGGGATATCCATGCCCGCCGTGAGGGTGATGAAGACCAGCGCTATGGCGTTGCATTTCAGGGTAACGAGCGCTGTCAGGGTAATACCCTCGCGGCTGAAGTTCAGAAAACCAAGAGTGAAAACGTTCTCCCCAGCTATGGTCCAGGGAAGCGTCAACAAAAGAAAGAGAAGAAAACCGTTGGCGGCCGCAAGGCGCTTCAGCAGAAGACGCCAGGGCGGCCAGAACACGACGGAAAGGATTGCGGAAAGCACCAGAGTCACACTGGAAACGGCAACGCTCTGCAAAGCCGAGATCACAAACGCCGCTCCTCCCGCCGCCAAGAGAAGCGCCCTGGGATCCGTATGACGCAAAGACACAAACATTGTCAGAAAGCCTCTCTCCGGTTATGGCCGAGGCCTGTAGCGCAGGTATGCGGCAAAGCCCAGAAGACCAAGAATCCACCCCAGGCCGCCTATAATGTCTCGCAAGTTTGGCGAATCCTCATGCTGGCGGGCGAGTGTCTGACGGATGGGGGCGAGTTTTTCATCCAGAACCTTCCCAAAGAGTTCTTCCATCTCTTCGCACCCCAACGTGTTCGGAGACCGCGAAGTTTCCGCTGAATCCTGTCCTCTGAAAAAGTGTGAGGGGCGAATGAGCGTTTTCAATTCGTCCTCATTTATGTGCCAGACATTCTGATGCCCTTCGCCTGCAGAGAGCCGTATATCCAATCCGTGACCAGTCTGAAGAAAGCGCTCCTCGGGACGAAAACGGAAGTTTCCCTCTTCATCGGTGACACCCTCAAGCAATACAGCTCCAGTCTTTCCATCGCTAAAGACGAGTTTGCCATGTTTGACCTTCTGGCTCTTGTTAAAGGAACATTCTACCTGAACAGCGTCTCCGTCCACATAAGCAAAGACATTGACGCGATGAGCCAGTGCCGTGTTTGAAAACCCGAAAGCCAATAAGCAACCAAGACAAAACTCAGCGATGCGGCGTTTCATGTATGCCTCCTGAGTTCTGTGACATCCAGAAGTTCCGGTTTATTTTTGGCAAGAAAGGAGACCGCGGCCACGGTAATGCCACCCTCCAGCAACATGATGGGGATATGGGTGACGAAAAGGATGCGCGCCGCGGTCAGAAAGCCTTCATCGGTGAAAGCGAGCGCGAACGCAGTGCAAAGCGTTGCTCCGGCTACGGAAAAAGCACCGCAACAGAACGATCCGGCTATTCGGAAGGCACCCGCCTTGCGTACCCAGGAGCGGAAAAGAACATGACAGAGGAGCGCCGGGAAGGCCATGTTGAAAACGTTGACCCCCAGAACAGCAAGTCCGCCGTAGCGGAAAAGGACAGCCTGCAGAAGTAGCGCCACGAGAAGCGCGGGGAAAACGGTCCAACCAAGGAAAAGGCCAAGAACTCCGTTGAGAACAAGGTGAACATTCCCCGGCCCTAGGGGAACATGGACAAGAGACGCCACAAAGAAAACGGAAGCCAGAACCGCGGCTTGTGTGAGATGGGAATAGTCTGTCCTTCGTAGCCCCATCCAGACGCCGACGGCAGCAAGGACATACCCGCCGCCTAATACCATGGGGGAAAGTACACCTTCGGAAATATGCATGAGTTTTTCTTTCTGAACTTGAAAAAAGGCTGAAAAGGGCAGAAAGCGCATCTCCTGCGGGAGAGTCGCTACTTCGCCAGTGGTTCAAAGCACTCTATCCAGACTACAGCCCCGAGTTCGACATTCCTGGCTTCGCCGTCATGGAACAATTTTTCCTCGGCAGTATTCAGGGCGGCGAATCCCCACCAACCCGCAAAGGGCATTCCGTAGGTAAAAACGCCGTTGGCGTCGGCCTTGATAACCTGGGTCGTCAAGTAGGCGTTTTGGACGGCATAGCGTTTTTCGCGATTGTAATATTCTATCTCCACTTCCGCACAAGGCACGGGTTTCCCTTCAAGGAGTACCTGCCCGGAATACACATTCCCGGCGTAAAGGCCAAAAGGCCGCGTCAGCGGAACGATTTCCGTCTTCAACCCAACAGGTGCATCCCAGCCTTTCTCTTCGCCGAAAGCTGCCACATAGGTTTTGGTATAGTGGATGATGAAGCAGTCTTCCGCCGGTTCCCAGTAAGGTTGCGGTACCATAACGAACTGGTAGACGTCCGGTCTTTTTATGGTGTACTGAGCCTTCCACGCCTCGTGTTCCATGATCTTCACAGGTTGCAAGGTGGCGCCAAGATCTTCCCCCCTGCCGTCAACAAAAACCTGAAAACTCTTGGGGCGCGCCAGCGGCATACCGGCCGCCTCCATGGGATGACTGAAGGAAAGCTCAAGATTGAGAGTCGCATGCCCCTTCTCTTCAATCACAGATGTAGAAGGGATTACCATGCCAAAATGGGCAAAGGCCTGGCTGGAAAGCGTAAGACAGAACACAAGCAGGGCAAGAGAGGAGAGGCGCATGAAAACTCCTCATTTTGGGGGGATGAACCCGTGGAGTTTAGGTAACACGTTTTTTGAAAATGTGATACTAGCGCACTCGTTTTTTTTTGTCCAGTTGCAAAAACGGATGAAACATTCACGTATTCAATGAAATTCACGCTTCAAACAGAGGCGGCTCAACGCGAAAATTTTCAGAAAAGCTTCAAAAAATAAACTTGCTCAAACGGACAAAAATAACAAAAACAAACCGCTACGGCCTCCTGCCCCCTCACAAAAATTTTATTTGAAACCACAAATATTTTCAGTGTGAGGAACATACCTCCAAAGCCTTATCCAGCGTTGCCTTGCGTTCGCGCACAAAGCCTTGATCAAGGAAATAGCGGTGCAAAGTCCACGCCTCAAGATCAAGGATATCCAGCTTACCTTCGCTCTTCTCGGTGAGAAAAGGTCGCAAAACGCCAATAACTTCTTCGGCGGGAAAAGAATCCCCTTCATAGCTGATGCGCACCATGTCGCCTATAAGCTCCACAGCCTCGGGGATATACCAATCTTCCAGAACAGAGCGGATTGCTAGGAATGCCTCTTCGGCAACGGGGCTGAACGCTCCATAGGCTTTGACAATCACCGGCCTCATGGTAATCGATGTCGAAAGGTCACAAACTCAGCGTATCTCTGCCATGATGCGGGAAGAGGCGTCTTTGAGTACATCGGCCAGCGTGCTGGATAGAGTTTCTTCGGCCAGGCGCGCTCCAGGCACGCCAGTCTTGTCCTGCTGGGCGCCGATGTTCTTGATAGCCGGAGTTTTGTTCCGGCTGTAAATGTGAATCTGGAGGCGGATGGCCGCCTCGTAATTGCTGATGTTCTTCTCTGTCAGCCATACCCGTTCAATAAGGCCGTGAACCATATATTCCGGATTGGCTGCTTCGGCCTGCTGTCTGCTCGTGGCGATGGAGACTTGCGCGCCTTGTCTGGTCAGTTCGTCCGCCAGAGAATAACTCACCCATTCCGCCACGTTGGAACCGGGCTGGAAGGGCGTACCGTCTTTGCGCACGCCAATGTCCACACGATTCCGTTGATCGTCAAAAACCACGACGGTCACGCGGGGCGCAGTGACAGAAGGCACATTGGCGGGAGTTGCGGGATTGTAGAGGAGACGCACGTTGTTCTGAGCGCAACCGAAGACCATAAGCGCCATACAGGCAAACATGAATACAAAAGAAAGAAGGCGGGAACGCTGCATAAATAAACTCCGTAAAATTTTCTGGACGGCTTAACGCCCGATAAAGGATAGTTAACCGCCATAGGCTCGCGGGTCAAGAGCGGAAGCGGTACGAGACCATTCTCTTCTGCAAAAAGTAAAAAAATTTAGCTTCTACGGAAGGTAACCGTAGCCAGCAAACCGCCTTCCTCACGGTTGGAAAGCTTCACATCTCCGCCATGCAAGCGCGCCATACTTCGAGCTATGGCCAGGCCAAGTCCGGAACCACCGGTGCTGCGACTGCGAGACGGTTCAATGCGGAAAAACGGTTCAAACACCCTTTCCAGATCCGCCTCTGGGATGCCAGGACCGCTGTCCGCAATGGTCACCGTGAGCAAAGTTGGAGTATCCTTCACTCCCACAACAACGTGCTTGCCATAGCGCAGGCCATTATCCATAAGGTTTGCCAGGCATCGTTTCAGGCTCTGCGGTCGGGCCTTAAGCGGTGCGATGGAGAAAAGCACGTCCATGTCCTCAAGCTTTTTTTCAAGTCGGATGTCGAACCCCATGTCCTGGCGGTCTTCCACCAGACTTTCCAAGAGAGAGGCCACGTCCACCTGTGCCTCGGGTTCCGAATTACTATGTGCCAGGTCAATGGTAGTATCCATGAGCTGCTGAAGTTCGCCAATATCCTTTTGGAGCGGCGCGCGCAGGGTCTCATCAAGCTGTTCCACGCGCAGACGCATACGGGTGAGCGGCGTGCGCAAATCGTGAGAAATTGCGGCCAGTGTGCGTTCCCGTTCTTCCAGAAATTCCCGAATGCTCTTCTGCATACGGTTAAAGGCTTGCGCGGCATCCCGCACTTCCTTCGGACCTGCCTCTTCCACAGGGGGTGTACCGGGAATGTCTCTGCCAAAACTGTCCGCAGCTCGGGCCAAACGGCGCAAAGGGCGAACACAGAGAAAGAAGGCTATGAGACTCATGCCCACAAAGAAAAGCTCAATGGCGATGATGCCCGTGAGCGGAAAAGCTGGCATGGGCGGATAACCCGGCGAAGAATCTTCAATAATAAGCCAGCTACCGTCGTGAAAAGGCACGACGGCCGTGGCACGATATACTGAAGTCTTATCCTTCTTGTGCGGCGAGGCAAAAGAACTGCGCACTGAAACGTAAAACGCCTCCATAGGGCTGGGCAAATTCAGTTCATTCACTTTCAGGACGGCACGGCGCGGGATTTCCCTTGTCGACCCGTGACCGTGATGCCCCTTCGGCCTATCATAAAACCGAGAAAGTGATAGGTTCAGCATATTCTCCATCAACTCAGAGGCTTCCCGCGTTTCTTCAAGGTCGCTTGCGATCGCGGGCGGAAGTGGGGAAAAATAAACCTTAAAGCCACGAGTGTTGAGCTGATCCCGTAAAATGAAGCGTATTTCCGGAGAACTGGCATCCAGCAAAACGGCGGTTTCAGCCATGCGCCGCGCACGATCTGCCATAAGTCCGCGCATGAAATAGAAATGCCGGGATTCGCCGGCATAAATAGTAGTCAATACAAGAATGGCAAAAAATCCGCAGGAAAAAATAAGGATAAGCCGAGAGAGCAAGGATTCTGGCGAAAGCCGCGCCACAAGGCGCCGCATTCCTTCGAGCAACCTCCCTCTTTTTTCTTTTTCCAGCTTTTCCTCCATAACCTATTCCACCGTTACCGCACTTGCAAAAACATAGCCATCGCCGCGTACAGTCTTAATGAGCTGTTCCCCGCGTACTCCGTTGCGCCCTTTATCACGCAGACGGGCACGCAGGCGACAGATCTGTACATCCAAACTGCGGTCAAAGGGGCTGCGTTCCAATTCCTGCCCCTGAAGTTCATTTTGCAGGAAATCACGGCTGAGTACCTTCTGCGGGTGCTCAAGAAAAAGAGAAAGCAGACGAAACTCCGCGCCACTCAAGTTTACCAGTACGCTATCCGGCGTCACCAGATGGCGAGCGGAAAGGTCAAGCGTCCAGCCGCTGAAATGGTAAGCCTTTTTCGGTCTGATATCCCCGGACTCGTTACCGCGCCCTGTACGACGTAACACGGCACGGATGCGTGCCAGAAGTTCACAGGGTTGAAATGGCTTGACCACATAGTCGTCGGCTCCCAACTCAAGTCCGACCACGCGATCCGTAGTATCCCCCAGTGCCGTCAAAAAAATCACGGGCACAGAGTTTCCCGCCTCTCCAAAACGCAGACGACGGCACAGCGAAAGCCCGTCTTCACCGGGCATCATAATATCCAGCACCACAAGGTCTGGAGTCTCTTCCTCAAAACAGGCAAACATGGATTCTCCATCCGCAGCGGTACGCACGCGGTACCCATGCTGACGGAGATAATCGGCCATAAGATCGCGAATGTCTGCATCATCATCAACCACGAGAAGAGAAACCGGTTTCCCCAGCGTATGTTCAATGTCTACCATTGGCACTTCCTCTCAACGTTTTTCCCTTTATACCGCGCATGGGGGCAAAACGCACCTCTTTTCCTGTTACAATATCTTTCAAGGAAAATTTCTTCCTTCCTTTCTTAGCCGTATCAACAATTTTTCTTACGTTTGCAAGGAGGAGAGAATCACTGTTATGATTACTTTTCTGAAAAACTTTGTTTTTTTTGTTTCAGATGGTTGAAGAGTGAATTTCATTGAAAACATGAATGTCTCGCGAGGAGAGACGACTTGCCACCTCTCCAAAAATTGTCTAACAGTTTTCTCACTTACTTTTGCGCTGGCACCCCAGAACAGGGCGTCGTGCAATCCCCCCTGCCTTAGGATACAGCATGTTCAGTCGGCTCTTTCTTCGCGCCCTCGCTCTGTTCTTCCTCCTCAGCCTCGCGCCGGTTGCGCAGGCCGCATCCCTCAATGCCAAAAGCGCCATCCTTATGGACATGACCACTGGCCGCATCCTCTACGAACAATACGCTGACAGACGCATACAGCCAGCCTCTCTGACCAAGGTTCTCTCCCTTTATGTAGCTTATAACGCCATCAGCGCCAAAAAGGCGGATTACTCCAATGTAGTCAAGGTGAGCCGTAAGGCGGCAAGTACAGGGGGGTCACGCATGGGGCTTCGGGAGGGAGACCGCGTGACGCTGGACAAACTCTTCTACGGCATGGCCGTTGCCTCGGGCAATGACGCCAGCGTTGCCGTCGCTGAACGTATCTCTGGCTCAACTGGAGCCTTTGTTAAGCAAATGAACGCCCTGGCCCGACGCCTGGGCATGAAAAACAGTCATTTTGTAAACGTCCATGGTCTGCCGGCTAGAAACCAGTACACCACCGCGCGCGATATGCTCAAATTGGCTCGCAGTTATCAGGCTGTTTATCCCAAGGCTCGACGATATCACCTTGCACCCAGTGTCACGCATCATGGACGAACCGAACCGAACCACAACCCGCTTGTGCGTTCTTACCAGGGCGTGCTTGGACTCAAGACGGGTTGGGTAAACGCCGCCGGTTATAATATCATCGCCACGGCCAGACGCAAGGGCCATACGCTCATCGCCGTCATCCTTGGCGCACCCAATACCAGTGTACGTACCGCAGAAATCCGGCGACTGCTCAACGCCGGCTTCGACACTCTGGGCAAAAAGCCTGCGACCATAGCAAAAAAATTGGGCATTACCCCTGGGCAAGCCGCATATTTAAAAAAAAGATCCTGATTAGCCAAGAGAAAATTTTCTGAGTGTCTTTAAAACGAGTGATAGCGGTATTCCTGTTTATGTATGATTAAACCGAAACTCACATCCCTTCAAAAAATCTGCACACCAGCGGATGATACTCTGGGGTATAATCTTGGCACAATCAGGGACTGATTCTGTTTAAACTCACTCATTCCTTCTGGGTAAGCCGAAAAAAAAATCATGGTTTTTCTCCAAGCACCACAGCCGCGTACACGCTTCACTCTTCCGGCTCCAAAGGATCACCAGCTTCAATTTTTCCCTTTACCGTGGATTCTCCTTCGAAAAACAGAAAAAAATACCCTCGCATATTCCGAAGTTCTCTGTTTACGGTATCCCCATTGAGTTACGGTCAATTTGGCAACCTGAGAAACCGCCAGATCAACGGAAAAACAGTTTCCCAGGTTGCCGAAAGTTATCATCACGAAAATTTACGAATAAAGGACAACCTTGTTTTTTTCCTTCGCATATCTGGCTGTATGGCGCTTTGAGACATTCACGTTTTCAATGAAAATCATGCTTCAGCCATCGGAAGTTCAAAACAAAATTTTCAAAAATCATCAAAGGATAACTCTTGGACTTTTCAGTGCGTCCTTAGCTGGTTAAGAACCCTTTACTTTTGCAAGTAAACGCTAACAATTTTTCTTCAGTGAAGCGTACCAGAGCGGATTGTGATGTTCCGCATGGCTCTCCGGCACAAAGCCCGTGAACATGGAGCGCAACGCCGGGCCTTCCCCCGGAGCCAGCGCGGCCATGTAAATGTGTACGGGCAGGAAGATTGCCATGACACCCGCGCAACAGAAATGTCCGAAAATGCACCATTGTAGAACTTCTTCGGACACCGTCCATTCTCCGCTACCAGAACAGAAGCCCATAATCAGGCCAGTCACAGCAAGTCCTACGCTGGCGAGTACCGCAATCACGGCCACCATGCGCTGTCCGGCGTTGTAAAAGCCCTGTGGAGGAAGCGTAGGGTCAATGCCCAACTTCAGAGTCTTTTTCGGGCCAAGCACCAGCCACAGCCCTTTTTTCGCGCACCAGACAAGATCACTCTTTATCGCGAAAGACGTCACCTCCCGCAGGAAGGGTAAGACTTCCCTGCGCCCGAAAGCAAGAAGATAAAGAACATAGACGACTACCCATGCCGTGCCCACGGCGAGATGAGCCACGAGCAGACCAAGGTTGCCAAAGATGCCCTGCCAGAGTTTCTCCCACCACTGACCCACGGGTTGCATTTCTCCAGCGAGCAGTGCGAAACCCGAAAAAAGCAGAAAGATCCAACACACGGCATTAAACCAATGCATGAAGATCGCGGAACGGGAATGTCGCCGTATCATGCCTTGCCCTCCTTGTCCTTCTTCTTCTCTTCAACGGACTCCTTTCGCGCTGTTGCCAGTTCTTCGTCTTCCTTCTCCGAAGATTTAATGAACTGTCGAACGATAGTTCCCGCCAATGCGGCAAGGACGAGGCCACCCGTCCACCTGACGCCCGTTGCGAGCGGACGCAGTGCGTTAACAGGACGACTCTCGGTATTTCCCGCAGGAAGCTCCACAGGTGTAGTGGCGTTAAGATATGTAAGCGTGGGTTTTGCGCCGCTGCCTAAGGGAACAATGTGTACGGCCTTATGCGTAGCAAGTGCTTTTGCAACGTCTGAACCAGAGTCATCAGCATCGCCGAAGATGCGGCAGTGTACGGGACACACAGCCACACAGGCTGGAATTTGTCCCGGAGTACTGCCTCGGCAGTAGTCGCACTTGTCCGCAGTGCCGGTTACGGGGTGACGAAAACGTGCGTTGTAGGGGCAGGCTTCAATGCAACTCCCGCAACCGATGCAACGGGAACGATCGATCAACACAGCGCCGTCACCGTTCTTCCACGTTGCACCAGTGGGACATGCCCGCACACAGGAAGGGTCGTCGCAGTGCATACACGCACCGGGCTGAAACGCCGTCCCACAGGGGGAGGAGGCGCTGTCCGTTTCCCTCACCCAGTTTCGTGAAAGGCCATAGGGAACGTGATTACGTTGTTGACAGGCCACAACGCAGGCCTTGCAGTTCATGCACGACCCGGAGTCAATAAGCATGACGTATCGCGCCATGAAGCACCTCTCACAGTTTTTTCAGGCGACAGCCCGTGCAGTTGTGTTGTGCGGAAATACGATCCCAGTTGTTGGGGAGTATATCACAGATGGAATCGCTGCGGTTTTCCTTGAGCGGCGTGGTACGGCAACAGTTGGCCGGGGTGAACACAACGCCAGGAAGCACATTTTCCGTGATGTCCACCCAGCATTCAATACCGCCCATTACCGTTTCCAGCATCACCCTGTCTCGTTGCTTGAGACCCAATGCTTCCGCAGTTTGAGGATGCACCTGCGCAAAGCGACCATTAGAAAACTGCGCCATGGAACGGGCAAAGTTGGTCAGAGTCTGTTGCCAGTGCCAAAGCTGTTTACCTTGAGTCAGAATAAGCGGGAAGCCCTTTTTTGCATTTTTGCTAAAGGGGTGATCCTTGGGATAGTCCCAGCGATCGATTCCTCCGAACACACGATCCATCACAGTCATCTTGCCTGTGGGAGTAAGCAACTTCCCCTCGCTGAACACCGTTCCGGTACGCTCAGCCGCACCTTCTTCGAAAATCGGCCATGTCACCGTGGATGAGGCACGTAGACGCTCCATGGTCATGCCCTTCCACGAGGGTGCAATCTTCTGCAACATACGACAAAGTTCTTCGGGATCCCTGAAGTCGGGATAGTGCTCAGGATCAACCCTGCGACCAACGTCCCTATAGAATTGCCACGCGGGGACGCAGGATCCAGGAGCCTGCACGAGCTTCTCTCGCCACGCTACCTGATTTTCGTTACCGTAGCCGCAACCCTGACTTTCCGGACCGAAAGTCGCTGGAATGAACAGTGTGGAGACTTCGGATTCCTCCTCAAGAAAAAATCCCATATGAACTACAAAGGGCACGTTCTGTATGGCCTTACGCACGCCAAGAGCGTCGGGATATCGGCGATAGCTGGAATTGAGGAAGAGTACGTCCAGATTCTTCTTTTCCATGGCCGTGCGCAAACGGCGAAAATTCATTTTTGGCGTCTTATTCTCTCCAAAGAAATGATCCACCAGCTCTTCCCCGCCGCCGGGTTTACCACTCTGAAGAGTAAGCATTCCCTTGCCTTCGCCAATGAGATTGTCGCGAAGCGCCTGAAGCAGGATGATGGCACGATCCGTGACTATGCCGTTCGTCTGACGGGAGAGCGAGCCGCCGAGCCAGATAATGGTTCGGCCACTCTTCGACAAGGTGTCGTAGAAAGAAAGAATCTCTTCCTGGGAGAGTTTTGTCACTGTCGCTACATACTCCGGCGTGAATTTTGCCGTCTGCGGCGCAAGGTTGTCGAAATCCTCAATCTGGAAGCGCGCACGCTCTTCATCGTAGGCTCCCTGCTCCAAAACATAACGGATGGCCCCGAGGGCAAGCACACCGTCCGTGCCGGGCTGCGGGCGCATCTGCCAATCACACCAGATGCTGGTGCGCGTACGGCGCGGGTCAATATAGACGATCTTCGTGCCTTTTTCACGGGCGGCCTTGAGCCAACGCGTATAGGGAGGGTACAGATCGTTGACGTTAGCGCCCCAGAGTACCACTGTTTCGGCCTTGAGCAACTCGTCCACCTGCGTGGATCCGCTTTTCACTCCAAGCATAAGGCCCAGCATATTCGATGCCGTGGACACGCAGGTCTCGCCAGGGGGCATGGCCTGCACGCTACCCACGGTACGCAGAGTCATGAGCGCCGCGATTTCAGACTCCAGACAGTCCCAAAGCGTCATGGTGAGCGCCACTCTGTTCCCGCCTTTCTTACCGTACTTCTCGCGGACTGCTTTAAGGCGATCGGCCGTCATTTCCACGGCCTCCTCATAGCTGATTCTTCGCCAACTCCCGTCCGCCTCATGGAACATGGGTTCGGTGATACGGAACGGACTGTCAAGGAGTTCCAGCATGGACATACCCTTCGGACACATGGCTCCGCCCGTCCAGTGATTGTTCGGATCGCCGGTAACATTAAGAATCTTCCCGTTCTGAATGCGGGCCGTGTAGGTGCAACGCACCTGACAGAACGGACAGTAACCCTTTGCTTCTGTGATAGGCCCACCTTTGGGGGGAATATAACCGATGGCTCTGGCCTTGCTGGGAGAAGCGACAGCAGCCCCTCCAGCAAAGAGCGCAGCGCTGAGTTTGAGAAAATTTCTTCGAGAATAGCCGTCGGGCATGGGAAACCTGCCTTGTGAGCGGTTCAGAATACAAGTCGGCGAGCAGACTCTCTCTGCCCTGCCATGCATTCCCTTTAAAAACTTTTGTCCACTATGGTAGCACGAAAATTCTCTCCGTGCCGACGCTTTGCAAAAATTTACAAAGCCCTGAAAGAGACGTGAAAAAAACGCCTACCCTTTTGAAAAAATAGAAAAAACGCGGGAACCGCAGAATCCCCGCGCTGTACCGATGCTATTTGAACACGTCCATGCCCTTCAGCTGTTCATCATACATCTTGCCGTACCAGCGGCTGATAAAATGAACGGTGGAACGGCAGGCCTTGCCAATGACAAGGTCAATGTTCTTGCCCTCGGCACGAGTGGAAAGGTTGCCAGTTTTGGCCTTTGCGGTCTCAACATGCCAGGCCTTCACCGTGGTGCCGTCAAATTCATCGATAACGATCTTGAACTGTTTGTCTGGCCCAACAAAAACTTTGTTGGCTCCGCCGTCAAGCACAATCGCTTCCTTGTTGGCGATCATGACTTCGTGCGGATAGGTGCAGGTTGCTCATGTCTCGGGGCGTGCCAGAAAGCGCGGATCTGCAGGCCAGTCGCTACCGTTCTGCACATGGACGACATCAGAGTACGCAACCAGTTCTACTTTACCTTCTTTGAACGGATTGCCGGGGCGGATGTTAAGGTGAACAAGAGTCTTGCCGTCGTTGGAGACAACATAGCACTTGTCGCGCTCTACCATGGACTGCATGAGCCAGTGGGCGTTCTTGGAATCAATGTAGAGCTTTTTGGAGGTTACGGCGCCGTCTTTGGCAGTGATGCTGATCTCCACGCTGTCCGCGCCAATATTCTTTACCGCCACGGAGGCATCGCCCACCTTGAAGGTGTCGCCGCTTGCGTAGGTTCCCAAAACGGGCCTAGCGGGCGACATGAAAAGGTCGGTGCAACTGTCGGTGCCGAATTCGCGCACATGGACGTTGTTGTCTTTGTCTATATGATCCACAACAACATACGAACGACCCACGCTGGCCACGTTGCTACCGTAGTCAAAGCGGGAGAGATTGTTGGTCTCATCGGGCACGGTATGGCCCAAGGGCTGTTTGGAGCCTTTGACCAGAGAACCGTCGGCCGCGGCATTGCTGATGCTTGTGCCCACCTTCACGGGGAAGGTCGCCCCGTAATAGTTTCCGGTGGTCTTCACGACCTTGAATTCGGCTCCTTTGCCGTCGGCCAGGCCGTAGGTACTCCAGCCCTCCACCGAAGTAAGTTGCCAGCCGCGGGACTTGTCCGCGTTGCTGGTAATAACGTCGCCCTCCTTCATGACCACGTCACGTACCACGTCGCGCACATAGCGATCCACAATGACGCGGTAGAGCTTGCCGGCCATGGTGATGGGTTCGTTGTCGAAGGGATACCAGTTGCTCGAACGCGCCGTGGTATACAGGCCTTCGGGGGGAATGACAATTTTGCCGTCCTTGATGTAGCTCTGGCGAATGACAACGCCGTCGTTGATGGTGCGCTCGATGCCAAGCAGCGTCTTCTCGTGAATATTGTTCGCAAGACCGACGAGCTTGGCCACAACGGCGGCATTCCCGGCGGGAGGTTTCATGGCAGCACTGCCGTCGGCAGGTGCCACTCCGGCCGAAGCTACTCCGTTCAAACCCAGGGCAAGCAGTAGAGCAAGAGACAGCTTGCCAAGATTTTTGAGAGTGTTCTTTTTCATAAAAATGCCTTCTGATTTTAAGGGTGTACCCGATAAGGCCGAACGTTCTGCGCCGTTCGGCCTATATTCGGAAAGAAAATTCGCGAGCGCTGCACGGGATCAGCAATTACACTCGAAACTGGCAACGCCCTTGATCTCAAAATGTTCGTTGAGTTCCTTGATCTTGGTGTCGGTAATGCCTTCTATTTCCTTCAGTTCTTCATAGCTTGTGAAGTCTCCAACGTTGCTACGATATTCTACGATCTTGGCGGCCAGTTCAGCCCCAACGTTAGGGTCGGCGGCAAGTTCCTCTTCTGTAACGCTGTTCAGATTGGCCTTTTCAACGGCGAGGGCCGTACCCGTGAAGCACAGTGCCGCAATGGCAAAACAGGCAAAAAAACGTTTGATGTCCATAATGACTCCTCCGAACAAAGTAGAATTTTGGCTTATAATACCTGCTTTTCCTTTGGCATGCAAGATGGTTTGCATTAATTTTGGAACAACAGATTCTCCATAACCTTTATCAAATGCGGTCATAGACGGGGAAAAGGCTTTACTTTCCGCCAAATCCCTGGGATACTGAACAAATGAATTTTAACCTTTCCGTCTTTCTCTGCGCCTTGGGACTTGCAGCCGTGCTGGAAGCTCTGCCGTGGATCCTTGCACCGGAGTCCATTCGCGATGCACTTTCGCGCCTTGCCGAAGTCCCGGCTAGGGAAGGCCGCGTGGCGGGACTGGCGCTTCTGGCATTGGGTTTGCTCCTCTGTTTTGCCGGACGTTCGTTTTTCTAGGAGTCTGTCTATGGAAGCCCTAACGTCTCTCATTCTCGCCGCAGGCAAGGGCACACGGATGCCCTCGCCGCGCCCCAAGGTTCTCCAGACTCTTCTGGGAGAAAGTATGCTCGCGCTCGTAACGATCGCCCTCCACAACCTGGAACCTTGCCAAAAGATATTCACTCTCGTGGGCAGCGGCGCCGCAGAAGTCTACCGTGAAGTCGAAGACGTGGCTACACGTCTTGACCGAGAGGCCCTCATTCTAAAACAACAGGAGCAGTTGGGTACTGGGCATGCCCTCGTGACAGCTCTTCCTCATCTTCCGGAACAAGGCCACATCCTCGTGGTCAACGGAGACACCCCCCTCATTACTACTGCCACGCTTGAACTTTTTCTGAAAAAGGCCTGGGGGGCGGACGTGGCCTTCCTCAGCCTTGAACTTGACGATACCGCCTCCTATGGCCGCGTGATAAGGAAGAACAGTTCTGTGCGCGCCATAGTGGAAGCCAGAGACTTCGACCCCGCCCTTTACGGATCAACCGAGGTGACGCAGGAAGTCAATACCGGCATTTACCTCTTTTCCCTTCCCGCAGTGCGCAGTCTGACGCCTCGCCTCAACAAAAAGAACAAAAGCGGCGAATACTATATTACCGACCTTGTCTCTCTCGGGGTCAGCGCTGGCATGGACGTGCGCGGCATAGGCGCGGAGGGCGCGGGCTGTGAACCGATGTCGCTCCTTGGGGTAAACACTCCCGCCGAACTTGCCGAAGCCGAAGCCCTCCTGAAAAGGCGTCAATCTTCCAGTCTCCTCGCCTCTGGCGTCATCCTCCACGAAGGTTCCCTTATACGTGTGAGTCCCTTCTCCCATGTGGAAGCAGGCGCGGAACTTTTTGGACCCTGCGAAATCTCTGGTGATAGTTTCGTGGAAAAAGGCGCCATTGTGCGTTCTCATAACGTCATCAAAAACAGCGTCATACATAGCGGCGCGGAGATACGCGAATTTTGCCATATCGAATCCGCAGAAATCTGCAAAGGCGCCATTATTGGGCCGTACGCACGCCTTCGCCCTGGAACCTTAATCGATGAAGACGCCCACGCGGGAAGCTTTGTGGAAATCAAGAAGACGCATCTCGGCAAAGGGGCCAAAGCAAATCACCTTACCTACTTAGGTGATAGCGATGTCGGATCTTATGCAAACATTGGCGCGGGTACCATCACCTGTAACTATGACGGCGTAAAAAAGCACCGCACCGTCATTGGCGCAAATTCCTTTATTGGCAGCAACACGGCCTTTGTGGCGCCCGTTTCTGTGGGCGAAGGCGCGCTTGTGGGCGCGGGTTCCGTTATTGTGGAAGACGTGCCCCCGCGCACCCTTGCCTTAGGCCGTAGCCGCCAAGTCATAAAGCCTCTCGAAAAAAAGCGCGCTTGACACTTGCCCGCGGAACATCCAAGGTACATCTTGAAGTTAAACTTCTAAGGAGTAAAAATGCCCTGTCCTCTCCTCCACATAAAGACACTGAACGATCCGGAACTTACGGACTTCCTTGGTCGCCTCTCCAGGCGGGGCGAACCCGCGGGAGAGAGTGGCGTACAGGTAGAAAGCGAAGTTCGCGCCATCCTGACTGATGTGAAAGAACGAAAGGATGCGGCACTTCTTGAACGCACCCGTCAGTTTGATGCTCCAAATATGGAAGCGCCTCTTGCCGTGCCTCAGGAAGAACTGGCCCGCGCCGCGGCCAGCATTTCTGTGGAAGAACGCAGCATCATCACCGAAGCGGCCTCTCACATTCGCGTCTTCCACGAGGCGCAGAAAGAAAAATCCTGGTTCATCACCCGCGAAGACGGCTCCATCCTGGGCCAAAAGGTAGAACCCGTGGAACGCGCCGGGCTTTACGTCCCCGGAGGCAAGAGCGGCAACACGCCGCTCATTTCCTCCATGCTCATGGGGGCCATCCCCGCACAGGTGGCGGGCGTTCAAGAAATTGCCGTGGTCACGCCGCCGCGCAACGATGGAACGCTCAACCCCTATATGCTTGCCGCAGCCTACCTTTTGGACATCAACGAAGTCTACCGCGTAGGCGGACCTTGGGCCATTGCCGCGCTAGCCTTTGGAACTAGGGAAATCCGCCCTGTGGATGTCATTGCCGGCCCGGGTAATATTTATGTCACTACGGCAAAAAAACTCGTCCAGGGTTTAGTGGGCATAGACATGATCGCAGGTCCCAGCGAAATTCTTGTTTTGGCCGATGACGGGGCCAACGCCGAGTGGGTAGCTGCGGATTTGCTCTCTCAGGCGGAACACGACAAGCTGGCCTCCGCCGTCTTTATCACCGACAGCGCCTCTCTGGCCGACCGCGTGGCCGCCGCCCTGGAACGTCGCCTGGCCGACCTGCCCCGTGAGGAAATTGTTCAGGCGGCGCTTGATAACTGGAGCGCCATCATTCATGTTCCGGATCTCTCCCTGGGCATCGCTCTCGCCAATCGCATCGCCCCAGAACACATGGAAATTTGCACGACTCAACCTTGGAACATTCTCCCCGCTGTGCGCCATGCGGGCGCGGTTTTCCTCGGTCACTACGCTCCGGAACCTGTGGGTGACTACTACGCCGGATCCAACCACATTCTGCCCACCCTGGGCACGGCGCGGCATTCTTCCGCCCTCAGCGTGCAAACCTTTTGCAAACGCACCAGTATTGTGGCCACCTCTCAAAAATTTACCCGTTCCCATGCCGCATCCATAGCCTGCCTCGCCCGCATGGAGGGACTGGAAGCCCACGCCCGCTCGGTGGAACTGCGCGCCTAACACTTTCACCTACTCTGAAAACAAGGAAGATTCCATGCCTTACACTGTCATCACAGACACCAGTCTCCCGGGTTTCTCTCTCAAATCCCGAGGCAAGGTACGCGACATCTATGAAATCGATGAGGAAACCTTGCTCATTATCGCCACGGATCGTATGTCCGCCTTTGACGTCATCCTTGACGACCCTATCCCCCTGAAAGGCGTCATCCTCACCCAGCTCACCCGCTTCTGGATGGAACGCTTTGCCCATCTTGTACCCAACCACATCAAGGAAATGACTGTCTGCAACTACCCTGCCTCCCTCCAACCCTACCGTGATCAATTGGAAGGCAGATCCATGCTCGTCAGGAAGGCAGAACCTCTGAAGGTTGAATGCATCGTACGCGGATACCTCGCCGGTTCTGGCTGGAAATCTTATAAAGAATCCGGCGCAGTCTGCGGCTACACTCTGCCTGAAGGTTTGCTTGAATCCTCCAAATTGCCGGAAGTTCTGTTCACGCCTTCCACTAAGGGCGAAGTCGGCGTCCACGATGAAAACATTTCCGTGGAACAGATGGAAGGCATTGTGGGCAAGGAACTCACACACAGGATTGCCAAGCTCTCTGTGTCCATGTACAAGGAGGCTTCGGAATACGCGACAAAGCGCGGTATCATAATTGCCGATACCAAGTTTGAATTTGGCCTTGTACACGGAGAGCTGACGCTCATTGACGAAGTACTCACCCCCGATTCTTCACGCTTCTGGCCCGCTCATGGCTACGAGGCCGGAAGAATTCAGCCCAGCTTTGACAAGCAGTACCTGCGTGACTGGCTGGAAACCCAGGACTGGGACAAAACGCCTCCCGCGCCCAGACTGAGTAGTCTCGTCAAGGAGACCACCACGCGCAAATATCATGAGGCGTATGAACTTCTCACCGGCAAGGATCTTTAAAGCTCCGCAACCTCATCCTTCCGTTTTGCCATTCCCCCGGATTCGGCAGGCTATTTTCCATGTTGAAGGAGACATCCATGCTTCTCGAAGGCAAAAAAGCCGTCATTTTCGGCGTTGCCAACAAACACAGCATAGCCTATGGCATCTCTTCCGCCTTTCACCGGGAAGGGGCGCGCCTGTGCTTCAGCTACCTCAACGAAGCTCTGAAAAAACGCGTTGAACCCATTTCCATCGAATTGGGCGGGGATTTCATTTTCTCCTGCAACGTCGCCAGCGACGAAGACATTGCCCGTTCCGCGGAAATCGTCAGGAAAAAATGGGGTCAAGCAGACGTGCTTGTCCACTCCATAGCCTTTGCCTCCAAGGAAGACCTCAAGGGGCATTTTCTGGAAACTTCCCGCGAAGGCTTCCGGATGGCCCTTGACATTTCCGCCTATTCCCTTGTGGGCCTGTGCCGCGCCTTTGCGCCCTTGCTTGCTCCGGGTGCTTCGATCATCTGCATGACCTACTACGGTTCGCAAAAAAGGATCCCCAACTACAATGTCATGGGCGTAGCAAAAGCCGCGCTGGAAGCCTGTGTGCGCTACCTGGCCACAGACTTCGGGCCGGAAGGTGTTCGTATAAACGCCATCAGCGCCGGACCCATTCGCACCCTGGCATCCTCGGGCATCTCCGATTTTCATCAGATTGGCAATATGTTCGAACAACGCGCACCTCTGCGCCGTCTCGTCACCATCAACGAGGTGGGAAATACTGCCGTCTACCTCGCCTCGAATCTGAGTGCAGCCGTCACCGGCGAAATTATTTATGCAGATAACGGCTTCCGCACTACCGCACTCTGAGTGTATGACGCCATATTTGGGGAACGGCAAAAGCATCGGCGGTTTTCCTCCTCCTTTCCTCCTCCATGCTACACCGTTCCCCCCTTCACATTCAAGACAGGCGTGATTGTCAGAAAGGGGAAAAGATCGCTTGCCCTTTGCCAACTGATGGTGTGAACTCCGCTCCTGAGAAACGCAAGCGCCAACGTTATGGAACTCTGTCCTCCGCGCATAGGCGCGATTATAAGTGGAAGAAAGACATGATGAAGCCTCAACCCCTGTAACACCTGCCGCAAAGGATGCAACCCTCATGAAATGCTCTCGCCTTGTCACACTCCTGCTCTGCCTCCTGCTCTTCGCTCCGGGTTGCCAGTACATACCTCAGAGTATGTCTTCCTTCTTCCAGCCACAGAAGGATGAAGCGGCCTCATGGCTTGCTAACATCGCCACCCTGTCGCCAGAAAAGCAGGGCCTTGCCGCCGAGGAAATGTGGCGGAACAGCCGCGCTTCCGCTACCCTGCGCGAACGCGCCCTTTCTGTCATGGCCAGCCGCCCCGGAAGCCGCGCCGCCTTTGCGCGCGGTGAACTTTCACAGATCTACGCCCGCGCAGACACGCGCAAGCGTTCTTCGCTGGAAAGTGCCTACTGGGCAGACCTTGACGGCATGGACATAGCTTCCATGCGCGCCGCAGTTTCCTCTGTGGCCGAAAGCGAACAAACGCGCTTTCCGTGGAATCTGCTTCTGCTCAAAGCCGCGCGCCGGGGCATTATCTCCAGTCCAGAACTTCTCTCCCGCGTTTCCGCGCCCAATCTTTACGCCAACCCCGCCCTTCTCGGGCTGAAGACGTCCGCGCTTGCCCCGCAGAGCGGCGCCGTCCATGTGGCTCTTGTGTTGCCGCTTTCCGGAAAGGGTTCCGCCCAGGGCCGCAAAATACAGACCGGCGCCGAAGCCGCCGCCGACATGCTCAAAAACCGCGGCGCCCCGGTGGACATCCTCGCCATTGACGTCTCCGCCGCGGACTGGGCCTCCAAGATACAGGCCCTGCCCGTCGACTTTACCGTCATTGGCGGGCTTATCCCCCAAACCCAGACGTCTGCCTTCAAAAAAGCCGCCACGGGCCGCGCGCCCTTTGTCTTCATACCTTCCCTGCCCACAGACGTTGCCGAAGGCACGGGCGCTTGGCGTTTTTTTGCCTCGCCGGAAGATCAGGTTTCCTGCCTGCTCAACGCCGCGGACTCCCTTGGCATACGAAGCGCGGGCGTCTTCAGCCCGGAAGACGCCTACAGCAAACGTATGAACGCCGTCTTCCAGCGCGAGGCGCAAAAACACGGTATAACTGTTGCCTTTGGAAGCTACGAACTCCAAAACGTCTCCAGCTGGCCCAAAGCGGCCACCGCCTTTCTAAAAACGCGCCTCGGCACGGAACGCGGTAGCATTCCCCAGGCCACGGCGGGCTTTCAGGCCATCTTTCTCCCTGACAGCTGGAAGAACATGGACATGCTCATCTCCAGTCTGCACTACGGCGGCGCTCACAATATGCTCATGATGGGTTCCTCTCTTTGGGAACAGAGTCTGGACAGCAAGCATCGCAACAATGCAGCAACCTTCTCCCTCACCGTTTTCCCCGCCAACTGGAACAAAATTTCCACCGCGCCCGGGGCAGAGTCCTTCCGCTCGACCATGAGCGCGCGCGGAGCAGATACCGACGACTGGTCTGCCCTGGGCTTTGACTTTGTTCAAACGGTCGCCGCGTTAAAACTTGCACCAGGCTGGACAGCCGCCATGCTCAACAGCAAGCTCTCCGCCCTGCGCCTCGACTGGGCCGGAGCGCCCTTCTCCTGGGATGGCACGGGCAAGGCGCGCCGCGCCCTCTTCCTTATGCGCCCCGCTTCCGTGGGTAGTGAGCTTGTGGATCTTTCTTCCCTTCGCGCCCGCTACGAGAACGGGTCGGAAGCGCCTACCCCCGTTGCGACGCCGCAAACTCCCGCCTCCACAAGCCAAAGCCTCCAGGAACTTCTCGATTCCATACCAGCAACCACCGAGTAATCCATGCCTCTTGATCGGAATGACATCTTGCACCTCTGTCGTCTCTCTAGGCTGAAGCCGGATGAGGCGATTCTTGACGAAATGACCGGACAATGTTCCCGCATTCTTGACTATATGAACAAACTATCCGAAGTGGACACATCAGGTGTGGAGCCTCTCTACTCCCCCGTAACCCATGAGTGTCCCTTCCGCGAAGACGCATGCATCCGCCGATCCGACCGTCAGGACATAATGGCGAACGCTCCGGAAAGCGACGGCGTTTTCTTCATTGTGCCCCGCATTGTGGAGGGCAAGTGATGGAACTTTTCGAACTCTCTCTGTGCGATCTGCGCGATGCCTTGCGCGAAGGCGATGTGAGCGCCGAACAAGCCGTCTCTTCCTGCCTTGCCCGCATTGAAAGTACGGAGCCTGCAGTTAAGGCATTGCTCTCCCGTCGCGACAAAGCTGCTCTGGAACAGGCACGCGACATGGACAAGAATCGCCCTTCCAATTTCACCGAGAAACCTCTCTGGGGCGTGCCCGTCACGGTAAAGGATGTACTCGCCTGGCGCAAACTCCCCACCACGGCCGCTTCACGAATTCTTGAAGGTTTTATCCCGCCTTATGACGCCTCTGTAGTAGAAAAGTTGGAGAAAGCCGGAGCCATCATTCTTGGCAAGAACAACATGGATGAATTTGCCATGGGATCCACTACAGAACATTCCGCCTACCAGATCACGGCCAACCCTTGGGATCTTTCCCGTGTTCCTGGCGGTTCCAGCGGAGGTTCCGCGGCCAGTGTTGCCGCCTGTCAGTGCTATGCCTCCTTAGGGTCAGACACCGGTGGCTCAATACGTCAGCCCGCATCTCTGTGCGGTTGCGTGGGCCTGAAGCCCACCTATGGCCGAGTTTCACGCTACGGGCTTTTGGCCTATGCCTCTTCCTTTGATCAGGTGGGATCGCTCACCCGAACGGTAGATGACGCCGCGACCGTGCTTGCAGTCATTGCCGGGCACGACCCGCGCGACAGTAGCTCTTCCCCCGCCCCCGTGCCAAATTACAGCGCCGCCCTGCGCACGTGTACCAGTCTGAAGGGAATCCGCATCGGACTTCCCAAAGAATTTTTCCAGCACGACGGCCTGGATGAGGGCGTGGCCGCCCTATGCCACAAGGCCGTAACTCAGGCAAAGGAGCTTGGGGCAGACATTGTCGACGTTTCCCTGCCGCACACGGAATACGCCATTGCCAGCTACTACATCCTCGCCGCGGCGGAGGCGAGTTCCAACCTTGCTCGTTACGACGGCGTGCGCTACGGACACCGCGCCGCAAACCCTAAAAATCTGGAAGACATGTACTCCAGTTCGCGCACGGAAGGCTTTGGCCAGGAAGTGCAACGCCGCATCCTGCTTGGTTCCTACGTACTCTCGGCGGGCTATTACGACGCCTACTACCGCAAGGCCGCACAGGTGCGCCGCCTCATCCGCGAAGACTACATAAACGCCCTCCAAAGCTGCCATATGCTGCTTGCGCCCGTCTCTCCTGTACCCGCCTGGAAAATCGGTTCCCTGGGGGGAGACCCTTTGCAGATGTACTTCATGGACATCTTCACCCTCTCCCTCAACCTGGCAGGCCTTCCCGGACTTTCCATTCCTGCGGGCCAAAGCCAAGGTCTTCCCGTGGGCATACAGCTTCTCGGCCGGGCCTTTGACGAAGGCACGCTCCTTTGCGCGGGCAACCTGCTCACCCGCGCCTTGGGTACACACGGCCAGCACGCACCCCTGCCCTGAACTCCCTTTTCAACGCACACGCAAAAAGGAGTTACTCATGGATACATTTAAACCTTACTCCTCTCTGCCCTTCTACCCCGGCCCTGTTTCCCTGCATCCCGCGGCGGCCCACGCTCTGGCCGCCGACTACGCGCCTCCGCGCATGGGAGGGGAATACCTGGCACTCTATAACGATACCTGCTCCCGCATGCAAACCTTGCTTGGCACCAAGGAAGACATCGTTATCTGCACAGGGGAAGCCATGCTCGTTCTTTGGGGCGCTCTGAAAAGTCTGCTCAAACCCGGTGACACTGTTCTTTCCGTGGGCACAGGCGTCTTTGGAGATGGTTTTGCCAGTATGGCAAAGACCCTAGGTTGCCGTGCTATTTCCGTTTCCGAACCCTACGATCGCACTATTTCTGAACAAACGCTCAAGCGCGTGGCAGAGGCTGTATTAGAACACAGTCCTGTACTCATCACCGCCGTGCATTGCGAGACGCCCTCGGGCACACTGAACCCGTTGGAAGAACTGGGAGCGCTGAAAAAAGCCCTTGGCGTGCCCTTCCTGGTAGTGGACGCCGTGGCCAGTGTGGGCGGCACTCCTGTCCATGCCGACGCCTGGCACGCCGATTGCGTTCTTGGGGGTTCGCAAAAATGCCTTTCCTGCCCGCCGGATATGTGCTTTATGAGCGTAAGCGCCGCCGCGTGGGAACGTATAGCAGAAGTTGGCTACGCGGGATATGACGCGCTTTCCCCCTTCTGCGGGGCAAGGGAAGACGCCATGCGCTTCCCCTACACGCCCAACTGGTGGGGCGTGGCCGCCCTCAACGCCTCCCTCAAGGCCATGGAAGAAGAAGGGCTTTCCGCTGTTTTCGCCCGGCATAAGGCCACGGCAAAACTTTGCCGCGAAGGGCTTGCCAGGCTTGGCATAAAGCTCTGGCCCGCGCCAGGCGCCGTGCCCTCCCCCACCGTCACGGCGGCCTGTATTCCCAAAGGCTGGGATGAACCGTCCTGGCGCGGCGCTCTTGCCCAAAAGGGTCTCTTCGTGGGTGGGAGCCTTGGGCCGCTGAGCGGCAAGGTTTTTCGCCTAGGGCACATGGGCACACAGGCGCATCCCGCCCGCATGGCCGCGGCGCTGGACGTCATGAAGGAAGTCCTTGCCAGCAAGGTTTAGTTTTTTGCCTTTTACCGCTTCACAGTCCCGTCTTCCCTGGCGGGGCTTTTTTGCGCGCGAAAAAGGCAAACTTAACGAATGAAGAACGCGGTGGAACAGGCTGTTCCCTTTTGCGCAAGCAGGTTCAGGCGGTCTTTTTTTCCTTACGGCCATACCAGGCGCGCATAAGAAGGAGGAAGCACAGCATGAGGGCAAGGCCCGCAAGCAGCGCCACTGTCGGCCCAACCCTGGTCAGGCCGATGAGCAAATAGCCCGCGGCGCTGCAAGAGGCCACAAGCGAGGCGTAGGGAAACTGCGTGGACACGTGTTCAATGTGGCTACAACCCGCGCCGGCGCTGGAGAGTATGGTGGTGTCTGAAATAGGCGAGCAGTGATCGCCAAAAACGCTCCCCGCCAGTGTGGCAGAAAGGGCAACCACGATAAGATCCGGACAGGCGGACTGAGCAATGGGAACCACCAGCGGGATGAGTATGCCAAAGGTGCCCCAGGCCGTACCTGTGGAAAAGCTCAAAAAGGCGGCCACCAGAAAGATGATGACGGGCAGATAACCGCCTATATCCAGGCCACCAGCCACCACCACGGATTCCACAAACTTTGGCGTGCCCAGCATATCCTGGCAGACGCCACTGATGCCCCAGGCAAAGACAAGAATGACGTTGGCCGGAAGCATGGCCTTTAGCCCCTCGCCCACGCCCTTCATAAATTCCGCAAAGGACATAAGCCCGCGGGGCACATAGAGCAGGCAGGCCACCACGATGGCGCCAAACGAGGCCCAAACAAGAGCTGGCGAGGCATCGCAGTTGCCAAGGGCGGCGCGGAAGCTGTGATAGGCAGTATCCGCTCCCCAGTAGCCACCGCTGTACATCATGGCAAAAACGGCAAAAACAATGAGCGCCCCAATAGGTAGCACCATGTCGGAAACCGTGCCGTTTTTGGTTTCCAGCTCTATGTCAGACTTCTGTGCCAGCACGCCAAGGTCGCCCTGGACAGCGCGAAGTTCGGCCTTGCGCATGGGGCCAAAATCCCAGTCCTTGCAACAGAGTAGCGACACAAGAACCAAGGAGAGCAAAGAATAAAAATTGTAGGGAATGGCGTAAAGAAAGGCGGAAAACTCGCTCTCAAAAGCGCCCGTGGTTTTGAGGTTGCTGCCCACGGCGGCGGCCCAGCTGGAAATGGGCGCAATGATGCAAATGGGCGCGGCCGTGGCGTCGATAATATAGGCCAGCTTGGCGCGAGAAACCTTGTAGGCGTCGGTCACGGGCTTCATTACCGTGCCCACGGTGAGGCAGTTGAAATAGTCATCTATAAAAATCAACGCACCCAGCCCGCAGGTGGAGAGCATGGACGCCCGGCGGCTCCTGATGCGCCTGGTGGCCCAGCGCCCGTAGGCACGGGAACCACCCGCCATGGAGATGACGTAAACAAGCCCCCCAAGGGCGGAACAGAACATGAGGATGTCAAAGTTCACCCGTTTGCTCATGATGGCAAAGGTCTGCTCTATGGTACTGGCAAAAACAAGATCCGCCCCCGTACCCACGGCGTAGATGAAGGAGCCGGTTAAAATGCCCACGAGCAAAGACGAAATAACTTCCTTGGTAACAAGGGCGAGAACGATAGCCGTCACGGGCGGTAGCAACGAAAGCCAACCTGCGTAATAAGGTTCCATATTCCCCCCAGAAAAGAGAATTTTTCCAAAACCTAGCGAAGTAAACGCCTCTTTTCAAGCGTGCTGGCACCGAGAGAGCATTGTCTTGTCAATGATATAAATTTTCGAGCGTTATGACGAGCAGCTTTCCAGATCCGGATACGAGCTTTTTATTGATACAGAAAAACCATTTCATCAAGTTCGATCTCTTCAACCCGAAAAACTGAAGTATCTTCCGCGATAAATTTTTTATGAAACATTCTTATCCAGCGCATGACATTCTGGCCTCTGACCCCTGTGATCTTTCCAATCATTTTCATGGATAATCCGGAAAGGCAAAGTATCAAAGTGAAGACTTTATCACACATTGGTTTGCCATGAGGTTTGTCTCTTGTAACTTGAAACTCGCATTGCTTGCATTTATAGCATTGAGCGCCTGCAATGAACCCTTTTTTTCCTATACCTCGGATCAGCATTCGTCACAGCACCTTTGCTTCCACCTTTTTCAGGAAGATACCATAAAATAAAAAGTTGTATACTCCTCACATCTCCTTTTCCTGTGTAGCAGTGCTTCTCTAGGGAAAATTTTTGCAAAGATCTGCGGAAAATTCCCTGTCATCTCCCTCTTGAAGGAGCGGTCTTGTCCGTATCGGGCGCGTATACGATTTAAATCCATTTTTAGGTAACTTGTTGTATTATTTAATTTTTATTCAGCATCAAATCAAGAAGTGCAATGTATTCAGGCATCCTTGAGTGGTAGGAAATGCCGTCCATGATTCGATCGTCCTGTAACGGAGAAGCAAGACTTTGCAAGAAAGAACTTCTTCCCTCTGAGGAAAAGTGCGTGTAAAAACAAAAAAAGCCTCTGAGAGATTGCTATGAACAAGAAGCTTGTAATTTGCCTTTCTCTTGCTCTGGTTGCGGCTCCCTCCGCGTACCTCTTGTTTTCCCATTTTCAGGCGGGGAAAGAAATACAGTACCTTACTGAAACCGTCACGCGGGGCGATATTTACAAAACCGTCAACGCCACGGGCAAAGTGGACGCTGTGGAACTGGTGACTGTGGGTTCGCAGGCCTCGGGAAAAATCCTGACCTTGAACGCCGTTATTGGCCAGAAAGTAAAAAAAGGCGAACTCATCGCGCAGATTGATCCCACCACACGGCAGAACGATCTTGACATCGCCCGCGCCATGCTGGACACCTATAAAACGCAACTGGAGTCGCGCAAAGTAGCCCTCAAAATAGCCCAGACCAAGTACGACAGAGAACGTCTGCTCAAAAAGACGGACGCCACTTCCCGGGCTAATCTGGAAGACGCCGAAAATGCGCTTGCCGAGGCAAGGGCCAGTCTCAAAGAGATGGAATCCCAGATTGTGCAACAGCAGATTGCCGTGAACACCGCTGAAACCAATCTTGGCTATACGCGAATAGTCGCACCGCTGGACGGCACTGTCATTGCCGTGCCCGTCAAACAAGGGCAAACGGTGAACGCAAACCAGACTACGCCTACCATCGCGCAGATCGCAGACCTTGGCAAGATGGAGATCAAAATTGAAATTTCGGAAGGAGACATACCTTTTGTCAAAAAAGGTATGAAGGTTCGGTATTCCCTGCTTTCCGCCCCAGACACGGTATACCGTGCCCATATCTCCTCCATTGACCCCGGTGATACTACGCTGAGCGACGCCACATCGAACGCTCTTTCCTCTTCGTCCGGATCGCAGTCTTCATCTTCCCTTTCCTCCGCAAGCGCCATTTATTACTACGCCAAGGCACGCGTGGATAATCCCGATTCCCTGCTCCTTTTGAATATGACCACGCAGAATGTTATAGAAATTGCCCACGCCGCCAATGTGCTTATGCTTCCCTCGCTGGTTATACAGAAGAGCAAAGGCAAGCGCATTGTGCGCGTACTCAAGGAGGGCGGCGACATTGAAGAACGCGAGGTTGAAACCGGACTTTCCAACAGCGTAATGACGGAAATCCGTTCAGGCGTGAGTGAGGGCGAAAAGGTCATTGCCGCACAGATGACAGCCTCCGAACTTGAAGAAAGCCTTGCCTCGCCGCGCGGCAGGATGCGCAGATGAGACTCTTCTTCCTTATTCCACGTCCAGACTCCTCGGCGTGCGCGAGGGCAATGCCTTGATTACTCTCGAAGTCAAGAATATCCAAAAATATTACGGCGAAGGAGAAAGCCGCGTCCAAGTACTCAAGAACGTCTCCCTGAGTATTGAGAAGGGCGATTTTGTCGCCATTATCGGTCAATCCGGTTCGGGCAAATCCACACTCATGAATATTCTGGGCTGTCTGGACGCCCCCTCAGGTGGATCCTACCTTGTGGACGGTATAGTCGTCGAAGGTATGGACAGCGATGCTCTGGCCCGCCTGCGCAGTGAAAAATTTGGCTTCATCTTTCAGCGTTACAACCTGCTCTCCAGCCTCAGCGCACAGGAAAACGTGGCTCTGCCTGCCGTCTATGCGGGCACAACGAAGCGCGAAAGAGAGAACAGGGCACGGGAACTCCTGCACAAGCTGGGCCTGGAAGGCAAAACAGAAAACATGCCCAACGAGCTTTCCGGCGGACAACAACAACGCGTCTCCATAGCCCGGGCCATGATGAACGGCGGTGAGATCATTCTGGCCGATGAGCCTACGGGCGCGCTGGATTCCCACAGCGGCGAGAACGTCATGAAGTTGCTCATGCAACTCAATGCCGAAGGCCGCACTCTCATTGTGGTCACTCACGACAGGCACATTGCTGAATACGCATCCCGCATCATAGAGATCAAGGACGGCGAAGTCATCAACGATGAACGCACAAAGGATATCAAGGAAAATCCGGGAAATACCGCATCACCTCTTGCCCGCAGTTCCTGGCGCCATCTGCGCAATCAGTTCAGCGAGGCCTTCCAGATGTCCATACAGGCCATACTGGCCCACAAGATGCGTTCTCTTCTCACCATGCTGGGGATCATCATCGGCATCGCTTCCGTGGTCTCCGTTGTGGCCCTGGGCCTGGGTTCTCAGGAAAAAATCCTGGCCAATATCAACGCCATGGGCACAAATACCATCGACATCATGCCTGGCAAGAGCTTTGGTGACAGAAACTCGGCCCGCTACAAAACACTCACGGTTTACGATTCCAACGCGCTTGCGGAACAAAGCTATATCGACAGCGCCACACCTTCCGCCAGCGCCAGCGGCAACTTTGTGTACCGCAGTGTTTCGGCCACAGGCACACTCACGGGCGTGGGTGAACAGTATTTTACCGTACGCGGACTGGAAGTGGCCAGAGGCCGCCTGCTCACCCATGAAGATGTGACTCTTGCAAGAGCTGTGGCCGTGATTGACGACAATACCTCGCACGAACTTTTCCCCAAGGGTGAAAACCCCGTGGGATCCGTCATCCTGTTCAACCGTCACCCGCTTGAAGTAGTCGGCGTGACCAAGGCACCCAACGCCTCCTTTGGTCCGCGCAACACCCTCACCGTGTGGATGCCCTACACGGCGCATATGGCGCGTATTACGGGTAGTCAGACAATCTCATCCATTACCGTAAAGATTGCGGACAGCGTAAGCGCCCAAATCGCGGAAAAGGAACTCACTCGTCTGCTTACTTCGCGGCACCGCGGCGTCACGGATTTTTTCACCATGAACACAGACAGCATACGGCAAACCATAGAGAGTACCACAAACACCATGCGCCTGCTCATCTCGTGCATCGCCTTCATTTCGCTCCTCGTGGGCGGGATAGGCGTTATGAACATCATGCTGGTCTCCGTTACCGAGCGCACCAGGGAAATTGGCGTGCGCATGGCCATTGGGGCACGCCAGTTCAACGTGCTTCAGCAATTTCTCATTGAAGCCGTACTCATCTGCCTCATTGGCGGTATTGTGGGCGTGCTACTCTCCGCGCTCATCGGGGTGCTTTTCAACCGCTTTGTCAGCGATTTCCCCATGTCTTTCTCGACAGCCTCCATCATCCTCGCATTGGTATGCTCCACGGTCATCGGCGTCATCTTCGGTTATATGCCCGCGCGCCGCGCCTCCATGCTCAACCCCGTCGAGGCTCTGGCACAGGAGTAAAGTCATGAAGACCTTCTCCCTCTCTCTCTTCCTGTTCTGCGTGTTCACGTTTTCCGCCTGCTCCACACGCGACTATGATACCTCCGGCCAGGGCATACTGAGCGAGAGTGAGATTGAATCCCGCTATACCATTGACCGTGAGTGGTGGAAAGAATTCCGGAACGAAAATCTTGACCGCCTAGTATCTCTTGCGCTGGAACGCAATATTGATCTTGCCCGTAGCGCCGTGCGCGTCAATCAGGCGCTTTACCGCGCGCATCAGCTGAAGGCCGAACTCGTTCCCGCCTTTTCCGGCAGTGGAGAAGCGAGTTCCAATCTGCAAACCGAAAGCGGCGATTCAACGCGACGCTTCAACGCATCCCTTGGCCTGAACTATGAACTCGACCTCTGGGGCAGACTGCGCCATTCCGCATCAGCACAGGCCTGGGAATATGCCGCAACGGAAGAAGACAGAGAAGCCTCACGCCTCGCCTTGGTGAACAGTGTGATCAACACCTATTTCAGCATGGCGCGCACAAGGCAGAAACTGGTTCTTAGCCGCGAAAATCTAACCTTTTATGAGCAGCTCCACACGCTCACCAACGACAAATTCCGGGCGGGAAAAATCGACGGACTTGACCCAGCGCAAACCATGCGGAGCCTGCTGGAACAGCGATCTTCCATCCTTGCGCTGGAAGATCAGCTCAAGGAAGAAGAAGAGACCCTGCGCGACCTCCTTGACCTGCGGCCAGAGGAAAGATTGGACGCCTCCGCCCCCGACATCCTGAGCGTAAACGTTCCGCCTGTGGATTTGGAAGTTCCCCTCTCTGCCATGGGGGCGCGACCAGACGTCAAGGCTGCGGAATTTCGCGTAAAATCTGGATGGAAGAGCTATCAGGCTATAAAGTTCTCTCTCTTCCCTTCGCTCACCGTGGGAGGGGCGCTCGGCGTTTCTTCTCCTTCCAGCGCCACGCTGTTTGATGCGCCATTTCTGAACGGCGTTCTCAATGTCACCCTGCCCTTTCTCGACTGGAATCGCGTAAAATGGGACGTGCGCATCTCGGAAGAAACGTTCAAAGAGAATATCCTGGCCTTCCGTCAAACCTTGACCACTGCCCTGAACGAGGCGGCGCTCTACCGGGGCTTGCTGGATACGGCCAAAGAACGCCTGAAAACCCTTGAAGAAACCTACGCGACGAACATGCGCATCGAAGCCTACCGAAAAAACCGTTATGAATTGGGCGCGGATGAACTCAAGGACTGGCTGGACGCCCTTCAGGCACGCAACCGATCCCGTCTTTCCGTGCTGGACACGAAATATGAACTCATCACCTATGCCAACGCACTTTTCCAAGTCATGGGCGGTCGGATTCATACAAGGGATTAACATTGACCTTTTTTCTTTTTGGGAAGAAAATTAAACTCGTTTTTTCGTTGGTCGGTCTGCCCCGGCCCTGTATAAAAGGATATTCTTCATGCGCATGTATCGCAACCTTGCACTGGCGCTACTTTTTCTTTCTCTGCTTTCGTTCCTTTTAATCCTCCCCTTCATGAACGCTTCACTTGTCATGGCCTCACTCACCTGGATAGGGATCTTTATCGCTGTCTTCGCCGTAAGCCTAGTGGCTTTTCTGGCCTCGCTTACCATGTATTTTTCTGTGAAGAACAGCAATATCACAGTGCTGAAGCGCCGTGCAGGCCGCGTTTACTCAGAGCTTCTGCACCACAAGATATTGCTCATCAGCGCCATGGACGGAGACAAACACCTTGCGGACTGGGGGCATTATCTCTTTGACCCGGACGAGTTCCCTCGCCTCAAGAAGTTTCTTGGAGAAGAATATTTTCTTCTGCTCTCCTGCGATTCCTTCTTCCCCCACATTGCGGCGGCACAGGCTTTTAACGCCTTCAAAAGTCTGCACGCCGATCTTTCCGCCTTCATGCGTTCCGTTTCCTATGACCGCATTGAATATGTAAAGTTCAAGAAGCAGTACGCGCTTACCTCCGGCAGGGAAATGACCGCAAAGACGCCCGAAGAAAAATTCACACATGAACCCTTTACTGAGTCTTACGAGGCCCTCCAGACGGCGAATGAACAGTCCCTTCGCACCATTGAGGATCTTCTCGCACGCATCGAAAAGTATGAGATTGAGCTGGACAGGCACTTTTCTGCCGGTACCGCATGGAAAACCACAAAAAAAAGCCTTGACGCGCGCTATCAGCTCTGGTTGCACGCCACAGAAGTGTGAGCCTGAGACGCAGACGTCCTTTTCAAAAACATTCCGCCACCCCCCTTGCGGAAAACAATGCCCCTGTGATAAGAAAGAATACGTATCCATACGGAAGTGACCTTATGCAACGTACGGCGACAGCAGAACGATTCACTTGGCCCGTCGGTTTTCTCCTGACGGTCATCTGTTGTTTTCTGCTCATGACTCCGGCCTCTCAGGTCATAAAAAAGGCCGATATGGACGCAAGTGTGCGCCTTACCGCCATGACGCTGGCCGTGACAGGCCTTTCCAACCCTGTTTCTTCCATAAGTCAGTTCCTAAACAATGAACGTTCTCCTTTCCGTACGGCAGGCAAACGCACTCATGGCTATTCCGTAGAATCCGAAAAGGGTGAATCTTGCGTTCTTGCGTCTTCCCGTGCGGAAATCCCGATGCCGCTTCTTAGCGTCACGCCGTTTTTCCCGATCTCTTTCCTTTCGCCGCCCGCTTTTGAAACGCTTCCATGGCACGCCATGGCGCCGCCAGCCTCCCTGCCCAGCTAGATCGGTAAAGTCCGCCACCCTTTTACTGGTGGCCTGGTTTTCCTTCCATCTGCCGTGTCATGAGGTTGTCATGGGTGTTTCACGTGTCTCTGGATATACAGTTTTTCCGCTTCCCGAACACGTCCCGCAACGCATTCCTTCGCGTCATATCTTCTCCAGGATAGTTGCCAGGAATGCGCGCGTTAGCGCTCTCTCCCCTCTTTTCGGCAGAACGGATATCGGAATACTCCTCCTTTCGAGGACTCAATATCCATCACGGCGTTCATCAGACGACAAAAGGGAGCAGTATCCGCTATCATGCCGATAGCCGAACGCCGGGATTCGTGCCGCTTAACATGAGGGAATCGAACAACTCTCCAACCTGCTGCGCGACGGTTCGGGCAGAGTGCGAAAGTTTCGCGCTCTGCCCCGTTCCGGGACAGGTCTTTCAGTTCCTTATTCAGCTTGAGGCTCCGCTTTTTTGAAGAATATGCGGTTTGAGAAGATCCCTCGGCAAGTCGACGCACAAATACGATTAAATTTTTGCGATGAAGGAAGAAAAGGGGAGCGTGTAAATGAAAAAACGCCTGTGGATTACCCGTGCGAAGAGGGCGCCCTGCTTTCTGAACGCTCAGCGCCAAAGGGTTGCCCACTTGGCCTGAAGGCCTGACGACGGCGCATTTCCATGACGATAGCTCGGTCGTAGAGGCGAGCTATAAAGGCGTTTCCTCCCCTGGCTTCTATGGTAGAAGCGGCGATCTGCGTCTGTTCCCAAAGGGAGAGAAGTTCTCCATCGGCAAGAAGTTGAATATCGGCAAGGGAAGAAGCCTCCATCGAATCGGAAGCGGGAAATAAAGAACCCATGAGCATACCCTCCCTTGGATTTCCGGTAAACATAAAGTTTATGCAAAAGCGATCTGCCGCATGACACGCAAGGATTTGCTCCTTCTTTTTTTTGGGGCAGAGGCACACGCCGTCCGGGCGCACCTTTATGCTTGACGGTCAAATTACCTGCCTTTTACGGGAACTCTCATCCAAAGGCAAGCCTTTTTCGCTCCATTTTTCACTTGACCTTTATTTGATGAATACCTGTAAACTTTTCCTCTGAAAAGATTCCCCAAAAACCATGAAAGGCACACACTTGTGAACATTTCTCAAACACAACGCCTTATCTTTCTGACCTAGAGTGTCGCCTTTAAGAAATCCCCCCTCCTCCTCCTCCTCAGAAAATCATCAAGAATTTTAAATCATTGTCTTCAGAAATTCATTCCTGAAGTGACACTCTCGTCTGTCTCTCCCTCTTGACAGTGAACCGTTCGCCTGTAAAACATAGAACAACTCTCAGGGCGGGGTGCAAGCCCCCACCGGCGGTGATCCCTCCAAGGAAAGGGAAGCCCGCGAGCGCTTCTTCACGGGAAGAAGCACTGACACGGTGCAAATCCGGGGCCGACGGTTACAGTCCGGAAGAAAGAGAAACGGCTTTTCACTTCTGAAGCAAGTCTCCTCTCTCTCCTCATGCCTCATGCAGCCCTGATGTCAGACAACTCCCCGGAGTAGTCATGCGTCAGCCATCTTCTCTCTGTACCGTGGAACAGGCCGTTGAAGATCTCCGAAGCGGCAAAATGATAGTCCTCGTCGATGACGACGACTGCGAGTGTAGCGGTCATCTCGTCATGGCGGCTGAATATGTTCAGGCCCATTCCATCAACTTTATGTCTCGCCACGCCTGCGGCATGATCGCCCTTGCGCTTTCTCCGGAAATTGCAGACAGGCTCCACCTTTCCCCCGTGTCTGAAAGAAATGGCCAAGGTCCGGCGTTTACCGTTTCCATTGACGCCCGTGAAGGCATCAGCGCCGGAATGTCCGCAGCCGACCGTGCCATCACTATTCGTACTGCGGCCAAAGAAGACAGCACGCCTTCACATTTTATAACACCAGGGCATGTTTTCCCCATTCGTACTCAGAACGGCGGCACTCTTACTCGCGTGGGCATCGCCGAAGGTAGCGTGGATCTCGCTGTCTTTGCCGGTCTGCGCCCTGCCGCCCTGCTTTGCGAAATTCTGAAGGAAGACGGTTCCGTGGCGCACATGGACGAACTCAACGTCTTTGCCGCGGCAAATAGTCTACACATCGCCTCACTGAAGGATATCATCCGTTACCATATCCGTTTTGGCAAGCTCGCCGTGAGACGCGTTGCCGAAGCCCTTATGCCCACAAAATACGGTTCTTTTCGCATTATCGCCTATGAGAGCGACGCCTCCTCTGACACACACATCGCACTTCTCAAGGGAGAAGTGGATGAAAAGTTTGACAGCGCGCCGGTGCTTGTCCGTGTACACAGTGAATGCCTCACCGGCGATACCTTTGGCTCCCTGCGCTGTGACTGTGGCAATCAGCTGGCCGCGGCCATGATGCAAATCGAAAAAGAAGGACGCGGCGCGTTGCTCTACATGCGTCAGGAGGGGAGAGGCATTGGCCTTGCCAACAAAATCCGCGCCTACGCCCTCCAGGAACAAGGTTATGACACTGTGGAAGCCAATATCAAACTCGGCTTTGCACCCGACCTCAGAGATTACGGCGTGGGAGCGCAAATGCTCCGTGATCTCGGTATTAGCCGCCTTCGTCTCATGACAAACAACCCTCGCAAAATTGTAGGGCTTGAAGGTTATGGCATTGAAATAATTGAACGAGTCCCCCTCGAAACAGGTCTTTGCGCCGTCAATGAAAGCTACCTGCGTACCAAGCAGATCAAGATGGGTCATATCCTCCACTTCGAAAAGAATAAGGCGCGTTGACCCTTTTCTTCTTCATCCCTCAAAAAAATTTTGAATAAAAAGGGGAGAAGCGATTTCGCATCTCCCCCTTGCTTTTTCACCTTGCCAAAAAGTGAAGCGTTCCGGCAATATCCTTTGCTAGAATGCCTGCCCCATGGAAAACTCAAAGCGACCGCTGTGGCGCTTTTCATCCGCGGAATTTTTCGAGAGCGGATAGCCGTAGGCAACGCGTATATCTCCCATGGGAGAGCGCCAACGCAATTCCAATCCTGTCGAATAATAATGCTTGTCAAAAACATTGGAAGTCTGGCTGCTGTCGGCATTGAAGCCTATATCGAAGAAAGGAACAAAGGCCAGACCCAGATCTGGTTTAATGACCCAGATATATTCAATGTTGGCGTAGCCTATACGATCGGAGCCAATGGTTTCACCTGTGACGGGATCCCGCGGTGAAATATCATCGTAGGAAAAACCGCGAATACTGTTGATGCCGCCGATCCAGAACCGCTCGAACACGGGAACCATCTTGTCGTTTTCCGTCTTGTATACCGCGCCGACAGTGCCGCGGGCATGCAAAATGTTTGTGTCGTTCAAGCCATAGTAGAAGCCGACTTCCGCCATGGGCTTGAAGAATCTGTCGTCGCCGCCAGACCAAGGGCCGGCATACTCCGCGGACAAAGTTACCTTAGTTCCCTGTGTGGGGAAGGTAGCCCTGTTGGTCGTGTCACGACTGACGGACATGGAAACCGCACTCGCCCAATGCTCACCCTTGTAGGCCTGAATGATGCGGGAGGCGTGAGAAGACATGTGGTAGAGTTTGTATTTTTCTATCCTGTACCCCAGACTAACGCTTGTGTACTCCCCAATGGGATGGAAGAGACGCACACGCGTACCCAGGGAACGCTTGTAGAAATACGACCATTCCTCATCCATGGCGTAGGGACTCACAGCAAAGCCCCAGTAGGTATCGAAGACACGCGGGTTAACAAAGCGCGCTTCCAAATACTGATCTTTTTCCGAAGTATAACCGGTAAGTCCGAGAATATAGCCTCGGCCAAAGAGGTTATTTTCTGTAATACCTGCTGAAATACCGAATTTATCATAAGTTGAGTAACCAAATCCCACGCTTACTATACCAGTCTCCGTCTCCTTCACACCCATCTTGAGATCCACTTCCCCAGGTACACCTGTGGGGACAAGCCTGGGATTAACCTCGCTGAAGTAACGCATCTTTTCAAGTCGCTGTGCCGAACGGCGCATCTTGGCTCCGCTGAATTCCTGGCCATCGGCAAGGCGCATCTCGCGCAGAATGACGTTATCGCGGGTGCGGGTATTGCCTTCCACTTCCACGCGACGAATATATTGCTTTTCCCCTGGCCTGATCATATAGGTCACGTCCACAACGCCCTCTTCAGCGCGAGGCGTCGGTTGCATCTCGACATCAGCAAAGGCATATCCGTAATCGCCATAGAACTCGGTGAGCGCCTTGACGTCATCCTGGAGTACTTCGGTATCAAAAAACTCTCCGGCCTTCTGCCTGTCATCCATGGCAATGACATCCATGATACGGACTTCCGTATCAATGAGATCGCCCGCCACGGCCACGGTACCGATCTTGTAGCGCTGCCCCTCCTTGACACGGAAAATCACCCTGATTCCGTCATCCTCATAAACAATCTCCGGAGCGGCCACCTGACCGTCCACATAGCCGTTCTTCATGAAGTAGGACTTGATGGTCTGAGTGTCGCGTTCCAGGAGATCGTCTTTGAGTACGCCGGAACCTGTAAACCAGGAGAACATTCCACGCTCCTTGAGAGACATATAATCCTTTATGTCATCAGGATCGATCTCCTGAAGTCCGTCAATCGCCACTTCCTTGATATAAAGCTTGTTGCCTTCCGTGACGTGCAAAACCAAAGCCGCGGCGGAACCGTCGGAACGCTCTTCCACAGTATAGGTGACTTCTGCAAGGTAAAAGCCTTTCTTGTGATAAAGATCCGTCACCTTGTGCAAATCGTCAGCCAGGAGCTTCTGGTTTAGCACAGAACCTTTGTGCGTGGACATGGCCTCGGTAATATCATTGATGCTGACGGCATCCGATCCTTCCACACGAACGTCGTCAATGCGCGGTTTTTCCACAACGTGGAAAACAAGGGTTTGACCGCCCGCAGTGGGAAGAACTTCGGCGCTCACGTCTTTAAAATAGCCAAGATCCCAGATCGCGCGTACGTCTTCATCCACCTTTTCAGCGTCAACAGGTTCGCCCCTTCGCGAATTGACATGCATGAGGACGCGATCCGGATCGCTGAACTTCAAGCCCCGCACCTGGATATCGGAAACAAGATTCGTCCCCATAGGTTTGCGGGCAGAAGTCCCGGGCGTGGAATCCCTTGCGGCTATCTCGTTCGCAACCTGTGAGGCAAGTGTACTTACCACAGGCTGAAGTTCCAGCAGGTTGCTCCCGGCCATATGAAAGGATCGTGATACTTTTGTGGAGGCCTGCACAAGTTGCATATCCATACTGAACTCTTCGCCGATCTGGTCGAAGCTCCCATAGACGGCATACTGTGCCCTGACCCGATGCGCCTTTGCAACAGCGCTATCAACGTTTTCAGCCTGCGCGCCGCGAGAAGATGAAGTGGGGACGGCCTTGAGACCGAACTTCTCCAGATTCTGGCACACAAGAGCAGGAATGTCTGCGGTAAGTTGAGCGGAAGACACGGGGGCGTGAACCGCGAAGGGCAAAACCAACACGCGGGACTCGGCGGCATGCGACGCTTCACACCATATCGCAAGACACAGCGCCAAACAGGCCAGACTAGAAAGGATTCTGCGCATAAAGCACTCCCGATCTCATTTCAAGGCTACGATCCATACAGGACGCAAGCTCACGGTTATGCGTAACAATAATGAGGGTCATGCCCGTTTCGTGATTCAGCTCCCGAAGTATCTCCGCAACGCGATCTCCTGTTTTTCCATCGAGGTTGCCCGTAGGCTCATCCGCCAGAAGCACCTTGGGGCGGAGCAAGGTAGCCCGCGCTATGGCCGCACGTTGCCGTTCTCCGCCAGAAAGCGTCGTTACACGGTAATCCCTGCGGTTTGAAAGACCCACTCTCTCCAGAGCCTCTTCGGCCAAAGTCAAGGCCTGTCCCTTTGGCATTCCGGAAATGATGGCCTGCATGGCCACATTCTCAACGGTGCTGAATTCCGGCAAAAGATGATGGAACTGAAAAACAAAACCAAGCTCCCGACTGCGGAAATGCGCGGCCTCAGCCGGGCTGAAAGCGGAAAGATCGCGGCCCTCAAAAAAGACGCTTCCCCCGGTAATTTTATCGAGGGCGCCTAGAATGTGAAGAAGCGTGGATTTACCGGATCCTGACTCCCCCACAATGGCGAGGGCTTCCCCTTTCCGCACGGAAAAGTCCACGTCACGGAGTATGGTCAGTTCCCCCGCAGGGCTTTCCACCTTCTTTTCCGCATGGGTGACTCGGTAAAGTTCCCGCAAAGAAACGCCGGAAGGATTTTCCATAACATCACTCATAGCGAAGGGCTTCCGCGGGAACAAGGCGAGAGGCCTGCCTGGCTGGATAAAGTGTGGCCATAAAGCAGAGGAACATGGCAACTACGCCAATGACGGCCAGATCCAGAGGTTCTATGATAACGGGCAAAGTGTCCATCATATACACGTCAGGCGGAAGTTCGATGAACTGATACTTTTTGAGAAGCAACGCCAGAGCAATTCCTAACACATATCCCAAAGAAGTGCCAACAACGCCGATAATGGCGCCCTGGAGCATGAAGATAGAACGAACAGCCCGGGCGGTGGCCCCCATGGACATCAAAATAGCAATGTCCCGCGTTTTTTCCATAACGAGCATAATAAGCGAAGTTATGATGGAGAAGGATCCTACAAGGATGACCATGAGCAACACAATGAACATGCCAAAGCGCTCCAGTTGAAGAGCAGCGAATAAATTGGCGTTCATATCTATCCAGTTTTTGGTATAGAATGGAAAGCCAAGGTGTTGGGCAATGGTTTGGGCAATCTCTGCGGCGTCATAAGGATCCTTGAGAAAGGCCTCTATGCCGGAGACCCGCCCTGCGGGAAATCCCACGAGATCCTGTGCCGCAACGAGAGAAACATAGGCAAGTCGGCTGTCAAATTCCGACATTCCAGACTTGAATATCCCTTCCACACGGAAACTCTTCAGTTTGGGCACAAAACCCACAGTCGTCCTCTGCCCTGCGGGAGACATAAGATTCACGCGGCTTCCAACCTGCAAATGAAAACGCCGGGCAAGATCGCGCCCTACAAGGATACCGGCGGGGCGGTCACTTTTGGCAAGGCCTTCCGCGCTACCACTCTCTAGACGCTTCAAAAGAGGCATGGATTCGCCCTGCGCAGGATCCACCCCCCTCACAACAAGCCCTGTAGCTCCTCCGGGCGTGGAAAGCAAAACTTCGGCATAGAGGAAAGGCGCAGCGGAGACGACTCCTGGAACTTCCCGAACACGGGAAAGCGGCGAGGCCTCGCCACCGGAGGAGTCCGCGACGTCAAAAGCCCCTGCCCTGGAAGACAAAATCATGATGTGCGGGTTTGCTCCAAGTATTTTTTCCCTCATTTCCTCTGTTACACCGTTATAGACGCTCATCACGATCACGAGCGCGGCAACGCCTATGGCCACTCCCATGACGGACATCACAGAAATGACGGAAATAAAGGTACGCTTGTTCCGCGAAAGGAGATAGCGGGATGCGATGAACAGAGGAAAAGACATGGACTATCCTGAAAATGCTGGAATGTCAGGCTTCCGGTCGAAGGAGTGGAAAGAGTATGACTTCGCGAATGGCCGACTCATTCGTGAGCAGCATAGTCAGCCGATCAATGCCGATGCCTTCGCCAGCGGTAGGTGGCATACCGTATTCCAAAGCGCGCAAGTAGTCGTTATCCAGTGGACAGGCCTCATCGTCCCCGGCGGCCTTCGCGGCCATCTGCTCTTCGAAACGCAGACGCTGATCCATGGGGTCATTGAGTTCCGAAAAGGCATTCCCGTATTCGCAACCGCAGATGAAAATCTCAAAACGATCCGTAAGTGAAGGATTCTTGTCGTTGCGTCTGGCCAGAGGGGAGACTTCCTCGGGATAGGCGTAAATGAAGGTGGGTTGAATGAGCTTCTCCTCCACATCCAAGTCGAAAAGCCGGGACTGTAGCTTGCCAATACCTTCGTTTGCCAAAAATTTTTCGCCTCGAGAATGCAGGTAAGAGCGTACAGCGTCCAAGTCATTGTAGAAGGCGGGGCTGTGCCCACCCACAGTTTCCAGCGCCTCGTAGTAGCTCATGCGCTTCCAGCGGCCCGGCGTAAGGTCGATTTCCCGCCCCTGATAGGCGATCACCGTACTCCCGCAAACTTCATAGGCAACGTGGGCGAAGAGCTGCTCGGTGAAATCCATAAGTTCCCTGTACGTGACATAGGCCCAGTAAAATTCACAGGAGGTGAATTCGGGATTATGCCTTGTATCTATGCCTTCGTTGCGGAAGCAACGGTTGATCTCAAAGACGCGTTCCATACCGCCAACGATAAGACGCTTCAAATAAAGCTCGGGGGCAACACGCATATAAAGTTCAATATCCAGCGCGTTGTGGTGGGTAACAAAGGGCCGTGCCGTTGCCCCGCCGGCAATGACATGCATCATGGGTGTTTCCACTTCAGTAAAGCCCTTCTGCTCCATGAAGCGACGGATTTCGCGCACGATGCGGGAACGTTTGCGGAAAATATCCCGGGCGCGCGGATTCATGATGAGATCCACATAGCGCTGGCGGTAGCGAGATTCCACATCCGTAAGGCCGCTATGCTTGTCCGGCAGAGCGCGGAAGGACTTGCTGAGCAGACGCACGGTAAAACAACGCAGTGTCAATTCTCCCGTCCTGGTACGAAAAAGTCGCCCGGTAACACCCACAATATCGCCGACGTCAAGCTTTTTAAAATGAGAAAACGCCTCATCTCCCAACACGCTCTTCTCGGCATAGCACTGGATGCGACCGGTGCGATCCATAAGATGAAAAAAAATAACCTTTCCAAAGGAGCGTGAAGACATCATCCGCCCGGCCAGGGAAAATTCGGCATCCAAATCTTCCAGTTCAGTTTCACTGAGTGCCTCAAATTCGGCATGCACAGAACCGGCATCGTGTTGGCGCACAAAGTCGTTCGGATAAAGCGGGACATTGGCGTCCAGAAGGTCGCAGGCTTTCCCCACGCAATTCTTGACGACTTCGTTCAGTTCGCCGCGGTCGGAAAAATTTTCCAGCATCGGCATAAAATATGCCGCGTGATCGGATTTCGTGGCAAGTTTAATGGGCTTGCGGACTTTTTTCTGTGTTTCCAAAAGATTCTCCGTGTCTATGTCAGGGCCGTCAAGGCCGTGTGTCCGTTGGAATATACGTTATTTTCGGGCAGGGCGCAACGAAAGACCTCGCTTCTCTGGCGGTAAAATTCAGCTACGGCAAAAGTTCCAACGCGTCAAGAAAAAAGGCTCTTGCCTGTTTTTGTCTGTACGCGTAAAAAAAAGGCATGGAAACAATAAAAAGAGTTTTCTTCTTTCTTCTTGCCTTTCTCCTGCTTATCCCCGCCCCCTGTCACGCTTTTCAAGATCCTCTTCCCACGCCCCCCGGAAGCGCCATTGTATGGACTCCCTTGAAACGCGGGCTGGACATGGCGCTCCTCTCCTGTGGAACAGAACAAGAGGAAACCCTTGCGCAACGTTTTGTCATCCGCGCACTGCGCATTGATACCGCGCTCTACGATTTTGTTCTCTGTAGCGCGCGCTGGGAGAAAGGGCGCCCTCTGAGTATACTCGAATGGGCCGACTTCAGGAATCTCATCGCGGCCATCAACGCCAGTATGTACCAAACGGACGGACTCACCTCCACGGGGTATATGCGAAGTGGAGAGAAAACCAACAATAACCGTATTGCAGGGCGCTATGGAGCCTTCTTTGTGGCCGGACCCCGCAAGCCGGGACTGCCCCGCGCCGCTGTATTGGATCGGGAAAGGGACGACTGGGAGAAACTTCTGTCTCAGTATGACATTGTCGTGCAAAACTTTCGCCTCATGGGTGCGGACGGACGGCAGCTCTGGCCCGAGTCCGGGCCGCAACACGCTGTGGCGGCCATAGCTGAAGATCTGAACGGACGTATATTTTTTCTGCACTGCGAAAGCGCCGTTTCCGTACACGACTTTGTGGAAGCTCTCCAGACTCACAGCGAGCTGAACCTCAACTCCGCCATGTATGTGGAGGGCGGCAGTGAAGCTTCTCTTTTCGTGCGCCTTGGCGCGGATTCCCGCATATGGAACGGACATTCCCCGGCAAAATATTTTTCTGGCAACCCGGCAACGTTACTCCCCAGTATTCTGGGCATTGTGCCCGCTGAAAAATAAGTCTTAAGAAAGATGCTGAGAATCAAAAACAGGAAGAGAATTTGCGCGAACACCGCGATTCCACTCGCTCCGCATTCAATAAAGCTACCAGAATAACTGAAATGCATTATAATAAAGCAACAAAATCATATATCTCTTATATAATTTTTCCAGATAGTTCCTATGTTGATTCAAAATTAGAAAAATTACGCAATTTACGTGACACAAAAGATAAAATAATTAATGGGCTATATGATCTTCTTAGAAAAACATGAACTTTTACAAGGCAAATCCATGAGGAAGATGGCGTTTCATGATTCAAACGTATGAAATGCGGATCAGTAGCATCACGATTCATGCTTACGAAGCGCTAGGTATTGAATAGCGAGGGGCAGTATCGCGCCCAGCAGAAAAGTCAGACCGGCAAGCGCTGTTGTTCCGTCCAGAGCGGGCAAATTCTGTCCCTGCCATGGCCATACCTTGCGCAGACAGCCGACCATCACGCCGATGAGTATGGCGTTGGTTTCCGAAGGGTAGCGCTGAAAACATGCCGAAAGCACACGGGTGAAAGCCATGAGTCCGCAGACTCCTCCCGCAAGAAACACCGCGAGAACAGGAATATCCATGTGGGCTACGGCGGAAAGGATGAAGGCGTATTGCCCCATGAGAACGAGCATGAAGGAACCGGAGATTCCCGGCAAAATCATGGCGCAGAAGGCAATGAATCCGGCAAGGAAAATCTGGGGAAGGGCATGAGACATTGCCAGGCTTTCGGCGCCGGAAAGCATCCAGGCCAAAACGGCACCGAGCGCCATGAGGATAACGTTGGTACGTTGTATATTCTGCTTTTGCAGAAGCATCAAAACAGACGAAAGAATAAGCCCGAGAAAAAAAGCCCAGAGTGCTTCCGGCCAGGCATGAAGCAGGTATAGAGTGAGACGGGCCAGACTGAAAATAGATATGGCAATACCGCAGACAAGGGGCAGGAGAAAATTCCAGGGGATTCGGCGCAGCGCCTTGCCTATAGAAAAACGTAGCATCAGGCGGAAAAAGCTGGCATCGAAGGCTTTGATGGCCTGGAGTAACTGTTCATAAATGCCTGTGATATAGGCTATGGTACCGCCAGACACACCCGGGACAATATCGGCGGCCCCCATGGCGAGACCACAGAGGAAGGTGCGAAAAGAGACGCGCATGGCGATTACTCGGATACCCAGGTGACATCGGGCTTTTTGCGAAGAGGTATGCGGGCATAGCGTACTTTTGGCCATCCCGCCATGAGTCCGGCAAAGGGTCTCTCTTTTTCCTTCAGGCCCATGACTAGGCGCACGTTCTCACTGCGAAGCGCCATTGTCACAACGTATCCAGCCCAGCAGGAGCCTATGCCCATCGTTGACAGAAGCAGATCTAGCCAGGCTATGGCGATGGTACAGTTCGCCATGGAGAGCGGGTACTCTTCATCGGCATAGGCAAAGATGGCACAGGGGGCGCCTCTGAAAATCGGATCGTTGCCCCGTTCATGCGACCGGACAACGCCTTCGAGTTCCGGCAGACCGTGCATGGAGTTCGCCACGGCTGAAGCCACGCTCCGCAGTTTTTCCCTTCCGTCAAGAATAAGCCACTTTACATTTTCCACATTCTTGCCGGTGGGGGCATAGCGGGCGGTATCCAGCGCGCGCAGGACAAGGTCGCGCTGGAGAGGATCGTCCTTGAATTGGCGGATGGAACGATGGGAACGGATAAGCGAAATCATGGCTTCTTCCGTGGGCATGGTGGAAACGCCCGGCAATCCGTCAGGATTCTGCCCGTCCAGAGAGATGGCGGCCCTGGGGCAGATGGCCACACAGTGTCCGCATTTAATGCAGTGGGCATCCGCGCGGAAGCTGACAGAACCTTCGACCATTTTCAGGCAACCAACAGGGCAGTCACGGACGCAAAGCCCATCGCGGGAACAACGTTTTTCATCAATACGCAACATAGAAACCTCAACTTATAAAAGAAACGAAGGAGACTCCGCCAAACGGGAATGCGAAACTCAAGTTTACGGCGCTTTTGTAGCGAAAACAAGAACAAAAAGCGATACGCGACTGCACAGGCATGGAACGGTCGCGGTCGACACAAGAATACAGCGCGGGAGAATTTTCTGGAGAACGTTTGAAAACCTCAATGTCTTTATACCGCGTTTCGCCTGTACGCACGGTCATTCCGTCGAAATGCGGCGCGCATCCTCCCTCCCGCTTGCCTTGAGAAAGGGTAAAGATCATGAAAACTGGCAAGGCAAGGCTTTTCTCCATGCACAGAGAAGGAAGAGAAGGAATGGAAAAAAATCGCCAGAGCGGCGCAATCTTTCCCAAAACTCTTCACAACCGCATAAGCAGAATAATTTATCGTCTGCTGAGAGCGAAAAATTCTCCAAATTTAAGTTGACATGTATTTTCAATTTCAATAATCTTCTTCTGTACGCAAAAAAAAGAAGAGATGCACAAAAGGGGAATCCTGCCCGGGTTTCAACCAGGGCAAAGGCAGGAGTACGGAAGGATCCCTTCCGGCGCTGGTGAACTTACACTTTTTTCCTGCGAAAACGCTTCCTCCCGGGTGCGTGATGGCGCCCTTTCGCATAGTGTAGCGCCTCATCCGGAAGTCCGTACAAGCCATCGCTGTTCATTCTTTCCGGCAGATCAAAGGATTTTCTGGGATTAAGTGTTGTTCCGTTTTTTCTTGTATTCTAAAATTGAAAGTGAATTTCACTTTTATTTATAGGAGGAAATATGTCTTCAATGAATCTGCGTCGACTCGCCCCCGGTCAGAAGGCCAGCATCACAAAAATTTCCGCCCGCGGTGAACTTGGGAGACGTATCCGTGATATGGGACTCATCCCTGGCGTGTCCATTAAAGTCGTGGGCAAGGCCCCCCTCCGTGATCCTGTGGCGTTGCGCATAGAGGGAAGCACCATTGCTCTGCGTAACAGTGAAGCCGACTTTGTCTCCGTGGAGGTTCAATGAATTCCCCCGCCTCTGATAAAAAGGAAAGAACGAGCGAGGCAACATCCCTGGAAGGAAAGAAGCGCGAGATACGCATCGCCCTTGCCGGCAACCCAAACTGCGGCAAAACCACGGCCTTCAACAGCTATACGGGCGCCCATCAGCACGTGGGCAACTACCCTGGCGTGACGGTGGAAAAAAAGGAAGGCTGGGTCTCTCTGGACGGTGTCAGGGTTGTTCTTGTGGATTTGCCCGGCGCCTATTCCCTGACGGCCTATTCCATTGAAGAACGCGTGACGCGCGAAGTTCTCGCACCGGAAAACCCTGAAGAACGGCCTTGCGCCGTCATTGATGTGATTGACTCATCCACGCTTGAACGCGGACTCTTCCTGGCGCTTCAGCTTCGCGAACTCGGCCAGCCCGTGGTTCTAGCCTGCAATATGATGGACGAAGCGCGCAAGGCAGGGATAGACATCGACCTCAAACGTCTTTCCGCGCGTCTTGGTATTCCAGCCGTGGCCACAGTGGCCCGTTCCGGCGAAGGGCTTGAACTGGCTCTGCGCACAGCGATTGAAGAATCTTCCAAGGAAGCGACGGAACTTGTCATCAGCTACGGGCCAGACCTGGATCCCGCCATTTTGGAAATGGTAAACATCATCCGCGAAAAGAAAGTTCTGACCAGCCGCTACCCCGCGCGCTGGACTGCCATCAAGATTCTGGAGAATGACGAGGCCCTTTGCGCGCAACTGAAGGCTGCCCAGGCTGGCACGGCGAATGAACTTTTTGCCATCCGCGATACTCTCGCCGCGCATCTGGCCAGCACTCTTGAAGCCACGCCTGACGCCATCATCACCGACTATCGCTACGGATACATCAACAGCGTACTCAAGGACGGCGTTCTGCGCAAAGACGACACCAAGGATCGCTTGGCTTTTACTGACAAGATCGACAAGATACTCACCAACACCCTGTGCGGCCCTCTCATCATGCTGGCGGTGGTCTATTTCATGTTCTGGGCCACCTTCCAGCTGGGCGCGTATCCACAGGAATGGGTGGAGGATTTTTTCGCCTGGCTGGCTGAAGTTACGGCGAACATTCTGCCCGAAGGGCTTTTGCGCTCACTCGTCTGTGACGGCATCATCGGCGGCGTGGGCGGCGTACTCAGCTTTGTGCCGCTCATCATGGTTATGTTTCTCATTGTCGCCTTCCTTGAAGACAGCGGCTATATGGCCCGCATGGCCTATATGCTGGATCGCGTCATGCGTGTCTTCGGCCTGCACGGCGCGTCTGTCATGCCCTTCATCATTGCGGGCGGAATTGCCGGCGGATGCGCCATTCCCGGCGTAATGGCTACAAGAACCATGCGCAGTGAAAAGGAACGCATGGCCACCATGCTGACCTTGCCCCTCATGAACTGCGGCGCCAAAATCCCCGTCTTCCTCATGCTGACCGCTGCCTTTTTTGCCGATAATCAGGCGGGTATCATGTTCGGCATCACGCTGGCAGGCTGGGCTGTGGCTCTCATTGTCTCCCGCTTTCTGCGCTCTACCCTGCTCAAGGGAGCCTCCACGCCCTTTGTCATGGAACTCCCTCCCTACCGTCTGCCTACACTGCGCAGCATAGTGACACACACCTGGGAACGATCCTGGATGTACATTAAAAAGGCGGGTACCATCATTCTGGCCATTTCCATCGTGCTTTGGGCGGCGCTTACCTTCCCCGGGCTTGATGAAGAACAATCAGCCCCCATCGAGGCAAAAATCGCGGCGCTCCAGGAGAAAATCTCCCCGATGGAGGAAAAAATTGTCGAACTTCAGAAGGAACTGGCGGCAAACGGCGAGACGACCGGGCTGAAAGAACAGATGGAAAGCGCCGTAAAGGAAAAAGACGCTCTGGAAGTCGAAAAGACCGACAGGGAAAACGAACTTGCCGCACTGACCATACGCAACACCTTTGGCGGGCGACTGGGCGCGGCCATAGAACCGATCTTCAGGCCCCTGGGCTTTGACTGGAGAACAGACGTTGCGCTGATCAGCGGCGTGGCCGCCAAGGAAGCCGTACTCTCCACCATGGGTACGGCCTACTCCATCGGCGAGACAGATCCCGATGAACCTGATTCTCTCTCCGCAAAACTGGCTTCAGACGAGAGCTGGTCCAAAGTTGTGGCACTCTCTCTCATGCTCTTTGTCCTCATCTATTCTCCCTGTTTCGTCACGCTCTGCGTACTCAAAAACGAGGCGGGAAGCTGGAAGTGGGTCTTCTTCAGTATGCTCTTCAATACCGGCGTGGCCTACGTTGCGGCCTATATTGGCCGAATCATCGGTCTCGCGCTGTGGGGATAAGTTCCCAAGGGACAACTCTACGTCTGCCGATAACCCTTGCCGCTTCGACTTTCAGAACGCCCTTCACAATCCATAAAAAAGCCCGGGTCTTCAAGCCCGGGCCGTTCTGGGACAAATTCAGAAAAAAACGCGTCAGCAGTTACAATCCGTAGTGATGCCGGAAATGGTCGCTTCCGAGGCCAGAATGCTGAGTTGCGCAGGAGTCAGATTGAGTTCCTTCAAATCATCCCAACTCTGAAATCCGCCCATGGAATCACGCAGATCCAGAATACGCTCGGCATCTTCCTGCGAGAAGAAGCATCTGTTCATGAGTTCTTCCGTGGTGGCGTTGTTGAGTTCAAAGGGATTGTCGGAATTGGCAAAGGCCATAGGCGCGGAAGAAAGCATCAGCGCCAGGGCAAGGATGATAAAACGCAGTTTCATGAAGTTCTCCTTTGTGTGAAGAGCGTGGAAAAAAGATTGTTTTAATATAAAGACTTCTTCCGCGGAGTTAAGCGTTTTTTTGTAAAGATTCGTTCCCGACTTCTTTACATTTTGTTTCACTTCCAGTCATAGGGCAGGCGTACCTCCGCGCTCACCATGCGCCCCGCCGCCCAGCAGGGCAGAATCATACTCTTTTCACCGGTGCCCCCGACCACGATGATGGGCATGGAATCGAAAAACGGCTTGGGAATCATGGCGTTTTCGTCTTTGGTGAAAAGCACGTCCTCGGGAACGCCCCTTCGGGCTTCCTTCGCAGAATGATACTGGCGTATCCATTCCTTAAACGGAACCTTGGCGTGTTCACGCAGATATTGCCGTATGTTTTCGCGATCCCAGCCCTCCTGCGCCAGCATTTTTGCGGTGTCCTGCGCGATGAGCAGAATGACGGCGCTACGGTACGGGCGGTCATGCCCTTTGAGCCACTGCGCAATGAGACCCAGATACTCCGGTCTGCTGTAACCTATGCCCATAATGCCGGAATAGCCTTCCACAGAGGCAACGGTGACCACGTTGCGCTCCGGCAGGAAACCGAATTCCGTATGCCAGGAAGGCCAGGGACTGGCGTCGGCGTTTTCCGCCAGAAACATGACGAATTCGCCGGGTTGGCCGAGGGTGGACATATCCGTGATCCCCTGACGGCTCCCACCCACATTCTGTATGACAAGGTGAAGAGCCCTGCTTATGCTGGCGTTGGCGCGGTTCCCGCGCCCGAAGGCACCCGTTCCCGCGTTCAGGCCCATTTTTTTCACGATGGGTCCGCTCACGATCATAAGTACCGCGTCGGAGTTGGTAGTTGTGGACATACCGCGCAGATCAAATTCCGGGTGGCTCACCGCTTCCACAGCCGCGACAAGGAGCGGCATATGCCGGGGTTCGCACCCGGCCATGACGGCGTTGACAGCAATCTTTTCCACCGTGGCCACGCCTTCCATGGGCGCCAGCGTGGCGATGGGAAAATCGCCGGGCAGGTCGTAACCCGCAATCATAGCCTCCACCCTTTCCGGAGTGGGCGGAACGAGCGGCAGTCCGTCGCCCCAGCCGCGGACCAGAAAGAGCGTGTTGAAGGCTTCGAGTTCGTCTCCGGCAAGTTCAGGCGTTTCGCGTTCGGCACGGGGAAAGACCGTGTCCTTTCCTGTGGTCTGGTTCAGCACGGCGTCGATATACACGCCGTCTTCCGTCTGACCTGCGGGGTTGCACAGCGTCAAAGCCTTAACGGCACAGGGAAAAAGAAATTGTGCCATCAGCAGGAAAAAAATGACTCGAATATGCGGCATGTTTTCTCACTGATTCAGACGGAATCCTCTCTTTTGCCTAAAACAGAGGAGTCCGTCAAGTTTGCTAATCAAGGCCAAGCAGACCTGCCGCGACCTTGCGGCTGACCGTATCAAGAACCTTTTCAGAAACACCGGCATCTCTCAGCCCGTGGATAAAATCGCGCATGGCATCCACGGGACTGGGCATCCTGGCCATACCGCAGTCCGTAGCCAGGAATTGATGCGAAGGATCAAGAGCAATATAGTCGGCAAATTCCTTCATGGTTGTCTGGCGTGCATCGAAATACTTCGGCAACAGAGAATGCGTCCCCTTATAGAACGGAAGAATGCAGTGTTCCAGATAAGCCCCGTTTTCGAGACACTTCTTGGCCTGATCCATGGACAGAAGCCACGGAGCCTGTGTGGAGTGTGTAACCACAAACTTTGTCACCCCTACTTCTTTGGCCTTGTCGGAAAGGATGACGCATTCTTCAGGGGAAGAATGACCGGTAGCGAAAATAATATTTTGATCACGGCACAGTTCCATGACTTTGACTACTTCAGGCAGAACCTTGCCGGACTCGTCAAGGACAGGAACACCGGGGGTTTTCTTTCCCCGCATATCGAATGCCGACTGATAGGTGGGCATCCAGATGCAACGGCAATAATGGCCCGTGATCTGTGTCGCCATTTTTGCGGCCTGCACATTAACCTTCGGGCCATAATTGAGGTTGAGGACAATGCCGCCGAAAACCTCTATCCCGGGAACCATGGCCCTCAGAAGATAGGCATTATCCGCCGTGCAGAAATCGTGACACTTGTACATAATGGCCCGATAGCCGTTACGACGACACTGCTCCGTAAGCGTAAGCTGATCCACGCAACGAGCGCGCACATCGGGATCGGCGTGAACATGCATCTCAATGACGCCTTCCAGATCCTTGTCGACAGGAGGCGTTGCAGCCGTGGCCTTCCCCGTGAACACGGTACCCGCAGTGGCGGCAACGGCGCCGGCGATGGCGGCGCTCTTCAGAAACTCGCGGCGGGAAGATGACATGAATTCTCCTTTTTCATGTTTATGTGAAAGGAAGAGAGCGGATTCCCGTGCATGGGAATCCGCTCCTGTGAGGCGTTATTGGACGGAAGGAAGTTCGTGGATGACCTTGGTCACAGGGCGAAGCACCTGGGTGAAGGGACCCCATATCCACGACTGTTTGCCAGGGCCTCCGGAAACGAAGATCCTGAACGACTTCGGGTTGACGAAACGGGGAAGAAAGGTATCGGGCGTAGCCGCCAGTTCCGCCGGGGGCACACAGCGTTCAGGCGCATAGTACTTCAGAGGCATGACAGCCATTTTCTGGAGGTAGTTCTGCACGCTTTCCACGGTGGGGAAGTCCTGAGCGATGGTGGCGGCGTGTTCGGGGCAAAGCACCAGCATATCCATAACAATGCTGTTGGCGGGAATGTACGGTTTGTCGTAATCGGCAAAGCAGCTTCCTATGCCGGCCGGAGTCGCCAGAGCGCCCAGCGCAAAGGTGTTAAGCAGGCCCGCGCCCGTCAGGTTGTTATGGTCGATGTTGCCGTTGCCGGGGTAGCAGGTAAGCAACGAGACAACGCTTTCTCCCGCTTTGGCGCCCTCTTCTTCGGCAAAAGTGGTCTTCCAAGGATTGGCCTTGGCATTTTCCACATAGATATGGGCCACAAAATCGCCGGGAGATCCGTGAGAACTCTTGTCGAGGGAAGGTACCACGGAACCGCCCACAACATCGCCCACAAGATTGATGAAGTAGCCAAGGGCATTGGTCACTTCATTGAGAGGGCCACTGGTACCGGTACCGAAGTTGAGCTTCAGCTGATCCACAACGGGTCCGCTGATGAAAAGCACAGGAACGGTGGGTGCCGTGGTGGTGGAAGTGCCACGCCAGGCGGAGTCCGGATCGGCCATGGCTTCAGCCGTGGCAAGAAGAAGCGGCATATGTTCAGGCCGCGCCCCGGCCATGACGCCGAGCGTGGCCACAAGTTCCACGGTGAGTATGCCGTTGCGAGGAGGAACGATCCAAAGCTCCTCGGCGGGATTCCGCTTGGTGGCCTTGAGCATCGCCGCGACCTTTTCAGGAGTCGGCGGGACAATGGGCAGGCCTAGGGACCACTTGCGCTTTTCGAAGAGCGAGTTCACATCGGCATAAGTGCCGGTGAACTTGAAATGCTTTGCTGGATACGCGGCAGCCTGCACCGGAGCGTTTTCACTGGAAGGACTCCACTGCGTCGCCGCCTTGACGATATCATCAAAAGCCTTGTCTATCTTGGCATGAACTTCCTCCTTGGGGATCATGCCGATAGGGTGAGGGACAGAAACGAGGCACAGATCCGTAAGCCCCTGGCTTTTCTGTGTTCCTCTGGCCAGAGAAACAAAATCAGGGGTCATGATGGTAACTGTGGGAATACCCATTTTTTCAACGTTGCACTGATCCACGATCAGCCATGAAGTACAGCTGCCTCAGTCGCCCTGGGACGCGATGACCAGATCCGGCTTCACCGCGGCCACGGCCTTGGCGATGCGTTCGGAGTTGGCCGGCGTCCCGGAAATGGTGTTGAGGCTGGTATCCGTATAGGTCTTGACGACCTTGACGGAAGGATAGCGCTTGTTCAACAGCTCACCTATCCGATCCAGCACCACGTTGCCGTTGTTCTTGCCGTTCCAGCGCAGGGCCACGGTCTTGCCGTCCAGCGAAGTGATGCGCTTGGCCGGATCTATCTGCGCCTGCTTGATGACGCCGGCAGGGTTGACAAGTTCCCACTCCTGCGGTTGTTCCACCGCCTGAGCCAGAGGCGCGCCCAGAAGCAACGCGGCACTCAAGGCGATGATCGATGAAAATTTCATACTTTCATTCTCCTGTTCAAGGGTTAATAAAATTTCGCCATAGATCAGGGAAAAGAATACATGAATTCCGGGGAAAACAGCACCAAAGATCTTTGTAAAGATTTGTAATGGGATCGTTTCAAACCCCTCTCCACGCAATGCCACTTTCGCCGCGGGAAGCAAAATCAACCGGAGACGCGGGAGCATGGATACTTCCGCGTCTCCGTAGCGAGGTTTATTCGGCGATCTTCGCGGATACCGGCTTCCAGACCTGGGGGAACGGCACCCAGAACTGAGACTGCTTGCCGGCGCCTCCGGAAACCACGATCTTGATGGAATCCGGCTGTGTGAAGCGCGGAATAAGCGTGTTTTCGTCATACGGGCCGAAGGCTTCGGGCGGCATACAAATGGCCTTGGTGTAGAACTTGTACGGCAACACGATATTCTTGACTAAGTAATCCTTGATGGCGTCCTTGGTCTTCATGTCGCGGATCAACGTCTGCGCATGTTCGGGGCATACCACGAGCAAAGCGTAGGTGACCGAGTTGTTCCACTGGCTGAGCGGCCTGTCGTAAGGGCTTGCGGGATCGCGTCTGTTCACCGTAAGGCAACTGCCGATGCCGGACGCGGTGCCGGCGATACCGGAGCTGAAGGTGTTTAACAAGTCCACGCTGCTCACGCTGTCGTGGTCGATGTTGGCGTTGGGCAGATAGGAAGTGGAAATAGTCACTATGCTGTCGTTGCGGGTAAAGCCCTGCTCTTCCGCAAAGGACTGTTCCCACGGCGTTCCCGCGAAATTTTCGCAAATCACATTGGCCGTGAGGTCAAATGAGGAACCGTGCGTACTCTTGTCGAGGCTTGGCGGCACGGAGCCACCCACAACGTCGCCGACAAGATTGACGAAATAGCCGAGCGCGTTGGTTACGGGATTTTCGCCGGCCGCGGTGCCGGTTCCGGCATTGAGCTTGAACTTTTCCACAATGGGTCCGCTGATGATGATCAGCGGGCATGTGGCCGCCGTTGTGGTCGAAGTGCCACGCCATGCCGCTTCGGGCTGTTTCATGGCCTCAACCATGGCCAGAAGCAGCGGCATATGTTCGGGCTGCGCCCCGGCCATGACGCCCAGCGTGGCCACGAGTTCCACCGTCAGCATACCGTTGCGCGGAGGAACGACCCATACGACTTCGGCGGGGTCGCGCTTCGTCCCCTTGAGCATCTCCGCCACCTTGTCCACCGTGGGCGGAACAATGGGCAGGGAGAGGGACCATTTCCTCTGGGCGAACATTTTGTTCACATCAGTGTAAGTACCAGTATACTTGAAGGTACGGGCCGGATACGGTTTGGCTTGTTCAGCCTTATTTTCCTTGGAAGGCTGCCACGTTGTGGCGGCTTTTATGATGTTGTCGAACGCCGCGTCCACCTTGGCATGGACTTCTTCCTTCGGAAGCATACCCAGAGGATGCGGAACTTCCACAAAACAAAGATCGGTCAGCCCTTGGCTTTTCTGTGTGCCGCGGGCAAGAGTGGTAAACTGATCGGTGACGATGGTTACCGTGGGGATACCAAGCTTTTCAACGTTGCACTGGTCCACTACCAGCCAT